>URTM01000012.1 GCA_900550865.1 uncultured Dorea sp. | reverse complement strand
ATCTCCGCTTCATGTATCTCATGGATCATCAAACACCTTCTTATCGTACCTTCGGTTACTTCATTAACGAGGTACTTGCTGATTCCATTGAAGAGATATTTCAAGACATAAACAAAAAAATTTTCGAGACAGAACATGTGGATCTCCAACACCTATACATCGATGGATCCAAGTTTGAAGCAAATGCGAATAAATATTCCTGGGTATGGAAAAAATCAACAGAAAAATCCAGATACCGTCTCTTCGATAAGATTACTACACTTTTTGAGGAAATCAATGAAGAACTGACATGTACAGGAATAAAGCTTTGTATCAATAGTGAGTATGCGCCAGATTATCTGAAAGGAGCTGCAGAACAGTATGCAGAAGCCTGGCAGATTGATGAAACTGCGTTTGTTCATGGCAGGGGACATCGCAAAACTACACAGCAACGGCATTATGAGAAACTCAGGGAGTATGCTGCTAAGTTAGAAGAATACATGGAAAAAATTAAAATCTGTGGGGAGGATCGCAACAGCTACTCGAAAACAGATCATTCGGCTACTTTTATGCGAATCAAGACAGATTACATGGGAAATGACCAGCTGCTTCCGGCTTATAATGTACAGGTTGGTGTTGCAGATGAATACATTGCTGTTGTTGATATAAATCAGTATCGCTCAGATATGGATTGTTTTGTTCCGTTGATGAACAAGTTTTATACTACATATGGCTTTTATCCGAAGTATCCAGTGGCAGATGCCGGATATGGTTCTTACAACAATTATATTTTTTGTGAGCAGCATGGAATGGAAAAGTATATGAAATTCACCATGTTCAAAAAAGAGACTACTGACAGGAAGTATCATGAAGATCCATTCCGAGCAGTAAATTTTCCAATTGGTGAAGACGGAATCATGCGTTGCCCAAACGGGAAAAAATTTTATCTTTAATATCGTAAAAACGTAAAGGGAAACAAGTATGGTCGTCAGGAAGAAGTATATCAATGTGAAGATTGTTCTGAATGTCCGTACGCAGAAGAATGTAAAAAGACGGATAAAAACCGTACTGTGAGGATTAACCGTGAACTTACAGCGATGCACCAGGAAGTAGTTAAAAATCTCGAAAGTATCCAGGGAGCACTTCTAAGGATGAACAGATCCATTCAGGCAGAAGGTACATTTGGTATCCTAAAAAACGATCGTTGGTACAAAAGAATTGTGCGAAGAGGAATAAAATCCGTCCTGCTTGAAGTATTTCTTGTTTCTATCGGACACAATCTTTATAAATATCACAACAAGCAAAAAAAAGTTGCAACTGCCGCATAGGATTCATAATGGCATTCTCATGGGGAAAGGGGGATTATACGCTTTTTTGTGAAATATAACTACTGTTGTATTTATAAGAAAAAGGACGCATGAAAAAACTTTCGTTTTTTCACACGTCCTTTTCTTTAACTAGAATATGTAAAATTTTTAGATTCTTTAATGATAAGTTGTTTTCTTCCATCAACAACAGATCCCATTAATAAAGATGTTGTTTTATCAGCTTGATATGTTTCCCCATATAGGACAGTGTAATATAAAAGTCCTGTATGGGGATTTTTATATAAAAAAAGAACAAGATCTGGAGTAAACGTTAGAAGAGTCTATTATAGCTGACTTGAAAAAGTAAGAAAAAAGCAGTATTCTATGATAGAATAAAAAACGAAATTTACAGACGAGGTGAAAAGTATTCGCAAAAAAGCTGTCAGAATCATGCTGCTTTTTGTATGGACACTATTCTTTCTACACATAGATACCTATGCGGCATCTGGCAATACAACAAGAATTCATTTTATATCACTATACGGGGCATCGGATGCCATTTTGCTGGAGAGTAACGGTCATTTCGGAATGGTTGACTCCGGAGAAGACTGGGATTATCCGAGTGGTTCTACGGGAAGTAAATATCCATATCGATATGGAATTACCACGAATGAAGAATATGAGCGATCGTCCACTATTTGAAACAACTTGGTGTGGAAAAGCTGGATTTTTACATTGCAACGCATGCGCACAGTGATCACATCGGAAGTGGAGATGAGATTATAGAACATTTTCCGGTGGATTGCCTGTATATTGCAGAATATGATGATTCGTATCAGTTGGCGGCACATGGGAAGGATGTGACAGATCCATATTACTGTGAGGATGCGGATGAGGATACACTGTGGGATAATCAGTATGTCTATGACAGAATCATACAGGCAGCGTAGGACCACCATGTAAAGATCATCACAGATCTGGATCTCGAAGAGAATGGCGGTTATCGCAGATTCCGAATGGGAAATATGAACATCAGCATTATGAACTACGAGAGAAAAAGAGATGCGGATGGAAATATCATTCCGGTTACGAATGAGAATGATAACTCACTGGTGGTGAGGGTCAATGCATATGGAAGAAATGCATTGCTTACATCGGACCTGGATCCGGTAGACGGAGATACGGAGAAGATTGCCGAACAGGTAAAGAGAGTAAAGATTGATTTGTTAAAATTGCCACATCATGGGATAGATTATAATAATCCATCGGATTTCCTGACTCCTCTAAATCCGAAAACAGCCGTTATGACTGGGCCGTCATCATGGTTTAATACGAGAATGAGAGCGTGTCTTCCGAATACAAATGTGTATTCTACGATGTCTGATTCAGCGGCAGTGGTGGCGGATTTTTCTTTTTATGGAATTGCTACGGAATATGTAAAGACTGAAAGTGAATGGGGCCTGCTGGACGGAACCTATTATTATTTCGACTCGAACGGGCGTGTGACAACAGGATGGGGCTATATTGGTAATGCCTGGTATTATTTCGATGAAAAAGGAGAGATACAGCGTGGCTGGCAGAAGATAGGTGGTAGCTGATATTTCTTCGAGGTGAGCGGTGCAATGGATCACGATATGTGGATTCAAGGCGTATGCTACCTGAAGTCAAGCGGTGCGATGGCTGTCTCGGAATGGGTAGATTATAATCGATATTATGTAGACGAACGGGGGATCTGGGCTCCTTAGAGCGAAAAAAAGAACAGAGATGGGAAACGGCAGTTGTATGGCTGTAATCCCGGCCTCTGTTCTTTTTATATTTTTATTCGTTTTTCATTTCCTGCAAATATTTTTTTGCATCTTTCAGAAAACTGAGTGCTATCATTACGATGACGGCACCAATCGGAAAGGCTGCGACGATGCTGACCGATTGCAGATTGCTCATAGAACTTTCAGCAAATAACAGTGCGATCGGAAGTAAGATAAGCAGGATACACCACATAAGCTGAATTCCTCTGTTTGGCTGTTCCCCGTCTTCCAGAGTGTGATAGCTATAGCAGGAAGCGGTTAATGCGATAGAATCAAAGGAGGTGGCGTAGAAAGCGATCATTGTGAGCAATACGACGACCATGATAACCGGAGCGCAAGGCAAGGTCTTGATGATACTTACGATCATGCCATACAGATCACCGTTATCGAGATACTGCTTAATGAAATCTGCTTTTTCAGTTACCTGCATTCCCATAGAATAATTTCCAAGGACGATAAAGCTTGTCAATGTAGAACCTACACCAAATACGTATCCGCCAAGAATAGTCTGACGTACGGTTCTTCCGCGTGAGATACTTCCGATAAAGAATGGGGCTGCAACACACCATACCATCCAGTAAGCCCAGTAATAGATCGTCCAGTTCTGCGGAAAATTAGAAGTACGCAACGGGTCTGTGAAGGTGGACAGATCGATAAAGTTCTGCATCATCCGGCCGAGAGAAGAGAATCCTGTCTCGATAATGTAGCGGGTCTCACCACCGAATAATAATACGAATGCGATCAGACCAAAGAACATATAGATGCAGATATTGGCTAATTTGCTGATTCCCTTGAATCCGTGCAGTAAGGAATAAGTATATACGGCGCATGTAATCAGAAGAATGATAATATTGATAACGGTTCTGCTGACTGCAATGTGAAAGAGCTCGCCGATGATGGTTGCCATCAGTGGAGTGGCTACGCTGAATGTAGTTGCGGTACCGGCAAGCAGTGCGAATACTGCCAACAGATCGATGATACGTCCGGCTAAGCCATCGGTGTGTTTCCCGAGGAGCGGACGGCAGGCTTCGGAGTATTTCTGGCGATTTCTTTTTCTGACATGAAGCATGAAACCGAAAGCGACTGCCAGCACCAGATAGAATCCCCAAGGGATAAAGCTCCAGTGGAAGAGCGGATATACACCGGCCCAGTCCTGGATACTTCCCATTTCTTTGATATGCGGATCGGTAGCATAGAGTACCCATTCGGAGAATGAGTAGAATAAGATGTCAGCTGCAAGTCCACAGGTGAACATCATAGATCCCCATGCAAAGAAAGAATACTTTGGCTTTTCGTCGGGTTCGCCGAGAACGATGTTACCATATCTGGAACCGGCTATGTACAGGGAGAGGATAAAGATTCCAAGACCGATGACCAGATAGTAAGTGCCGAAAGTGTCGCCGAAGAAGAACCGGATCTGGCTTAATACTGCATTGGATTGTTTTGGCAGGAAGAAGAAGAGGATGCAAAGTGCGATGACGATGCCTAGCGGAAGCAGTGTGATCATCCAGTCTATTTTTCCTTGTGATTTTTTTGTGTTCATATTATTGCGCCTCCATATATTGTTGGTAGCTGGAATCCAGAGCGGCCAGCTCGCTTAGATTGTCAATTTCTATAATATCGTTTTTCTTCATCGGATAGATTCCCAGATGGTATTCTCCCGGATAACAGAACATGGCAATATCATCCCAGTAGATCTGACGGTTTTTGTTTTGCTCAAATTCAATTTCCAGATGTTGTTTTAGTTTTCTGCCGTCTTCGACGGACCAGCGTGAGATGCTGTAGAGCTGCCAGCCACCTGTTCCGCCGGTCCGGCTGCAGGAGGTTACGACTCCGTCTTTGACAGTCATGAGCCACTCATCGGTCTGCGAATCGGTCCAGACGCAGTTATAACCGGAACGTTCGAAGGAAGGATCCAGAATCTTGTCATTGTAGATTATCTGATCTCCATCGAGAATCATTACATCTTCCAGATGCTCGCGTGCAACATAAAGAGAAGAGATGTTATTACAGGTGTCATAATAAGGGTTCTCGATGATCTTCACACCGGGATACTGTGTTTCCAATGCATAGAACTGTTCTTTCAGATATCCTGCAACGATGTAGATTTCCTGAATACCATTGTGATGTAATCCCTGAATTACCGTATCGATCATACGCATCCCGTTTACCTTGACGAGAGGTTTTGGGGTTGTTAATGTGACAGGCTGCATTCTGGAACCGAATCCGGCAGCCATGATAATTGCTCTTTTTACAGTGTGCATGATTTGATGCTCCTTAGCTTGAATGTTTTATTTGGTAATGTTGTTTAATTCGTTTTGTACAATGCGGTAATATTCTTTGGCGTATCGGTACTGACGCAAGGAATATTCGCCGAAATCGACACCGAGATGTCTTTTATACTCGCACCAGTTGCTCCAGAGAAGTCCAGCAGAGGCAATGTAACAATAGATCTTGATACGGATAGCGTCTGGACATCCTTCTGAAAAATACAGAGAGATCAGCTGATCCACCTGCTCCTTGTTATAAAGTGAATAGATACAGAACATGGCGATGTCCAGATGGGGATCCTGCATTCCGGCATATTCCCAGTCGATCAGGCGGATATCTTCGTTACCGTCGGTATCTGTCGTGAATAAGAAATTATCAGGGACGGCATCTATATGGGTGAGAACATCTTCTGATTTGTATCGCTCTGTATAAGATCGCAGTGAAAATACATTCTCTTTTGTCTTCTGATAATCCCGATATGCGGAACTGCGCCCGTTCCATAGTTTTTCATAAAAATCGATCTGGCCAAACAGGTCAAAACGGTGATCCACCTTTAATTTCATCTCATGAAACTGTCTCAGACGATGCATACATTTTTGAATATCGTCTAAGTTGTGTGGATCACATACACGGGCGTGATCCAGAAAACGAGTAATTTTGTATCCGTTTTCCGGATTGATGTATTCGATGTGATCACATAAGTGCTTATCACGGATGATCTGGTATACCTGTGCTTCTTCGCGGCGATTGATGAGCTGATCGGTTCCCTCGCCGGGAATACGCATGATATGCTTGCATCCATTGCAGTCAAACAGGAAAGAACGGTTGGTCATACCTTTTTTCAGAACCGTGATATTCGAGATGTCTTCCAGTTGTGTGTGTAGTGCTTCGGCAGCAATTTCAAGAACATCAGACTGCAAATGATTGGAATTGCTGTCCAATTCCCGGAGCTGTTCAAATGTATTGATTTCTACGATATTAGCGGCATGTACGACTTTGGCAGGAACGATCATTTTGCCTTTTTCGTACAGGGTTTCTTCCCAGAATTTATCATTATATGCCGGATCTTTGTCATATCTTTCCAGTCGTTCCTGAATGATTCTTGCGTCTTTACGGAGAAGATAACTGATGCCGACCATCGAGTTGCCCCCGGAAGAAGCAGAGATCGTAGTCAGTTCCAGCTTACGGTTTACACGGACCGAACTGTCGTTATCTACCAGATCACTGACCATGTACCAGGAATAAAGTTCGTGCCTGCGGAATGGACTTTGATCACACCAGATATCGCATGGAATCACATATGCATTCGACAAATGTTCTCTCGCAAGATACAGAGAGTGGAGATTATTCTTTTCCGCATAGTCCGGATTCACGATCAGCTCTACACTGTAATCATCCATGAGATATTCGTATTGTTCTTTCATGAAGCCGACGACGATGTAGATTTCGTGAATGCCGGCAGCATGTAGCTGCCGAATCTGACGCTCGATCAATGGTTCGCCGTGTACCTCAAGAAGCCCCTTTGGTGCTTCTGTATTAATCGGAACCATCCGCATCCCGAAGCCGGCAGCGAGAATAATGGCTCTTTTTGGGGAAGCCTCTGTGAGTTCCCGGAGGGCTTTCGGCGTTGGCTGGATGGATTCGTCCAGATAACCTTCGGCAATCAATGTCTTGATAGAACGATTGACAATTCCAAGGGAATGACCGGAGTCCTCTGCCAGTGTTCTTTGATTTGTATATGTATTGGATAATATTAAGTTCAAAATATCACACTCTTGTGTGTTCATGTACTGCACCACCTTATAATTTTATGAACATATGGGTATTATACAGTTTGGAAAGGCATGTGTCAATAAGAAATGTAACTCTAAATGGTTTTTGCCAGGTTTTGGTGTTCGCTCTGGTAAAGAAATACAAGATATGATATAATCAATCGGTATGAGTAATGAGTAGGAGAGTAATGAATGCAGACCGAGAGGAATATAGGAATAGATTTGTTGAAGATTGTATCTATGCTTATGATTGTAACATTACATATGCTAGGTCATGGAGGTGTACTGGATGATATGCCGCCCATGTCTCGATGCTATCAGGTAGCATGGTTAATTGAAATCGCATGTTATGGAGCAGTGAATTGTTATGCATTGGCAAGTGGCTTTCTGACTGCACGGTGTAACATTCGTAAGCTCATGGAATTGTGGTTACAAGTTATGTTTTATAGTTTAATGATTACGATTGTTATGGACTGTACAGTGTTACATGGAACGATTTCAAGAGAAGAGTGGATTTATTCATTTTTTCCTGTTACATCAGGAAAAAACTGGTATGTTACAGCTTATTTTGGAATGATGTGTCTGATACCGATGATACGGTTGGCGATGGACTATATTGACCAGAGAATATATAAGCGCATGCTGATTGGAATATTTGCAATATATATTGCTCTACCGACTCTGGTCAGTTATTTGTTGCAGGGTTCATACTATCCGGATCCTTTTAATGTGAATCGAGGATATTCATCCTTGTGGTTATGTATCATGTACCTGTTTGGGGCATATATACGTAAATATTTCAATTACCATGCAGTTAAGAAAAGATTGTCTTTGTCAGTTTTTGGATGCATGGTGCTTCTTACATTTTTGAGTAAGATTATAATGGAAAAAGTTGGCAATACAGAGAATGCAAATGTGTTGGTTGAGTATACATCTCCGACAATTGTTCTTGGAAGTATTGCGCTGTTGATATTTTTTGTAAATATCAGAGTTGACAGTACAAAGCTTAAACAGGTGATCACGATTTTATCAGGTGTGACATTAGGAGTGTATCTGATTCATGATAATGGTTTGATCCGGAATGAAGTAGTAGCGCATTTGTTTGAAGATGAACTGAAAAGTGGTGTGTATAAATGGGCATTAGTTAAATTAATTATAGTAGTGCCAGCTGTATATGTGATTTGCAGTTTGATGGATTTGATCCGAAGTAAGTTGTTTGACTGTGTGAAACGAGTTGCCGCAAGATTTTGTGTGGAATAAAATAATGGAGAAGAAAGAATGCAATCGATAAAAAATCAACCGACAGAAAAGGAAATATATATATGGAACATTACGGGAAGTATGGCAAATGCGTTACTTTCTGTTGTTGCATTAATGCTGGTAACCAGAATGCTTAACAAAGAAGATACGGATATCTTCAGTATCGCATGGTCGATCAGTCAGCTGATGGTTACAATTGGAACATTTCAGATCAGAGTATATCAGGCAACGGACGTAAAGCAAACGTTTCAGTTTAAACAATATTGCGTATTCAGGTTCCTGACAGTTGTGGCAATGTTGATAAGTAGTGCTGTTTATATAAGAATGTGTGGGTACGTAGATTATAAAGCGCAGATAGTAATGATTGTCTGTGTATATAGAGCTGTGGATTCAATTGCTGACGTGTATGAAGGCTGGTTTCAGCAAAAAGAGAGACTGGATCTGGCGGGTAAGGCGCTTACATACAGAATTGTCTTTTCAAGTATTGTGTTTGGTGTGATATTGGTTAATACACACAATCTTTTGTATGCCTGCTGGAGTCTTGTAATCATATATGTAATATGTTTCTTCGCATTTGATGTGAGCTATCAGAAACGGGTTGCGGCTCTGAGATTAAGTGGGAATTTAGGAAAGAATGTGAAATGGATCGTTACTCTTTCTCGAGAAGGCCTTCCATTGTTTGTAAATGCATTTATTATCATGTCTATTATGAATACGCCTAAGATGGTGATTGATACGGCGATACAGGATGGAAGGATTGAACAGGGAGCACAAACGGTATTTAATATTCTTTTTATGCCGGCATCTGTATTGTCATTGGCGTATATTGTGTTCAGACCGTTGATTACACAGATGGCGATTGTATGGGGAGATAAAAAATATCGTGAGTTCATTAAAATATTAGGAAGAATCTTGCTGTGCCTGTTTGGAATGGCAATTGTGCTGATCATCGGAAGTGCGATTTTGGGGATTCCGGTGCTTTCTGTTATTTATGGAATGAACCTTGATAAATATAAGAGTCAGTTGCTGCTGATTATTGTCGGCGGATGCTGCTATACATTTGCGGCGGTTCTGGATAATGCATTGGTCGTTATCCGCAAGCAATATCTTCTGATCGTTTCTTATATTGTGTCATGGATATACATAAAGGTTGTGGCAGAACCATTTGTGAATAAATGGAAATTGTTTGGGGCGTCCATGGGATATACCACGGCGATGCTTATATTTTTGGTAGTAACGGCAATGATATTTGTAATTTGTTTCTATATGGAAACACATAAAGAGAGAGGGAAAAAGAGTGAAAAAATACAGTAGGTCAAAACAATACGATGAAACAGTTCTGAAAAAGTTGCATGGTGTTCAGGTGGAAATGCTACATGACTTTGCGCAAGTATGTGAGAAATATAAACTACCATATTTTGCGGTATATGGCACAGCCATCGGTGCAGTCAGACATGCCGGATTTATTCCGTGGGATGATGATATAGATGTCGGGATGCTAAGAGTGGATTATGATAAATTCATGGAAATATTCTCAAAGGAGATGTCTGATAAATATAATCTGCTGACACCGCAGATAGATGGACGATATAGCTGTACTGTAACACATATCCAAAGAAAAAATACGAAATTTGTGTCAGAGGTAACACAGAATTTAAAATGTGAACAGTGCATTTTCATGGACATCTTCCCTTTTGACTATGTGCCACGGGACAGAAAAAAACAGGTTGCACAGAGTAGAAAAGCAAATATACTTGGAAAGTTGTTATTCCTATCCGGCAATCCGAATCCTATTATTGACTACGACGGAATAAAAGGAGAGATTATGAGTCTGGGATGTCGGTTGGTTTATGCTGCATTGAAACTTTTGAGGATAAAACCTTCTTGGATTTATAAGAAATATGTAGACAATGCTACAAAGTATAATAAAAGTGATGAGAAAGGAAGATATGTAACGTCTTATGAATATGTGGGAAGCTTGAAAGATAAGATTGCTGCGAAGGATATCTTTCCGTTGAAGAAAGTTCCGTTTGAAAACACAGAGATAAACATTCCGAATAATAATGATAAATTCTTGAAAAAAGTATATGGTGATTATATGAAGATTCCGCCGGAAAATGAACGGGTCAATCATATGCCATTAATCATTCAATTTGAAGGAGAGGAGCCGATATATGCAGAAAAGTAAGACATATTGCATATTTGCAGCACAATATTTTCCGCATTTGGGAGGTGTGGAAAGATATACATACAATCTTGCCAAGCAGTTGATACAGGATGGGAATAAGGTAATCATTGTAACATCTAATGTATATCATCTAAAAAATCACGAGTTGGTAAATGGAATATCGGTATATAGAATACCGTGTTATAATCTGCTGGAAGGACGATATCCGGTAATCAAATTCAATAAGGAATTCTGGTGGATTCACAGAAAATTGAAAAGTAAGAAAATAGATATGGTAATTGTGAATACGAGGTTTTATCTACATTCGTTATATGGAATGCTTTTTGCCAGACAGAAAAAGGCGAAATGTATTACTTTGGATCATGGGACAAGCCATTTGTCGGTGCATAATAGATTATGGGATACGATCGGTGAAATCTTTGAACATGCATTTACCAAGATTGACTATTTGTTCTGTAAGGAGTATTATGGGGTGTCGAAAGCTTGCAATCAATGGCTGGGACATTTTCATATCAAGGCAAAAGGAGTGTTATATAATTCTATAGATCTGGAAGAGGTTGAAGAGATAAAGAAAAAAGTAACAGCTTCTTACAAAGAAGAATATAACATACCGGAAGATACGATAGTTATAACATTTACAGGAAGATTGTTGAAGGAAAAAGGATTACCTAGCCTGTTAAATGTAATGGATAGATTGAATAGAGACGGAGTAAAAGTGTGCCTGTTCATTGCGGGAGATGGGGATATGCAGGAAGAAATTGAGGAAAGAAAGACGGATTATATTATTCCTGTCGGACGACTTGATTTTGAGCATATTGTAGCACTGTTGAAGGAAAGTGATATTTTTTGCCTGCCATCTTTCTCAGAAGGTTTTTCAACCTCCATACTTGAGGCATCAGCTTGTGGGTGCTATATTGTCACAACAGCCAGAGGTGGTGCGAAAGAATTGTTGGTCAATAAAGAGTACGGATGTATTATACCTAATAATCAGGAAGACATCCTTTATAAGGCGTTGAGGGAAGTGATTGCAGATCCTGACAGGAGAGAAAAAGGCATAGAATTAACGTATGAGATGATTCAAAATCATTTTACTTGGAAAATTGTTGCAAAACAGGTAGAACGTATTTGTGAGGAGAAATAAAGTGAAGAAGTTGATTATTATACCCGCATACAATGAGTCGGCGAATATAGAAAAGACGGTAGCTTCGATTAAGAAGGATGCGAAGGGGTTTGACTATGTAATAATAAATGACTGCTCAGTTGATAATACCAGAAAAATCTGTGAAGATAATGGATTTAATATTGTGAATCTTCCGATTAATCTGGGAATCGGAGGAGCTGTGCAGACGGGATACAGATATGCGTATGAGCATGGCTATGATGTGGCAGTTCAGGTAGATGGGGACGGACAGCATGATCCGGAATTCCTTGATACGATGGCTGTATATCTGGTCGATCATAATCTGGACATGGTGATTGGATCCAGATTTATTGAAAAGAAGGGATTCCAGTCTTCATATACGCGGAGAATGGGAATCAGGTTTTTTACCGGCCTGATCAAATTGATGACCGGAAAGACGATAACAGATCCGACATCCGGGTTGCGTATGATCGGAAGAAATGCAATGGGACTGTTTGCGTATGATTATCCGAGAGATTATCCGGAGCCGGAAAGTGTAGTTGCGATTCTGAGAAGAAACATGAAAGTGGAAGAGATTCCGGTAGTTATGAAGGCGAGAGAAGGAGGAGTTTCTTCGATTTCTCTGAAAAAGTCAGTCTACTATATGATAAAAGTTCCTTTGGCGATTTTGATTGAAAGAATTAGAAAGTATTAGGAGAAGAAAAATGAATATCAGATTACAGATTATAATAGCAATTATTTTGATTATTGCGTTATGTGTCATCGTGAATATGATTCGTAAGAAACGATTGGAATTGAGGTATGCTCTGGCATGGCTGATTGTTGGTGTCGGAACATTGGTACTAGATTGTTTTCCGATATTAACTACGAAGTTAGCAGAACTGATCGGTGTGGCGAGTCCGATTAATATGCTGTTCTTTTTGGGATTCTGTTTTTCTCTGGTGATTATATTTGTACTTACAGTTGCGATTTCAAGAGTATCAATCAGAATGAAACAGTTGACACAGGAATTGGCGTTGTATGAGAAGAAGATGAATGATGAATTGAAAAATAGGTAATCGTTTGGGGAAATGTAAATGAAAGATTATTGGAAGAAAAAAGGCAAGCTGTTGATTATCGCGTGTATAGCGGTGATAGCCGGATGTATCGTAATGGGAGCATATGCGGGAATACATTATATAAAAGCAGGCGATAATAAAGGTAAGATAGAAATCGGCAATGAGAATGTATTGATTAAGGGAGATATAAAAAGGCGTAACGGGAAGTATTATATCGGAAAAAAAGGTGGAGAGATGTTAATAAAACTCCACAAAGAATACGTAAATAAATTATCGTATGAATATACTTCGGAATACTTTTCAAAAGCACATCTAAGAATGCGCAAACAGAATATATATGGTGCTTATAAAGATATGCATATAGAAGATGAATATATGAAAGATATGCCGCGTTCTGTTGTGAATGTAGGCGGAAAAGTAGCAGAGATTGAAATAAAGTTTGAAAAATCGGAAAATGAAGTTGTGATTAATCATTTCGAAGTAGATAACACATTGAAACTGAACCCGATTTTAGGCGTGTTTACGGCTGCATGTGTGTTTGCTTTTCTGTTTATACTTTCTTTTAGAAAGGAAAATAAAAGACATCCGGCAATTACATTCTTTGTATGCAGTTTTGTGGCAGGCATCTGTCTGATGTTGCTGGAGCCGATATATGTAACAGGATTTGATGAACAGATACATTATTTGAACGCACATTGGATCGGGTGTACGAAATATGAAGAACCGTCTACTCAGGTTGAAGATTATTATTACGGATATCCATGGGAAATCAATACGACGACCATTAATGCAAACGAGTCGATCGAAGAGCGAATGGATTTCTTTAGAGTCATGAATGATAAGACAAGATATACGGGAGTGATGACTGATAAGTATGAATTCAAACTTAGTAGTGTAGGATACCTGAATCAGGCATTTCTGCTAAAAATCGGTCAAATTTTGCATTTGCCATTTTATTTCCAATGGTTATTAGGAAAGCTTGGAAATTTATTGCTTTATGCAGTGGTTATGAGCTTTGCGATAGCGATTCTTCCAATAGGAAAACGTTTGCTGATGGTAATCGGTATGATGCCGGAACTGATCTTCCAGGGAACGGTATATACATATGATATATGGGTGGTTGCATTCCTGGTATTGGGCAGCAGTATACTGATCAGAGAACATGTGAATAAGACGGAAAAGTTTGAGTATAAGTGGAGAATATTAATGATAGCATGCTTTGTTCTGGGATGTCTTCCGAAAGCAGTGTATGCACCATTGATACTGAGCGGTCTGTTCCTTGGAAAAGACAAGTTCTATTCAAAGAGAGATGAATATATCTTTAAAGGTGGTATTATAATAGCATTTTTAGCGTTGATGGCTTCATTTGTATTGCCGGCACTGAATCCATCCAATGATATGTCAGATTCCAGGGGAAGCAAAACGGATAGTGGACAACAGATGAAATATATTCTGGGGCAGCCAATTGCATATGCAATTGTGTGGTTGAAGAATGTATTGAAAACTTTCCAGGAATACATCATGGGAGGTTCAGCTTTTACAAGTTTTGGCTATTTAGGCGGAGGCAGTCTGTCGACATGTTGTGCAGCACTGGTGGTAGGAACAACACTGACAGACACTTATGGAGATGGAAAAAGTAAAGAAAGAGTACTGGACATTAAGACGAAGTGTATATTTGCAATAGAGATGATTCTGGTAATAGGTCTGGTATGGACGGCATTGTATATATCATTTACGGAGGCGGGTATTGAAGAAATACTAGGAACACAGGCAAGGTATTATTATCCGTTTATATTTATATTTTATCTTTGCTTCCAGACTGATAAAATAAAAAATACAATAGAACTGGAAAAATATCAGATGATGATTATGCTTGCAAGTAATTTCATCATATTCCAGCAAATGTGGGAAGTCTTACTGGTAAGAAAATGTTTGTAGTGATTTTATAAAAATAAGAGGAGCTGAATATGAAACAATATATCCAGAATTTTAAGAAATTCCAGCCACTATTGGAAGAGCTGGTTGCTAGAGATATAAAAATTAAATATCGTAGATCTGTTTTGGGAGTGTTATGGACACTCCTGAATCCATTATTGATGATGATCGTATTATCTGTTGTTTTCTCAAATCTGTTTAAATTTGATGTGGAGAATTTCCCGTTGTTTATTTTGAGTGGACAGGTAATCTTTAACTTTTTCTCTGAATCAACGACAAATGCGATGGGAGCAATTCTTGGAAATGCATCTCTGATCAGAAAGATTTATGTACCAAAATACTTATTTGTTATTTCGAGAATCTTTTCAAGCTTTATTAACCTGATGGCCTCTTTTACAGCGCTGATTCTGGTTATGGTTGCGACAAGAGCGGAATTGCACTGGACAGTAATCCTTGTTCCGATTCCATTGGTATTGTTAGTAATATTCTCTATGGGAATTGGACTGATTCTTTCGGCAATTGCTGTAAAGTTCAGAGATATCATGCATTTATACTCTGTATTCATTACAGCACTGATGTATCTGACACCGATTATTTATCCAATGTCAATTTTGCCGGCATGGCTGAAACCAATCGTAAATTTGAATCCAATTACCAATATCCTGCTGATGTTCAGAGATGTGATGTTGGATTATACAATCTTTGATGCAAAATCAATTATTATTGCGGTGATAGAAGCAGGACTTGCACTTGTAATCGGACTCAGAGTATTCTACAAAGCACAGGATGAATTTATTTTGAACATATAGGGAGCGGTGAAAATATGGAAAAACAGGCGATCATAAAAGTAGAAGATGTTTCGATGAAGTTCAATCTTTCATCTGAAAAATTCGACAGCTTTAAAGAGTATGTGATTAAAAGATTAAAAAAACAGGTGAAGTTTGATGAGTTCTGGGCATTGAAGAATGTATCATTTGAAGTATATAAAGGTGAATCACTTGGACTGATCGGACTTAATGGTAGTGGAAAAAGTACAATGTTGAAAACAATTGCAGGAGTTTTAAAACCAACGACGGGTAAAGTTGAAGTTTGCGGGACAGTTGCTCCGCTGATCGAGCTTGGTGCCGGATTTGATATGGATCTTACTGCAAGAGAAAATGTATTTTTGAATGGTGCATTGTTGGGATACGGAAGAGAAGAGATGGAAAAGCATTACGATAATATTGTGGAATTCTCAGAACTCCAGAATTTTATGGATGTTCCGGTCAAAAACTTTTCTTCAGGTATGGTGTCAAGGCTTGCGTTTGCAATTGCGACGATCGGGACACCGGACATATTGATCGTTGATGAAGTGCTTTCGGTTGGTGATTTCCGATTCCAACAGAAGTGTGAAGAGCGCATCAGAAAAATGATGGAACATGGGACAACTATTTTATTTGTATCGCATAGTATTGCACAGGTTGAAAGTTTGTGTGAGAAAATTGTATGGCTTGAACACGGGCATGTGAAAAGGTTTGGCGATGCAGATGAAATTTGTAAAGAATATAGTCAGTCTTATTAGATGAGGTAGGAACATGAAGAAAAAGATTCAGATAATAATTGCGGGTATCATTATTGTTGCAGGTTCGTTCTTATATGCACATATAGGGAAGAATAATTATATATATGACAGAGCAGTGGATACCAGCGAATATATAACAACAGGATCGTTCCTGAATGAAACTGTACAGGAACGGTTCAAAAGTAATGAAGATACATTGGATGGTGTTAGGGTAAAATGCAGGATTACAGGTACACCATCAGATACGGTTATCAAATATAGTCTTACAGATGCAGAAACGCAGAAAGTAGTTGCGAATGGCGAAACGAAAGCGACGGATCTGGAAAGTGGAAAATTCTATAATTTTAAATTTGATACTGTGAAAAACTGTAAAGATAAAGAATATATTTTTTCTATCGGCACAGAAGGAGAAATTCCGGACAATGCAGTATTGTTCTGTTTTGAAAGAAAAACAGAACAAGGAACAAAGTTCTGGATCAATGATGAAGAGACAGACGGAACATTGATCATGAAAGCGGTTACGAACCGGTTTGATGCAGAGACATTTTGTGTATTATTGTTATTTATCATTTACGTAATAGCTTTTATGAAATTCTTATATAAATTATTCAAATAGTGGAGTACAAAAGTGAAAATTAAGAAAGTAATAAAGATGTTGATAAAACAGGGACCATTTGCAGTCCTTAGAGCAATAAGAGATCATTACAGAAAAAAAAGAGAAGAAGAGAAATTCAGGAACAGGGTGCGTTCACTTCATTTGATTTCGGATGGTGAGCGGGAAAATCAAAAAAACAGGAAATTTCTGGCACAGGTATCATTTAGTATTATTACACCACTGTATAATACACCAGAGAATTATCTGAGAGAATTATTGGAATCGCTGCAAAAGCAGACTTATCCAAAATGGCAGTTATGTCTGGCAGATGGAAGTGATAAGGAGCATGAATACGTAGGTGAAATATGCAGAGAATATGCTTCAAAAGACTCAAGAATCTGCTATGAGGTATTAGAAGAAAACAAAGGAATATCGGAAAATACCAATGAATGTCTGAAATTTGCAACAGGAGACTACATAGGTCTTTTGGATCATGATGATATCTTGCATGAGTCAGCATTATATGAAATGATGAAAGTAATTGAAGAGGAAAAAGCAGATTTCTTATATTCGGATGAAGTAAAGTTCTCTGGAAAAATCGAGGATGCATCAGACTTTAACTTCAAACCTGGATTTGGAAAAGATGAATTAAGAGCCCATAATTATATTTGTCATTTTACAGTATTCAAAAAATCACTTTTAGATCAGATTGGACAGGCATACAGACCGGAATTTGACGGCAGCCAGGATCATGATATGGTTTTAAGACTGACGGAAAAGGCAGAAAAGATTGTACACATTCCAAAGGTTCTGTATTACTGGAGAGTTCATCCACAGTCAGTTTCGATGAATCTGGATTCAAAAAGTTACGCGGTTGATGCTGCAATACATGCAGTCAGCGAACAGTTAGAAAGAACGAAAGAGCCGGGGAAAGTTGAAAGTAATCTTCCGTATCGGACTATTTACCGTGTACATTACGAAATTCCGGACAATGCAGGTGTGCTGCTTATTTTGCATGGAGCAGAAAAGAACACAGAATATGACAGGGCAAAAGAAAAGATTTTGAAAAAAACCACATATAAAAATATTCGTGTCGTATATGCAAATAAAGAGAATGGTACATTTGCTGATAATGTAAATAAGCAGATAGACAGTATGGAAGAAGAATACGCAGTTATGATAAATGTTCATTGTCTGCCAATGAATCCGGACTGGGTAGAAGAAATGCTGATGTTTGCACAGAGGCAAGATGTATGTGCCGTATCCCCGAAAGTATATTTTGAAAATAATCTGATTGCATACGCAGGTATTGCTTTGGATGTCAGAGATAATGCGAAAGTGAAATTCTTGTGCCAGGGGATTAACGGCGCAGAACAGGGATATGAAGCAATGTTACGGCATGTCCGTAATACTACGGCAGCATGGAAAGATTGCTGCATGATATCGAAGAATGCGTGGAGAAATCTTGGAGGATTGAAAGAAGATGTTCCGGGATACGAAATAATTGATTATTGTCTGAATGGAGAAAAACAGGGACTTTGGACTGTATGGACATGTTTTGCAGAATTTTCTTATTCTAAAGCATTGACAATTGAGGTTGATGATACAGAGATTCAGAAGTTTATTTCAAAATGGGAAAGCAGAATCAGTAAAAAAGATAATTTTTACAATCAAAATTTGGCAGAACTGGGTATTTTATAATTATTAGGAGGAAACGATGGCAGATATACGAGAGTTAACGGCGAAAACACTTCATACATTGAAAGAAGAAGGAATTATCAGTGTCGGAAGAAAAGCAAAGAGTTACGTTCATACGGCAAGAACGGTAGGAAGAGATGCAAAAGACAGAGTCTATAAAGATGTATTATTCATCAATGGTTGTGACGAAAGTGTACCTCATCCGGCGAGATACCGTGTGACACATCAGAGAGAACAGCTGGCAGCGAATAATATTTCTACAGGTGAAGTATATTATGTAAACCTGCAGTTGGATCAGGTCAGATATTATCGTACATTTGTCTTTTTCAGATGTCCATACACAGATATGATCGGTGAATTTATAAAATTAGCCAAGAAGCTGAATAAAAGAGTACTATTTGATATTGATGATCTTGTGGTTGATACAAAGTACACAGATACGATCAAATATCTTGATTCTATGTCGAAAGAAGAACGAGCTTTATACGATGATGGCGTTATGCGCATGGGCAGAACATTAAAATTATGTGATGCCGCAATTACAACGACAGAAAGACTCGCTGAAGAGTTGGGGCACTATGTACCGGAAGTATTTATTAACCGAAATACGGCCTCGGAAGAAATGTGTGCGTTATCCAAAGAAGCGTTAAAAAATAAAACCCGTAAAGATTATCATGTGGGAATCGGATATTTTAGTGGAAGCCTGACACACAACGATGATTTTGAACTGGTGTTACCGGCACTAACTAAAGTGATGGAAAAATATCCACAGGTTCAGCTGCATGTGGTTGGAGAACTGGATCTTCCGGAAGCGTTACAGCAGTATAAAGCACGTGTGGTATCTCATCCGTTTGTTGACTGGAAGAAATTACCGTCGCTGATTGCGGAAGTGGATATTAATCTGGCACCGTTAGAGCAGAGCATCTTTAACGAAGCAAAATCCGAAAATAAATGGGTGGAAGCAGCACTGGTGAAAGTTCCAACGGTAGCAAGTAATGTGGGTGCATTTCAGAGAATGATCGTATCAGGAGAGACAGGAATTCTCTGTGATACAGAAGAAGAATGGGTAGAACAGTTAAGCAGACTGGTAGAAGATAAGAAAGAAAGAGACCGGATTGCAGAAAATGCGCATAAATATTGTACAAAAAAATGTGTAACTGTATATACAGGATTCCCACTGGTTAAATTTATAAAAAAATACACGACACCAAATATTGCATTTATACTGCCTTCTCTGAATATCAGTGGCGGAATTATGGTGGCACTGTGGCATGCTGTTATGCTTCAGGATGCGGGAATGGATGTCACACTTTTCAATGTAGACAATTCAATTCAATGGTGTACATTTAAAGAACATCAGATACCGGTAATGAGTCAGGATCTCAGACTGGTAGAAGGAAGAATTGACAAAGCTGTTGCGACTATGTGGACGACAGTTGCATTTCTTGAAAATTATCAGAATATTGAAAAGAGATATTATCTGGTACAGAATTTTGAAACGGATTTCTATGAGCCGGGAGTTCCGCTCAGAGTATTTGCAAATCAGAGTTATATCCCGAAGGTACCAATCCAGTATCTTACCATTTCAAAGTGGTGCGAAGACTGGTTAAGAGACGATTATGAACAGATTGCCAGATATGCACCAAATGGAATTGAAAAAGAAAACTTCCCACACCATAAACGTGAGATGAACGGAAAGATCCGTATTCTGATCGAGGGAGATTGCGGAGTAGAGTACAAAAATGTTGACGAAAGTTTCAAAATAACAAATGAACTCGATAAAGAAAAGTATGAGATATGGTATATGTCTTATAATGCAGAACCAAAAGACTGGTATCGTGTAGATAAATTTCTTCACAAGGTTCCGTTTGATCAGGTGGCTGATGTATATAATCAGTGTGATATTTTGTTAAAGACAAGTTACCTGGAAAGCTTTTCATATCCGCCGTTAGAGATGATGGCAACAGGTGGATATGCAGTGGTTGTTCCGAATGATGGAAATAAAGAATATCTGGTAGATGGTGAAAACTGCCTGCTTTATCCACTTGGCAAGATTGAAAAAGGAATTGCCGCAATTGAAAGAATCTGTACAGATAAAGAATTACAGGAGCACCTGTATGAAGGTGGTATCAAAACTGCACAGTCAAGAGACTGGGAAAGTATCCGTAAAGAAATCGTAGCTTTATACGAAGATTAATGAAAGCAAAGGAACGATTATAAATGAGTAAGATTGACACCTTAAAAAGGTATTATCATTATTATGGAATGAAAATGTTATTATTAAAGCTTTTCAGAAATCATTCTGCAGAAAATTTCGATTATGATTTATGGCTGAAAAAAAATGCGATTACTGAAGCAGAACTGGAAAAGCAAAAAAAATATGAATTCGCTTATAATCCTAAAATAAGTATAATCGTTCCGACTTATGAAACACCGGAAATATTTTTAAGTGAGATGATTGAGTCGGTACAGCGGCAAACATATTCAAACTGGGAGTTATGCATTGCGGATGGAAGTGTATCTGATCAGGTAATGCAGGTGATACAGGCATATGCACAGGCAGATAAAAGGATAATTGCAAAGAAGTTAACGAAAAATAAAGGAATTGCGGATAATACCAATGCTGCAATCGCAATAGCGTCAGGAGAATATATTGCATTGCTGGATCATGATGATCTTCTTGCACCAGATGCACTGTTTGAAGTAGTGCGCTGTGTAAATGATAATGAAAAGGCAGATGTTATTTACAGTGATGAAGATAAAATTTCTGCTGACAGTGCAAAAAGATTTGAACCGCATTTTAAAACGGATTTTAATATTGAATTGTTAAGATCCAATAATTATATTTGCCATCTGTTTGTTGTAAAAAGATTGATTGTAGAAGAGATAGGTGGATTCCGGAATGATTTTGATGGAGCACAGGATTATGACTTGATCTTGCGGTGCATAGAAAAGGCAGAGGGGATATATCATATTCCTAAGATATTGTATCATTGGCGAGTACATCAAAGTTCAACAGCAGAGAATCCGGAAAGTAAATTGTATGCATATGATGCGGGAAAGCGTGCGATAGAAGAACATCTTAAACGTGTTGACAGACCTGGAAAAGTGCGGGAATTGTATTATCGTGGCTTTTATCATGTAACATATAAAGTGAAAGAGAAAACAGGAGTTACTGTCTGCTTTGTAGGTAACAATAAAACAGATGTGAAAAAATGCATGAAATCAATAAAAAAGACAGCCGGAAAAGTGAAATGCCAGTTCATAGCAGTAAAATCTATAAAAGAAGTAAAAGAAGAACAAATCAGATATGAATATGTTTTATTTGTAGATTCTTCTATCAGAATGATCAGCAAAAACTGGATGCGAGAAATGATCGGTATCTGTCAGTTCCCGGAAAATGGAGTGGTTGGAATCCAATTGATAAATAAAAAGAATCAGACAATATACCATAATGGGTTCTTAAAAGGACAAAAAGGGTATGCATTTCAGGGACAGCCTGTAGAAGCGGTTGGTTATTTTCATAGAGATGAATTGACACAATGTGTAGATGGTGTTACTGATAAGTTTATGATGATGAAAACGGAGCAGTTGTCAACAGAACTTTTAAGAAAATCCGGAAAAGATATCATTGTTGAAAAAGCGATTGGAAATTTTGTTGTAGATCCTCAGATTAAAGCATATTTTAACATAAAAAAAGTATGGAGATGAGAAATGAAGAACTTTTTGAGTAAAATAAAAACGGAAAGAGTATATGTGTTTTTAATACTGTTATTTGGAATGATTTCTGTTTTTGTGACCTTTCCTTTGGGAAATGGAGATGAAGGGTATCATTTAAGCAAAAGTTATAATATATTTTCGATGAATCATCCAAAATCAATGAAGAAGACAGTCGTACGTCAACTGGAATATCAGGCAATAGGATTAGACGGGGATATGAAAGATTTTGATGTTGAGACTTTTTATATAAAAAAGTTAAAAGATGTAGAAGAAGATAGTTTCCGTTTTAATATAGCTTATGATCGAAATATTACAATGCAAATAGATATCGCACATATACCGGCAGCAATTGGAGTTATGGTGGGAAGAGTGATATATCCTAGTTATGGCATTATGTTGTTGTGCTCAAGAATCAGTTCACTGCTCTTTTTTGCATTATGTATGGGTGCGATTATAAAAAAGAGTACCGTGGGGAAATGGACATTGTTTATGTTATTTTCTATACCTTGCATTCAAAAACTGGCAAGTCCTAGTTATGACGTGTTTTCTTATGTTGTTTTTGCAATGTATAGTGTGAATATTTTTGAACTGGCAAAGCTGCGAACAATAAAAGAGGTAAGTAAACAAAAAATATTATATACGCTTATTACAATTATATTACTACTGTTTTGCAAGAAAAATTATTTATTTGCATTAGCCGTTATTCCGTTTCTGCCGATGTTTTTCTTGAGAGTGCTTGAATGGTTAGATAACAAAAAGATGTCTGTGAAAATAGTAATTTTCGTGACAGGTATTATAGTGATGCTTGTTTTGCTTGGTGGATTAAATTATTATTTGAATTTATTGAATTTATTTAAGGCATTTATGAAAAGTTATTTTAATATGGCAACAATGGGAGACAGGGGAAAAACTTTATTTTCGGTTGTACCGACAATTCTTCCGGAAATCTTCAATTTGCTTTGGATAGTCAGTACTTTCTTGATAGTACTGGGTGAAAATGCTTATAATTGGAATCGATGGTTTACTTATGGGGCTGTTTTAGCATATCTGGTTAATTGGATGGGTATTTTTACTGGTTTCTATCTGATAATGGGGAAAACTTCAGATATGATAAATGAGTTGGATGGAAGGTATTTACATCCGTATATGTTATATTTTGTTCCGGCTTTACAAAGATTTAGTAAAAGAAATAAAATAAAAGTAAATTCAACTACAATTGCAGCATTAGCTATAATAACAGTTGCAATTATTTATTCAGTATATCTTTTCACTTGTTTTTATAGAGGTTATATTTTAAATATTACAGCAACATGGGTGAGTTAAAAAGTATGACCGAGAGGGGGAGAAAAAATGACACCAAAAGTGAGTATAATCCTGGCAAATTATAATGAAGAAAAATATATTGCAGAAGCTATAGAGAGTGTAATAAATCAGACTTATACAAACTGGGAATTGATTATTATTGATGATGCGTCAACGGATCGGTCACAGGAAATTATCAATAGCTATAAAGATTCGAGAATAAAAACCATATTTTGTAAAAAGAACAACCATGTTGCATATGCTTCAAATCTTGGTATTGATATGGCAATAGGGGAATACATTGCAAAGATTGACAGTGATGATGTATGGGAAGCGGAAAAACTCGAAAAACAAGTTTTATTTATGGAAGAACATACAGAATATGGAGTGTGTTTTTCAAAAGTAAATATCATTGATGAAGATTCGATAGAAGCAAATACGAAATTTAGTGACGTTTTTGAATTATTTGATAAAGTAAAAAATCGTTCACAGGAAGAATGGGTAAAATACTTTTTGAAAAACGGAAATTGTCTCTGCAATGCATCTGCTGTAATCAGAAAAGCAGCATTGGAATGTGTCGGCGGTCACTATAACCTTGCATTTGTAGGAGCAGAAGATTATGAATTATGGATGCGGCTGATTATAAAATTCCCGATTTATGTAATGGATGAAAGACTCGTGAGATATAGATGGGAAGAAGCCGCAGGAAAAATAAGTGGTTTCTCACTAGGAAAAATTTATGCGACATTTAATTTACAGACAATGGTAAAGAGCAAAATGTTTGATTATATGTCGGATGAAGAGTTTAAAAAGTTTTTTGGAAATGAATTTGTTAATAAAACGGCAGATACGGCAGAAGAGATAGAATGTGAAAAAGCTGAGTTTATGTTAAGGTGTACAGGAAAGGATGTTAATTTTCTGGGATTGATGCGATATGAAAAACTTTTGGAACAGCCGGAAATATTGGAGATTCTGCAGAAAAAATCAGGCTTTTCATTACCTGAATTTTATAAAGAGTTAAGAGTGAGAAATTTTGGAATTCCGGGGGAAATAGAAGCAAAAGATGCAACGATTGAGGATTTGCGTGGCTTAGTACAACAAAAAGAAGAAAGTATTCAGAGACAAAAACTTGTATTAGAAAAAGACATAGCAGACAGAGATAATAAAATAAAAGAGTTGGAAGCGATCATAGAAGATTATGAAAATTCAACTTCATGGAAGCTGACAAAACCGTTAAGAAAAATTGGAACAATTGTAAAGAAGTAGGAAGGAAAGTAAGTTGAAAAAACCAGGCTACTATTCATCCGGTGAATTTGCCCGCATGGCCCACGTGACCCTGCGGACAATTCGCTATTATGACAAACAGAATATATTAAAACCATCTTACGTCACAGAAGCAGGTGCAAGATTCTACACAGATGAAGACTTCGCCAGACTACAGCAGATATTACTTTTAAAGTATCTGGGTTTTTCTCTGGATGACATCCGGGATATGACGATCGATGATGCAGACTATCACTTCATGCTCAACTCTCTTAACATTCAGTTGAAATTAGTCCGTGACCGCATCGAACAGATGCAGCTGGTGGAGCAGGCAATTCAGGATACGTCGGATCTGATACAGAAAGAACATTCCATCGACTGGAGCCAGATGTTGAATCTGATTCATCTGACCGGCATGGAGAAAAGTATGAAGAACCAGTATCAGGATGCGTCAAACATTTCCGCAAGAATTAATCTACATAGCCTGTATTCACAGAATACGAAAGGATGGTTTCCATGGATTTTCGAACAACTGGAATTAAAGTCGGGAATGAAGGTTCTGGAGCTGGGATGTGGAGATGGTACACTCTGGAACGTGGACAGGGATAAGATTCCGGAACAGACGGAGATCGTAGTATCAGATATATCGGATGGAATGTTAAGAGATGCAAGGCGTACGATCGGTGCAGACGACAGCAGGTTCAGGTTTCGTGTATTTGATGCGGGAAGAATCCCATATGATAAGGATTCATTTGATCTTGTAATTGCCAATCATGTGTTGTTTTATTGCGAGGATATTCCGAAAGTCTGCAAGGAAGTAAAACGTGTATTGAAGCCGGGAGGAAGATTTGTCTGCAGTACATATGGCAATGATCATATGAGAGAAGTGAGTGAACTGGTACAGAAGTTCGATGACCGGATCGTACTGGCAGCAAAGAATCTGTACGAGCGTTTTGGAAAAGAGAACGGAGAAGAAATTCTTAAGAAGGATTTTGAAAAGATAGAGTGGAGGCGGTATGAGGATTCGCTTATCGTGCCAGAACCTGAGCCATTGATTTCTTATATTTTGTCGTGCCATGGGAATCAGGGACAGTATATTCTGGATCATTACAAGGAGTTCCAGTCTTATGTGCGTAAGAAGACGGAAGGCGGGTTCCACATTACGAAAGATGCCGGGATTTTTGTTGGATATAATAGTTGAGAATAATAGAAATATCATGCATAATAAAAGTAAGTATAAAAAAGTGTAGAGTGTTGGTGAAGATCGGCAGGTGGCAGAGTTGAAAAAGTTTTTTAATGTAAATGGGAGTTGTAATCCGCAAATACACTATATGATAGATTTATCGGAACGTCTATCAGAGATTAAAAAAATGGTAGATGCCGGAGAGTACTTTACAATTAACAGGGCAAGACAGTATGGAAAGACAACATTGCTGGCTGCTTTGGCAGAATATTTGAAAAGTGATTATAAGGTGATCAGTCTTGATTTTCAGACAATCAGTTATGGAGATTTTGAGAATGAAGAAAAATTTGTTGCTGCGTTTTCAAACGAGATATTGATATCAGAATACGATATACCGGAAGATATCAGAAGTACTTTGTTACATTTGGCGGATGGAAAAGAGAGGAATGTAACCTTATCAGTGCTGTTTCGTACGTTGTTGCAGTGGTGCAGAATTTCAGAAAAACCGCTGGTATTGATTATTGATGAAGTTGATACAGCTACAAATAATCAGGTGTTTGTTGATTTTTTGGCTCAACTGCGTGCATATTATCTGCGTAGGATGCAGATGCCTACATTTCGGTCAGTGATACTTGCAGGAGTATACGACGTGAGAAATGTAAAAAGTAAGATCAGGCCGGAAGAAAATCATAAGACGAACAGTCCATGGAATATAGCGGCGAAATTTAAGATAGATATGAATTTTTCAGTAGATGATATATCGGGAATGCTGAATGAATATGAACAGGATTATCAGACAGGAATGGATGTAGTGGAGATTGCAGAAATGATTTATTCTTATACATCAGGATATCCGTATCTTGTGTCATGTTTATGTAAAATGATAGATGAAGATATCAAAGGTGAAATCAAGACAGCATGGTGTAAACAGGATGTACTGACTGCTGTAAAAATGTTGTTGAATGATAAAAATCCATTATTTGAATCTTTAATCGGAAAATTGAATGAATATCCGGGAGTGAAAAATCTGATTTACAGATTGCTGTTCAGAGGTGAAAATATAGGTTATAATCCGGATGACAGTGGAATAGATATGGCTGAAATGTTTGGATTTATAAAAGTTCGAAATGGAAATGTCTATATTGCAAACCGCATTTTTGAAACACGTCTTTACAATATGTTTCTTATGTCAACAGATGAACAGGAAAAGGATGTATATAGAGAAGGGGCAAGATTAAAAAATCAGTTTATACATGATGGTGCGTTGGATATGTGGCGTATTCTTGAAAAGTTTGTAGAATATTTTGATGATATTTACGGTGATAGAGATGAAAAATTCCTGGAAGCGGATGGCCGGAGATATTTTATGCTTTTTTTGAAACCGATCATTAATGGAACAGGGAATTATTATATTGAGGCAAGAACAAGGAATGATGAACAGACGGATATGATCATTGATTATTTGGGACAGCAGTATATCATTGAGATGAAGATATGGCATGGGAATGCCTACAATGAAAGAGGAGAAAAGCAACTTTCGGATTATCTGGAGTATTATCATGTGGATAAGGGATATATGCTGAGCTTTAATTTTAATAAGAATAAGAAGATTGGTGTAAAAGAAGTGGTGTTAGGAGAGAAGTTGTTGATTGAAGCAGTTGTTTGATTCCGGAAAATTAAAGTTATGATCAGCGATGAGTCGTAATTCTTAAGAACTTCTTAAATATTACAGGAAAGTTACAAAAAAATAAAAAAGTACTTGAAGGTGACCTAAGGTCACCTTTTATAATCTAATTAACACGGAACATGGAGACTAGAATAGAAAGTGAAGAACTTGATAACCTATTAATACAAAACGAGGAGGTTCCTGAAATGAAAGGAATTATTTTAGCAGGTGGTTCAGGCACACGTCTGTATCCATTAACAATGGTAACATCAAAGCAGTTACTGCCAATCTATGACAAGCCGATGATCTATTATCCAATGTCAGTGCTGATGAACGCAGGTATCCGTGATATCCTGATCATCTCAACACCACAGGATACACCAAGATTCCAAGAACTGTTGGGAGATGGACATCAGTTTGGTGTAAACCTGTCATATGCAGTACAGCCAAGCCCGGACGGACTTGCTCAGGCATTTATCATCGGAGAAGAATTCATTGGTGATGATACAGTAGCAATGGTTCTCGGAGATAACATTTTTGCAGGTCACGGATTGAACAAACGTCTGAAAGCTGCTGTTGAGAATGCAGAGACCGGAAAGGGAGCTACTGTATTTGGATATTATGTAGATGATCCGGAACGTTTCGGTATCGTAGAATTTGATCACGAAGGGAAAGCTATTTCCATCGAAGAAAAACCGGCACAGCCAAAGAGTAATTACTGTGTAACCGGACTGTATTTCTATGACAACAACGTTGTAAAATATGCAAAAGAATTAAAACCAAGTGCACGTGGAGAGCTGGAGATCACAGATTTGAACCGTGTATATCTTGAGAAGGGCAACCTGAATGTAGAACTTCTCGGACAGGGATTCACATGGCTGGATACAGGTACACACGAAAGCCTTGTGGATGCAACGAACTTCGTTAAAACTGTTGAGACACATCAGCATCGTAAGATCGCATGCCTGGAAGAGATCGCATACCTGAACGGATGGATCAGCAAGGATGAGATCATGGAAGTATATGAAGTCCTGAAGAAAAACCAGTACGGACAGTACTTAAAAGACGTCCTGGATGGAAAATACAGAGAAAACCTGTACTAAGAGTAAACGGATTTGCAATTATAATAAAAAATAAGAAAAGAGGAAATTAAAAAAATGACAATTATCGTAACCGGAGGAGCCGGATTTATCGGAAGTAACTTTGTATTTCACATGTTAAACAAATACCCGGACTATCGTATCGTTTGTCTGGACTGCCTGACATATGCAGGTAACTTATCTACACTGGAGCCTGTAATGGACAATCCGAATTTCCGTTTTGTAAAAGAAAGCATTACAGACCGTGAAGCAGTTTATAAATTATTCGAAGAAGAGAAACCGGACATGGTTGTAAACTTCGCAGCAGAAAGTCATGTAGACCGTTCTATCGAGAACCCGGAAGTATTCCTGGATACAAATATCAAAGGTACAGCAGTACTGATGGATGCATGCAGAAAATACGGTATCAAACGTTACCATCAGGTATCTACAGATGAAGTATACGGAGATCTGCCGCTTGACAGACCAGACCTGTTCTTCACAGAAGAGACACCAATCCACACAAGCAGCCCATACAGCTCATCTAAGGCAGCAGCAGACCTGTTAGTTCTTGCTTATCACAGAACATACGGACTGCCGGTATCTATCAGCAGATGCTCTAACAACTACGGACCATATCACTTCCCAGAGAAGCTGATCCCTCTGATGATCGCCAATGCACTGAATGATAAGCCACTTCCGGTATATGGAGAAGGATTAAATGTACGTGACTGGTTATATGTAGAAGATCACTGTAAAGCAATCGATCTGATCATCCACAACGGAAGAGTCGGAGAAGTGTACAACGTAGGTGGACACAACGAAAAGACAAACATCGAGATCGTTAAGATCATCTGTAAAGAACTTGGAAAACCGGAAAGCCTGATCACTCACGTTGCAGACCGTAAAGGACACGATATGCGTTACGCGATCGATCCTACAAAGATCCACAACGAACTTGGATGGCTTCCAGAGACCAAATTCGAAGATGGTATTAAGAAGACAATCAAATGGTATCTTGAAAATAAGGAATGGTGGGAAACAATCATTTCCGGAGAATACCAGAACTATTATGAAAAAATGTATGCTCACCGAGAGGAGATTTAAGAATGAAGGTATTAGTGACAGGTGTTGGCGGACAGCTTGGTCATGATGTGATGAATGAACTGGCATCCCGTGGTTATGAGGGAATCGGTTCTGACATCAAAGAAACATACAGCGGGATCCAGGATGGTACAGCGGTAACAACAATGCCGTATGTGTCGATGGATATCACAGATGCATCTTCTGTAGAGAAGGTTCTGACAGATGCAAAACCGGATGTAGTGGTACACTGTGCTGCATGGACAGCCGTGGACCTTGCAGAAGACGAAGATAAGAAAGACATCGTAAAAGCGGTCAATGCAACGGGAACAAAGAACATTGCAGATGTGTGTAAAAAGTTAGACTGTAAGATGGTATACATCAGTACAGACTATGTATTTGACGGACAGGGAGAGAAAGCCTGGGAACCTGACTGCAAGGATTACAAACCACTGAATGTATATGGCGAGACAAAACTTGCCGGAGAGCTTGCTGTATCAGAGACTCTGGATAAGTACTTCATCGTACGTATCGCGTGGGTATTCGGAAAGAACGGTAAGAACTTTATCAAGACAATGCTCAATGTAGCAAAGACACACGATACATTGAAGGTTGTAAATGACCAGATCGGAACACCGACTTATACATTTGACCTTGCAAGACTTCTTGTTGACATGATCGAGACAGACAAATATGGTTACTATCATGCAACAAACGAAGGCGGATATATCAGCTGGTATGATTTTACAAAGGAGATCTTCCGTCAGGCAGCAGAGCTTGGACACGAAGAATACAGCGAAGATAAGGTGACGGTTCTGCCGGTAACAACAGAAGAGTACGGTGTATCCAAAGCAGCAAGACCTTTCAACAGCAGACTGGACAAGAGTAAACTTGTGGAAAATGGATTTACTCCACTTCCGACATGGCAGGATGCACTTGGAAGATATCTGAAAGAAATCGAATTCTAAATTTTATATATGTGAAGAATAATCTCAGCCACATGATGTGGCTGGGATTAACTCACGTATAAATCATTTAAATCAATAAGGAGACGCAATAATGGGACAGATTAAAGTAGAAAAAAACGCAGGCGGTATCCAGGGACTCTGTGTAATTGAACCAACAGTACATGGTGACGCAAGAGGATATTTTATGGAGACATATAACCAGAAAGATATGGAAGAAGCAGGACTTACAATGCAGTTCGTTCAGGACAACCAGTCAAGTTCTACAAAGGGAGTTTTAAGGGGATTACATTTCCAGAAAGAATTTCCACAGGGAAAACTGGTACGTGTCGTAAAAGGTTCTGTATTTGACGTGGCAGTAGACTTAAGAAGTGACAGTGAGACATATGGAAAATGGTTTGGTGTAGAACTGACAGAAGAAAATAAGAAACAGTTCTATATTCCGGAAGGATTCGCACACGGATTCCTGGTATTAAGTGATCTTGCTGAGTTCTGCTACAAGTGTACAGACTTCTATCATCCGGGAGATGAAGGTGGTCTTGCATGGAACGATCCTGAGATCGGTATTGAGTGGCCGACACTGACAGGAGAGTATAAAGGAACAGCATCCGGAGAAGGTTATGCACTGGAAGACGGCACGGCACTGAACTTAAGTGATAAGGATCAGCTGTGGGTTGGATTAAAAGATACGTTCCATTTTTAGGATAAATTATGAATAAAATATCAAAATTACTGAAAGTTGTGATTTATCTGTGCATCATGAGTTATGCACTTCCAACAGGAGTAATGATGGGCATACCAATTCAGAAGATATTGGTATGCCTGTTGATTCTTCTGGGGGGAATATGCCTGATCGCAAAAAAGAAAAGCCTGGAGATTATACAACATGCAAAGCTGGAGCTGGTTTTATTTGTTCTGGGATTTTTTGCATGTGCAGCCAGTGCCATGCGTGGAAACGAATGGAGCATAAAATTCACAGGATTGTTTTATATCTCTGTAATTGTATTTGTGGAATTGTATTTTCTGGTCAGATATGAACTGGTGGAACCGGAAAAGATCGTAGAATGTATGCTTTATATGATGCTTTTGAAGATCCTGGGTAAAATGATCATAGAAACAGTCTTTGTATGTAAACTGATAGAATATGAAGCTGTGATACAATTTTATCTGGATATATTTGGAACGGAAGCATCGACAATGACGATGCACCTGGGCAGAATATTGCTGATCCGGGTACAGACTTCATCGGATATTATAGTTGTGACGCTGATGCCGTTTTACTGGATGATGGAGAAATATAAGAAGAGCATCAGAAGTGTACTGTTTGTATTGAGTGGGATTTATACACTGATCGTATTTTCGAGAGTACTTCTGGTTGAATTTTGTTGTTTTGCACTGGTGGCAGTATTGTATTACTGGAATAAAATTCCTAAGAAGGTAAGATACGCTGGGGTGGCACTGCTGGCTATTTCATCAGTATTCTGGCTGAAACCTGTAGTGAAAATGATCGAATTCCGTTTCTTTTCTTCATTTGCCGCAGAATCGGATGATGTCAGACAGATACAGATGAGAGCATTGCTGAATGGAGTAAAGGAATCCCCGGTATTCGGACATGGGTTTGGAAGTTACATCAGTGATTATACCAGAAGTGGATCTATACCGTTTTCGTATGAAATAGAATATCTGTCATTTGTTTATCAGATGGGAATTGTTGGATTTGTAGTTTTTGTCGGAGGAGTCCTCCTGATATATATAAGAAAGATCTGGGAATACGCAGGACAAAACTTCTGGGTTATTAAGTTATTTACTCTGATCGGGCTGGGATGGTTTGTGGTCAGACCGGCATTTAATCCGGCATTTCTGGGGTTGCAGAATGGATTCCAGATGATTGGATTACTGATGATCAATATGTATATTAATCGCTCTGCGTCCGTAAAAAGCGGCCGGTGACAGGTTCGGTAGATAAAATCAGGAACCGTATCAAAAGTAAAATGATACGGTTCCTGATTTTTATTTTTTGAATAATTTTCGTGTAAACCAGTCCCTGGCATAAGAAAGCGTGTGGAGAATCAGTTCTAATTCGATCCGGATATAGTTTGGAAGATGCCGGAGCTTAAATGGAACTTTTTTCTGTTCACGTGCGTGGGCAAGTCCTTCTTTTATTCCGGAAGAATAATCACTGCCAAATCCTATCTTTTTGAAAAACAGATATTTGACAATATATCCGAGAAAAAGCGGAATAAAGTTTAAAACCAGCTGTAAGAAAGGCATGTTTTTGTAATTCAGGTAAATATTATTGCGGGCGGATAACCGGACTTTGAAAGAGTTATATTTCGATCCGCTTGTACCGCTTCCTACATGATAGACCAGTGCTGTCGGACAGTATGTATTTTTATAACCATAAATTTTCGCCCGATAACCGACATCGATATCTTCCAGATAGGCAAAATGATTTTCGTCAAATAAACCTATTTTTGAAAAAGCACTTCTGCGGTAGATGGCTGCCCCGGCACAGGCCGTGAAGATCTCGTCGGCTTTTGTATAATTGGAAACGGGACGTCCGGTTCCGCGGCAGACACCCCAGCCCATTAAGGTGTAAAGATCTCCCGCACTGTCGATCAGTTCTGGATGGTACATCTGGATCATCTTACTGCTGACGGAAAAAATGCGGTGGGATTTTTCAATCGCTTTGATCATTTCTTCTACGTAGCGGGGATCAACGGTTGTATCATTATTGAGCAGGATCACATAAGGTGTAGTCGAATGTTCAATCCCGACATTTACCGCTTTACTGAAGCCGTAATTTTCTTTTAATGAGATGACTTCTATTTCAGGATAGTGTTCGCTCATATATTCAAGACTTCCGTCAGAAGAGGCATTGTCAACGACAAGTACTTTGAAGTCTTTACAGGTCTGCTCCGATAATGACTGGAGACAAGGCTCCATGAAATGTTTCCCATTATAATTAGGAATGATAATTGTTACTTTCATAATTTAAGAAATACTCCGATCTCTGTTTTCTGATTTGTGTCTATTATAGCAAAAAATCGTAATACATGCTATATGTACATTGATTTAAAAAATATTTTGAATTGCCTGTAGATATATTTCTGAATTATTAATAAAGTATTAAGAAAAACTGTGATATAATGGGTTGTCGTAAGGAAAAAATTATTGTAAGATAAAATGTAATGTAAATTTGGATAAATACGGGTGAGTGACATTGATAAAAGATAATCAGAAATTATTAAACAGACTGCATGTAGTGATAGATGCAGTAGTAATTGTATTTTCATATATTGCATCATGGTACCTGCGGTTTAAGAGTGGGATCTTTGAACTGGATCCATGGTTTTTATCACTACAGGAGTATGCAAAAGTATTGATTGTAATTGTTCCGGGATATTTGATCCTGTATTATGGATTTCAGTTATATACACCGAAACGTGTGCAGGGGCGCCGGCTGGAAGCATGGCATATTATTCAGGCTAATGTGATCGGACTGATGGCATTTATCCTGCTGTTATATGTATGGAAACAACCGGATTTTTCCAGGGGAATGATTTTTGTATTTTTCCTGGTGAATGTATTTTTAGAGGTTGTTGTAAGAAATATTATCCGTGAAGTGCTGCGGGATATGCGGAAGCAGGGATATAACCAGAAGCACATTCTGCTGATCGGATATAGCCGTGCGGCGGAACAGTATATTGACAGAATTAAAGCAAATCCGGAATGGGGATATATCGTGAGAGGAATTCTTGCGGACAATGTACCAAGAGGAACAGAGTATAAAGGGGTTAAGGTGCTCGGAAGAATCGATAACCTGACGATTGTACTGCCGGAAAATAAGCTGGATGAAATAGCGATCACACTTGGACTGGCAGAATATCATAAACTGGAAAAAATTGTAGGTATGTGTGAAAAATCTGGTGTACATACAAAGTTTATACCGGATTATAATAATATTATACCGACAAAGCCTTATACAGAAGATCTGGTAGGACTGCCTGTGATTAATATAAGAAGAGTGCCTCTCAGCAATATGCTGAATGCGTTTGTAAAAAGAGCCATGGATATATTCGGAGCACTGGTTGCGCTTACGTTATTTTCACCTGTTATGCTTATTATAACAGTCATTATAAAAGTGACATCACCGGGACCGCTGATTTTTAAGCAGGAAAGAATCGGTCTGCAGAATAAACCATTCTATATGTATAAATTCCGTTCGATGGTCGTGCAGGATGCGTCAAAAGAGAAGGCAGGATGGACGGTAAAGAACGATCCTCGTGTTACACCGGTAGGAAAGTTTATAAGAAAAACCAGTATTGATGAATTACCACAGTTGTTTAATATTTTGAAGGGGGACATGAGCCTGATCGGACCACGGCCGGAAAGACCACAGTTTGTAGATAAATTCAAAGAAGAAATCCCGAGATATATGATCAAACATCAGGTGAGACCGGGACTTACGGGATGGGCACAGGTGAATGGACTGCGTGGAGATACATCGATTCAGAAAAGAATAGAATATGATCTGTATTATATTGAAAACTGGACACTTGGGTTTGATATAAAGATATTATTCCTGACATTTTTTAAGGGCTTTATCAATAAGAATGCATATTAAATTCTAAAGGAGACAGCAATGGGAAAAAAAGGACGCAAGACAAAGAGACAGTTAAGAGAAGAACGACGAAAAAAATTACGTAAAAGAAAAAGAAGGAGAATGTTCTTATTAATAGCTGAAATTATAATTTTAGTTGTTTTGTCGGCAGTTGCTTATGGAATGTTCAAACTTGGAAAATTAGACTATAATGTATTGAATAAGAATAAGTTAGAAGTTTATAAGGATACGGGGGATTATACCAACATTGCATTGTTCGGATTGGATTCAAGAAATAATGAATTGGACGGCGGTGTACAAAGTGACTGTATTATGATCGCAAGTATCAATAATAAGACAAGTGACGTGAAGCTTGTGTCTGTATACAGGGATACGTTGCTGCAGCAACAGAATGGACGCTATAATAAGGCGAACGCAGCATATAATACAGGCGGTCCGGAAGAGGCGATCAGTCTTCTGAACCGTAACTTTGATCTTGATATTAAGAATTATGTCAGTGTAAATTTTAATGCGCTTGTAAAAGTGATTGATGCTCTGGGTGGGATTGATATTAAAATGACGAAAGAAGAAGCACACTGGTGTAATCTGTATGGTGCCGAGACGGCAAGAGTGATTGGTGAACATTGGTCGGATATAGAAGAAAAAGCAGGTACGCAGCATCTGGACGGTATTCATGGTGTGGCTTATGCGAGAATCCGGTATACAAGCGGTAATGACTTCAAACGTGCGCAGAGACAGCGGATCGTATTAGAAAAAGTTGCGAAAAAAGCACAGAAAGCGAACTTTATCACATTGAATAAAATTGTGGACGAAGTATTCCCGATGGTTTCGACGAGTTTTTCGTCAAAACAGATCCTGGGATTTGCTGCGAATGCACTGAATTATAATTTAGTGTCAACAAATGGATTTCCTTATCAGGTGACAACCAGTGAAACGGTGAAGAATCATGAAGGAGTATCCTTTGTTGTTCCCATCGGTCTGGAACAGAATGTAAAACAATTACATCAGGAACTGTTTAATGATGATTCTTATGAAGCGTCGGATAAAGTGAAAGAGATTGACAGTGATATTGTTTATCTGACGGATGTAACAACAGATAATACAGAGGCGATGGAGTCTACATTTGAAGGAGACACTATGAATGAGGGAACGGAATAAAATCATTTTAGAATATGGAACTTATATGCTGAGCTTTTTTGTCAGTTATATAGCTTCTCTGGCAGACTGGTATTATGTTTCGGGAGTAATTCTGATCATAGAAGCGGTATATTTGTATGTACACTGGGTACGGGAAAGCGGAAGCCTTGTGGAACTGAGAGCACTGTTTACACTTGCATGGGTAGGAGGACAGGGAATCAGCTGCTTAAAATTGAGTACGCTGCAGGATATCTGGAGCTATATAACATGGCTGAGCTTTTTTGTGATTTATATAGCTTTCGGAATCGGATATGAATGGGGAAGAAAATATAGCAGGGTAGAAGGAAAAGAACCTGAAAAAGATGAAAGAAAGGCGGACAGACTTTTCAGGTGTATTATGGCACTGCTGGGAATATCGGTGGTATGTTTTACAATAGAGATTTTCCAGATTGGTTATATCCCGGTCTTTTCAGATGAACCATATTCGTATTCTTATTTCCAGATGTCGGCACTGCACTATCTGCATTATTGTGCGATCAGCTGCATTCTGATACCGGGGCTTACCGTACTCTGGAAAAAGATCAGCAGTGGTGAAAGAAGGTGGAAGAGTGCCGCTGTCATTGCGGCCAATGTGGCTGCATTTGCAGTCCCGTTTCTTTACGTGTCGAGATTCCAGTTTTTGTTTGAAATTGGTGTGGCAGCAGTAATCTATATTCTGGTAAATAAAAATATGAGAAAAAGAACATTGATTCTTCTAGGAATCGTGGTCTGTGCAGCTTATGTTATCATCACATTATCGCAGAAAAGAGATGCCACATATTTGAACAATGTATTTAAAATGAAATACGCACAGATGCCGGTATTTCTTACCCAGCCGTATATTTATATCGCAAATAACTTTGACAATTTTGATTGTCTGGTGAAAAATCTGCCGAAATTTACATATGGTCTGCGGATGATCTTCCCGTTTGTGTCACTGACGGGACTGAAATTTGTAATGCCGAATCTGGTTCCGGCGACGCTGTATCTGACAAGTACGGAACTGACGACGCTGACGATGTTTTACGATGCATATTATGATCTGGGAGTAGCAGGTGTATTTATACTTGCACTCATTATCGGTATTGTTGCAAAAGTGGTGATCGATATAATTAAAAAGAGTGAGAATCCGGTTGTGTATCTGCTTTATGGACAGATTGCAGTATATCTGGCTCTTGCATTTTTTACAACATGGTTCAGTAGTCCGGCAACATGGTTCTGGCTGATCCTGACGGGAATTATTTATTGCTATGTAGGGTATGATAAAAGATAAAGGATTGAGAAAGATGAATAAATGTCAGACTGCGGTCGATGTAGTGATACCATCATACAGACCGGATGAAAAGTTTATAAAGCTTCTGAAAAGGCTTCAGCAACAAGAATATCCAATTGAAAAAATTTTTGTGATCAATACCAGGACCGGAAGTTTTCCGGAAGAAGTTGAACAGATGGAAAGAGTGAAAGTAACGCATATAGAACCGAGGGACTTTGATCATGGAGCAACCCGTGATATGGGAATGCGGATGTCGGATGCGGAAGTTGTGGTATTTATGACGCAGGATGCAGTTCCGGCGGATGAGTATGTGATCAGCAATCTGGTGAAGGCACTGGAACAGGATGAAATGATCGGAGCAGCCTATGCAAGACAGCTGGCGGCTGCAGATTGTAATTATATAGAGCGGTACACAAGAAAGTTTAATTATCCGGAAAAAGGTCGTATAAAAACTCAGAAAGATATAGCAGAACTGGGGATAAAAACATTCTTTTGTTCAAATGTCTGCGCGGCTTACAGGAAAGATATATATGAAAAAACGGGGGGATTCTGTAAGCGGACAATATTTAATGAAGATATGATATTAGCCGGTCATATGATCTCGGCAGGATACAAAATTGCGTATGCGGCAGAGGCAAAAGTGATTCATTCTCATAATTATACGGGGATCCAGCAGTTTCACCGCAATTTTGATATGGCTGTTTCGCAGGTGGAACATCCGGAAGTTTTCGAGGGAATAAAGTCTGAGAGCGAAGGGATCAGGCTGGTGAAACAGACAGCCGGACACCTGGTGAAACAACGAAAAATATATCTGGTTCCGAAACTGGTTTATCAGAGCGGATGTAAATATTTGGGATACCGGATGGGAAAAATGTATAAGAAATTACCATATAAGGTGGTAAAATGGTGCTCAATGAGTCCGAGATACTGGGAAAAGTAATAGAAAAACTTTATTTTGGATTGAAGTTTATCATGTTTTACGGTAATATAGATACGATATGATATGCTAAGCTAAAGCTGAAGAAAGGATAAAAAAAGTAATGGCAAAAGATAAGAAAAAATATAAAAGACGGGGGAGAAGATCTAAAAAAAGAGGATTTGCTGCCTGGTCTCTTGGCAAGAAGATTGGAGCCATTCTTGGTGGAACATTAGTGACGGTAGCAGCGGTCGGAGCTGTGATCGTAGCCAGCAAACTTTCGAAAATTAATACTGTAAAGCTAGATACAGATAAATTGAGTGTTTCAAAAGAAGCCAAAAAAAGAGGAAACGGATATCTGAATGTAGCATTATTCGGGGTGGATTCCAGAGATAATGATCTGGGAGAGGGAACCCGAAGCGATACAATTATGATCGCAAGTCTGAATAAGAAAACAATGGAAGTAAAAATTGCTTCTATATATAGAGATACATTATCAGAACAGGAAGACGGCACATTGAATAAAATTAATGCTGCGTATTCATACGGCGGACCAGAGGGTGCGATTGCGGTATTGAATAAAAACCTGGATATGAATATAGAGCATTATGTGACTGTGAATTTTAATTCCATGATAGATATTGTAGATTCGGTGGGCGGTATTGATATTGATGTGCAGGAAGATGAGGTCCCGTACATCTGCGGTTATGTGCAGGAGATCATGAAAGTAACTGGAAAGCTGTCGCCGGGAGTTACGGAACCGGGAACACAGACACTGAATGGTGTACAGGCAACAGCGTATGCTAGAATCAGATATACGGCCGGAGATGATTTTAAACGTGCGGAAAGACAACGGATGGTTCTTCAGAAAGTTGTAGAAAAGTTACAGCAGGCATCACCGGCGCAGCTGAATAAGATTATTGACAAGGTTTTCCCGGAAGTTTCAACCAACTTTACAATGACGGAAATCCTGGAATATGCGAAAGATGCATTTGATTATCAACTTGGAGAAACGACGGGATTCCCATTTGATAAGACAACGGATACATTAGGTAATGTAGGAAGTGTGGTTATTCCGGTTACAATGGAGAGTAATGTAAAGCAGCTGCATAATTTCTTCTACGGAGAAAGTGACGAATACGATGTATCCTCTATGGTATCGGATATCAGTGCGAAGATTGAGAAAAAAGCAGGAAACAGAGATGCGGATACGGATGAAGCGACTCAGGAGTTTATGCAGCAGCCGGAAGAAACGTATTCGGAAAGCAGTGGAACAACGAAGAGCAATTCGGGAAGTACGGGTTCAACTTCGCACAAATCAGGAACATCAGGAAACAACAGTTCAACGGGAACAACCGGCTCAACGGGCACTACATCAGGTACTACGACGGGAACAACCGGTTCGACAGGTACAAGTACAGGAAATACAACAACCGGATCGGGAAGCAACAGTATCGGTACGACAGGCTCAACAGGTAATAATACATCAACAGGGGATACTTCTACCGGGACAGGCGGAGAGTCTGGTGAAGGTGAAGGAACTACGGAGTAGAATACAATAAAGAAGAAAAAAGGGGTATTATACATGAGAAAAATAAAAAAAATAGTTGTATCATTTCTTTTAATCTGTATGTTATGTGCCGGGATGACAGATGTAGCAAGTGCAACGGCAGCAGAATTCAGATTTTCAGATCCGCAGACAAGTGTAGGAGCCGAAGTGGAAGTGACTGCAAAGGTTTCATCTGCGCAGGCGTTGAACACAATACAGGCAACTTTAAGCTACGATAAAACGAAATTGCGTTTTATCAGCGGTGATGATGCTACAGGCGGAGATGGTACGATTACTTTGTCGAGAAACGATGAAAATGCCGGTACGAGCATGGAGTTTAATTTAACATTCCAGGCACTGGATGAGGGAACAACCTCGATAGAAGTTGCGAAAGTAGACGGAATTGATAACAATGGAGTTGCTCTGGAAATTACATCCGGTACATCTTCTGTTACGATAGCGGAAGGGGACAAATCTCTGATCCAGGAAGAAGATACAAGTTCTGCAGCAGAGGGAACGGAAGTAAAAATTGGAAAAACGAAATATGTAGTAACAGATGATTTCTCCGACACAATTATTCCGGATGGATTTGTAAGAGATGCATTGAAATTCGAAGGAACAGATCATCAGATCATCAAGCAGGAATCAAGTGGTGCGCTTGCTATGTATCTTACACCAAAAAATGGCGGAGATGCAGATTTCTATCTGTATGACAGCGATAATGGTAACTTTTCCCAGCTTGAAGTGATTGAAGTTGCAAAGGGCAGATACATTATTCCTTTGGCGGATGACGGAGAGATTACTTTGCCAAGCCAGTATCAGAAGACAACGCTTACATTAAACGGAAAAGAATTTGATACATGGCAGGATACGAATAATGCAGAATATTATATTATCTATGCGATGAATTCAGATGGAGAAAAGACAACATACCGTTATGATACGACAGATGGTACGTATCAGAAGTATACACCGTCAGCAGGAACAACATCGGATTCAACAGTTAACAATGGAAAAGGAATCTGGGGAAAAATTCTGAATTTTGTGGAAAGTTTCCTGGACATTGTAGTGATCATTGCGCTTGCTCTTTTTGCTGTATTACTGATCGTAGTAATTGTTACTGCTACAAAGCTTCACTACAGAGATCTTGAATTAGACGACCTGTATGATGAATATGGAATCGATATGGATGTAGAAGAAGAGGAGAAGAAGATACAGAAGAAAGCTGCTAAAAAAGCAGATAAAGCGAAAAAGAAATCGAAAAAAGCAGCTAAGAAGTCAACACCTGCAAAGAAAGCATCAAGATATGATTATGTTGAGGATGAATTCGAAGGCTATGATGATGATGACTTTGATGATGAAGATCCATGGGTAACAGAGAACATTGCAAAAGCAATGGAAAAGAAACCGGTAAAAAAACAGTCTGCGAAAAAGAAAAAAGGATCAGGACGTACGACAGCTGAGCGAGCATCAAAAGGTGTTCGTGCTTTAGATGAAACAGGTCCGGCAATCCGTAAACCTGTAAAGAAGATTAATCTTGAAGATACCAATGATTTTGAAGCATTTGCGCCTCTGGACGAAGAAGCATTCGATAACTTTGAAGGTTATTATTCAGAAGACGATGACTACGATATGTTTGGAACAGATGATTATGACGATGAAGATCTGTTTGATGCAACATCGGATCTTTTGAGTAATCATCCGGAAAAGAAGAGAAGCCATGCAGAGATGGATGATACGTTCAAGATGGATGTTATTGACCTTGATTAATGAAACAGGTATAGAATAAAAGTACGTGAATAAAAATAGGAAATAACGAAGGAACCGATTTTCGATGATCAGAAGAATTCTGAGAAAAGAGAATCGGTTCTTTCGTTTGTGGAGAAATGAAAAAACTATTCTTCGGCTTTGAGCAGTTCCTTTAATGTGGAAAACGTATATCCCATATCTTCCCATTTTTCGAGCAACTCATCCAGAATCTCCCCGTTGGTCTTAGAGGTATTATGAAGCAGCACGATGGCACCCGGGTGGATACGTCCGAGCAGTTTGTCGAAGGCCTCTTCTTTGGAAGGCTGTGCGTCCGTCAGCCAGTCGACATAGGCCAGACTCCAGAAGAAGGTATGATAGCCCATATCTTTTGCCATCTGCAGATTTTCGGTACAGTATTTCCCCTGTGGAGGCCGGTAGAAGCGCGTCATGGTCTTGCCCGTGATTTCTTTATACAGAGTCTCTACATCACCGAGTTCTCTGGAGAATGTTTCCTGCGTTGCAATCTGGGACATATCCGGGTGATGGAAGGTGTGATTGCCGACGGTATGACCTTCTTTTAACATCTGCTTTACCAGTTCCGGGTTATCGCGCAGAAAATTTCCGACAATAAAAAATGTGGCGTGAACGTGATGCTTTTTTAAAGCGTTCAGGATAGCCGGTGTATTTCCATTTTCATATCCGCAGTCGAAGGTGAGATAGATAACTTTTTTGTCCGTGTTCTGCGCATAGTAGGCATGATATTGTTGCAGTTCGTCGAACGAGGCATTGCCGGCAGGGGCTTTTCCTTCTTCCTGAAAACTGAGTCCCCAGTTCTCGGCGGCGGGAAGGATCGTGGAAAGGGCACTGCCGGAGGTCTCATCTGCCGGCGCTGTACTGGCAGATGAAGAGCACTCGGATGGGTTTGTATTATCTGTTTCGACAGACGCAGACGGGTAGATCCTGGCGATCTGCCCGCCTGCAAAGAAACAGAACGAAAAGAAGAATAAGAGGATCAATGGTTTATAGTGTGGATAACAGGTCTGGAATAAGGTGTGTAAGCGGGACATAAGAACTCCGTAAGAAGCATTTGTACATATATATGCGGAGAATATGAAGTTATGACCTGCCTTGCAAATAGCGGTGAATCATAGTAGTATAGGGGAGAATAAAATAGTATGAATAAGAACGACAACAGGGATGAAAAATGGATAAGAAAATAAATGGGAAATTAAATAATAAAAAACAGGACAATATGATCACGCCGGAGATCCGGCATAAAAAGACAGCGAAGGGCATGATGATCACAGAATATTCCGGGACGGACAGTTACGTGGTCCTGCCGGATGAGATAGAAGGAGAAGCTGTGACTGCACTGGATGACTATGCATTTGCCAGGAATCTGGAAGTGGAAGAAATCTGGCTGCCGGAAGACTTGAAAGAAGTTGGACGTTACGCATTCTACCGGTGCCGGAATCTAAAAAAACTGGTTCTGGGAAATCAGCTACTGGACATGGGAGGCGGTGCGCTGACGGGCTGCCATCTGACGGAAGTAGAGATTTATTTCCGTGAGGGAAAGAGAAGCTGTCTGAAATCCATTGTGGAAGAGATGCGCTATCAGATCCGTGTAAGTCTGCATGGATACAGTTGGAGATATGATGCGGGTGAAGAAAAAAACTGTACAGATGGACAGATGTGGGAAGCCAGAATCCTTTTCCCGGAACACTATGAAGAAGCAGTAGAGAATACGCCGGCAAGAATCCTGGAGACGCACCACCACGGTGCGGGAGGATACTACCGCCAGTGTTTTTACAACCGGGAGCTGGATTATAAGAAATACGATGAGATGTTCTATCATACTATGGCGGAGGATACGGAAGAGACAGCAGCAGAGCTTGCACTGAACCGTCTGCGTTTCCCGGCAGAATTGTCGGAGAAGAACAAAACCGTCTACGAGGCATACATACAGGAGCATATGGAAACGGTGGCAATAGATCTGGTAAAGAGAGAAGATATAGAAGGGATCCGTTTCCTGGAACAGAAGAAGCTGTGGAGTGAGGCGGCATTGCAGACCGGCATGGATGTAGCGGCAGAAGAGAAGAAGACAGAGAGTTTAAGTGTGCTTATGGATGTCAGGAAAGAGCTGTTCCCGAAGAAGAAAAAGACGTTCGAATTGTAAGATTGTATAGGACGAACGTGAAAATAAGGAGTGAACCGGAACATATATGGCAGATATAGAAAGTCAGGAGAGAACTGAAGAAATCATGGAGTCCATCAGCCGCAAGATCCTGATCACGGCAAGAAACGAACTCTATATGAAGATGCGCTTTCTGGATGTAGCATTGTCGAGTATGCCATTCATACTGGACACCGGCGCAGACGGTATGGGAACGGATGGATTGTACCTTTATTATGATCCGCAGTATCTGGGTGGATTGTTTCGGGAAGACCGTGTGATGGTGAACCGGATCTATCTGCATCTGGTGCTGCATGGAATCTTCCGGCATATGATAAGAAGAAAAGGAAGAGATGAACGGCTTTATCATCTGGCATGCGATATCGTGACGGAATCCATCATCGATGAGATGCAGTACCGCTGTGTGATGAAAGCCCGCTCGCTTTCGAGAAGAGACATGTATCGGGCGCTGAAAAAGGAAATGAAGACGCTGACGGCAGAACGTGTCTACGAAGTGCTGAAGAAGGAGAATCTTCCGGAAGTGAAGCTGGGACAGCTTGAGGCTGATTTCCGCGTGGACGATCACAGCTACTGGCCGAAAGACGAAGATAAGAAAAAGCAGAGCCAGATCGAGAATCAGTGGCAGGACATCAGTGAACGTATGGAGACGGAGATGGAGACATTTTCCAAAGAGGCATCGGAAAGCTCGGGCAGCCTGATCGATCAGGTGAAGGTCGAGAACCGGGAACGGATGGATTATCGGGAATTTTTACAGAAGTTTTCGGTCTTAAAAGAAGAGATGACGGTAGATCCGGATTCGTTTGATTATAATTTCTATAGCTATGGACTGTCCCTGTACGGTAATATGCCGCTGATCGAGCCACAGGAATGGAAAGAAGTTCAGAAGGTTGAGGAATTTGTGATCGTGATCGATACGTCGATGTCGTGCTCCGGGGAACTGGTGAAGAAGTTTCTGGAGGAGACATATGGTGTGCTGAGTGAGAATGACAGCTTCTTCCGTAAGGTAAATATTCATATCATTCAGTGTGACGATCAGATCCAGACGGACCAGAAGATCACCTGTGAGGAAGAGCTGAAATCCTATATGGAGAAACTGGAACTAAAAGGCGAAGGCGGAACAGATTTCCGCCCGGCATTTGCTTATGTAGACGATCTGATCCGGCAGCATACATTTGAACATTTGCGGGGGATGATCTATTTTACGGACGGACGTGGAATCTATCCGGCGAAGCGTCCGGTCTATGAGACGGCATTTGTGTTCATGGAGGAAGAGTACGAAGATGTGGATGTCCCGCCGTGGGCGATCAAGATCATTCTGGAAGAAGAGCAGGACTTCTAAAGGACGAATGGATAAGAGAAACTCTAAGAGAAGTTCTAAGGAAAATTCTAAGGAAAATTCTAAGGAGAATTCCAAGGAACTGTCGAAATACATGGAGGAAAGAAAATAAATGGATATAAAACGAGCAAAGAAAGAAATCAAAGATTCCATCGAGGCATATCTCGCCAAAGATGAGTTCGGGGATTACATGATTCCGCAGATCCGGCAGAGACCGATCCTTCTGATGGGACCTCCGGGAATCGGAAAGACGCAGGTCATGGAACAGGTGGCAAAGGAATGCAAGGTCGCACTGGTGGCGTACACGATCACACACCACACCAGACAGAGTGCGGTGGGACTGCCGTTTATTGAGAAGAAGACATATGGCGGAAAGGAATATTCCGTTACCGAGTATACGATGAGTGAAATCATCGCTTCGGTATATGATAAGATGGAAGAGACCGGATTAAAAGAAGGAATCCTCTTCATCGATGAGATCAACTGTGTGTCAGAGACGCTGGCACCGACGATGCTGCAGTTCTTGCAGTGTAAGATGTTCGGCAATCAGAAGATCCCGGAAGGCTGGATCATCGTGGCGGCAGGCAATCCGCCGGAATATAATAAGTCGGTCCGCGATTTTGATGTGGTGACACTTGACCGCATCAAGAAGATCGATGTGGATGTGAACTATGATGTCTGGAAAGAATACGCATATCAGGCAGATATCCATCCGGCAATCCTTGCATATCTGGAGATCCGCAGAGATTATTTTTATCGCATGGAGACGACCGTGGACGGAAGAGTCTTTGCAACGGCCAGAGGATGGGAAGATCTGTCACAGCTTCTGAAGACATATGAACGCTTAGGAAAGAAAGCAGACAGAGAGGTTGTTCATCAGTATATCCAGCACTGGAAGATTGCCAAGGACTTTGCAAATTATCTGGAACTGTACCGGAAATATAAAAAGGATTATGGGCTGGAAAAGATCATTGAAGGTGTCTATACAAAGGATACGTTAGAACGATTGCAGTATGCAGCGTTTGATGAGCGCTTCAGTGTGGTCAATATGCTGATTAGCAGACTGGGCAGCTGCTTTAAGGAATATTTTTTGAAAGATCGTTTTGTGACGATCCTGTATGATTATCTGAAATTATATAAATCTAATCTGCAGATTGATCTTGTAGTCTGTGAAGCAAGAGATAAGTACGAAAAACTCAGAAAAGAAGAGCAGATGACAAAGCAGGAAGATCATGTGCGGAAACAGGTAGTGGATACACTGGAATCTTACGAACAGCTTGTGAAAGCAGAACATCTGGACGGAGAAGATGCATTTGAGCGTATTAAAGAAGTATTTGGTAAAGAAGTGGCAGAACGGGAAGAACTGACAGAACACACGCTTTCCGTACTGGAACATGCATTTGAGTTCATGGAAGATGCATTCGGAGACAGTCAGGAGATGGTTTCTTTCGTGACAGAGCTTAACACGAATTATTACAGTATTCAGTTCCTGAAGGAAAATGACTGCGACAAGTATTATCAGTATAATAAGAAATTGTTATTCGACAAACAGCAGGAAGAGATCCTGTCCGAAATGGATGTGATCGAACAGGATCTGAACACTGCCGTAAAATAGAGGTTTGAATCAATCTAATATGTAAGTTTATATCCGTGGCGGATCTTACGGAAAATTTTCCAGATAATGACTGCCGGAAAACTGAGTGCAATATAAAGAGACGACAGTACGCCGACACCTCCGCCGATGATCATAAGAATTAAAATACCAATATTCATAAAAAAGTCCTCCTTGCTGATGTTCGCCGCCGGGAGATCTCAAAGAACCCAATGTGGCAGCTTTTGTGTAAATATGATATGGAATTTTGGTTCCGGATACATTGTATGCATTTTGGCAAGGCAGTGAAAGAGAAGAAAGGGCTTCTTAACACGGTCTGAACAGAATACGTTAATTTCTTAACGGAGTTTTAGCAAAAGAAGTACATTTACTTTAAACGGCACAGGTGTTAGAATAAACAATGTATATGGATACTGGGGGGATTGCGGATATAACGCATATAAGAGCAGCATATACGATGAATGAACGTAAAAAATATAAGATGACATAAAGGAGAATATATATGAAATGGAATCAGTTTCGTCTGAAGACGACGACAGAGGCAGAAGATATCGTCAGCAGCATGCTTGCTGATCTTGGAATCGAGGGAGTGCAGATCGAGGATAAGATCCCGCTTACTCAGTCTGACAAAGAGCAGATGTTCGTAGACATTCTGCCGGACATGCCGGAAGATGACGGATGTGCATATCTGACATTTTATCTGGACGAAGATGTAGACAAACATGAGATGTTACTGAAGGTAAGACAGGAATTAGAAGAGATGAGAAGCTATCTGAATGTAGGAGACTGTACGATCGAGGAATCACAGACAGAAGATGTGGACTGGGTAAATAACTGGAAACAGTATTTCCATCAGTTCTATATTGATGACATTCTTGTCATTCCTTCATGGGAGAATGTGGAAGCGAAAGACAGTGACAAGATGGTGATCCATATCGATCCGGGTACAGCATTCGGAACCGGTATGCATGAGACCACACAGCTCTGTATCCGCCAGCTTAAGAAATATGTGACAGAAGATACAGAGATCTTAGATGTCGGATGCGGAAGCGGAATTCTTGGAATGCTGGCATTAAAGTTCGGTGCCAAACATTCGGTAGGAACCGACCTGGACCCGTGTGCGATCGATGCAACCTATGAAAATATGGATAACAACGGAATCAGCAGAGACCAGTATGAAGTCATGATCGGTAACATCATTGATGATAAAGAAGTACAGGACAAGGTCGGATATGAGAAATACGATATCGTAGCAGCAAATATTCTGGCAGATGTACTGGTGCCGCTGACACCTGTGATCATTCATCAGATGAAAAAAGGCGGTATCTATATCACGAGTGGAATCATCGAAGACAAAGAAGATGTGGTAGTAGAAGCTGTGAAGGAGGCAGGCCTGGAAGTCCTGGAAGTCAATCACCAGGGTGAGTGGGTATCTGTAACAGCAAGAAAGAATTAGAGGATCTGATATGCAGCATTTTTTTGTATCACCGGAACAGGTGAAGGAAGAAAAAATCTATGTAGAAGGCAGTGATGTCAATCATATGAAGAATGTGCTTCGTATGAAGACCGGTGAGGAACTGACCATTGGGGACGGTGACGGGTGGCTCTATTTGTGTGTGGTGGAATCTTACGAAGAAGACATAGCGGTACTTAAGATTCGGGAAAAAAAGAAAGATGAGAGCGAACTTCCGTCAAAAATCTATCTGTTTCAGGGACTCCCAAAACAGGACAAGATGGAACTGATCGTGCAGAAAGCGGTGGAACTGGGTGTATATCAGGTGATTCCGGTGGCAACGAAGCGTGCAGTGGTAAAACTGGATGCAAAGAAAGCAAGAAAGAAGGTCGAACGCTGGCAGCAGATCGCAGTCAGTGCGGCAAAGCAGGCGGGAAGAGGCATTATCCCGGCAGTGGGAGAAGTGTGTACCTATGCACAGGCCCTGAAGCATGCAGAGGAACTGGATGTTATCCTGATTCCGTATGAACTGGCAGAAGGCATGGAAGAGACGAAGCAGATCATCGCAGAGATCCGGCCGGGGCAGTCGGTCGGCATCTTTATCGGACCGGAAGGCGGCTTTGAGAAAGAAGAAGTAGAACAGGCTGTGAAAGCCGGGGCAGAGCCGTTGACACTTGGAAAGAGAATCCTCAGGACAGAGACGGCAGGACTTACGATGCTTTCGGTTCTGATGTTCCATCTGGAAGGGTAGAAACATAATCTAATACTAAGAATGAAGAGTACAGGAAGTGAAGAAATGAAGGAAGTATATCTGGATAATTCGGCGACCACCATGGCATACCGAAGCGTCGGGGAACTGGTGCAGAAGGTCATGTGTGAAGACTATGGCAATCCGTCTTCCATGCATAACAAAGGTGTGGAAGCAGAAAAATATATAAAAGAAGCAAAAGAGACATTTGCCAGACTCTGGAAGGTACAGGAAAAGGAAGTGTATTTTACTTCCGGCGGTACCGAGAGTGACAATATGGCACTGATCGGCGCGGCAAGAGCGAATAAGCGTGCGGGCAACCACCTGATCACATCATCCATCGAACACCCGGCGATCATCAACACCATGCGTTTCCTTGAGGAAGAAGAAGGGTTCCGTGTAACCTATCTTCCGGTAGACCAGTATGGAAGGATCCGTCTGGACGCGTTGAAAGAAGCATTGTGTGAAGATACGATCCTGGTATCGATCATGTATGTGAACAACGAAGTGGGTTCGGTACAGCCGATCCAGGAAGCGGCAAGCATCGTAAAAGCATATAATAAAGACATTTTATTCCACGTCGATGCGGTACAGGGATTTGGAAAATATAAGATCTATCCGAAGAAACTCAAGGTAGATATGTGCTCCATCAGCGGACACAAGATCCACGGACCGAAGGGTGTGGGTGCATTATACATCGGTGAAAATGTAAAAATCCGCCCGATCGTCTACGGAGGCGGCCAGCAGCATGATATGCGTTCCGGAACAGAAAATGTACCGGGAATCGCTGGACTTTCCCTGGCGGCAAAGACGATTTACGATAACCTCGATGAAAAAGTGGAGAAGATGCGTGCATTGAAACAGCATTTCATCGAAGGTGTGGAAAAGATCGAGAATACGACAATCCACGGATTATACGATGAGACATCGGCACCACATATTATCAGTGTGGGAATCGCAGGTATCCGGAGTGAAGTATTACTGCATGCATTGGAAGATAAGGGGATCTATGTATCATCCGGTTCGGCATGTGCATCCAATCATCCACAGATCAGCGGTGTGTTAAAGGGAATCGGCGCAAAGCAGGAGTTCCTGGATGCGACGCTCAGGTTCAGTATGTCAGAATTTACTACGATGGAAGAGATTGACTATACGCTCGATGCACTATATAATATAGTACCGATGCTTAGAAGATATACCAGACATTAAGTAGATCACGATAAAAGAAAAAAATCAGGAAAGGAATCAGAAGATGAGATTTCATACATTTTTATTAAAATATGGAGAGATTGGAATTAAGGGAAAAAACCGTCATCTGTTCGAGGATGCACTGGTACGCCAGGTGCGCTATGCATTGAAAGATGTAGACGGACAGTTTGATGTACACAAGTCGCAGGCAAGAATCTATGTGGACTGTGAAGGAGATTACGATTACGATGAGACCGTAGAACATCTGAAGAGAGTATTCGGTCTGGTCGGAATCTGCCCGGTTGTCCGTATGGAGGACAAAGGATTCGAGGAACTGAAAAAAGACGTTGTCGCATATATGGATGAGATGTATCCGGATAAGAACTTTACATTTAAAGTAGAATCCAGACGTGCGAAGAAGTCATATCCGCTGAATTCCATGGAGATCAGCCGTGATCTTGGAGAGGCCATTCTGTACGCATTCCCAGAAAGCGAAATCAAAGTAGATGTACATCATCCGGACGTCATGGTCAATGTAGAAGTAAGAAATGAGATCTATGTATATTCACAGATCATCCCGGGAGCAGGCGGAATGCCGGTTGGAACGAATGGTTCGGCGATGCTGCTGTTATCCGGTGGTATTGACAGCCCGGTTGCGGGATATATGGTATCAAAACGTGGTGTGAGTCTTGAAGCAACCTATTTCCACGCACCGCCGTATACAAGTGAGCGTGCAAAACAGAAGGTTGTGGATCTTGCAAAGAAGGTGGCAAAATATTCCGGACCGATCAAGCTGCACGTCGTTAACTTTACTGACATTCAGCTTTATATCTATGACCAGTGCCCGCATGATGAGCTGACGATCATCATGAGAAGATATATGATGCGTATCGCAGAATATTTTGCAAAAGAGGATGGCTGTCTGGGTATGATCACAGGGGAAAGTATCGGACAGGTGGCAAGCCAGACCATGCAGAGTCTTGCGGCAACCAATGATGTATGTACGATGCCGGTTTACCGTCCGCTGATCGGATTTGACAAGCAGGAGATCGTGGATGTATCAGAGAAGATCGATACTTACGAGACATCCATCCAGCCATTCGAAGACTGCTGTACGATCTTCGTGGCAAAACATCCGGTAACAAAGCCGAATATTGATGTGATCCGCCGTTCGGAAGAGAATCTGAATGAGAAGATTGATGAGTTGATGAAACAGGCGATCGAGACTGTTGAGATTATTGAAGTAAAATAAGATAAGAAATGCAAAAGAGCCTGCCAATGGCAGCTTCTCTTGCGTACTTGGGTAAAAAAGAGGGCTGAACCCTTAAACAGGTCAGCCCTTTTTCTAAGTAAATCATTTACTTTTTGATTACTGATTAGTCACAAAGATATGGCTTTAACATAGCCATGATCTCATCTACATTATCATCAGCGTGGATGTTCAGATCGATCGGTTTAGAAAGATCTAAGCTGAAGATTCCCATGATTGATTTTGCATCGATGACATATCTTCCGGATACAAGATCAAAATCATAATCAAATTTTGTGATGTCATTTACAAATGATTTTACTTTGTCAATTGAATTTAAAGAAATCTTTACTGTTTTCATTGGAATACCCTCCTTGATTCATTTCTTGTTCTATAGATATATTAAGAGTCTGACGAAGAAAAGTCAAGAAACAAATTGCCAAAGAATTCAGAAGATTTTCGTTAGAAGTTACAACAATGTGTTACAACCATGTGAGAAAATGTGAGAATAAGAAAGGAACAGATATATGAAGAAAGTAGCATTGCATAATCTCGGCTGCAAAGTGAATGCATATGAGACGGAAGCTATGCAGGAACTGCTGGAAAAGCACGGGTATGAGATCGTGCCGTTCCAGGAAGGTGCGGATGTGTATATCATCAATACCTGTACCGTGACGAACATGGCGGACCGGAAGTCCAGACAGATGCTCCACAAGGCAAGAAAGATGAATCCGGATTCCATCGTCGTTGCGTGCGGCTGTTATGTACAGGCCAAGAAGGATGATATCCCGGAAGGCATCGATATTGTCGTTGGAAATAATAAGAAACAGAATATCGTTGAGATCCTGGAAAATTATGAGAAAGAAAAGAATGCAGATGACCAGGTCGAGGCAGCGGAACAGGAGAAAACAGCCGAAACCTATCAGGAGATTCTGGATATCAATCATGAAAAAGCGTACGAAGACCTGCATTTAAGTACGGCAGCAGAGCATACAAGAGCTTATATTAAAGTACAGGACGGATGCAACCAGTTCTGCTCTTACTGCATCATTCCATTTGCAAGAGGAAGGGTAAGAAGCAGAAGCCGTGACAGTGTACTGGAAGAAGTAAAGATACTGGCAGCCAACGGTTATAAAGAAGTGGTGCTGACAGGGATCCACCTGAGTTCCTATGGGATCGACTGTGATGACAACCTGTTATCATTGATCCTTGCGATCCATGAAGTAGATGGCATCGAAAGAATCCGTCTCGGATCACTGGAACCAAGAATCATTACGGAAGAATTCGCACAGACGATCGCAAAGCTCCCGAAGATGTGCCCGCATTTCCACCTGTCGCTGCAGAGTGGATGCAACGCAACACTGAAGCGTATGAACCGCCGGTACACGGCAGAAGAGTATTATGAGAAATGCCAGCTGCTGCGCAAATATTTCCAGAACCCGGCACTTACAACAGATGTGATCGTCGGTTTCCCGGGAGAGACGGAAGAAGAATTTGCAGAGTCAAAGGCATTTGTAGATAAAGTAGATTTCTATGAGACTCATATTTTCAAATATTCCAGAAGAGAAGGAACGAAGGCGGCAGCGATGAAAGACCAGGTCCCGGATCAGATCAAGGCAGCAAGAAGTGCCGAGCTTCTGGAACTGAACCACAAGAAGCAGGCAGCTTATGAAGAAAGACTGCTTGGAACCACGCAGGAGGTCCTGATCGAGGAGAAAATCGTGCGTGACGGAGAGGAACTTCAGATCGGTCACACGAAGGAATATGTGAAAATTGGTGTAAAAAATCCGAATAATCTTATTAATCAGCTTGTAAATGTAGAAATTGAAAACCAATTACAAATATTGCATTGAAATTTAAGATTTAATCATGTAGAATAAAATTGAAATATTTTTGGAGGACGTGATTACATGAAAAATATGACAAATACCCAGTTTTTCCAGGTGGAAAGTGGACCGCAGATCAGTGCAAAAGATATTCTGGAAATCGTATACAAGGCATTGAGTGAAAAGGGATATAATCCGGTGAATCAGATCGTAGGATACATTATGTCCGGCGATCCGACTTATATCACAAGCCATAACGGAGCCAGAAGTCTGATCATGAAGATGGAAAGAGATGAACTGGTAGAAGAGATGCTCAAGACGTATATCGAGCATAATGAGTGGGAATAATGACTATGAGAATCATGGGACTGGACTATGGATCTAAGACGGTAGGTGTTGCAGTCAGTGATCCGTTGGGAATTACTGCTCAGGGAGTGGAGACTATATGCAGAAAGGACGAGAACAAGCTCAGAAAGACCTGTGCGCGTATCGAAGCACTGATCGAAGAGTACCAGGTTACGAAGATTGTCCTCGGACTTCCGAAGCATATGAACAATGATATTGGAGATCGTGCGGAAAAATCAATTGCATTCGGTGAGATGTTAAAAAGACGGACCGGCCTGGAGGTCGTGATGTGGGACGAGCGTCTGACCACGGTAGAAGCTGAACGGACTTTAATAGAGAATAAGGTAAGGCGTGAAGACCGCAAGAAATATATTGATAAGATTGCGGCTGTTTTTATATTGCAGGGATATCTGGATTCACTTGCACGCACGCCACTGGATTAAGAGGTAGATTGCAGATGGAAAAGATTAAATTCATGTCCGAAGAGATGAATGAAGAAGTAGATTTTTATGTACTGGAACAGACGAAAGTCGGTGGTGTGTCATATATTCTGGTGACGGATTCGGAAGAAGATGATGCAGAATGTCTGATCCTGAAAGACACATCAGGAGAGAGCCAGTCAGAGAGCGTATATGAGATCGTAGAGGATGATGTAGAGCTTTCTGCTGTTCTGAAAGTATTTGAAGAACTACTTGAAGATGTAGAGATTGAAAGGTAGTTTGGAATGTCTATCAGTAAAGAGAAGTTTAAAGAAATGCTGAGAGAAAAGGGGTTGAAGGTTACCAACCAGCGTATACTGGTACTGGAGGTCCTTGCAGATCACCGCGATAAGCATCTGACTGCAGAAGATATTTATGAATTAGTAAGAGAAGATTATCCGGAGATTGGGCTGGCAACTATATACCGGACAGTGCAGCTGTTACTGGAAATGCAATTGGTGGATCGTATCAGTCTTGACGATGGGTGTGCACGTTATGAAATCGGAGAATTTTTCGACGGAGAAGAAAGACATCATCATCACCATCTGATATGCAGAACATGTGGCAAGATTCTCCCGTTTAAAGATGATCTGCTGGAAGATCTGGAAGATAAGATCGAAGAGACGACGGGATTCCATGTGTTAGACCACGAATTAAAGTTCTACGGACAGTGCAGAGAGTGCCAAAAAAGAGGCAGAAAAAAAGTAGTACGGTAAGCACGTGGAGGTGTAATTTTGAAGAGAGAAAACAATGGAAAAATGCGTATCATTCCACTCGGAGGTCTGGAAAAGATCGGAATGAACATCACAGCTTTTGAGTATGAAGACAGTATTATTGTTGTAGACTGTGGATTATCTTTCCCGGAGGAGGATATGCTCGGAATCGACCTGGTCATTCCGGATGTCACTTATCTGAAAGATAATATCCAGAAAGTAAAAGGATTTGTGATCACCCATGGTCATGAAGACCATATCGGTGCACTTCCTTATATATTAAGAGAACTGAATCTCCCAATCTATGCGACAAAGCTTACGATGGGAATTATCGAGAAGAAGCTGACGGAGCACAATCTGCTTCGCAGTACAAGAAGAAAAGTTGTCAGACACGGACAGTCGATCAATCTTGGACAGTTCCGTATTGAATTCATCAAGACAAATCACAGTATCCAGGATGCTGCGGCACTGGCAATCTATTCACCGGCCGGTATTGTTGTGCATACAGGAGACTTTAAAGTAGATTATACACCGGTATATGGTGATGCGATCGATCTGCAGAGATTTGCAGAGATTGGCAAGAAAGGCGTACTGGCACTGATGTCAGACAGTACCAATGCCGAGAGACCAGGATTTACACAGTCAGAGCGTACGGTAGGTATCACATTTGATCATGTTTTTGCAGAGCATAAAGATACCAGAATTATCATCGCAACATTTGCGTCAAATGTAGACCGTGTACAGCAGATCATCAATACGGCATGTAAATATGACCGTAAGGTGGTCGTAGAGGGACGAAGCATGGTGAACATCATCCAGGTTGCACAGGAACTGGGATACTTAAATGTTCCGGATAAGACGCTGATCGAGATTGACCAGCTTAAGAATTATCCTCCGGAGAAGACCGTTCTGATCACAACCGGAAGCCAGGGAGAATCTATGGCAGCTCTGTCGCGTATGGCAGCAGATGTGCATAAGAAAGTAACGATCATGCCTGGTGATACGATCATCTTCAGTTCGAATCCGATCCCTGGAAATGAAAAGTCTGTATCCAAGGTAATCAATGAACTGACAGCTAAGGGAGCGAATGTCATCTTCCAGGATGCACATGTATCCGGTCATGCATGTCAGGAAGAACTGAAACTGATCTATTCTCTGGTAAAACCGAAATATGCGATCCCGGTTCACGGAGAATACCGTCACCTCAAAGCAAATGCGGGAATTGCCAGAATGCTTGGCATTCCGAAAGATAATATTTTCATCTTGAAATCCGGTAATGTTCTGGAAGTAAGTGAGAAGGAAGCAAAAGTAGTAGACAATGTACACACAGGAGAAATTCTGGTAGACGGACTTGGTGTAGGAGATGTTGGAAATATTGTACTTCGTGACAGACAGCATCTGGCGGAAGACGGTATTATGATCGTTGTACTGACACTGGAAAAAGGAAGCAATCAGCTTCTTGCAGGTCCGGATATTGTATCACGTGGATTCGTCTATGTAAGAGAGTCCGAAAGCCTGATGGAAGAGGCGAGAAAAGTCCTTACAGATGCAGTGGAGGATTGTCTGACACATCAGCGCAACGCAGACTGGAGTAAGATCAAGCTTGTGATCCGTGATACGATGAACGATTTCATTTGGAAACGTACCAAGAGAAGACCAATGATCCTTCCGATCATTATGGACGTATAAAAAAAGAAAAAATGAGCCGCCACATAGTACGAAACCGGCGCCTTCCGACACAGTGTGTGAGGCTGGTTTTGTACAGTGTACGGCTCGTTTCCTTGTAGAATCCTAAGAGAAACTGCAGGAAAGAACAGGTACAACAGTTAGAACAGAGGTAGAGATACTATGATCGTAGATGAACGTATGGTTACATACATCCGGTCGTTGGAACGTCCGGAGAATCCTGTGATAGAAGCAATCGAACAGGAAGCATTGGAAAACTTCGTACCGATCATCCGCAAAGAAACCCAGAGCTTCTTAAAGGTAATGATGTTAATGAACCGCCCGGCCAGAGTCCTGGAGGTGGGCACGGCAGTCGGATTTTCGGCAATCTTAATGAGTGAATATCTTCCGGAAGGAAGCCATATCACAACAATAGAAAACTATGAAAAAAGAATCCCGATCGCAAGAAATAACTTTAAGCGTGCGGGAAAGGAAGAACAGATCACACTGATCGAAGGGGATGCCCTGGAAGTGATGAAGACACTGGAAGGCCCGTATGATTTTATCTTCATGGATGCGGCCAAAGGTCAGTATATCCACTATATGCCGGAGGCGGTAAGACTGCTTTCGGAAGGAGGTATCCTGATGTCAGACAACGTATTACAGGACGGGGATATCATAGAATCCAGATTTGCGGTAGAGAGACGGAACCGTACGATCCACAGCCGTATGAGGGATTATCTCTATGAGTTGAAGCACAGTGATGTACTGGAAACATCGATCATTCCGTTAGGAGACGGTGTGGCACTCAGTATCAAGAAGAAAAAAGATGAGAAGGAGAATCGATAAGATGAGAAACAGACATCCAGAATTACTGATTCCTGCAAGCAGCCTGGAAGTGTTGAAGACTGCAGTTATGTTTGGTGCAGATGCAGTATATATCGGAGGAGAGGCATTTGGACTTCGTGCAAAGGCCAAGAACTTCTCTATGAAAGACATGAAGGAAGGTGTGCAGTTCGCACATGAACATGGCGCAAGAGTCCATGTCACGGTGAATATCCTTGCGCACAACGATGATCTGGAAGGTGCGGCAGAGTACTTAAAAGAACTGAAAGAGATCGGTCCGGACGCACTGATCATTGCAGATCCGGCAATCTTCATGCTCGCAAAAGAGATTTGCCCGGAGATCGAAAGACATGTCAGCACACAGGCGAATAACACGAACTATGGAACATTTAACTTCTGGTGGAACCTGGGAGCTAAGCGTGTGGTAACGGCCAGAGAACTTTCGTTAAAAGAGATCAAAGAGATCCGTGAACATATCCCGGCTGAGATGGAGATCGAAAGCTTTATCCACGGGGCAATGTGTATCTCTTATTCCGGAAGATGTCTGCTGAGCAATTTCTTTACAGGAAGAGATGCCAACCAGGGAGCCTGTACCCATCCTTGCCGCTGGAAATATTCCGTGGTAGAAGAGACCAGACCGGGTGAATATATGCCGGTATATGAGAATGAAAGAGGAACGTACATTTTCAACTCCAAGGATCTGTGCATGATCGAGCACATCCCGGAGATGATCGATGCCGGAATTGACAGTTTCAAGATCGAGGGACGTATGAAGACGGCTCTGTATGTGGCAACGGTTGCAAGAACTTATCGCAAGGCAATCGATGATTATCTGGAGGATCCGAAGAAATATGAGGCAAATATGCCATGGTATAAGGATCAGATTTCGAACTGTACGTACCGCCAGTTTACGACCGGATTCTATTTTGGAAAACCAAGTGAAGAGAGCCAGATCTACGACAGCAATACGTATATCAAAGAGTACACATATCTTGGCATCATCGGTGAGATTAAAGACGGCATGTACTGTATCGAACAGAGAAATAAGTTCTCGGTAGGTGAGACGATCGAGATTATGAAGCCGGACGGACAGAACGTAGAAGTAACGGTAGAAAAGATCGTTGATGAGGATGGAAACGAGCAGGAGAGCGCACCGCATCCGAAACAGGTACTGTATGTAGCATTAAGTGGAGAAGCGTCCGTATATGATATTCTGAGACGGTCAGAAGGCGTAACGGAATAGAGCAGGCGGTAAGCCGGTCAGATAATATAGACAAGTAACAGAGAAAGCAGTGATTCAGTGCAAAAATGGAAAAGCACAGAATCACTGCTTTTTGCATAGAATATAATAAATCTGCCTAAGAGGTGCTTTGTCTTGAAGTCATTTCCCCAACCATTGACGGCAGCGGAAGAAAAGTACTATATGCAGAAATATACAGAGGGTGATCTGGAAGCAAAGCACATTCTAATAGAACGGAATCTGCGGTTGGTCGCACATATCGTGAAAAAGTACCAGCCGCCTCCGGAAGAGATGGAAGACCTTCTGTCAATCGGAACCATCGGGCTTATGAAGGCTGTTGTAACGTTTGATCCGGATAAGAGCGCAAGACTTGCGACATATGCAGCAAGGTGCATCGAAAATGAAGTGTTGATGTACTTGAGAGGTAAGAAAAAAAGTTCCAAAGAAGTATCTTTGTATGAACCGATCGGAACAGACCGGGAAGGCAATGAGATACAATTATTCGATGTGATCGAGATGAATGAAGAAGACATACACCGGCGGCTGGAGCGAAAGGAAGATGTGATCCGCCTGTATCAGAAGGTGGAGTCGGTCCTGTCTCCGAGAGAACGGATGGTACTGAAGCTGCGGTACGGTCTGTATAATGAAGAGGAATATACACAGCGGGAAATTGCAGCAATGCTAGGCATTTCCAGATCGTATGTATCAAGGATCGAGAAAAGTGCGATTGAAAAATTAAGAACTTTTTTCACTTCTTAGAAAAGTCTTTAAGAAATCTTTAGAATTCTATGTCAGTTATTTTAAGAATCAAAGTCTATACTTAACACCATAAGAAAGAGACATGCAAAATGGTATGTGAGAAAGGGTGGCAGTTATGAAAGTACTGGTGTTAAGTGGTAGATTTGGAATGGGACATGAGATGGCAGCCAATGCGATCTGTGAACAGTTCCGGAAAATAGATGAACAGGCAGAAATTGAAAAAAAGGATCTTCTAGAAGAGTTATATCCACATATCAGTAAACTCATCTTCGGAGGATTCCGCATGATGGTGGAGCACTGTCACGGGATATATAACTTTATCTACAAAATGTCCGGCAGAATGAAAGTGGAAGTGCAGCCAAGGGGAAAGGCAATCTACAGAAAGTTAAAGAAAATCATGGATGAAGAACAGCCGGATGTGATCGTCTGTACGCATCCGATGTGCGTAAAAGCAATTGCGTCCTATAAAGAAAAGACAGGGCTTAAGGCACCGCTTGTGACCTGTATTACAGATATCAGTATGCATCCGGAGTGGACATCATCACAGACGGACATCTATCTGGCTCCGACACAGGAGATCAAAGAGCATCTAATGAAAGAAGGAACAAGGGCGGAAAATATTCTTGTAACAGGGATCCCGGTGCGTCAGCAGTTCCTGAATGCGGACAGCCGTCCGACGGGAGAACGAAGCAGAACACGCAGGGTTCTGGTAATGGGAGGCGGACTTGGACTGATGCCGGATCTGAAAGAATTGCTTGGTAAATTGCATAGCATGCAAGGTGTTGAGACGGTCGTCATTACCGGAAAGAATCATAAGATGTATGGGGAATGGGTGAACCGTTATGAAGATGTGGAAGTACTTGGATACACAGAAAATATCAGTAAATATATGCGATGGGCAGATCTTGTGATTACAAAAGCCGGTGGAATTACTTTATTTGAGATCCTGCACAGCCAGGTACCGTTATTTGTTATCCATCCATTTCTGGAGCAGGAGATGAATAATGCAAGATATGCAGCAGAAAAAGGATTTGCCAGGGTGGTATGGGGCAGACATGAAGATTATATTCCGGAATTGGAAGAACTCTTAAGCGATGAAAAGATGATGAAAGAAATGGCAGAAAATGTAAGACGTGCCCGTAAAGAAATGCTAGATGTTTCGCTGGACGAGGCAGTGGAGATCATGGAAGAGAGGATGACGGCATAATGAAATACAGTGCAGGGAAACACGGAATAGAAAAACATGGAATAGAAAAACATGGAATAGAGAAACGCGATATTATAGATAAAATCATGAAAAAAGATAGGAACTATAAAAAATCCGGAAAACTGCCGGAGACAGTAAAGGTGGGACTGGTCTGTACAGCGGCACTGAGTTATAGTGTGATTCCGACTTATCTGCTGAAATACCGTTGGATCTTCCGGGACAGACAGAAGGCCAGAACAGAAGACAAGATCCTCTATCTGACATTTGATGACGGTCCGGATACCGTATATACGAACAAGTTACTGGATCTTCTGGATCAGGAACAGATCCAGGCAGCATTTTTCATGGTAGCAGAATCTGCACAGGGGCATCCGGAGATCGTGGAGCGGATGAAGAAGAGTGGATATTCGATCGGAATTCATTCACTGAGCCACAGAAGTGCAATGCTTTTCGGACCGGGCAGAACCGGACGGGATCTGAAAGAATCGAAAAAGATCATGGAGAAGATGGGCGTTACGGTGAAAGGATACAGACCGCCGTGGGGACATCTGAATTTGGCAAGCCTGTTCTGGATAAGGAAGCTGCACTTGAATCTGGTGTTCTGGGATGTGATGGCACAGGACTGGTCTGCGCAGGAGACTCCGGACAGCATCTGCAATAAGATATTAAGAAGAGTATTTCCGGGAGCAGTTATCTGCCTGCATGACGGCAGGGGAGAAAATGGAGCACCGGGAAGAACGATAGAAGCATTGAAAAAGGCAATCCCGGTGTTGAAAGCACAGGGATATGAATTCAGAAGGATAGAAGAAAAGTATGGAAGAGCAGACGAATCAGAAATCAATTAAAAAATATATTGTATTATTTCCGCTTCTGGCAGTGCTGGTTATCTTTATCATATTGAAGGGGGCGGATATGGAATCCGTATGGAATGCAATGAAAAGCGCAGACCCGAAATGGCTGGCAGCAGGGCTTATGCTGGCGGCAGTCTTCAATCTCGCAGAAGGTATCAATCTGAGAAGTGTGCTGCATTCGTTCGGATATCAGGTGAGTTTCCGACAGAGTATGAAATATGCCTATATCGGATATTTCTTCAGCTCGGTCACCCCGTCGGCGACGGGTGGACAGCCGTTACAGTTATATGCGATGAATAAGGATAAGATCCATGTGGCACATGGAACGATGGCAATTCTGACAGAGCTTACAAGCTTCCAGATTGCGGCATTTCTGATGGAGAATGTGGCAGCGTTCTGGATACTGACTGGCAGGATACATCTGAATAAGATCATGCTGGTGCTTGCAGTTCTGGGATATATGATGAATCTGATCTTTATAGCAGCACTGGTGGTCGTAATCGTATCAGAACGTCTGAAAAAGAAGATTGTAAATGGAATCCGTTTTCTAATCATGAAGCTTCCGTTTGGGAACAAAGAGAGACTGGGAGGTAAGATGGATGCTGTTCTTCGGGATTTTGAAGACTGTAAAGCGTTCTTCAAAAATGATCCGCAGCTTACGGTAAAGGTGATCACAGTCAGTCTGATCCAGATCATCTGCTGGTTCAGTGTTCCGTGGGCGGTGTATCATGCAATGGGAGAGACGGGCAGTTCTTTTGGAATCCTGTTCCTGCATCAGGTCATCCTGTATATGACTACAGCACTTCTTCCATTTCCGGGAGCGGAGGGAATCAGTGAATTCTCATTTGTGAAGCTGTTTGCAGGTATCTTTACTTCTGTTCCGGTGGCAGCAGTGGTACTGGTGAACCGTGGGATCAGCTTTTATTTCCTGCTGATATTAAGCGGTATTCTGAGTATTGTGTTCGGGCGTATGGATAAAGGCAACGGAGATACGGAAAAATGTGAGCACAGCCGGGAAGTGCGGCGGAAAATAAATCAGAGAGTTAATTTAGAAAAATGTTGACATGGCAGAAAGAATAGGATATGATGATTGCACATTTAGCGGAGATGTGTAATCGGAACAGACTATTCTTTTTCGCTTTCTAAATCTGATTACCTTAGGTTCGAGAGAGACTGCCGGCGGCAGGTTCTGCAAGGTTTCAGATTATATCTATCCTATACAGATTTGGTGAGGGAAATCTGTATCTCAGACCGTCATACATTCAGAATGAATTGTCAGTGGCGGGTTCTGTAGAAGACCGGATCGGTCAAATTATCATTTATGTGAAAATAATTTTATATGAGTGTCGGACAGACGGAGACAGATATTTATATAGGTATAGGGGCAGAGTCTGCATAGTCCGGCATAGAAAGGGGTGTGCAGATGGCATTTTGTACCGTATTATCTGCTTCCGTTCAGGGACTGGGAGTAGAGATGATCCGTGTGGAGGCGGATGTAAGTAATGGACTTCCGATGTTTCATATGGTGGGATATTTGTCTTCGGAAGTGAAAGAGGCATCGGAACGAGTAAGGACGGCAATCCGTAATTCCGGAATGAAGCTGCCGGCTAAGAAGATCATTGTGAATCTGGCACCAGCAACTGTCCGAAAGAAAGGTGCATCATTTGATTTACCGATTGCACTGGCAGTGCTGGCAGCGATGGGATATATACCGGAAGAGGTGTTGGAAGAGGTGACTGTGATAGGAGAATTAAGCCTGGAAGGGAAGATCAGAGGAGTACCGGGAGTTCTGCCGGTAGTGATAGAAGCGAAGAAACAGGGATGTAAAAGCGTTATCCTGCCCGGAGAGAATGAGACAGAAGGGAGACTTGTCAAAGGGATAGAAATTATTCCTGCGGACAACCTGGAGAAACTCTGTGCGTATCTGAACGGAGACGTGCGTGTGGGAAAAGGTGAAACGGAGGATGAAAAGATCAGAGGGGGGAATGTGAATTGCACAGAGAATGGAGGACAACAGAGAAGCAGGGAAGATTTTACGGATATCTGTGGGCAGAAAGCAGTAAAACGGGCGGCGGAAATTGCAGTGGCCGGAGGGCATAATCTGTTAATGGCCGGACCGCCGGGTTCGGGAAAATCAATGATCGCAAAGCGGATCGCAACCATTCTGCCCGAACTGTCATGGGAAGAAAGTCTGGAGATTACCAAAATTTACAGTGTGCTGGGCATGGTGGATCAGGAACATCCACTGATCACACAGCGTCCATTTCGTAACATTCATCATACGATTACGAGGACAGCATTGACAGGAGGAGGAAGAATGCCGGTACCAGGTGAGATCAGTATGGCGCATGGAGGGGTACTTTTTCTGGATGAACTGGCAGAATTTCCGAGAAATGTGCTGGAAGTACTCCGCCAGCCGTTGGAGGAACACCAGATTCATATCGCAAGAAATTATGGAAATTTCACGTTCCCGGCGGAATTCATGCTGGTGGCAGCAATGAATCCCTGCCCATGCGGCAATTATCCGGATGTCCAGAAATGCTCCTGTACACCGGGACAGATCCAGAAGTATCTGGGAAAGATCAGCCAGCCCTTTCTGGACCGCATGGACATCTGTATAGAGACTCCGAAAGTTGTATATCAGGATCTGGACAGGGACTGGAAGAATCTGTCAGATGAAGAGACATCAGAGACGATCAGACGCAGGGTAACGGAGGCGAGGAATATACAGAGAGAAAGATACAAGGGGACGGATATCCGGACAAATGCGGTGTTAGGACCACGGGAGATCGGACACTATGTGGAACTTGGAGACAGGGAAAGAAGGATGATGGAACTTGCATTTGAACAAATCGGACTTACGGCCAGGACTTATCACAAGATCCTGCGTGTGGCAAGGACGATTGCAGATCTGGATCACAGTGAGAAGGTAACGGAGAAACATTTAAAAGAAGCAATTGCTTACCGGTCGTTGGATAAGAAGTACTGGGGACGTTAGGAGGATGCGCATGATCTATGAATACTGGCTGGCAGGTATAGAGGGAATTCCCGGTTCGAAAAAAAGAAAATTAAGGGAGGTATATGGTGACGGAAAAACTATATATTATATAGAAGAAACTAGGTTAGAGAAGCATACATTCCTGAATGAAAAAGATTTGGAAAGATTGAAAAAAGCGAAGAAAGACACAGAGATTGAAATAAAATGGGAAAAATCAAGAGAAAAGAAGATAAAGTTTGTGCCGTATTTTTCGGATGATTATCCGGAAAAATTAAGGGTGATCGCAGATCCGCCGTATGCATTGTATGTGCTTGGGACATTGCCGGATAAAGAAGCAAAATGTGCAGCAATCGTAGGGGCGAGAAATTGTACTTCATATGGAGAACAGATGGCACTGCAGTACGGAAAGTATCTTGCCGCTGCGGGGATACAGGTGATAAGCGGTATGGCCAGGGGAATTGACGGGGCAGGACAAAGAGGAGCCCTGAATGGAAGTGGAAAGACGTTCGCTGTTCTGGGATGCGGAGTGGATGTATGTTATCCGAGAGAGAATATCGGATTATATATGGATATCCAGAAAAATGGGGGAATCATATCGGAATTTCCGCCAGGAACAGAACCATTTGCCAGAAATTTTCCGATGCGGAACCGGATCATCAGCGGACTATCGGAATGGATACTGGTCATAGAGGCAAAAGAAAGAAGCGGATCTTTGATCACGGCAGATCTTGCTCTGGATCAGGGAAAGGATGTCTATGCACTTCCGGGACCGGTGACCAGTGCATTGAGTCAGGGGTGTCACAGGCTGATCAGGCAGGGCGCAGGAATCCTGATCACACCGGAAGAACTGCTGGATGAATGGAATCTGAACCAGATACAGATTAGACAAAAAAATGACAAAAACGAAAAAATGCTTGAAAGTCCTGAGCGTATGGTGTATAGTTGTCTCGGTCTGTTCCCGAAAGGAATTGATGAACTGATGAAAGAAACAGGTCTTTCTGTTTCAGAATTGATGGAAAGACTGATTACATTAGAATTGAATGGATACGCAAAAGAAGTATCCAGAAATTATTATATAAGACTGTTGTAAGAACGGTCAGTATTATGGAGGAAATTATGGCACGCTATCTGGTAATCGTGGAGTCGCCTGCAAAGGTGAAGACCATTAAGAAGTTCTTAGGAAGTAATTATGTAGTGACCGCATCGAATGGTCATGTAAGAGATATGCCCAAAAGCCAGATGGGTATTGATATTGAAAATGATTACGAACCAAAGTATATAACGATCAGGGGAAAGGGAGAGATTCTCGCAAAGCTTCGCAAGGAAGTAAAAAAGGCGGATAAGATTTATCTTGCAACTGACCCGGACCGTGAAGGAGAAGCAATATCCTGGCATCTGAGTAAAGCTTTAAAATTAGAAGATAAGAAAGTTTATCGAATCAGTTTTAATGAGATTACCAAGAATGCAGTGAAAGCGTCGCTTAAGAATCCGAGAGAAATCGATATGGATCTGGTAGACGCACAGCAGGCACGCCGTGTATTGGATAGAATTGTAGGTTACAAGATCAGTCCGCTTCTGTGGGCAAAGGTTAAGAGAGGCTTAAGTGCCGGTCGTGTGCAGTCTGTTGCACTGCGTATTATTGCAGACCGTGAAGAAGAGATCAATGCATTCATTCCGGAAGAATACTGGTCACTGGATGCAAACCTGAAAGTCAAAGGAGAAAGAAAGCTTCTGACTGCCAAATTCTATGGTACAGAGAAGAATAAAATGCCGATTACATCGAAAGAAGAGCTGGATGCAATTGTGAAAGAGGTAGAGAATGCAGAGTATTCTGTTGCCGATATAAAAAAAGGCGAGCGTACAAAGAAGGCTCCGGTGCCATTTACGACCAGTACGTTACAGCAGGAAGCATCCAAGGCCCTGAATTTTGCAACTGCCAAGACTATGCGTATTGCACAGCAGTTATATGAAGGTGTAGATATCAAGGGCAGTGGTACGGTAGGTCTGATCACATACCTGCGTACGGATTCAACCCGTATCTCAGATGAAGCGGATGCAGCGGTAAGAGAATATATCAGAGAGGGATTTGGCGAAGAGTATGTTGCTGATGGCGAGACTAAAAAATCTTCGGACAAAAAGATCATTCAGGATGCACATGAAGCAATCCGTCCGACGGATGTGACGAGAACACCGACAGCAGTGAAAGAATTCTTAAGCCGTGACCAGTTCCGTCTGTACCAGCTTGTGTGGAAGCGTTTCATTGCCAGCAGAATGCAGCCGGCGAAATATGAGACAACTTCCGTAAAGATTGCGGCAGGACAGTATCGTTTTACGGTTGCTGCATCAAAGGTTGCATTTGAAGGCTTCCGCAGCGTATATACGGAAGCAGGTGAGACAAAGGAAGAGAATAATGTGCTGTTAAAAGGACTGGATATGGATTCTGTTCTTACCAAAGAAAGTCTGGACAGCAAGCAGCATTTTACGCAGCCACCGGCACATTATACAGAGGCAACACTGGTTAAGACACTGGAAGAACTTGGAATCGGGCGTCCAAGTACGTATGCGCCGACGATTTCTACAATTATTGCAAGACGTTATGTTGCAAAAGAGAATAAAAATCTATACCTGACGGAGATAGGAGAGGTTGTAAATAATATTATGAAACAGTCTTTCCCTAGTATCGTGGATGTGAACTTCACAGCTAATATGGAAAGTCTCCTGGATGGTGTTGCAGAAGGAAAAGTCAGATGGAAGACGATCATTGAGAATTTCTATCCGGATCTGGAAGCAGCAGTGGAAAAGGCAGAGACCGAACTGGAACAAGTGAAGATCGAAGATGAAGTGACGGATGTGATCTGTGAGGAATGTGGAAGGAATATGGTTGTGAAATATGGTCCTCACGGAAAGTTCCTGGCATGTCCGGGATTCCCGGATTGCCGGAATACAAAACCATATCTTGAAAAAATTGGTGTACCATGTCCGATCTGTGGTAAAGATGTTGTAATACGTAAAACGAAAAAAGGAAGAAGATATTACGGATGTGAAGATAATCCGGAATGTGAATTTATGTCATGGCAGAAACCATCGACGAAAAAATGTCCGAGATGTGGCAAATATATGCTGGAAAAAGGTAATAAACTGGTCTGCAGTGATGAACAGTGCGGATATGTAGAGAATATTGAAAATAATAAGGATAATTAAGGAAATTCGTTGAATATTTCAGAATTGTATGATAATATACATTCATAAGGATGGAGGAATGTAAATGGGCGTACAATTGTTGGATAAAACCAGAAAAATCAACAAATTACTGCATAACAATAGTTCGAGCAAAGTTGTCTTCAATGATATCTGCGAAGTCCTTACAGAAATTCTGGATTCGAATGTGTTGGTGATCAGTAAAAAAGGAAAAGTGCTTGGCGGAAGCAAATGCGAAGGTGTGCCTTACATTACCGAATTGATCGAGAGAGAGATCGGAAAACATGTAGATGATATGCTGAATGAGCGGCTGCTTAGTATCTTGTCAACGAAAGAAAATGTAAATCTTCAGACACTTGGCTTTTCCGAGGAAGCTGTCAAGGGTTATCAGGCGATTATTACGCCGATTGATATTGCGGGAGAAAGACTCGGAACATTGTTTATCTATAAAAAAGATAAAGTCTATGAGATTGATGACATCATTTTAAGTGAATACGGAACGACGGTTGTTGGTCTGGAAATGTTAAGATCAGTGAATGAAGAAAGTGCAGAAGAGACCAGAAAAGAGCATATTGTGCAGTCTGCGATCAGTACACTGTCGTATTCGGAACTGGAAGCGATCATTCATATATTTGATGAACTGGATGGAGCGGAAGGAATTCTCGTTGCAAGTAAGATTGCAGACCGTGTCGGAATCACCAGATCGGTAATCGTGAATGCTCTGAGAAAATTCGAAAGTGCAGGGGTGATCGAATCCCGCTCTTCCGGAATGAAAGGAACGTATATTAAAGTAATCAATGATTATGTATTTACGGAACTGGACCGCATTAAAGCAGAACGTACAAAATAATAAGAATCATAAAGGGTATCGGGCAACTGATACCCTTTTCATACTATAAAGGAGGATGCGGATAGTGAAATATGAAGGATGTACAGCAAAACTCAGAATGGACCGCGTGATCCTGGAGGACAGTTTTTTTGATGAAACGGAATATTTGTGTAAGATTATAGCATATGATGAGGAAGAAGAGACATTGTATCTGATATCGGAAGAGGCGGAACTTACATCATATTCGCTGGATGGCATTTATGAGTGCAATATAGATGATCCGGATGATCCGGTGATCTGTAAAGGAATCCTGAAAGAACGTTACTGGAATAAGGCCGGAAAAGTCATGAAACTGAAAATTCAAAATGGATTTTATAAAAAAGTTCTAAACTAAATAGAAAGTGTGTTGACAAACCAAAAAGAGAGTGCTATTTTATATCTAGAATCTTTCAGCACTCTCTTTTATTGAGTGCTAATAATACAGAGAATAATTAAGGAGGAATAGATATGAAGTTAGTACCATTAGGTGACAGAGTTGTATTAAAACAGTGTGTAGCAGAGGAGACTACAAAGTCAGGAATTGTGATCCCGGGACAGTCTAAAGAAAAACCACAGCAGGCAGAGGTTATTGCTGTAGGACCAGGCGGAATGGTGAATGGCAAAGAAGTTGAGATGCACGTTACAGCAGGTCAGCAGGTAATTTATTCCAAATATGCAGGAACAAATGTTGAGATCGATGACGAAGAGTACATTATCGTAAAACAGGATGACATTCTGGCCATCTGTGAATAATTGGGTAAATAATTTATATATTTCAGGAGGTAGATACCAATGGCAAAAGAAATTAAATATGGTGCAGAAGCAAGAAGAGCTTTGGAAGCTGGTGTCAATCAGCTTGCTGATACAGTAAGAGTAACAATCGGACCAAAAGGACGCAACGTTGTTCTGGATAAATCGTTCGGAGCACCGCTGATCACAAATGACGGTGTAACAATCGCAAAAGAGATCGAACTGGAAGACAGATTCGAAAATATGGGAGCACAGCTGATCAAAGAAGTTGCTTCTAAGACAAATGATGTAGCAGGAGACGGTACTACAACTGCAACTGTACTTGCACAGGCAATGGTTCATGAAGGTATGAAGAACCTGGAAGCAGGAGCAAATCCGATCATTCTCCGTAAAGGAATGAAGAAAGCAACAGATGTAGCAGTAGAAGCAATCGCAAAAATGTCTAGCAAAGTAAAAGACAAAGACCAGATTGCAAAAGTAGCAGCAATCTCTGCAGGTGATGCTGAAGTCGGACAGATGGTAGCCGATGCTATGGAGAAAGTATCGAACGATGGAGTTATCACAATTGAAGAGTCTAAGACTATGAAGACAGAACTTGATCTTGTAGAAGGAATGCAGTTTGATCGTGGATATGTATCTGCATACATGGCAACAGATATGGATAAGATGGAAGCAAATCTGGATGATCCATATATCCTGATCACAGACAAGAAGATTTCTAATATTCAGGAAATCCTTCCGCTTCTGGAGCAGATTGTGCAGGCTGGAGCAAGACTTCTTATCATCGCAGAAGATATCGAAGGAGAGGCACTTACAACTCTGATCGTTAACAAACTGCGTGGAACATTCAACGTTGTAGCTGTAAAAGCACCTGGATATGGTGACAGAAGAAAAGAAATGTTAAAAGACATCGCAACACTGACAGGTGGTCAGGTAATCTCTGAAGAACTTGGCATGGAACTGAAAGATACAACGATGGATCAGCTTGGACGTGCAAAATCTGTAAAAGTACAGAAGGAAAATACAGTAATCGTTGATGGTATGGGCGATAAGAATGCAATCGCAGATCGTGTTGCGCAGATCAAAGCACAGATTGAAGAGACAACATCTGATTTTGACAGAGAGAAACTTCAGGAAAGACTTGCAAAACTTGCAGGCGGCGTAGCTGTTATCCGTGTCGGAGCAGCAACAGAGACAGAGATGAAAGAAGCAAAACTCCGTATGGAAGATGCACTGAATGCTACAAGAGCAGCAGTAGAAGAAGGTATCATTTCCGGTGGTGGATCTGCATACATTCATGCATCCAAAGCAGTTGCTGAAGCAATCGAAGGACTGGAAGGCGACGAGAAGACAGGTGCAAAGGTTGTACTGAAAGCTCTGGAAGCGCCACTGTTCCATATCTCTGCAAATGCAGGACTGGAAGGTGCTGTTATCATTAACAAAGTAAGAGAATCTGAAGTCGGAACAGGATTCGATGCTCTGACAGAACAGTATGTAGATATGGTTGAAAATGGAATTCTTGACCCTGCAAAGGTTACAAGAAGCGCACTGCAGAATGCAACATCGGTTGCTTCTACACTCCTTACAACAGAGTCTGTCGTAGCAGATATCAAAGAAGATACACCAGCTATGCCGGCAGGAAATCCGGGCATGGGCATGATGTAACAGAATATTAAATTTTTGAGAACTCCTCGTCAGAGGAGTTTTCTTTTTACCTTCAGGTGTGCTACAATAGACATAGTTTAAAGCAGACTTGGAGGAAAGAAAGAATGGATGATTTTTACACAGAGCAGCTGATAAAAAAGCAGGCGGACTCAAAGGATACACTTAAGAAAGCGGGGCTGATCGCATTAACTGTTTTGTCAGTGCTTTTGGTTTTTGTGATACCGGTGGGGATTATATTACCGGTTGTAATGATCGTGGTTGATGTGCTGATGTTCCGCAATCTGAACGTGGAATATGAGTATGTATTTGTGAACGGAGATCTTGATATTGACAAGATCATGAACAAATCCAGAAGAAAAAGACTGTTTTCGGTAGATGCAGATCAGATGGAACTTCTGGCACCGGCCGGGGCTGTAGAATTAATGCAGTATAAAAAAATCAAAACATATGATTACACATCGGGAAAAGAAAATGCGGAAATCTATGCATTGATCGCTTCAAACAAAGGAGAAAAATGTAAAATTTTGTTTGAACCAAACGAGACAATTGTAGAAGGTTTTTTTGTAAAGGCGCCTAGAAAAGTAATCAGAAAGTAATCAGAAAATTTACAGAAAACAGTAAAAAAGCTTGTATTAAAATAAAAACATTTCAAAAGATGTTGACAAACGTGGGTGTGATTCGCTAAGATAGCTGTTAAATATGAATAAACAAAAGAAAGAGAGGTTCAAATCATGGGAAAGATAATTGGAGAAGGTATTACATTTGATGATGTGCTTTTAGTTCCGTCATATTCAGAAGTAATTCCGAACCAGGTAGATTTATCTACTTACCTGACTAAAAAAATTAAGTTGAACATTCCGATGATGAGTGCTGGAATGGATACCGTTACAGAGCACCGTATGGCAATTGCAATGGCTAGACAGGGGGGCATCGGAATTATCCATAAAAACATGTCGATCGAACAGCAGGCAGAAGAAGTGGACAAGGTAAAACGTTCAGAGAACGGTGTTATCACAGATCCATTTTATTTATCACCAGATAATACACTGGAAGATGCCAACAATCTGATGGCTAAATTCAGAATTTCAGGTGTGCCGATCACAGAAGGAAAGAAATTAGTCGGAATTATCACAAACCGTGATTTGAAATTCGAAGAAGACTTCTCGAAGAAGATTAGAGAGTCAATGACTTCAGAAGGTCTGATCACAGCACCGGAAGGAATTACACTGGAAGAAGCAAAGAAGATTCTTGCAAAAGCAAGAAAGGAAAAACTTCCAATCGTAGATAAAGATTTTAATCTTAAAGGTCTGATCACAATCAAAGATATTGAAAAACAGATCAAATATCCATTATCTGCAAAGGATGCACAGGGACGTCTTCTCTGCGGAGCTGCAATCGGAATTACAGCGAACTGTCTCGAAAGAGCACAGGCTCTGGTAGATGCAAAAGTTGATGTGGTTGTTCTGGATTCAGCACACGGACATTCAGCAAATGTGCTTCATACAGTAGATATGATCAAGAATAAATTCCCGGATCTGCAGGTAATTGCAGGTAACGTTGCTACAGGAGCTGCAACAGAAGATCTGATCAAAGCCGGTGTCGATGCAGTAAAAGTCGGAATCGGACCTGGATCTATCTGTACAACACGTATCATCGCAGGTATCGGTGTTCCACAGATCACAGCTGTTATGGATTGCTATGAAGCAGCAGATAAATACGGAATTCCAATCATTGCAGATGGAGGAATCAAGTATTCCGGAGATATGACAAAGGCAATCGCAGCCGGAGCGAATGTATGTATGATGGGAAGCATCTTCGCAGGATGTGATGAAAGTCCTGGAACATTCGAATTATTCCAGGGTAGAAAATATAAAGTATACCGTGGTATGGGATCCATCTCAGCAATGGAGAATGGAAGTAAAGACCGTTACTTCCAGACAGATGCGAAGAAGCTGGTTCCGGAAGGTGTAGAAGGACGAGTTGCTTATAAGGGCAGTGTGGAAGATACAGTATTCCAGTTAATGGGTGGTCTTCGTTCCGGTATGGGATATTGCGGAGCAGCAACAATCGAGGATTTGAAACAGACAGGAAAGTTTGTAAAGATCTCTTCTGCTTCACTAAAAGAAAGTCATCCTCATGATATTCATATTACAAAAGAAGCACCAAACTACAGTGTAGATGAATAAAGAAAAATCAGGGCGTCGTGAAAACGGCGCCCTTTTTTATACAAAAGGTATGCAAGAGAATCTGTCTGTGGAAAGTTCTATGTATGTCTGGAGATGTAAGAAAAACTGCTGGTGGTGGCATGTATCGCAGATCCGCATACGTTTGAAAGCAATTTATTTGTATATTAAGAAAATGTGTTGAAATTTCTTCATATCATGGTTTTCATGGGTGAATATATAGAGTATAATAAGCTTTAGATAATGTACTTGGTATATAAATGCAAATAATAAATACACAAGTAATATTAAAAAATATAAAGAAAAAGGAGATGCCTGGACATGAAAAAAGAGTTTGGAACAACAAAAAACGGGGAAAAAGCAAGCTGCTATGTACTGAAAAACAGCAAAGGAATGGAAGCGGTTGTATCTGATTTTGGCGCTGCATTGCTGAAGCTTTATGTGCCGGATAAGAATGGAAAGACACAGGATGTTGTACTTGGATATGAGACACTTGAAGATTACGAGAATGGTGGAGATTCTATAGGCGCTACCGTTGGCCGTGTAGCAAACCGTATCGGAACAGCAGAATTTGAACTGAATGGAAAGAAATATGAACTTACAAAGAATGATAATGGTAAAAATACACTTCATGGCGGCATTGATTTCTATAATAAAAGAATGTGGAGCGTAAAAGAAGAGAATGATACACATGTGGTATTTGCGCTTGTAAGTTCGGATGGAGATCAGGGATTCCCGGGAGAAGTGAAGATAGAAGTGTCTTACACGGTTACAGAGGAAAATGAATTGAAGATCCATTATTATGCAGTTACGGATCAGGATACCCTTTTGAACATGACGAATCACAGCTATTTTAACTTATCGGGACATGCTTCCGGAAGTGCATGGAATACAAAAGTGTGGTTGGATGCAGATGCATTTACGGAAACAGATGAAGAATTAATTCCGACAGGAACAGTGATTCCGGTAGAAGGAACACCGATGGATTTTCGTAAAGAAAAAGTTGTTGCAAAAGAGATTGGAGAAGATTATACACCATTGAAGCTGGCAGGCGGCTATGATCATAACTGGGTGTTAAATGGAACCGGATTCAGAAAAGTAGCATCTGCCGAATCAGAGGAGACAGGCATTAAGATGGAGGTATACACGGACCTTCCTGGTATACAGTTCTATTCTGGTAATTTCCTTGCGGGATCAAAAGGAAAAGAAGGTGCTGTCTATGAAAAAGGATACGGCATATGTTTCGAGACGCAGTATTTCCCGGATGCAATCCATAAAGATAATTTTGAATCTCCGATTACAAAAGCCGGAGAAGTTTATGATACAACAACGGTATATAAATTCTGTTGATTTTCATTAAAACATAAGAATCTCTTCAAAAGGCATTAAAAAATGAATGATAAGATAGGTGAAAGTGTACTATATATGGAGAGATGAAAAAGAGATACAAGATGAAAAAAAGCAGAAAAAGAAAAAAGAAAAAATCGATAAGTCATTCTAAAAAAGGTCTGGTCATTCTTGCTATAATAACTGTTGTGTTGTGCGGAGTGACGGCTGTGAAAAAACAGGAGCAGTCGAAAGAATACACAGAAAATAAAAGTGACTACATAGACTCGGTAAAACCGGATATAGATGTAGAGCTGTTAACGCCGAATGAATATTCCAGGCCGGGAATTGCAACGAATAAGATCACAGGAATCGTGGTGCATTATACAGCAAATCCCGGCGCAACGGCCATGAATAACAGGGATTACTTTGAGGGATTGAAAGACAGTCATATTACGAAGGCGAGCAGTAACTTTGTAGTTGGACTGGAAGGCGAGATTGTTCAGTGTGTACCGACATGGGAGATGGCATATGCTTCAAACAGCAGGAATATTGATACAGTATCGATTGAGTGCTGCCATCCGGATGAGACGGGAAAATTCAATCAAAAGACCTATCAGTCCATGGTAGATCTTTGCGCATGGCTGTGTCTGAAGTTTGATCTGGATGAAAATGATGTTATACGTCATTATGATGTGACCGGAAAAATCTGCCCGAAATATTTTGTGGAGCATGAAGATGCGTGGAAACAGTTCAAAAGTGATATAGGGACAAAATTGGAAAATTTGAAAGAATATCAATAAATCTCCTTAATTTTATCACAGATTAAACACAATTGAGCTGTAAACTACAAGCATAAGATATGAAAGGGGCAATCAGATATGGAAAATCAATATAATTATTATACATCCGATCAGGATATGAATACTGGAAATTACGAAAGCAGTGAGGAACCGGAAAAGGAACCAAAGAAAAAGAACAGAAAAGGTGCAGCGAGATGGGCAAAGGTGGTCTGCACAGGTCTGGTATTTGGAGTGGTTGCAAGTGCAGCATTTCAGACGAGTAATATTGTAGCAGGAAAGGTTCTTGGTACGACCCAGACAACAAATAAAACTGTTAAAACAACAACGGCCAGCAATGCCAAACTAACAACTTCAAGCAGCAGTTCAACAGGAACAGCAAATGTAACGGAGGTTGCAAAAAATGCAATGCCGTCTATCGTTTCTATTACAAATATGAGCGTACAGGAAGTACAGAATTTCTTCGGTGGTACACAGAAACAGGAAAGCGAAAGTGCAGGTTCAGGAATTATCATTGGACAGAACGATTCAGAGCTTCTGATCGTAACTAATAACCATGTAGTAGAAGGAAGCAGCACACTGACAGTTACCTTTATAGATGAAGAAAGCGTAAAAGCTGACATTAAAGGTACGGATTCGGACAAGGATCTTGCAGTTGTGGCAGTTCCGTTAAGTGAGATCAAGGATTCTACAATGGATGAAATTGCTGTAGCAACACTGGGAAATTCAGATCAGACCCAGGTAGGAGACCAGGTAATTGCGATTGGAAATGCTCTCGGATACGGACAGTCAGTAACGACAGGTATTGTATCTGCAAAAGACCGTACAATGGATAGCTATGATGGAAAACTTCTTCAGACAGATGCGGCTATCAATCCTGGTAACAGTGGCGGAGCTCTTCTGAATGCAAATGGAGAAGTAATCGGAATCAATTCAGCTAAGATTGCAACTGAGACAGTAGAAGGAATTGGATATGCAATCCCAGTATCAGATGTAAGTGATCTGATCACCAATCTGATGAATCAGAAGACAAAAACAAAAGTATCAGAATCCGAAAGAGGATACATTGGAATCAAAGGTGTAGATGTAACATCGGACAGTGCGCAGATGTATAATATGCCGACAGGTGTATATGTATCAGAAGTAATTTCCGGTGGTGGTGCAGAAAAGGCCGGCATTACAAAAGGAGCCGTTATTACCGGAATTGAAGGAACAACTGTAGATGGAATGGATGCATTGCAGGAACAGCTTCAATATTATAAAGCGGGAGAAACAGTAAAAATTACGGTTCAGACTCAGAACAAGAATGGCGAATACGAGAAAAAAGATGTTGAAGTGACATTAGGAAAACAATCTGAATAATTTGGATAAAAAATTGATATTTGCAAATTGATGTAGTATAATGTCAATGTATGCAGAATATGCAAAGCCGAAAGGCACAAAGCACAGTTTGAAATAATACACTATGGGGAGGGACAGATTCATATGAAGTGTCCAATATGTGGTCAGGAATTAAGACCAGGAAAAAAAGATCCGAATTATCTGTTGTGCTATAATTGCAAAAAGAAGTTCAAAATTCCACAGAGTGCTCACAAAGTACAAAAGAGAGCGGAAAAACCGGAACCTGAAGAGCAGAAGTATTCGAATATACCGCCAAAAGAAGTACGCGAAAAGCGCGAACAGGAAATGCGTGATGCGTATGATGAACTCCTTGCAGTAGGAGATGGAAAGAAGAAAAAGAAACCAGCTCCAAAGCCGCAGCGCAGAGAAGAATTAGAGGATGAATATTATGATGATATCGATGAGGAAGAAGAGAAGATGTCAAAAGCACCGATCATTATTCTTGCGATTGCTATCATTGTAGTAGCTGGATTAATTGCATTCATGCTGCTGAGATAATTAATTAAGGGAGTATACCAACAAAGAATTATCTGAAGTAAAGATAAAATGCTGACTTGCCGATGGTGGGTCAGCATTTTTTTGGTTATTGCCATACATTCGTAAGAAGATGTCAGTGGCAGATTTTACTGCTAATATAAAGAAAAGAGGGGATTAGTATTAGCAGTGAGCTCTTTGTGTGTATTACGACAGAGGAGAAGGGTAACGAGGATGAGTTCTTTGTATATCATTATATATTAAGAAAAAGCGTTGTGTGAAATGGATAGGTACAAAAATGGAAGAAAAAAGAAAATGAATTATCAGAATTGTCTAAATTGCAGAAAATATAAAAACAATGTTGACAATTCGAATCCTGCTATGGTATATTAGTCTAGCTGTCGCGAGAGACAAGTCCGTGAGGCAACAGAGTCGACGCAGAAGACAGTATTAAAGATATATAAATAGAAGATATGCATGAGCAGAAATGCAAGAGTGCATATTAGATGGTTATATATCAGAGAAATGATTCGCTGTGAATTGTTTCGGGTGTTTCAAAATTGATATAAATTAATTTTGAAAAAAAGAATAAAATAACAGTTGACAAACACAATTGGTTGTGCTATTCTTAGTAAGCTGTCGCTTGAGACAAACGAACGTTTGGCAAAAGACGGTGGTTGAACAGCTGGAAAGCTGGTCAAAAAAAGATTAAA
>URTM01000011.1 GCA_900550865.1 uncultured Dorea sp. | reverse complement strand
TGCCAAACATTCGTTTGTCTCAAGCGACAGCTTATTAAGAATATCACAACCAGTTGTGTTTGTCAACTGTTATTTTATTCTTTTTTTCAGGAACAATTCCCAAAAATTTCTGATTATAAATCAACAGCAATCTCTGTTTTCTAATCAGTCAGTGCCGTCTTCTGCGTTGACTCTGTTACCTCACGGCCTTGTCTCTCGCGACAGCCAAATTAATATACCATAGCAGGATTCAAATTGTCAACATTGTTTTTATATTTTCTGCAATTTAGACAATTTACTCCTTTTTTCATATTTTCTTCTATATAAATTACCCATCTCCATTTCTTGACACCGCTCCTCTTTCCTTTTATGATTGTTCTTGTATAAAAAATAAAAGGAGTTATTATATGTTTCACTTATTACTTGCCGTGATCTACCTGGCATTCATCAGTCTCGGTCTTCCTGATGCACTTTTGGGATCTGCATGGCCTTCTATGTATCCGGCCTTTCATGTACCTGTTTCTTATGCCGGAATCATTTCCATGATTATAGCCGCCGGTACAGTTGTATCCAGTCTGCAAAGTGACAGACTTACCAAAAAACTTGGCACCGGTAAGATCACTGCCATCAGTGTAGCTACCACTGCTGTTGCTTTATTCGGATTCTCTGTCAGTCATTCCTTTATTGCATTGTGTCTGTGGGCAGTCCCTTATGGACTGGGTGGTGGAAGTGTTGATGCAGCACTTAACAATTATGTTGCACTTCATTACGAAAGCCGGCATATGAGCTGGCTGCACTGTATGTGGGGTGTCGGTGCTTCTATTGGACCTTATATTATGGGATACGCTTTATCTAATAAACAGGGATGGCCTATGGGATACCGTTATATTTCGATTTTCCAGATAGGACTTACTGCTATTTTGATCATCAGCCTTCCTCTTTGGAAACAATTTCATAAGAAAGAACATGTCGGACAATCTGCTTCCGGCTCTGGCAATACTTTACCTGTCCTGACATTAAAGCAGATTTTTCAGATTCCGGGAGCTAAGGAAATTCTTTTTGCTTTCTTCTGTTACTCTGCAGTTGAGCAGACATCCTCTCTCTGGGCCAGCAGTTACCTCGTACTGCATCTTGGATATTCTTCCGAGAAAGCGGCCGGATTTGCCAGTCTCTTCTTTATTGGAATTACTGTGGGAAGAGGTATCAGTGGTTTTATTACATTTAAGTTAAACGATTCGCAGATGATCCATCTTGGTGAAGGTATTATACTGCTCGGTGTCCTTGCCATGCTTCTGCCTCTCGGAAAAACAGTCGCCTTAGCCGGACTTATCCTCATCGGATTGGGATGTGCACCGATTTATCCATCCATTATCCACTCAACTCCCGCACATTTCGGAGCAGACAAGTCTCAGGCGATCATCGGAGTTCAGATGGCATTCGCTTATATCGGCACCTGCCTGATGCCTCCACTTTTTGGCATCATTGCAAGATCCATAAGCATCACACTCTTTCCGGCTTATCTTGGATTCTTTTTATGCATTATGTTCTTCATGTACGAAACAGTCATCCGCAAAACACATACAATATAATTTTCTCACAACAATAAAAAAGACCAGTGGGGACACGGAAAAAGCCATAAAACTCCGTCCCCACTGGTCCTAAATATAATTCATCGCCTGATTCACACTATTGACCCCGATCACTTCTATTCCATCCACTTTTCCAATGGACTTCAATGCAACCGCTGGTACAATACAAGTCTTAAATCCAAGTTTTTTTGCTTCTGCAACTCTCTGCTCCGGCATGGTCACAGCCCTTACTTCCCCGCTCAATCCAACTTCCCCGAATACGATCATATCTTCTGCGATTGGTTTATTCTTATAGCTGGAAGCAATGGCCATTACAATCCCAAGATCGGCCGCAGGTTCATTCATACGGATTCCACCGGCAATATTGACATAAGCGTCATAATTGGATAACGGCAGACCCATCCGCTTTTCCAGAACTGCCATCAGCAGATTGACACGATTATAATCCAGTCCCGCTGCAGTTCTTCTCGGCATTCCGAAATTACTCCGGCAGATCAGCGCCTGAATCTCCATCAGCATCGGTCTTGTACCTTCCATCGCACATGCCACCACAGATCCGGACGCATTCTCCGGCTTTCCGCTCAGCATGAATTCCGAAGCATTCTCTACTTCGCACAGGCCTTCTCTCCGCATCTCAAACACACCGATCTCATTCGTAGAACCAAAACGGTTCTTTACTCCACGTAAGATCCGGTATGATGCGTGTCTGTCACCCTCAAAATAAAGCACAGTATCCACCATATGCTCCAGCACTCTCGGTCCCGCAACCGTTCCTTCCTTCGTCACATGTCCTACGATAAAAGTGGATATATTCAGTCCCTTTGCGAGCTGCATCAATACATTCGTGGATTCACGCACCTGAGATACACTTCCCGGCGCAGACGATACCTCTTCGTTATACATCGTCTGTATCGAATCAATCACAACCACATCCGGTATCTCTTTCTCAATCACGCTTTGAATCGCTGCCAGATTCGTCTCACATAATAAAAAGAGGCTGTCCGCAAATTCTCCCATACGATTTGCACGCAGCTTAATCTGCTTCAGTGATTCCTCACCGGAAATATAAAGCACCTTCTTCTGCCTGGCAGCCAGTTTCTGGCACACCTGAAGCAGTAGTGTTGATTTTCCGATTCCGGGATCCCCGCCTACTAATACGAGGGAACCTTGTACGATTCCCCCGCCTAATACTCTGTCTAATTCTTTTATTCCAGTTCTTGTTCGTTCTTCATCTGTCGTTGATACGCTGGACAACGTCACAACCTGGCTCTTGGGCTTCGCCACGCTGCTGCCTCTGGATACACCACTCGCCGGAGTACTTACCTTTTCCTCTACAAAGGTGTTCCATTCTTTACACATCGGGCACTGCCCCAGCCATTTGCTCTCTTCATGTCCGCAGTTCTGACAGAAATATATACTCTTCTTTGCTTTTGCCATTATTTTCTTACGACTTTGATCTCAATCTCTTTTCCTGGATCAGCTTCTGCACTTACGCTGAGTTTTCCACTTAAGTTCGTTGTCATGTCTCCGATATTCACATCATCCATGTATACAACGTATTCTGCATCTGCTTCCATTCCAAGTGTAAACTGAAAATCTGTCTCTCCACATACTTTGAACGAAACTACGTTCTCTGTTGCCTTGAAATTCTCTACTGCAGTTCCCGGTACGGATTCGTATACAAACATACCGTTCTTTTCTAATTTTGTAATCTCTTTGAACGTCTTAACTTTGTAGATATCCCCCTGAAAATCAAATCCGTCTAACTTAGTCTTGCTGTCTAATGTATAATCTCCAAAACTAAGTGTACCGTCTGTTTCAGCTCTTAAAAGCTCTTTCACTGCTGCCATTTTTTTGTCCTCCTAAGGTTCTTCTTTCGTTCATCCTATTATATAATAAAATATTTTTAATTTGTAGTCTTTGCCGTAAATTTAATTTCTTTTTTAGACATTCCGGCTACAACTTCCATATCTCTTCCGATCTCCCCGCTTAAGATTGCCTCGGCAAGTTTATCCTCCAGCTGGTTCTGTACGGCACGCCTTAATGGTCTTGCCCCATACTTCTTATCCATACCGGTCTCTACGATATGCTTCTTCACCGAATCACGGATTGTAAGACTGATTCCAAGCTGGTCTTTCGCACGCTTGATCAGTTCTTTACACATCAGTCCGACGATTTTCTGCATCTGCTCTACTGTCAGCGGATGGAATACCAGGATCTCATCAATACGGTTCAGGAATTCCGGACGGAAGATGAACTTGATCTCATTCATCACGTTATTCTTCATCCGTTTGTAATCTCCTGCCGCATCTTCCTTTGTATTGAATCCCAGCTTCTTCGGATCAATGATAGACTGCGCTCCTGCATTCGATGTCATAATGATCACTGTATTCGAGAAATCCACCTTTCTTCCCTGTGAATCTGTAATATGCCCGTCATCTAACACCTGTAAAAGAATGTTGAATACATCCGGATGTGCTTTCTCGATCTCGTCAAATAACACAACCGAATATGGATGTCTTCTCACCTGTTCACTGAGCTGTCCGCCATCGTCGTGTCCGACATATCCCGGAGGAGAACCGATCATCTTTGCCACACTGTGCTTTTCCATATATTCCGACATATCTACACGGATCATGGAATTCTCATCTCCGAAGAGTGCTTCTGCAAGTGCTTTGGAAAGTTCTGTCTTACCGACTCCGGTTGGTCCTAAGAACAGGAAGGAACCGATCGGGCGCTTCGGATCTTTCAGTCCGACTCTTCCACGCTTGATGGATTTTGCAACTGCTGTCACCGCCTCATCCTGTCCGATCACGCGTTTATGCAGTGTCTGTTCCAGCTTGTTCAGTTTCGCACTTTCCGACTCCGCCAGACGGCTCACCGGAATCTTCGTCCACTGTGATACAACTTCCGCAATATCCTCTTCCGTTACTTCCAGATGCTTCGCATCATTCTTTTTATGGAAACGTTTCTTGATCTGTTCTAATTTTTCTTCTGCTTCATTCAATTCTTTGTGAAGCAGGGATGCCTCTGTGATATCGCCATTTTTAATCGCATCTTCCAGTTCTTTTGCAAGTTCTGTCTGTGTCTTTTCCAGTTTGTATACATTTTCCGGTACTTTAAATCCACGCAGGCTCACTTTTGAGCACGCTTCATCCACCACATCAATTGCTTTATCCGGAAGGAAACGGTCATTGATATAACGGCTGGAATAATTCACTGCTGCCTCCAGTGCCGCTTCCTGTATCTTTACTTTATGATGCTTTTCATATCTGGAGCATAAGCCTTTTAAGATTTCCAGACACTGCTCTTTATCCGGCTCTTCTACTGTGATTGGCTGGAATCTTCTTTCCAGTGCCGCATCTTTCTCAATATATTTGCGGTATTCCACAATTGTCGTCGCACCGATCAGCTGCAGTTCTCCTCTTGCAAGGGACGGCTTCAGAATATTAGACGCATCCATCGCTCCTTCTGCACCGCCTGCACCGATGATCGTATGCACCTCATCCAGGAACAGAATGATATTTCCTGCGACCTTTACCTCCTGGATCAGACGCTTCATACGTTCTTCAAATTCTCCACGGTATTTTGATCCGGCGATCATACTTGCCAGATCCATCGTATAGATCCGCTTTCCGCGGATTCCTTCCGGCACGATTCCTTCTGCGATCTGCGCTGCAAGTCCTTCGATCACTGCCGTCTTGCCGACACCCGGTTCCCCGACCAGACAAGGATTGTTCTTCGTACGTCTGCTCAATACCTGCATCAGACGTCCGATTTCTTCTTTTCTTCCGATGACCGGGTCAAGCTTTCCTTCTTCTGCCTCTGCTGTCAGATCGGTACCATACTGATCCAGTACCCCGTTCTTTCTTCCAGCTTCCGGTCCATATTCTTCCTGGTACATTTTCGGGTCTATCCCGACCGTCTCAAATATCTCCTGATAGATCTTCTGAAGATTCGCCCCCAGTGTAGTCAGGATCTTTGCTGCAACACAGTCCATATCACGGATAAGTGCCACCAGCATATGCTCGGTTCCTATTTCTTCTGAACGGAACTGTTCTGCTTCTATCTTACTGTCTTCCAGAATATATTCCAGTCTCGGACTATATTCCGGTTTCTTCCTGCCCGACATCTCACCTGCCGGAGAGATCAGCTCGGACATTACTTTCTGTATATTTTCCTCATCTACTCCATTCGCTCCCAGAACCTGCGCCGCGACGCCGGTATATACTTTTCTGAGTCCAAGGAGCAGATGCTCTGTCCCCACATAAGGGTGTGCCATCTCTTTCGCACTTTTTTCTGCGATCTTCAGCACTTCCCTCGCCTGTCTTGTATAATCCATGCCTATTTGTTCCTTTCTGTCTATCTTCTATACTCGTCAAATATCTCGTCCACCAATGCGTGCACATCTTCCCGACTGATATTCTTGCAGCATCCCTTTGCAAGTAGTATCGAAAGCTTTTCCCTGAGCTTCAACATGGCCTGTGCCTTATCCGCATCAATGGCAACTACAGCTCCCCTTCTTCTGTCCAGCTGGATGAATCCTTCCTGTCGCAGGATCGAATATGCTTTGTTCACGGTATGCATATTAATTCCCACGGTATCTGCCAGCTGCCTGACGGAAGGTAGGGTATCTCCCTCACGGATCACGTCTGTTGCGATCCCCATGATGATCTGATTCTGCAACTGTACATAGATTGCCTCGCTGCTGTTAAAATCAATTTCTATCAACATCTTATCACCTGTTACTTGTCATTTTCTTTTGTTATAGAGATACTATAACACAACTAAAAAGAGCTTACAACCTAAATCGTAAGCTCTTTCTTTCATTCTTTTTGCGATAAAATCCACTGCAATTCACAGTTTCCATATTTTTGCTGTTTATGCCTCGTCAATTGCTTTTCCAATATCATGACGCATATATTTATTATCGAATTTTACCCATTCGGTAGCCGCATATGCATTGGCTCTTGCTTCTTTTAAGTCTTTTCCCTTTGCTGTCACGCCGAGTACACGTCCGCCGTTGGTCACGATCTGGTCTCCGTCGAATTTCGTTCCTGCATGGAAGCAGTAATAGCCTTCATGTTTCTCAAATTCGTCCAGTCCGCTGATCGGCAGTCCCTTGTCGTATTTCACCGGATATCCGTCACTTGCCAGAACCACGCATACTGCCGCATTGTCTTCAAACTGCAGGTCGATCTGATCCAGTGTACCGTCGATACATGCTTCCACCACATCGATGATATCATTCTTCATTCTAGGAAGAACTACCTGTGCTTCCGGATCTCCGAATCTGGCATTATACTCCAGAACCTTCGGTCCGTCTGCTGTCAGCATCAGTCCGAAAAAGATGACTCCTTTGAATGGTCTTCCTTCTGCCTTCATGGCATCAACCGTTGCCTGGTATACATATTTCTTACAGAACTCGTCTACTTCCTCTGTATAGAACGGACTTGGTGAAAATGTTCCCATTCCGCCTGTATTCAGACCGGTATCTCCGTCTCCTGCGCGCTTATGATCCTGTGCGGAAGTCATTGTCTTGATCGTATTACCATCTACAAATGACAATACGGATACTTCTCTTCCTGTCATGAATTCTTCGATAACCATCTCATTACCGGCTGTACCGAATTTCTTATCCAGCATAATCGTCTTCACGCCTTCTTCTGCTTCTTCCAGATCTTTGCAGATCAGCACACCTTTACCAAGTGCCAGACCATCTGCTTTTAATACGATCGGAAATTTGGCTTCCGTCTTCAGATATTCGATTGCCTTATCCGGATCTGTAAAGTTCTCATATGCTGCTGTAGGAATGTTGTATTTTTTCATCAGGTCTTTGGAAAATGCTTTGGATCCCTCAAGGATTGCCGCATTCTTTCTTGGCCCGAACGTACGGATACCTGCTGCTTCCAGTTCATCGACCAGACCGCCAACCAGAGGATCATCCATTCCTACGATCACGAGATCAATCTCTTTTTCCTTTGCAAATGCTACGATCTTGTCAAATTCCATGGCTCCGATCGGTGCACATTCTGCAAATTCTGCAATTCCCGCATTGCCCGGAGTGCAGTAAATCTTGTCTACCTTATCGCTTTTTGCAACGCTGTATGCGATTGCATGTTCTCTTCCGCCACTTCCAACGATTAATACTTTCATCTTACACTGCTCCTTTATCCTCTATGACTCGATCGTCACATGATGTCCTTCTACTTTTACTTTACCGTTCGCAATCAGATCAATGGCCTTTGGCAGGATCTTCCATTCTGCCTGCTCCATCACACGTCTCTGCAGAACTTCCGGGGTATCTCCCTGTTCTACTTCAACCGCTTTCTGCAAAATGATCGGACCGGTATCGGTTCCCTCATCTACAAAATGTACCGTTGCGCCAACTACTTTCACTCCGCGTTCCAGTGCTTTTTCATGCACCTTCAGCCCATAGAATCCAGTTCCGCAGAACGCCGGAATCAGGGACGGATGAATGTTGATCATACGGTTTCTGTATTTTGCGATCATCTCCGCAGGGATCACTACCAGGAACCCTGCCAGTACGATCAGATCCGGATGCAGTGCATCTACAGCCTTCATAAATTCCTGATTGAAAATCTCACGATTCTCATAATCTTTTGGAGAAATGCACTGATTCGGAATACCATGTTTTTCAGCACGCTCCAGTGCGTAAGCATTCTTGTTATTGCTGATCACACCGGCGATTTTTGTATTCGTGATCACACCGGAATCTACGGCATCGATAATTGCCTGCAGATTCGTTCCGCCGCCGGATACCAGAACTACGACATTTAACATAATGTCACTCCCTTTTCTCCGTCTTCGATATGACCGATCACATACGGAGTATCTCCTGTCGCTTTGATTGCTTCCATTGTCTTATCTACATCAGCAGGATCTACAGCAACGATCATACCGATACCCATGTTATAAGTATTGTACATTGCATGCTCGTCTACATTACCCTCTTTTGCAAGTTTTGTGAAGATCGGAGGGATCGGGTAACTGTCTTTTTCTACAACGGCTCTTACTCCGTCTTTTAACATTCTTGGAATATTTTCATAGAATCCGCCGCCTGTGATATGGCTGCAGGCTTTCACTTTCACGCCTGCGTTCTTTACACTCTTTAATGCTTTGACATAGATTCTTGTCGGAGCAAGCAGTGCTTCTCCAAGTGTGGTTCCAAGATCATCATAATATGTATCCAGAGATTCTTTTGTCATCTCGAATACTTTACGTACCAGAGAAAATCCGTTGCTGTGTACACCTGTAGATGCCATACCGATCAGTACATCTCCGGCTTTTAAGTCTTCTCCTGTAATCATATCTTTCTTGTCACATACACCAACTGCGAATCCTGCAAGGTCGTATTCATCTTCCGGCATAAGTCCCGGGTGTTCTGCTGTCTCACCGCCGATCAAGGCTGCTTCTGACTGCAGACATCCTTCTGCCACACCTTTTACGATCGATGCGATCTTCTCCGGATAGTTCTTTCCACATGCAATATAGTCTAAGAAGAATAACGGCTCACCGCCTGCACACGCAATGTCATTCACACACATGGCTACTGCATCGATTCCAATGGTATCATGCTTATCCATGATCATAGCAAGTTTGACCTTTGTTCCGCATCCGTCTGTTCCGGATAACAGTACCGGCTCTTCCATCTCTTTGATCTTCGCAAGAGAGAATGCTCCTGAAAATCCTCCGAGTCCGCCGAGAACCTCCGGACGCATGGTCTTCTTTACATGCTCTTTCATAAGTTCTACTGACTTGTAACCTGCTTCAATATCCACACCCGCTTTTTTGTAATCCATAACCCGATCTCCTTTTGTACTTGTTATTGTTTTGTACTTTTATATCTATTATTTTGATGCCAGATATGCCTCATATCCGATAGAATCAAGCTTTGCTGCTTTGGCTTTGACTGCCTCTTTCTGTTCTGCTGTATAAGCTTTTAATTTACCCAGAAGTTCTTCATCTGAAACTGCAAGAATCTTTGCTGCAAGAAGTGCCGCATTCTTTGCCCCATCGATCGCTACTGTCGCAACCGGAACTCCCGGCGGCATCTGCATGATGGAGAACACTGCATCCATTCCATCCAGTTTCTTTCCGGAAAGAGGTACACCAATAACCGGAAGGGCAAATAATGCTGCACACATTCCCGGAAGGGCTGCTGCCATTCCTGCACCGGCGATCATAACCTTTATTCCGCGGCTTTCTGCTCCTCTGGTCCATTCAATCAGTTCATCTGGCTCACGATGTGCTGAGATGATCGTCATCTCATACTCGATTCCTAACTCTTCCAGCATTACTGCAGCCTTGCTCATAACCTTAAGATCTGAGTCACTGCCCATGATAATTCCTACTTTTGGCATAATTTTCATCCTTTCTTATAAGTTTGACAAATAAATCATACCTTATTTATTAGAATTTTTCAATGGTTCATTTAAAATCTCTGTGCCAGGAAGTACAAATTTTCCATTTTTCAGTAATGTGATCTCTTTTTTATCCTTTGTAATAACTGTAATACTGCCCAGTTCTTCATACGGGATCGTGATATCTGTATGGCAGTGGAAATATGCTTTGGACACATCTTCTTTTCTGCGGATCGATACCGAATTGTCTCTGGCAATGATCTCTTTTCCATTCGGATTATAGACTTTGATATCCTCGCACCAGCTGTAGCAGGTATCACCCACTGCAAAATGTGGTCCCATCTTCTCTGCGATCAGGATCGGCATCTTATCTTCAATTCCGTATTTCTTCGCCGTTACATATGCGGTTGTATTCGTTCCGATCGCGAACTCCCCAAGCGGCAGGGTCGGATGCTTGTACAGCACATTATCATGAATATATGCTTTATTCTCCAGATCACGGTCAAAGTTGGCACAGTTGTACTCTGATACCATACCGTTCGAGAATGTGATCTCCAGATCACGGTACTGCAGTTCATTCAGATAGACTTTGCTGACATGCAGGACTCCGTTCGTTCCTTCCAGTACCGGTGAGGTAAATACTTCCCCGACCGGAATATTTACATCTGCCACGCAATTTTCAAAAATTGTCTCTTTTTCCGGATCGTTCAGTGGATGAAGCTGTACGTTCAGGTCCGTACGGTTGCCGTTCGTTCCGAGAATGTGTACATATTCTCCCTGATCCAGTGCATCGATCAGTGTCTGCTGTACTTTCTCATATAATTTCGCATCCAGTGTATTGATACGGATGATCTCATCGAAAATCTCTTCATACTTCTCCCCGATCTCAGGCACCGGATAAGCAATGATCGTAAAGCTTCTTTCTTCTCCCTTGATATACTGGTTCACCATCTGGCTCTGGCGGCTGTCATACTGAAGGATCATCTCTTCCTGGCTTTCCGAAAGCTTTGCTACAGTCTCTTTCGCTGCCGGCTCAAACGGCTCTTCTCCGAACATATCGATGCACGCCGGTCCTGCGAATCCAGCAGCTTCTTTCTTATGATGCTCGTAAGTCGTCTGCATCACTTCCAGCTTACGTTCCAGATACTTCTTATCCATGAAGAGTGCCTGATCATCTTTATGATCGTACTCATACTGCTTGTTCGCCACTGCTCCGCAATAGCCGATCTTATAGTGCTGTTTCTTCGTCAGCACACTGACCGCCGCGCGATAGATGACCGGTTTCAATCCCATTTTTTCAAAATTCTCAATTGCTCTCTTTACTACACACTCAAATCCAAGAATATAACGGATGTTCACGACAGATTTCTTAGAAAGATCTTTTCCTGTATTTACAAATCCGATGCGGTATCCTTCTGTATAGACATCTGCCATCTTCTGAATCGTCTCTTCCGGAAGGCTGTTCAGATGCTCTGCCGTCTTCCATTCATTTTCACTGATATATTCACCGAACTGATACAGATATCTGAGATCCGTAAGATCACTGTTCATGATCAGATCCGTTGCAAAGGACTCTTCCGGCAGAACCTGTTCCCTGATCCGGTCCGCAAGGAATACATCACAGTAATCACTTGCATACCAGTAAAATGTATCACGGGCAGCCTTTGGATCCGGCTTCTCCTCGAACTGGTTATATACTTCAATCAGCAATTCATACAGGATTGCCAGATATTCTGTCTTTCCCTCAAAAACATAAACGACTGCCCCACGAAGTTCCGCATATAACATTCCAAGAATCTGTCCCGATTCTTTTCCAAGCATCTTACACGCATAATCCGGATTCGCATAACTTTCTTCATACTGCTCCGGCAAAACATCCTGATACAGCCGTCTGTTCCATGTCCTTAATTCTTCTAACCCAAGCTTCTGGTATCTTCCGTCCAGAAGTTCATCTCTTAGTTCGTCCAGCATAAGTACGAACTCTGCCATCTTCTTAAAATAATCTCTGTAAGGCTCCCCAACCGTATCTTCCGTCTGTATCAGACGGATACGGTCAAGTGCCAGTTCATATCTTTCTTCTATCATCTACATAAGCCCCCTGACAAATAATGCAACCATGGCAACAAGGAATACTGCATTTACCGCAATTCCCACCTTGCAGGTCGTATAGATTTTTTCACGTTCCCTGAATCCCTTAATGCCAAGCCAGATTCCGATCACTGCCATCGCACAGGTTCCGAGTCCGAAAAATCCCATTAATATATTAACATTTCCTTTATTCATAAAAGAAAAAAGGAGCATAACGATCACCAGAAAAGCAATCACCACTGCATAAGTACAGGAATAGACACCCCTTTTGGAGTGTCTGGCTGCTTTCTGTCCATATTTCGTTTTGATCATCTTTTTCCGCTTTTTCTTGCGGGCTTTCGCTGCCGCTTTGATTCTGTCATCTTCTGTTCTTAGTTTTTTTCCCAGCATGTCTTCTCCTTATTGCCGCACATATTGCAAATAATATATATCCACAGACTCCCCCTATGGTATTCAGTAACAGGTCATCTACATCAAAGCTTCCTACTTTTGTGATAAGCTGGAAGATCTCCACACACAGACTCAGCGTAAAGCTGTAGAACCCGGTTGCAATAAAACTTCTTTGTCTGCTTCCCATCGGAAGAAAAAATCCAAATGGAATAAATATGATCACATTTCCAAATAAATTGGTGAACATTGCAAAGAATCCCACCTGCTCACGATACTGCCAGAATCTTTTAATCTCTTTAAACAGCACCAGATTATAGTGGTATTCCCGCATCTCACCTGTACGTCCATACCAGTCAGAGAACAGCAGGAAATATATGATAAATATTACATATAATATGAATAATATCTTTCCCAGTATCCGGATTCGTTTTCTTTTCTTTGAATCCAACGTCCTACACCCTCCTGTATCTCTTCGGTATTAGAATAAGATTCCTTTCTTTTCTTTCAGTAAACGGGCACCACTGATAATGGAGATCACACCTGCTGCGATTCCTACTACCGTGACTACAATTCCTACTGCAATCCCTGCTGCTCCGGCTAATCCCATTGCTTTATATGCTTTTTCGTTCATATCTCGTTCCCCCGTTTCCTATTTTGCTCCGTACTGTTCATAATATGCGTCGATGGCTGCTTTTAATGTATCATCGATCACAACTTTTCCGTCACATTCTTTGTTATAGAGACACTCTACTACTTCTTCCATCGTTACGATTGCAGCAGTATCGAATCCATACAAATCTTTGATCTCGTCTAATGCGCATTTTTCTCCGCCTTTTCCGACTTCCATACGGTTCAGGGATACCATCAGACCTACGATCGTTACATCTGCTGCACCTTTTACCTTAGGAACAGTCTCTTCCATGGATTTTCCGGATGTTGTCACATCTTCGATCATAATTACACGGTCACCATCTTTTAACTTGCTTCCAAGGAAACTTCCCTTATCTGCACCATGATCTTTTTCTTCTTTACGGTCAGAACAGTAACGTACTTCTTTTCCATAGAGGTCACTGTAAGCGATCGCTGTTACAACTCCAAGCGGGATTCCTTTGTATGCAGGTCCGAATAATACATCAAAGTCATCTCCATATGTATCGTGGATTGCTTTTGCATAATACTGTCCTAATTTTTTAAGCTGTGATCCGGTTACATAAGCTCCGGCATTCATAAAGAATGGGGATTTTCTTCCACTCTTTAATGTGAATTCTCCAAATTTGAGCACATCGCTCTCTACCATAAATTCGATAAATTCCTGTTTATAACTTTCCATCTTAATTACCTCCATATATTTCAGACTCTGTGCGTCCTGTTTATTGCATAATAATTCCATTTAATTCTATCATAAGAAAATCAGTTTTTCAATTCACGCTGGACATAAAAAAACGCTGGCGGCATTTTTTCTTGCATACTTTGACCGCTTCTTTCGAATACATAGTGATAAAAGAGAGAGAATCCGTAAGGATATCTTAACTACGCTCTCCTTTTTCGGATTCCCTCTTATATTTTAAAAATTTTTCTTTATTTCACACTTTTACAGGTATTTATATACCCGCAATTTCTACATAATCTTCGTCTCTTCCAGTTTTTCTGCAAATGCTTCATTCATCCGGATCACCGGCTTGCGCAGAAGCAATCCAAGAATCAATGACAAGATCAGGAAAATTCCAAGCTTTCCAAGTTCTGTCCAATACGTCATACCATACATGCCGCCGATCGTCTCCCGGAACGCTGCCATGCTGTGAACGAATGGCAGTAGTGGATACACGGCTTTAAAGAACGCCGGTGCCACTTCGATCGGGAATGTTCCGCCGGAACCTGCCACCTGCATAACCAGGAGTACAACGCTGACCGCCTTTCCGATATCTCCGAATGATACCGTCAACGTGTAGATAATATTCACATATACAATGCTTGAAAACCATCCTGCCAGCATGAACAGGAACGGGTGCTTACACTGAATGCCCAGATATAACAGATCTCCCAGACAGATCAGCGTGCTCTGCATCAGACCCACGATCAGGAACAGGAGATAGCGTCCCAGATATTCCTGATGTGATTTTACTTTCTTTAATCCTTCCGTACATTTTGACGAAACACCTGTCTTCAACATGGCAACCAGTACAATTCCACCGATCCAGATTGACAGTGTAGAATAGAACGGTGCCATCGAAGAACCATAATTTTCAATCTTATAGACCTGTTTTGTCTTCAGGCTTACCGGTGCTGCCAGAAACTCCCCGATCACATTCGAATCACCGGAGATCAGTTCCTCTAACTGTGAAAAATCTCCGCTCGCCTGCATCTCTCCTATTTTTCCTGTTGTATCACTGATCATTCCTGAGGCTTTATCCAAAAGTTCACAGGAATGATCCAGTGCCGTACTGATCTGTGTCAGATCAGCAGAAGCAGAAGAAGACAGATCATACACTCCATCCACGCTTTCATCCAGCTGATCCATCAGAAGACTCAATTCACTGCTTGTATCTCCCACGGAAGCTCCCAGTTCATCCAGACCGCTTTTGACATTTTGTTCAAACTCTGTTTTAATGTCGGACAGACCAGCTGCACTTGATTTTACCAATTTATCCAATTCCGCTTTATTTGTGATTGCTGAATCAGATGCTTCCCGAAGGGAAGATGCCGTCGACAGCAGTTTTTCTCTGAGTTCGGTCTGCGTTGCTATCGTCTCTCCCAGCTTTCCGGAAATACTGCCTTTTAATTCATTGATATATGAATTATCGCCAGCATTTATGCCATCTATTGTTGTTTTCAATGATGTATAGGAATCAATCACTTTTTGAACACTGGATGCCAGTGTTTCTAATGTCCCGGCTACATCATCTGCGCTCTCTGAATTGGATTCAAACGCATCATCTATAACCGTTGACATCTGCTCATAAAATTCTTTTCCCGAATTCAACGCTTCGTTTATACCGTCTGTCGCACCACTTACCGTTTCATCAATCCCGCTGAACGATTTCTTTACCTCTTTCAGCGAATCGGTTGTATCCGCAGAATGGTCCTGTGTCTCTTTCAGAAATGCTCCTGTTGTATCTAACAGCTGCTGTGCAGAAGTTGTCATTCCGGAAAATGATTTCAAAGTAGACGATGCCGTATTCAGATCTGATCCGATCTGATCCAGATTATCTGCAAGATTTTTAGCAATCGCTTCTACTCCGTCCTGGTCAGTCACATTCGTAACAGCTTTAAATGCAGTGATCACCGTATCACTGATCGTCTCTACAAACACTTCATTAACCTGTTTCTGAATCGCACTTGCCCCCTTATCTGTTACTTTCGGAGCAATTGCATTTTCCTTTGCATTCGAATAATAAGCAATATTAGGTTTCTGAATATTTTCAGAGAAAACGCTCAACAGATTGGAACTGAAATCCTCTGGTATCACAATTGCAGCATAATATTTGCCGGACTTCACACCCTCCACAGCTTTTTTTCTGCTGGTAAATACCCAGTCAAGCGAAGAATTGCTGCGAAGCGATGTCAGTACCTGGTCTCCCATATTGATCTGCAATGGGATCAGACTTCCCTCATAACCATCATCAACACTTGCGACCGCAACCTTCAGGTTGCCGGTATTGCCATACGGGTCCCAGCTTGCTGCTATATTGAACCACGCATAGAGGCAGGGCACAACCGTAATTCCCATAATAACGATCATCGCAATTACATTATTTTTAATACGTTTTATATCTCTTCGGAAGATTTCCCATATATTTTTCATTCGCCTCTGCCCTCCTTTATCTCATGGATCAGATCCTCTGTTGTAATACCGGTCATGGCAAGTTGTCTCAGCATTCTGTCATGCAGATATTCTACAATGATCAGATATAACGCAAGTCCTATCAGCGATACGATCCATAATATCAGGAAAACCAGTTTTGATTCCAGACTGAACATCAGTATCAGGAAGATCAGTGGTATGATGATCATTCCCATGAATCCCCACCGGATCATCTTCGGATAACGCTTTTCAAATTTCTCGGATTTTTCCAGAAATTCCTGTTTCCATTCGTCATCTTCCATCAATGTCTTCATCATCATTGTCAGTTCCGGACGTTTTCGTTCCGCTGCTTCTGTTTCACCCAGCATCAGTTCCGTCTCAGACAGACGTTTATCAAACAGATGATTCAGATTCATGAGTAACGGACGCAATACCAGTCCGATAAACAGGGAGATTGGGAAAAATACTGCCAGAATTCCCAGATATTTCCAGATATTCGCTCCATACATTCCTGCAATACATTCACGCATGGCACTGATTCCATATGTGAACGGAAGGAGTGGATGCAGTTTCTGGAAAAATGCCGGTGTCATCTCGATCGGATATGTTCCCGCAGATCCCGGGATCTGCAGAATAACCAGTACAACTCCCAGTGCTTTTCCGATATGCTTAAAGGTAAGTGCCAGTGCATAGATCAGATTAACATAAATGAATGAGCAGAATACACCCACACATACAAATGCCACCGGATGTACACACTGTACTTTCAGTAATAAAATATCACCGCTGCATACGATCAGCCCCTGTACAAGTCCTACCGCAACAAACAACAGCCATCTTCCGAAATATGCCTGTCCTGCTGTAAACTTCCGTACTTTCTCATCTTTATCTACTTCCTGTTTCAGAATAGATACCAGAATCAGTCCGCCTACCCAGAGAGCAAGATTCGTATAAAATGGTGTCATTCCAGATCCGTAATTCTCCACATCATATAATACCTTTGACCGGATACTCACCGGAGATGACATGAAGTCCGCAATCGAATCCGCATCAATACCTTCCAGTGAAGTCAGTTTCCGATACGTTTCCGAACTCTGCAGTGCGCTCAGATCGGTCTGGACAGAAGCCAGTGACGCATCCACCTGTGCCACCACATCTCCGGTCTGCCCCAATGCCGATGCACTGCTTTTCAGGCTGTCATTCAACTGATTCAGGATTGTCTTTAACTGCTCTACTGTCGGCTCTACTCCGTTTAATGTTGCAGAAAGATTTCCACTCAGTGAAGCCAGACTGTCCAGTGACTGATTCAGCTGCGGCAGAAGACCCGCATCCAGATTATTGCGGTAATTCTGAAGACTTTCCTTACTGCTCTTTGCCAGCTTCTCCAATGATGTACGTGTATTCTTTGCAGTTGTCAATGCATTTTGAATCCCTTTATTACCTGTTTTCAGTGAAGACACCAGATTCTGCAAAGATGCATTCTGGTTTTCCAGTTCTGTGATCTTCTGACCAATGGCCGCTGATATCTGCTGTCCAAATCCCGTATTTCCCTGAATCTGGTCATTTAATTCTTTCAGCTGTTCCAGCAATTCCTGATTCTTTGTCAGCAGTGATGAGGCAGTCGTAAGACTGCTGTCTACTGCCGCCGAAGCCTGATCAGCTTTTGTTTCAAATACACCTAATTTTCCTGAAGCAGATACATACGCATCATTTAAAAGCGTCTCACCATTGGACATACCTGTTGCAAATTCTGTAGAGAACTGTCCGATTGCGGTTCTCGTATCTCCAAGAACGTCTTCTGTATCTGAAAGTGCCTCTACTCCCGAATCAGCTGCAGCGACAACCTGATCCAGCGTTTCAACTGCACTTTCCATAACCGCATCCGACTGGTCCACTGTTTTCTGGAAATTGTCCAGTACCTGATTATACTCGTCCAGATTCTTTCTGGTCTCCGTAATAGCCTGGATCAGATTGGAATTTCCCGCATCTACTTTTCCGGCCACATCACCGGCCTTTTCACTTAACAGCCTGGAAACTGACTCCGCAGCTACAGAAGTGAACGTATCATTGATCTCCTGCTGGATCGTACTCGCTCCTGTATCTGTGATCTTCGGTGCTATTGCATTCTTTTTTTCATTAATATAATAATTCAGTTCCGGCTGCTTAATATCTCCGGATAAAATACTTAACAATGATTCACTGAAATTTTCCGGAATTATGATCGCCGCATAATATTTTCCAGCTTTTACACCTTGTTTTGCAGTCTTTGCATCCACAAATTTCCACCCAAGCTGGTCGTTCTTTTTCAGATTATCCACAATGCTCTTTCCTGCATCCAATGACATCTGTTCACTATCAGCACCTTTGTCGTCATTCGCAATGGCTACCTGAATACCTTTGGTATTCCCATACGGATCCATATTGGCAGCAATGTTAAACCATGCATAAAGCGAAGGCAGTATACTGATTCCAATCAAGATCAGCACAGCCGCACGGTTACGAAACAGACGGCCGAGATCTCTTTTGAAAATCTGAAATGACTTTTTCATCCATTCATCCTCCTGTTATTGTCATATAGATATTAGTATAGCAAAAACAGTGGCTAAAATCTACTCAAAAAATGACGACCGGTCATATTTTCATTATGCCATTTGCCAATCTGCAGAACTTCCACTGAAAGCTCTTCTGATATACCAGAGTACAAAAAAAGATTCTGCATTTCCAGTAAAAGCAGAATCTTTTTACTATTATAGTTATGATCTTATTTTGCAATGCCCACCATATCTTTTACAGATTCAAATCCGTTCTTCTTCATATATGCTTCAATTCCGTCAATGATCTCGATCGTTGCATTCGGATTGTAAAAATTCGCTGTTCCCACAGATACTGCAGATGCTCCTGCAAGAATCATCTCGATAGCATCTTCTGGTGTCGCAATTCCTCCCATTCCAATAATCGGAATATTAACTGCCTGTGCAGTCTGATATACCATGCGGACTGCAATCGGGTGTACAACCGGTCCTGATACACCGCCGGTCTTATTCGCTACCGCAAATGTCCTGCGGTTAATATCGATCTTCATACCAGTCAGTGTATTGATCAGAGACAACGCATCTGCCCCGCCAGCCTCTGCTGCCTTTGCAATCTCTGTGATATCCGTAACATTCGGTGTCAGTTTCATGATGATCGGCTGTTTTGCGATCTTTTTGATCTGAGCGGTCAGCTCTTCCACATGCTTTGCGTCCTGTCCAAACGCAAGGAATCCGGCATTTACATTCGGACACGAGATGTTGATCTCCATCATGTCGATCGGCTCATCCGCCAGCCGCTCAACAACCGCAAGATATTCCTCCGGCGCATGACCGCAGACATTGACAATGATCTTCGTATCATATTTCTTCAGAAACGGAATGTCTCTTTTGCAGAACAGATCGATTCCCGGATTCTGAAGTCCGATCGCATTCATCATTCCACCGTATACCTCCGCTACACGCGGTGTCGGATTACCCGGCCACGGAACATTTGCGACTCCCTTGGTCGTCACCGCTCCAAGACGGTTCAGATCGACAAATTCACCGAATTCTTCACCCGAACCAAACGTACCGGAAGCCACTGTAACCGGATTCTTCCACTCTACGCCGGCAATATTTACTCTCATATCCATTATAAATCCACCTCCGTAGATAAGAATACTGGTCCGTCTTTACAGATTCTCTTATTATTCACATTGCTGTGTGCATCTTTTTCCTTTGTCTTGCAGACACATGCCAGACAGGCGCCGATTCCGCATGCCATTCTCTCTTCTAATGAAATATAACATTCGATTCCTTTTTCTTCCGCATAAGACTTGATCGCACGCAGCATTGGTGTCGGTCCACATGCAAATATCATATCTGCATCCAGATTCTGCTCACGAATAGCATCCATGACATTTCCTTTTGTTCCCACACTTCCATCCTCTGTAGAAATATACAACGTTCCGTTCTGTTCAAATTCTTCTTTCAGGAACGTATGTGCATCTCTGTATCCGACAACGATCTGCTTTTCTTCACAGTTCATCTGTTTTGCGAGTTCCAGAATCGGAGGAACACCGATTCCTCCGCCCATCAGGAACACTTTTCTTCCTTCTGCCTTCTCATATGGGAATCCATTTCCCAGAGGTCCGATCACCGGTACATAATCTCCGGCTTTCAATTCTGAGAACTGCTTTGTTCCGGTCTTTTCACCAGTTACACGATATACCAGTCTCAATTTTTTTGCCTCTTTATCTATTTCGCAGATACTGATCGGACGCGGAAGTAATTTGCTTGCATCTGTCGTATATACAGATACAAACTGTCCCGGTCTGGCCGTCCGTGCTGCTTCTGTCTCAATCCACAGACTGTAGATCCCGTCTGCCAGCATCTCCTGTGACAGAACTTTCGCCTGTTCTTTCTTTTTCTCCATCTTCATTTCTCCTGTTAAGATTCCTCTGTCTTACGTTTTTTATCTGTCTTTTTTGACAGATCAGACCTTATCTGTTCTCAAGTGCTCCCTTGATGTCTGCTACCATAGTCTCAACTGCTGCCCTGGATGCATCACCAAAGTTCTCAGCTCCAAACTTTGCATACTGTTCCTGCTTGTATGCCGCAATGATTCCTCTCGAAGAGTTCACGATTGCTCCCAGTCCATCCTCATTAAAGAAATGTACCAGATCTTTTCCTTTTCCACCCTGTGCACCGTAGCCAGGAACCAGGATATATGCCTTCGGCATTACTTTTCTAAGTACTTTTCCCATCTCCGGATAAGTTGCTCCTACTACTGCTCCTACATAACTGTACTCATCACCCATGACTTCTGATCCCCATGCAGCCACTTTCTCTCCGACCAGTTCATACAGCGGACGACCATCTATCTTCTGATCCTGGAATTCCCCGCTGGATGGATTGGAAGTCTTAACCAGAACAAAGATTCCCTTCTTCTCTTCTTTGCATACGTCCAGGAACGGATTCACTCCGTCTGAACCAAGGTATGGGTTGACTGTTACAAAGTCTTCGTCAAATGGTGCATATGTCTTGCTTCCTACTTTCACTTTTCCAATATGACCAACCGCATAAGCAGCAGATGTAGAACCAATATCTCCTCTTTTTATATCTCCGATGACAACCAGTCCTTTTTCCTTACAGTAATCTACCGTCTTCTTAAATGCTGCAAGTCCCGGAAGACCGAATTGTTCATACATCGCGATCTGTGGTTTTACTGCTGGGATCAGATCATATGTCTTGTCTACGATTTCTTTATTGAACTGCCAGATGGCTTCTGCTGCTCCTTCCAGTGTCTCACCATACTCTGCAAACGCTTTCTGCTGAACCTGTTCCGGAATGTAGTTTAACATTGGATCCAGACCTACTACGATCGGTGCTCCTGTCTTCTTTATGTTGGCTACTAACTGATTAATCAATGTCTTTTCCTCCTATTTTACATGTATCATCTTAATTTTACATTATTTATATTTTACCATAAGGCATACTAAAAGGGAATGCCTATCTGCATTCCCTTCCAAACTCTTCTTCTGCCATGTCATTGCCGGCACACCATTACTTCATCTGCGCCTTTACTGTCTCTACTGCTTTTTCAAGCTGATTATCTGCTTCCGGATCTGCCTGATTACTTTCGTATTTCACTTTTACATCCGGTGTAATTCCTTTTCCATTAATGCTTCTTCCCTTTGGAGTAAAATACTCCGCAATCGTAAGTTTTACAGCTGTTCCGTCATCCAGATCAAAAATCTGCTGTACAACACCCTTTCCATATGTCTGGGTTCCTACAATCTTACCGGTTCCATAATCCTGGATCGCACCGGAATAGATTTCCGATGCGCTGGCACTGTTGCCATTTACCAGAACTGCCAGCGGCTTGGTAAACTGATGCTCTTCATCAGATTTCATCTCTGTCTTTTTGCCATCTTTGTCTTCCGTATAGACGATCAGTCCCTTTGGCAGCATCAGATCCAGCATATCACATACGGTGCTGAGTGAGCCTCCCGGATTATTACGCAGATCCACCACTAATCCTGTCATCCCCTGCTTCTCGAGATCATCCAGTGCTTCTTTGTACTGGTCATAGGTTACTGTATCGAATTCAGACACTCTGATATAACCGATCTTGTCATCCATCAGCTTATACTCTATCGTCTGTGCCTGCACAGTATCTCTTGTAGCAGTCACAGTTACCTCCTTCGCATCTTCTCCTCTTAATACGGTAAGTTCTACTGTTGTTCCTTTTTCGCCTTTTATTTTACTTACAACTTTCGAAAGATCTTTTCCTGTTACTTCTTTTCCTTCGACCTTATATAAGATATCATTGTCCTTAAGTCCTGCTTTTTCAGCCGGAGAATCCTTATATATCTGAACCAGGGTAATCACCCCAGTCTCCGTGTTCTGAGACATCACCGCGCCGATTCCGGAATATTCCCCGCCGGTCGATTCATATAATTCTTTCGTCTCTTTCTTGTTGTAATATACCGAATACGGATCATTCAGTCCATTGATATACCCTTTATAGATACCATCTTCCAGATTCTTCTCTTTTACGTCTCCCATATAATGCTTCTCGATCAGATTCTGTAACTCCGATATCTTTTCATCCGTTTTCGTCGTAATATCACTATTACTTTTACTCAATCCGCAGGATACAAGTCCTGCCACCAATAACATAGCAAGGGCGCCACAAAGCGCCCCTTTCAAAAAACTTTTTTTGTTTTTCATTTATCTGCCTCTTACTATGATCTGTTCACTGTTACAGATAGTTTGCCGGATTCACCGGTGTTCCATTCAGCATAACCTGAAAATGTAAATGTGGTCCTGTCGAATTGCCTGTCGTTCCGACTGCCGCAACATTCTGTCCCTTGCTGACTGTCTGTCCTGCACTTACATAAATCTTACTGCAATGCATATAATAAGTCAGCAGTCCATTTCCATGGTTGATTACCAGCAGGTTGCCTGCATTTCCGGCATATCCGGCTGAAATTACAGTTCCTGCTGCCGCTGCATAGATCGGTGTTCCGGTTGCTGCCGCAAAATCAATTCCTTTGTGGTTCGTACTTGCACCCGCGATCGGCTGCGTTCTGTAGCCAAATGTACTGGAAATATATCCTGCCGGGCAAGGATGTGCAAACGTACCATTTCCTGACACCACTGATCCCCCCGCTGATCCGGATGTTGAACCGGACGAGCTTGTATTCTTCTTTGCTGCTGCAGCCTGTGCCTGTTTCGCAGCCGCAGCCGCTTCCGCGGCTTCTTTCTGCTTTCTCTCAGCCTCTGCAGCGGCAGCCTCAAGCTGTGCCAGTTTATTCTTCGTATCTCCAAGCTCGCTGTCCAGAGACTGGATTTCACTCTGTTTGCTTGTCAGCAACTCATTTACATTATCCTGTTTTTCGATCAGGTCGTCCTGCATTGTCTGCAGTTTTGCATATTCTTTCTTAAGTTCTGCTTCCTGATTTTCTACATTCGTCACAACTTTTTGAAATTCTACCAGCATATTTCTATCATAACCGGATATTGTACTGATATATTCCGCATTGTTCAGAAATTCGCCGATTGATTTGGAAGAACACAAAATCTCAACAAATCCGGTATTTCCATTCTCATACATAAAACGGATTCTCTTTTTCATGTTCTCGTACTGATCATTCTCATCTGCCTTTGCCAGGATCAGTTCGTCTTCTTTATCTGAGATTTCATTCTCTTTTGTAGAAATCTTTTTCTTCGTGCTTTCCATCTCTTCCACCAGCTTTTTCAACTGATCCGTCAGAGATGCCTCTTCACTCTCTGCAGTCTTCTTTTTCTGCTCTAATTCTTCTGCCTTTTTTTTCGTATCATCAATTTCTGCCGCATGCGTCTGTACGAACATTCCGCTCACAAGCGTCAGCGTCAGTAAAAGACTTACCATCTTCTTTCTATTTATCATATGTTGCTCCTTTCCGAGCCAGAACCATTACACTTTCAGGTGCTTACGGATTGTGAAGAAACTTCCCACAAAACCAATACCTACTCCTAATGCAATACCGATTGGAAGTAATGTTCTGTAAACAGTTGCTACCGGAAGGAAATCTACGATATTATTCAGAAGACTGAATCTCGTCATAATATATGTAATTGCTTTGTTATACATAAAATACAGAAGTATCAGCGGAATAACTGCTCCCACAGCACCGATGATCACACCTTCGATCACGAACGGTGCACGGACGAATCCATCCTTCGCTCCAATATATTTCATGATCGCGATTTCTTCACGTCTTACTGTAATACCCATGGTGACAGTATTACTGATCAGGAAAATGGATACCGCAAGTAGGATTGCAATGATCGCCACAGACACATATCCGACCAGTCTATTCACGCTGGTAAGTGTCTTTGCTACCACATCCGACTTATTGACTTTTCGTACACCATCCAGTGATTTTGCAAAAGATACAATATCTTTCTGTTTTGACACATCGGAAAGATATACTTCATAGTTGTCAGAATTAGCAAGCGGGTTATCACTTTTGAATCCCTCAGCCAGATCACTTGATTCTCCAAAATACTGGTCTTTGAACTTATTCCATGCATCGTCTGCACTTACATAATTGACTTTCAGTACCCCGTCTTCTTTCTTGAGTTTGGCACCGATTGCATCTTTTTGTTCCTGTGTCGTATCTTCGTTGAAGAATACCGTGATTGCAACACTCTCTTCTGCTTTTTCCACCATATAATTAAAGTTTACAACAATGGAATAGAACAGTCCGAACAGGAAAATACACGCCGCCATTGTCGCAATAGAAGCAATGGAAAACAACTTATTTCTTCGGATGTTCTTAACTCCTTGTTTCATCGAATATCCTATTGTACTAATTCTCATGCTTGTACCCACCTTTTTTCTCGTCGCTTACAATAACACCTTTCTTCATTGTAACAACGCGCTTCTGCATCTCATTAACGATTTCCTGGTTATGTGTAACGACCAGAACCGTAGTTCCTCTGTCATTTGCTTCTTCCAACAGCTTCATGATCTCCCATGAGTTTGTCGGATCCAGGTTACCGGTAGGCTCATCCGCAAGAAGAATCGCAGGCTCATTTACGATTGCTCTCGCAATCGCAACACGCTGCTGTTCACCACCGGATAATTCCTTTGGAAATGCTTTGTATTTCTGGGCAAGCCCTACCAGTGACAATGCCGCCGGTACTTTTTTCTTGATTATTCTCGTAGGTGTCTCCGTTACTCTCTGTGCAAACGCAATATTTTCATAGATATTGCGGTCTTTTAACAAACGGAAATCCTGGAACACGACACCGATATTTCTTCTGTACATCGCAACCTTCCGATGTTTCATACGGCTTAAGTTATTGCCATTTACGATAATCGTTCCAGAAGTAGGTTCCAGTTCTTTCATAATAAGTTTGATCAAAGTAGACTTACCCGAACCACTGTCTCCTACAATAAACACAAATTCACCCTGTTCAATCTTCAGATTGATTCCATTCAGGGCTGCAACCCCTTTTGAGTACTCTTTCGTTACTTCTCTTAGTTCAATCATATGTTCCTCCTGATTATTAATACTCCAGTGACTCCATATACTTCATATACTTCACAACCATCAGTGCGATCTTGAATGTAATGGCGTCTTCAAACACACGAAGATCCAGACCGGTGCTCTTCTGCAGTTTGTCCAGTCTGTATACCAGTGTATTACGGTGTATATATAATTGTCTCGATGTCTCTGATACGTTCAGATTATTCTCAAAGAATTTATTGATCGTTGTCAATGTCTCCTCATCAAAATCATCCGGCGATTTCCCCTCAAAAATCTCACGTATGAACATCTTGCAAAGCGGAATCGGAAGCTGATAGATCAGACGTCCAATTCCCAAAGCACTGTACGCAATCACGCTTCGTTCACTAAAGAATATCTTTCCGACATCAAGCGCCAGTTTTGCTTCTTTGTATGATTTTGAAACTTCTTTGATATCATTCACAACGGTTCCGTATGCGATCAGAACATCTTCTTCTCCATCTTCTTTCAGAAGTGTATACATGTTCTCTGCAATCTTTTCCAATTCTGCATGACCATCGTTTGGTTCCAGTTCTTTTACAACGATAATATTCTTCTCATCAACAGCCGTCACAAAATCTCTGGTACGGTTGCCAAGAAGATTTCTTACATTGTCGAGCGCATTCGTATCTTTTTCGTGCTTTGTTTCAATAATAAAGATAACACGTCTTACTTCTGTGTCAATATGTAACTTCTTGGCACGGTTGTAAATATCTACCAGCAGCAGATTATCCAGCAACAGGTTTTTAATGAAATTATCTTTATCAAATCTTTCTTTATATGCTACAAGAAGATTCTGAATCTGGAAGACAGCAATCTTGCCTACCATGTAAACATCGTCACTTCCTCCATTCGCAAGAAGGATATATTCTAACTGATGTTCGTCAAAAATCTTAAAAAACTGATATCCCTGTACGACCTGACTGTCTGCCGGGGATTCAACAAAGGAGACAACCTCCTCTACATAGTTCTCCTGTTCTGAAAATGTGCTTGCAAGAGATTTACCGTCTGTGTCCATCACGCAAAAGTCAATTCGTGTAATCCCTTTCAATCCTTCAATTGTGTTTTGAAGTATTTGATTAGATATCATATTCCATCTCCTCCACTCTTTTCAATATACATTTTCCACAACAAATTCACTCCATAAATCTTCAAAATGTATACTGTTAAATTCTATCTTAATATATATGACCAAAAAAATAAAGAGGAAATCACACTTTTTTGGTGATTTCCTCAGTTTTTTTACAATTTGTACACATTTATCTCATGGACATAGTGACGAAACAAATTTCTTATATTTTTCTTAGGATTGTGATTTCAGCTTATTTTTTTCCATTTCTCTCTTAAAAAAATGATTCAGCAGATATTTGGCGATTTTTCCCTGTCCTAATCCCGGTTTACGCGCAGCAAATATCTTTTGCCCCACTCCGATCCACACTCTGGCATCCAGAAGATTCCTGTTTTTTGCGATAAAATCCTCCTGAAGCGGTGTTGATAACGCTGAAAGGATACAGTCTACTTCACTTCCATTGATCGCATTCACCAGCATATCATCTGCTCTTCCTTCAGCCGATACTTTCGCAAGACCTATCAGTTGAATTCCACTGTAAGCTTTCTGCATATACCGGAACGCTTCCTGACCTTCCTCTTCCGATTCCACCAGAAGATAAATCCTTTTATGGTTTTTATGCAGATATCTCATGAACATCTTCAGATATAAGCTCATGTCGATTTCTTTTGGCATCCTTGCTTCTTCCGCCGTTTCCAGGATCAGCTCTTCTCCCGGAAGGACCAGATCAAATTCATTCAGCTTTTCCTTAAGTTCCGGAAGATCATTCATCTGCATCAGACCGTCTACCGATACGACTTCTATTACGCTTACAGGTTCCGTCTCCAGAAAAGCAATTGTTTCTTTCATGGCTTCTTTGGCTGTACAGCTGTCTATATTCACATTTAAAACATTAATCTTTTCGTTCATATCCTCACCTGCTAACTCTTTTACCAGTTTTTCGATTATAGCAAATGGATATTCCCTTTTCAACCTTTATTACATAATCTTCATACTAATTAACATTCGTAATATTTTTGTCATTTTTGTCACTGTTTCCATTCTGTCGTTTCTTTTTCGTGATCAGACCGCCGATTCTTCCTGTTTCCTTAGACGTAAGTGATTTCCACCCATCCTTCATTACCCGGTCGAGAAATCCTAATTCTTCTGCAATCTCGTATTTAACTTTTTCATCAGGCGTGAGGTCTTCCAGACGTATCGGTGTTTTCTTTTTTGATGACATATGATCGGTTCCTTTCGTTTTTTATCAGTATGCCACCTTTTCTGCCCTTTCATACATCACAGTTTTTTCTCATTTCCCGATAAACGCTTCTTAATATTCTTCCGGATCATCCGGTATGATAATTGCCGCCACAATATAAGCCAGGATTCCCGATCCGGCTCCCATCGCTATCAGCACAAATGCCAGTCTTACAAGTGTCGGATCTATATTGAAATAGTTCGCAATTCCACCGCATACTCCGCATATCATTCTGTCTTTTCTTGATCTGTATAGTCTTTTTCCTTCCATGATTCTATCCTCCATATTCCTAATATAATGTGCGATACATGCTCCGTTTATATTGCCTGCTTCCCGGATCTGTCTGCATCTACAGGACCTGCCACCGGCAGCTCCTTTCGAACGCATGCCGATTTACATCTGTTCCATAAATGTTACATTAATAGATCCGATACCGCAGTCGATATCCATTTTCTTGTCTGCACCATTGTTAATACTATTCTCTCTGCCGAAACCAGAGAAACTGTAATCGCCACACTGAATCTCTCCGATACCACAGTCCAGATCATAATTATAATCGTTCTGGTTTCCTTTTACCTTTAAATTAATTTCACCTACGCCACAGTCCGCATCAATTTTTACTTTTGCATCGCCTGTTGCAGTGACGGAACCGGCTCCACATTTGAATTCTGCTTTATCGGCTGAAAATTCCAGAATATTCACTTCTCCCGCTCCGGCATTTACCTCCAGATCTTTGGCAAAAATCTGTTCTGCTTTTAATTCTCCTGCCTTCAGGTTCAGTTCTACTTCTTCCAACTCTATATCTGCAGGAAGTGTCACGGTGATTGATCCTTTTCCTACATTCTTGATCTTTGTATTTTTTTTATTCGATGTCAGGTATAAAATTCCATCCTTTGCATATGCACGGAAGCCAAGTTTTTTATGTGTGTCTTTACTTTCTACGGTAATCTCATCTGTATCCGGCTGTGTTTTCAGATGAATCCTTCCTGCACATACTGTACTCTTTATCTCCCGGATATTCTGATATGCAGCCTTTCCGTTTCCTTCTATAATTCCTGTTGCATCTTTCATCGTCTCTTTCTCCTGTGATGCTGCTGTTTCTTCCTGCTTCTGTTCATTTTGATCATCTTCTTCGTCCTGATCATCATCTACATCTTCCTCATCTGCATCATCTTCCCAGTCTTCATCTTCCCAGTCTTCATCTTCCAGATAATCATACGATTCATCTTCCGATATCCAACCGATTCCATATGGGAATTGACGTGCGATATCTGTCAGGGTCGTTCCCATTCCCCACGAAACCGAACAACATATGATTCCGACCAGAAACATCGAACCACACACGATCCAGAATATTTTCCATCGTTTCTTCATCTTTTATGCCACCGCCTTTCTGTGAAATAATTTTCTTAAAATATATACAATTCCTCTGATGATCCCCGGAAATACAATAATACAGAGCCTTACGCCGACTACAGTTCCAATCATTCCCATTACAACTGCCATCAGTCCTGCTCCAAGAACTGCCAGCCCTACGCCGGGATTGGCGATCATACATCCGATCCCTGCCGCAAAAAGTACAACACCGACCATCACCACTGCTGCAAACGCAACTACGATCGCTGCGAATACACAGAATACCGCGATCACGATTCCTGCAATTAACGCCAGAAGTCCGACCGCGAGTGGTATCACGACTGGAAATCCGATCACAACGATTGCCACGATCATAGCCCATTTTAACCATTTATTCGTCCACGGCTTCTTCTCCTGATGTTCCTCATAGCCATAAACCTCATTATCCTGATATATCTTATTATCTTTTTCTTCTCTGCATGTATCTTCCTGATAATACTGGTATGCATTTTCTTTACTGTTCTGGGCTTTTTCTTCGGAATACGCCGTGCTTCCTTCTGCATCTTTACCAATCTCTTCTGCGTTTCTTTTTTCAGTTTTCTGACTGTCCTCTGTATCTTCCCTGTCCGCTTTGATCTTCATCGCTACTTTTTCCGGACTTTCCAGTTCTTCTATAACATTCTGTTCATTTTCTGATCCTGCATCATCGAAGTAATCATTATAATACTTCAACGCATCGATCCGGTCTTCTTCCGGAATATCCAGAAGCAGTCTGGACAGCGTCTCCATAAATTCTATTCTGTTCATTCTAGTCTACCTCCCTCAAACAATTCGCTGATCTTCCCGGAATATTCTTTCCATTCTTTCTGATACATGGCAAGCTGCGTTCTTCCATTTTCTGTTACTTTATAGTAACGTCTGTTTCTTCCGTCAAACTGCCTGTCATAGACTTCCAGATATTCCCCTTTCTGCAGCCTCCGAAGAACCGGATATAATGTAGACTCTGATACATCAATCGCCTTTCTTACATCCTGCGTAATCTTATACCCATAAGTTCCTTCATCTTCCCGCGATACTACCGCCAGCACAATTGCATCCAGAAGAGCCGCACCTGTATTAAAAACCATGCTCTCACTCCCTTTCGCATCACTATCTAATATTATTTTGTTACACATATTATACGGCGTATAATATAGTATGTCAACACATATTATGTATGTTACAAAATTGTAAGATACCGATCATCCGCCATTCGAACGCATTGCAACTAAAAAGAAGCACATCTTTGCTTTAGATATGCTTCTTGATTTCTGGTATTCTACTATAGTTATTAAATTTTCTTTCTTATTTTATATAAATTTCTTTCTTCAAAGTAAATGAATATATAATCTTTTCCTTCACTTTTTTTCCAGTCATCTGTTCCAGTGCCTTAGCATAATAGCGCAGCTGCTCCTGATATTTCTCTGCCAGTTCTTTCCCTCTGCTTACCTTATCCGTCTTGTAATCCAGTACAACGATTCCATCCGGTTCTTCAAAATAAGCATCAATGATTCCCTGTACCAGGATCAGTTCCCCGTCTTCTTCCTCCGGATACAGCTCTTTTGCATTAATTCCGAGTACAAATGGCTGTTCTCTCCAAAGCTTCTTGTTTCCGGCTGCCTCCCGCATTCGTTTTCCCGGATCACATTGCAGAAATCCCAGAATATCTGTCCAGCAGACACATGCTGCTGCCTCTTCTTCTATCCTTCCTATTCTGACCTGTTTCTCCAGCCATCCGGTGAACCACTGCTTCCACGACTCTTGCATTCCAGTCTTTTCGTTCTTATCTCTGCCATTATTTTCTGCTGTCCCGCCATTCACAACCAGGACACTCTCCATATCAGCAAAGTCTAACAGTTCCATTACACGGTGATACGCCGTACCTCTCGGCGCTCCTTTCAGTCCCTCTTCCTGCTGCATGAATTTTGGCAAAAGCGGCACCACTTCCGGTTCTTCGTATAATAAAGCCCCTTGTTCTTCAAGCTCTTCCTGACCGCCATCCACTGCAATCTCATAAGCTCTTTTTTTCAATTCTGTAACGGTGAATTTCAGCTTTCTTTCACTGCTCTTTTCATATGGATAAGAAAATGCGAACTGTTCCTGCATCATCTCGTGCAGTTCCGGTTCATAGATTTCTTCTACATTCCAGTTTTCAAGAATGGCTCTTGAAAGACCGCTCTTTTCTTCTTCCTCTATGCTTTCTTTTACCACATCCTCCATATGCAGGATCTGAAGTCTGAACAGTTCTTCTTTCTGACATTTTAATACCGCCGGAAGTATCCAGTCCCAGTATGTGGAAGCATGGCTAAGCTGAGAGAATGATAATATTCCGTCTGCGTTTTCTCCGAACATCTGATATCCGGTAATCTTATCCTCTGGTTTTGAAAGTGTTCCAGTAATGATCAACTTCTCTTTTGCACGCGTCAGGGCCACATATAACACACGCAGTTCCTCCCCCAGACTCTCGAGTGCTTCCTCTTTTTGTATCACTTTCTTGATGATACTTGGAATCTTCGTACGATATTCCAGATTCACCACATCCAGTCCGACTCCCATACCGGCATGGAGTGCCACTGCACTTCTTGCATCCTGCATATTAAAACGTTTTCCCATTCCTGCAACGATCACAACCGGAAACTCCAGACCTTTACTTTTGTGGATCGTCATTACGCGCACCGTATCCGCATGTTCATCTTCAATACTAGCTTCACCATAATCCACATCGTATTTCTGCAGTTGTTCGATATATCTTACAAAGTGAAACAATCCTTTATAGCTGGTTGCTTCGTATGCCCTGGCTTTTTCGATCAGCATATTCAGATTCGCGCTGCGCTGTGCGCCGCCGGGCATCGCTGCCACATAATCTCCATATCCGGTTCGATCCAGTATCTTCCATAAAAGCTCATGCATCGGAGTATATGGCACAATTTTACGTAATTCGTCCATCTCTCCCAGACACCGTTCCAGCTTTTCCCGGATCTTTTGTTCACTTCCATGTGCTCTGTACTCTGCCACACTCTCATAGAATGGCTTATCTGGATACGCGCACCGGATCTCTGCCATCTCTTCGTCTGTCATTTCCGCAAATGCCGAGCTTAGTACTGCTGCCAGCGGAATATCCTGTCTCCGGTTATCCAGAACCCTCAGATAATCCAGAAGCACGCCGATCTCCTGTGTCTGGAAATATCCTTCACTGGTTCCCGCATAAGTCGGGATCCCTTCACGGTTCAGCACTTCCGTAAATACATCGGCAAATCCCTTAATACTTCTTGTCAAGATCACAATATCCGAATAACGGACATTTCTTAACTCTCCGGTCTCCTTATCCGTAACTTTCTGTGACCGCAGAAGTTCCCGGATACGCATTGCGATCATACGGGCTTCCAGTTCTCTCTCGGAAGTAATTCCTTTTTCTGTATCTTTCTCCGTATTGCCAGTGTTATTTTCCTCTTCCACTGTATCAATTTCCTGATATCCATCCAGATCACTGTCCATCACCAAAATCTCTGTCTCCAGATTCTCCGTCTCCGGATATTCTGCTCCCGGATATAGTGCTGCCTGCTGATCGTAGACAATCCCGCCCAGTTTCTCCGTCATGATCTGCCGGAATATCGCATTGGCACTTTCCAGTACTTCCTTCCGGCTTCGGAAATTCCTGTGCAGATCAATCCTCTGGGTCTGACTTTCTTCTATATTATACGTGTGGAATTTCTCCAGGAATAATTCCGGTCTCGACAGACGGAACCGGTATATACTCTGCTTTACATCTCCAACCATAAAGATATTATACCTTCCGCTTCTGCAGGTCGATACACTGGTAAGGATTGCTTCCTGGATCAGGTTGCTGTCCTGATATTCATCGATCATGATCTCCTGAAACTGCTTCTGGTATTCTTCCGCTATTTTTGACGGTCCAAGTCCCGCTTCAGTCTTCTCTGTCAGGATCCGCAGTGCATATTGTTCCATATCCGAAAAGTCGATCATATTCTGTGCACGCTTCTGCTCCTCAAACTTCTCCGCAAACAGCCGCACAAGATCTCCCAGTTCTTCCATCGCCGGAGCACACAGTTTCAGATCCTCTACCAGTTCCTGCGGACTTTCATAAAAATACTGCCCGCTGATATTCTTTACAATTCCTTTTACCAGTTCACGGATCTTCTTAACCTGCTCAATCTTTTCTTCCGATACCGTCTTATCTTTATTTGCCGCAATCCTTGCCCATTTTACATTCGCAAATGCTTCTGCCATCTTCTTATAAGACGGAATCCCGGACAGCTCCTCGATCACCTGCATGTCTTTATCCAGCGTTGCCTCATACACCGCCGGACCATCCGGACTTAATGCGATCTTCTCCGCATGAGCCAGCAGTTCTCTTGCATCATCCAGATTCTTCCGGATATCTGTCATCACTTTTTTCATGAAGCTGCTTTCTTCCAGCGTCTTCACATCCGGTATTCCATATACTTTCACACAGGAATCCAGCCATTCTTCACTATCCGGATAACTTCTGGAAAATTCATAGATCTTCAATATCAGATCTTCAATCTTTTTATCATCTCTTCCGGTGCTGTAAGCTGCCGTAAAATCAAGAAAACGTTTACTTCCTTCCTGATATTTCTCCTCCAGCATCTCCTCCAGTACATCATGTCTTAACAGCTTCAGTTCTCCTTCTTCACCGATCCGGAATCCCGGATCAATATCAATCGCATGAAAATGATCGCGGATCACAGAAAGACAGAAGCTGTGGATGGTTGTGATCTGCGCATTATGGATCAGGGTTGCCTGTTGTTTCAAATGCTCATCTTCCGGGTATTCCGTCAGTTTCTTCTCGATTGCAAGATGGATCCTTTCTTTCATCTCTGAGGCTGCCGCCTCGGTAAATGTCACGATCAGGAGCTTATCTACATCCACCGGAGGATCATCTTCTGTCAGCATCGTAATGATACGTTCCACCAGAACAGCCGTCTTTCCGGAACCTGCTGCTGCCGATACCAGAATGTTACGATTCCTCAATTGTATGACTTTCTGCTGTTCTTCGGTCCATTTCACACCCATACTTAATTTCCTCCTTTCCCGCTCTGCTCTGCCTCACTCTGCTCTATCCGCATCGCCGCCATAGCCTCTTCTTTTCCCATCGCTCCGATATCACGGTATTCATATCCAGGGATCTTAACATCGAATCCACAGACATGCCGGTACGGACAGTAATCACAGCCGCTTTCCTGGCCGCGCTTATAAGGATGTGCTCCCACTTCACCATTCAATATCTTTGTTCTTGCATCTTCCATCTGCCTTTTTGCATGCATCATCATCGCAGAAAAATCTTCTCCTGCAACCACTTTGGAATATCCCGATACACTGCCATTCTTGTTATATTTTACCGGAACCGCCAGAGACTCACCCGAAGCATTGTGATCCAGATGCTTCAGTATCTCTGTCTCAAGCGGAATGATCCCATCCGGTTTTAATTGTTTCAGGACTGCCCGCTCCGCTTCTTCTTTCTCTTCTGTCTTATCTACCAACGGATCCTGAATGCGGTAATAGAACACGCCCGCCGGGATTACATCTTTATCCGGATGGCGTTTTTTCTGAAATGCAACCGCCGCATCCATATAGATCATAAGCTGTAACTGCAGGCCATGATACAGGGCAACCACATCAAATGCCTTGCTTCCGGTCTTATAATCCATAACTTTGACATATACCCGATCTTCCGCCTCACATATATCAACACGGTCAATCTTTCCCCCGAAGAAACGAAGTTCATAGGCTTCCGGCACAAAATCCCCTGCTTTCAGCTGATTCGTAAGTGCCCACACGGTTCTCTCCAGCATCTGCTTCATACGCACGATCAGCTGCTCATTTCTCGCCGTACTGTATAATACAGAATTGCCATAATCCGTAATTGCTTCCTCCACGCATGCATCGATCAGTTCTTTCCGTTCTTCTTCTGACAATGCTGTCCAACCGCCCGCCTCTGATGCTTTTTTCGAAAATAGTTCCAATGCACTGTGGCAGACATTTCCAAGGTCCACCGCCTTAAATTCATACACCGGACGTTCCTTCAGACGGAGTCCGTATGCAAGGAAGTGTGCACACGCACAGGTCGCATACCGCTCCATTCTCGTGATGCTTCCTTCAAAATTCTCACCATAAAGCTCTCTTGCCACACGTTCCGACAGTGGATCATCCGGACGTCTGTAATACCATGCATGTAGCAGACGGTCCACCACAGCTTTCCATCCGGGATCTTTCTGATACCACGTATACAATTCCTGCCAGGTAAGATCCAGATTCTTCTCCTGCAGTCCACGGATCAGATAAGCCATTCCCGTTTTCTCGGTCAGTTCCTTTTCCCGCAGTTCTTTTTCTTCTTCGTCCTGTACCTTTAATTCCGGATACAGTCTTAATAATTCCTGTATCAGATAAGACGGCCGCTGGGATTTTCCGTCTGCGGACACCTTACTATAATAAATCTTCAGCTTCTCCGACGGCTTTGTCAGGTTCATATAAAGGTAGAACTTCTGAACATACGCCTTCTCTTTTCCGCCTGCCGACAGTGCAAGCTCTGCCTGTTGGAACTTCTCTCTGTCCCGCTCAGATAACAGACCGGTTCTCATAAGTGCTCCGGGAAGGAAGCTGTCATTAGCTCCTACAAATAAGAGTGCCCTGATATCTTTTAATCTTGTTCTCTGCATGTCACCGGCTACCACCTGGTCCACACTCGGCGGAATCACACCGACTCTCGCCTCTTCCAGTCCGGCATCCAGAAGCTTGCAGTATTCATTCAGTCCCACTGGTTCATCACCCAGAAGTTCTACGAATTTATCAAATAATTCTATGATGATCCGGTAAACCTGCGAATATTCCTTCGCCAGTGCCAGCTCCCCAGTTTTCTGAAATGCTTCCTCTGTTCTTTGCAGACGTTCCTGGATATTTTCCTTCACCATAAATTCATACACTGCCATCGTGATATCACGCACCGTTTTCCTCTTCTGTTTTAATACAAACATCAGGTTATCCACTTTTTCTACCAGTTGTACGCGGTAATGATTCAACCGGTCCAGTTCCTCTTCTTCCATCCCCTTCAGTCTGCGGATCCAGCGGTTCTGCCAGCCTTTATATCCACGGATTCCCAGTCCGATCACATAGTTTTCCAGTTCATCGACTTCCTCACAGGTGAACCCTGCAAGATTGGTCCTTAAAAACCGGAATACACTTTCATAAGAGAAATTCTTTTCTGCCATATCCAGAAGACTTCTTATATACTCTACAAATGAATTCAGCAGGATGCTTCTCTTGTGATCCATAAACACAGGAATCCCATATGTCTCAAATGCCTGTTCCAGATGATCTCCGTATACATTCATGTCGCTGACGATCACGCCGATCTCTCTGTATCGGTAGTGTTCTTTACGTACCAGTCTCCGGATTCCCTCTGCCACTGCAACTGCTTCCTGTCTCGGATTCCCCGCTGCATGGATTTCCAGATTCTCTGCAGCCTTGTCGTATCTTCCGGCCCCATACCGGAAGATATTTCTCTCCAGAAATGCCAGTTCCTTATTCTTTTCAAATCGTTTCACCGGATATCCATACAGGCAGACTGATTCTTCCACTTCTATATGATCTTCTCTTGCCAGTTTGATCAGTGTCGTCACCATCTGCTTACTCAGTCCAAATAACTGATACGGATGCTTATAGGAATACGGATTCTCCCGCTCATCCATCGTAACCGTCACCCATACTTTCCTACAGCGTCGCATAAGTTCCAGCATCAGCCGATTCTGCACCGGAGTAAAGCCAGTAAAGCCGTCCAGCACCACAACGCTGTTCTTCAGAAGTTCGGACTCTTTCACCTGCCGGCTCAGCACATCCAGCAGTTCTTCCTTCGTAATATAACGTTCTCTTAAGTAATCCTGAAAGCCTTCATACAAAAGCTGGATATCTTTTAACTTATAATATAATCTGGATTCTTCATCCAGGGTATCCAGCATCTCATCAATCTCATCTTCCCCGATATCATACTGCGTAAATTCAGAGATCACAGATTTCACCTCACTGATATATCCGAGTTTTTTAATATTCCCCTTCAATACCGTCAGTTTATCCTCATAATCCCCCGCGATCTTTCTGAGAATCAGATTCTTCCCCTCATCGTCCAGAACCGGCAGCTTCTTTGCACCAGTCTCTTCAAATACACGGTAGGCAAGTCTTGCAAAACTCAGTACATCGATATTCATGATACCGTGTCTCGGGTGCATACTGACCAGATCTTTCTGCGTCTGCATCGTAAACTGCTCCGGTACAAGCACTATGAAATTTTCCTGTGGATTTTTTTCAGATTCTTCTATGACATGCTGATATAAATACGTTGATTTTCCTGAGCCGGATGGCCCGAATACAAATTTTAAAGGCATAAGGTCTCCTCCTTATGCCCTAGTATAACACGAATATATGTTTGTGTATAGCCGTAAAAAATTACTTTTCCCATGCTCTTTCCATTAACATTTGTAATACTTTTACCTATCTTTTATAATGCACGCAGTCTCTCTGCAAATTCATTACTGAGTGTCATCTTTGCAACGTAGAACACATCTCCTGTCATGTATACATTCCAGTCATCTTCTACTTCCACCTGGAGTTCTCCTCCCGGCATATGCACGATCACCTTGCTGTTTGTAAGTCCCAGTTTGTATGCCACACCTGCTGCCGCACATGCTCCGGTTCCGGATGCTCTGGTATATCCTGCACCACGCTCAAAGATCTCAATCGCGATATTCTCTTTATCGATCACCTGCATGATCTGTGTATTGATTCTGTTCGGGAAATATCTTGCAATCTCAGAATAATCACCAATCTTGCATACCAGCGGTTTGGAAATCTCACGCATCGGGATAACACAGTGTGGATTACCGATGGATACACAGGTAACCGGATACAGCGTTCTTCCAAATACCATATCCTCGTTGATCACTTCACGTCTCTCACCAATTACCGGGATCTCATCACTCCAGAATGATAATTTTCCCATAGATACACGCAGGCGGCTTCCATCTTCATTCAAGAATGTCACTTCCACCGGACCATTTCCTGTATATAATTTAAAATTCTTTTTCTGTACATAACTGGCATCCTTCAGATATTTTGCAAAAATGCGGACACCATTTCCACTGGTCTCTGATTCACTTCCATCCGGATTCCATACTTTTACATGCATACCATCTTCCTTCAGAATCGGACCTTCCAGAACTCCGTCAGCGCCAAGGCCTTCATTACGGTCACAGATCATTTTTACATTTGCCTGATCCAGTTTCAATTCATTGTGATTTGGATCAAATACAAGATAATCATTTCCCAGTCCATGATAACGTTCCAATACTACTTTCATCTTTCTTCCTCCTGATCTTTGTCTGATTTCCAATTTTTGATTCCCAGCTCTTATTATATTTTAAAGTTTCTTTTATTTTGTTTTTATTTTTTTTGATCATGTCTGATCCGTGCAGAGAAATTTCCGTCTGCAAAATCTGTTATCAACAACGTTCTCTTTACCCTTATCATAACAGGCATTATTTCCATAATCTACACAAATAATGCTCTGTTTCTTGCAAATAATGCCATTTTCCTATAAACTAAATACAGGAGACAGATTAAAAGCTTTCCGCATTTTTAATATATGGAGGAAATATATATGGAACAATACGAAAAAAAAGGATACCTGAACAGTGAATTCAAACTTTTTCACCTCACGGATCAGGAAACAACAGAAGTGGATTATCACTATCACGACTTTGATAAAATCACGATCTTCATTCAGGGAAAGGTCAATTATATGATCGAAGGCCGTTCTTACGACCTGAAACCTTATGATATCGTTCTGGTAAAGCAGGGGGATATCCATAAGCTGACGGTAGACAATTCCTGTCCATATGAAAGAATCATTGTCTACATCTCTCCGAATTTCATGAACGCATACCAGACTGAAAACTACGATCTGAGCTACTGTTTCCAAAAAGCCGATCAGGAACACTCCAATGTTCTGCGCATCCCGTCACCGGAAAAGAGTTCCCTGTTCCGTTCTATCTCTAATCTGGAACATTCTTTCACGGACGGCGGCTATGCTTCCGAGCTCTACCGGCAGGTAATGTTCCTGGAATTCATGATCCATCTGAACCGTGCCGTAAGAAAGAACCGTCTGGAATACATTGACACAGATAACTGCAACGAAAAGGTGCTCGCCATCCTTGATTATGTCGGCGAACACCTCTGCGAAAACTTATCGATCGACCTGATCGCTAAGCAGTTCTACATCAGTAAATATTATATGATGAGATTATTCAAGCAGGAAACCGGCTATACACTGGGACAGTACATCTCCCAAAAGCGGCTCCTGCTTGCAAAAGAATTATTGTCTTCCGGTGCGCCCGGCACACAGGTTTGTTACGATTGTGGATTTAAAGATTATTCTACATTTTCCAGAGCTTATAAGCAGTTATTCGGCGTAACACCTTCCGGACGCACCTGTCCGTAAAGTTCTGCCGGAACAAAAGCTCTTACGAAGATACCGTCTTCCCGGTATTCTTCCTCCTGCAGCTCCCCGTATTTCCGGATCTGCTGGATCTTTCCTGCTTCTTTATATGGATATACTGCCTCAATCTCCACTTTCTGCTCTCTTAATACAGCCTCTATGGACTGAAGGAATTCTGTAATTCCTTCTCCCGTCTTTGCTGAGATCTTCACATGATAGTCCGCACGCAGGTCTCTCGGAACCCAGGTATCTTCCATCCGATCGATCTTATTGAATACGGTGATCACCGGCTTGTCTTTCACTCCAAGATTCTGCAGTGTCGCATATACGGTGTACATCTGCTCATCCATCTGTGGATTTGAAGCATCTACTACATGCAGAATAATATCCGCATATTTTGCCTCTTCGAGTGTGCTCCGGAACGCTTCGATCAGATGATGCGGCAGTTTTCTGATGAATCCAACCGTATCCGTCATCAGGATTTCCTGCCCGCTTGGCAGCTTCAGATCTCTTGTTGTCGGATCCAAAGTTGCAAATAATTTATCTTCTGCAAGAATTCCTGCACCAGTCAGTGTATTTAACAGTGTCGATTTCCCGGCATTTGTATATCCTACGATTGCAGCTACCGGAATGTGGCTTCTGCTTCTCTGCTCTCTGGTCACTTCCCGGTGTTTCTTGACATCTTTTAATTCGCGGTTCAACTGTGCGATCCGGCTTTTGATCAGACGGCGGTCCATCTCAAGCTTCTTTTCTCCCGGACCTCTGGTTCCGATTCCGCCTCCCAGTCTCGACATTGCTCTTCCCCAGCCGGTCAGTCTGGTCTGCTGATACTTAAGCTGTGCCAGCTCCACCTGTATCTTACCTTCACTGGTCGATGCCCTCGCCGCAAAGATATCCAGAATGATCAGGGTTCTGTCCATGACTTTTACATCCAGTTCATCCTGCAGGTTCTTCATCTGCGCCGGAGACAATTCATCATCGCATACAATTCCTGTTGCACGCAGCCCCCAGATCATACTTTTTAATTCTTCGATCTTTCCCTTTCCGACATAGGTCCCCGGATGCTGCTGTTCCCGGTTCTGGATCACCATTCCTACCGTCTCGGCTCCCGCTGTCGATACCAGATCTTTTAACTCTTCCAGTGACTCTTTTGTATCATCCTGATCTGAGAGTGAAACTCCCACCAGGATTACTTTTTCTGTTTCATTTTTTATTTCTATCATATTTTCTATTATATTTCTTTTCTATTTCCACCCTGTCTCTGTTATCGTGTCTCCAGAAATTCTGCTTCTTTTTTTGCTGCTTTGTCGTTCGGATAACTTTCCAGGTATTCTTCCAGCTTTACTTCTGCACTGTCCCAGTCTTCCATCTTCTCATACGCAACGATGATATTATATTTCATTTCTTTCTTCAGCTTCTTGCTGACATCATCCTGTTCCAGACCAATATTATAATAGTTCAACGCTTCTTTCGCTTTTCCTAACTTCAGGTCACAGTTTCCGATCAGGTTGTAGATCGTTCCCGTCTTTTCAGCGTCATTATCCAAGGCCTTCTTGAATGCATTTCTTGCGCCTTTATAATCTTTCTGTTCCCATTCGGCAATGCCGATTCCCCGCCAGGCATCCCCGGTATTCTTATTCTTTTCTACTGCCTGTTCGAATTGTTCAATCGCCTGGTCATATTCTCCTTTTTCCAGATATTCAACGCCCTTTTTAGAAGGATTCCCACAGGCGGTCAGTAACAGACCTGCACTTAATATTGCAAGTAGTGCTTTTACTCTTTTCATACTTTTTCTATATTCTCCTCATTTATTCAATCTGCCAATCGATCGGCTCCACCCCGTGAGCTCTCAGATAATCATTCGTCTGGCTGAACGGTTTGCTTCCAAAGAATCCGCGGTATGCAGACAGCGGACTTGGATGCGGTGCTTTTAAGATCAGATGCTTTGGATTATTCAGCATCCTTGCCTTTCTCTGCGCCGGTGCTCCCCATAAGATGAACACGATCGGGCGGTCCTGACTGTTAAGTGCCATGATCGCCGCATCAGTAAATTCTTCCCATCCGATATCCTTATGGGAATTCGCCTGGTGTGCCCTTACGGTTAATACCGTATTCAGCATCAGTACACCCTGTTCTGCCCACTTTGTCAGACATCCGTGATTCGGGATCGCACAGCCCAGATCATCATGAAGTTCTTTGTATATATTCACAAGCGACGGCGGCACATCCACACCTTTCTTTACCGAAAAGCAGAGTCCATGTGCCTGTCCCACATTATGATATGGATCCTGTCCCAGAATTACCGCTTTCACACTATGCAGCGGTGTCAGATGAAATGCATTAAATATATCATCCGCCGGCGGGAATATCTGCCTTGTCCTGTATTCTTCATTTACTGTCTCAAATAATTTTTTATAATATGGCTTTTTGAACTCTCCTTTCAGAGCCTCCAGCCAGTCATTATTGATTGCTGCCATGTTCTTTACACTATCCTTTTTATCCTCTGTCCACGCTGTCATGCAGACTACAAACTACAGACGGACAGATACACCTTTTCCTCTTAAATATTCTTTTACTTCTTTGATCTCCAGCTCTTTGTAGTGGAATAAGGATGCTGCCAGTGCTGCATCTGCTTTCCCTTCTATCAGTGCATCATAGAAATGTTCCAGATTACCTGCTCCGCCGGATGCGATTACTGGAATATTCACTTCTTCTGCGATTGATCTCGTAAGTTCCAGATCATAACCAGCTTTTGTTCCGTCACAGTCCATACTGGTCAGAAGAATCTCGCCTGCACCGAGTTTTTCCACTTTTGCTGCCCATTCTACAGCATCAATTCCCACATCGATACGGCCGCCATTTTTATAGATATTCCATCCGCTTCCATCTTCCCGTTTCTTTGCATCGATCGCCACAACCACACACTGGCTTCCGAACTTCTCTGCTGCTTCAGAGATCAGGTTCGGTGTATTGATTGCAGAAGAATTGATGGAAATCTTATCCGCACCTTCTCTTAATAACGCTTTAAAATCATCTACCGTACGGATTCCACCACCCACGGTAAACGGAATGAATACATTTTCCGCTACTTTACGAACCATATCAACCACGGTTCCTCTGGCATCTGACGATGCTGTAATATCCAAAAATACCAGCTCATCTGCACCCGCCTTATCATAAGCTTTTGCAATCTCAACCGGATCTCCGGCATCTCTTAACGATACGAAATTCACACCTTTTACAACTCTTCCGTTATTTACATCCAGACATGGAATGATTCTTTTTGTATGCATGCTAATGTCCTCCCTTATAATTCCACAAAGTTCTTTAATATCTGAATTCCGATGTCACTGCTCTTCTCCGGATGGAACTGGCAGGCAAATACATTTCCCTGCTCTACCGAAGCATGAATGTGTGTGCTATACTCTGTCGTAGCTGTCACGATTCCTTCATCTTCTGCTTTCAGATAATAAGAGTGAACAAAATATACATACGAATCTTCCGGAATGCCTTTGAACAATCTTCCGTTATTCTGGAATTTCAGGGAGTTCCATCCCATATGCGGGATCTTCAGTCCTTCCTGATCCGGGATTCGCAAGATCTCACCTTTTAAGATTCCAAGACCGTCCACTCCCGGTGTCTCATCACTTCGTTCAAATAATAACTGCAGTCCCAGGCAGATTCCAAGAAATGGTGTTCCCTTTGCCGTTACATCTCTGATCACTTCATCCAGTCCATACTGTCTGAGCTTACCCATCGCATCTCCGAATGCTCCGACTCCCGGAAGGATTACCTTATCTGCATTCATGATCGTCTCTCTGTCTCTTGTGATCGTTACTTCCTGTCCCAGAAGCTGCATGGCTTTCTCCACGCTCTTTATATTTCCCGCATCGTAATCGATAATTGCAATCATCTTGTTGTCCTGCCTTTCGTGTGTGGTGTGTAAAATAAATTATTACATATTATTGTACATCAAGTTCGAACCAGAATTCAACACCATTGTCGTAATTCTTCACACCATAATCCTGATTAAATGACTTCATGATCGCTTTTACGATTGAAAGGCCGATTCCGTTACCACCATATTCTCTTGTATGCGCTTTATCGACTTTATAGAATTTATCCCAGATATGAGCCACATCTGCTTCCGGTATCGGAGTTCCGGTGTTGAATACCGATACTCTAACCTTGCCGTCTTTTTGTACCATCTTTACTTCGATCACCATATCACCACTGACATGATGGCATGCATTACTTACATAATTTCTTACAACCTGCTCTACTTTAAACTCATCTGCCCATGCATAGATGTCCTCTTCTGCATGAAACATAATCTTAGCACCTGCCTGATCCGCCATAATCTCCATACTCTGCAGAACACCTTTGACCAGTGCCGTCAGATTAAATCGTTCAAATACGATATCTTCGTCACCAAATTCCAGCTGGTTCAGTGTCAGCAGATTCTTGACCATCTGGTTCATCTTGGATGCCTCATCCATAATGACATCACAGTAGAATTCCCGGCTCTCCGCATCTTCATTGACACCTTCTTTTAACCCTTCTGCATAGCCCTGGATCAGAGCGATCGGTGTCTTTAACTCATGCGATACATTTCCAAGGAATTCGTTTCGCATCTTTTCCAGCTTGTCTTTCTGTTCGATGTCTTTCTGCAGACTATTGTTAGCCTTTTTAAGTTCCGAGATTGTACTTTCCAGTTTCTCTGACATCCGGTTAAAGTTCTCTCCCAGTTCCCCGATCTCATTACTTCCACCGCTGGTATATTTCGCATCGAAATCAAGATCTGCCATCCGATCAGATAATCTCGCAAGCTCCCGGATCGGATCTGTGATCCTTTTTGAAAAATACCAGATCAGAAGAATGGACACAACAATCAGAACACTTCCTATATATAATAAGAAACGATTGGATATCGATGCACTCTCACGCATACTTTCCACCGGACTTCGAAGCAGGAACTGGCTGCCGTCGTCCAGACTTCCCCACATGTCAACATAATAGCTCTGATTCCACGGATCCCAGGACTGATTGATCTGATAGACATCCGTAGAATCCAGTGTCCGGCTTTCTTTCTGTGCCTGATTCAGGAAATATCCCATCATCTGATTCTTCAGCATATTCTTGTCATGCACATTGGTATGTACATCATTATCCTTTTCAATTACCAGATAAGAAATATTATTCTTTTCAGCGAAATGAATGAGTGAATTATTCTTCTTTGCGCTGTCCCATTTATCTTCATTTGATACATCATTTAATTTCTCATAAAGTTCTATGAAACGGGATTCCTTCTTACTTATATAATACGGCTCCAGAAATTTTCCGTTGATGAACATCAATGTCACGACCAGACATATCAACAGTCCCACAAAGGATGTGATCATCTGTGTCTTGATCGAATGATGTACACTTTTTATCTTCAGTTTCTTATCTTTACTTATGATCTTCATGCTTTATCAACCTCAAATTTGTATCCCATACCCCAGATCGTCTTAATGTAATTTCCTTTTTCTCCAAGTTTACTTCTTAATTTCTTTACATGGGTATCAATGGTTCTTGCATCTCCGAAATAATCATAATCCCAGACATTATTCAGTATCTTCTCTCTTGATAATGCAATGCCCTGATTCTCTACAAAGTATGACAGCAGTTCGAATTCTTTGAAGCTTAATTCAATCTCTTTGCCTTCAATCTTCACCTGATGCGCTGCTTTATCGATCACGATTCCTCCGGCATCAATCTCATCACCACCGCTTAATACGTTGGCTCTTCTTAAAATTGCATTGACTCTGGCCACCAGAATCTTCGGACTAAACGGTTTGGAAATGTATTCATCCACACCGAGATCAAATCCCTGTAATTCATCCCGCTCTTCTGCTCTTGCAGTCAGCATGATGATCGGTACTTTCGATGACTGGCGCACTTCACGGCACACTTGCCATCCGTCCATTCTCGGCATCATCACATCCAGAATGATCAGTGCAATATCTTTTTCATCATAAAATACTTCCATTGCTTCCATGCCGTCTCCGGCTTCCAGTACCTGATATCCTTCTCTTCCGAGGAAATCTTTCACCAGTTTCCGCATTCTGCTTTCATCATCTACTACTAATATCTTGATCTTATCCATAAGACCCTGCCCTCCTCTTATTATATGTTCATGGTATATTTTTCTTCGATTGTATTTATTATAGCAGAGAACTATGTAGACTTTGTGAAAAAAATACAGATAATAAAAGAGCATTCACACTACAAAACGCTTCTTCACTTTTAAAAGTTCCGAATATGTCTTTATACTGTAAATGCTCTTTTTTATGTTTTCACATTCTCTGAAACGATTTTCTTCGTTTCAGAGAATGTATGGCATTTTTATTTTACTAAGTAAAGTGCTTAGTATGAGAAATGATTACATTTCTTCTTCGTCTTTTTTCTTTCTCTTAAGTTTGAATCCACCGATTCCAGCTCCGAGAGAAGTTACTGCAAGTCCTAACCATGCGAACATGCTTGATGGATCGCCTGTCTTGGCTGCTTTGCTGCTCTTTGAAGAAGATGTAGATCCTGTGCTTCCAGATTTTCCTGATGAAGTGTTTGATCCTGTTGTATTGTTTGTTCCAGTTGTTGTCTGGCTTCCTGCATCTTTCTTCACAAGTGCGCTGATTGCTTTGTTCAGTGCATCTGTTGCTGCATCAACTGTGCTCTGGTCTTTCTTTTCTTCCAGTGCTGTCTTTGCGCTTGCAAGTGCTGTCTGAAGTGCTTTCCAGCTGTCTGCTGTGTAGTCTGCTTCTTTTAATGTACCTGCTGTTGTGATTGCTTTTTCCAGTGCATCTGTTGTAACTTTCTTGACCGGATCTTCTGTACCTGTCTTCACAAGTGCATTCATTGCCTCATTCAGAGACTGCATTGCTGCATCGACTGCTTCCTGGCTTTCTTTTGCTTCCATAACAGCTTTTGCATTGGCAAGTGCTGACTGGAATGCTGCCCAGCTCTCTGCTGTGTAGTCAGATTCTTTTAAGCCTTCGGCTTTCTCAACTGTCTCAGCAATCTTTGTTGTGTCAACTTCTGGTGTTGGCTGTTCTGCTTTTACCAGATTGTTGAGTGCGTCTGTCAGGTGTGTTGTCTGCTCTGTTACTTCTGCTCCTGTCGGATTTTCTTTTGCAAGCAGATTTTTGGATTCCTGTAACTCTGTCTGCAGATTCTTCCAACTGTCGACTGTGTAATCTGATTCGTTCAGTCCTTCTGCTTCTGTTACTTTTGCCTGCAGTGCTGCGATCTCTTCTGCTGTTGCCGGTTTCTTTTTGGCTACGATGTTCTCTGCTGTTGCCTGGAAGTCATATGTATAATCTTCATATCCAAGTGCTCGTACTGTCAGTCTCCAGTATCCTGTTCCGTCTGTTCCCTGTGGCAGCTGGCATCTGATGGATTCTGTCAGTCCAAGCTGGATTCCCATTGATTTGTGCATCCAGTTATCTGCTGCAAATTTTGTTCCATATGTCTGCAATGGTGTGCTGTATGTACTGTCATTTCCATAGTATGTCCATGTCACTGCCTGCATATTTGATCCAAGGTCACCATAGTTTCCGTTAATGTCTACTCTCAGGAATTCTCCGTATGATCCACTTGCATCTTTTACTGTAGGTTCTACTCCTGTTGCTGTCTTTAATGCCTGGTCTTTGATTCCGGATTCTGTTCCCTCATTCTTTCTCTCTGTGAATGTGAATCCATCTCCTGATTTTACTGCTTCTTTCAGTCCGTATGTATCAGCTGTTACGTTTGCTGTCTCTGTATATGCTTTCAGTTCTTTTTCTTCATATCCTCCTGAAAGTGTTCCTCCATTTTCTACAACTGTATAGTTCTCTTTTAATGACGGCAGATCAGCTGTCTTAACTTTCACCGGAACATATTTCAGACCTGTTACTTTGTAATGGTCAAGTGCTTTTCCATTCACCAGTTTATTTTTGGAGTCAAATGCTACTGTACTTCCATCTGTTAACACAAGCTCTGATGATGAATTCCAGCTTGCAACTTTATATGTATTTCCTTCTGTATCATAGATTGTTGCGATACACTGGAAGCTTCCTCTGTGTAATCCGTGGTTTGCTGTTGCTCTTGTTACTACATCAAATCCCCCCTTGTCATACTCTTCGTGTGAATCCTGTTCACTTGATGACTCTGTGTTTCCTGCCTGGTATACACCTTCATTTGCCCAGTATTCCGACCATGTCATTCCTACATATACGTATGAATACTCGTCTGTCACTGCCGCTTCTGCAACTACACTTGTTTTAATATCCTGATAATTATCGCTTGTAATTGTCAATGTGTAGTTTGTACCTACTGTTGGTTCTTTATCCAAAGTAACTTTTAAATCTTTCAAATCTCCGCTTGTCAGTTCTGATTCTTTACGTCCATTTCTGTAAGTCAGTTTATATGCTGGATTCTCCAGATCTTTTAATTCTACTCCATTCAAAGCAACTTCCAGTTCCGTTCCCTTTAATGTTGCAGTTACATCTGCTGTTGGATATGTAGCCTTAATTTTCTCTTCTAATTCACTGATCAGTTCTGCTGCATCTGCAGATAACGCTTCCTTATTTGCAATCATGTCCTGAGCCTCTTTTACGTGCTCTTTCAGATCAGCATTTTCGGAATAACCTGTTGTCTTTTCTGCTTTTTCAATCAGCTGCTGTAATGCATCTTTCTGCTTATCTGTAATTGGTGTAGATGTCTTTCTTGTGATATCTGGATAATTACTGCTGCTGATTGTAATTGTATACTGCGTGCCGGCTGTTGGTGCCTCTTTTAAAGCAACTTTTCCATTCTTCACACTTGCCTTATCTGCCAGACCACCGGATACACTTACCGTTACATCTTTCAGATCTGATGGGATTCCACTGATTTCAAGTTCATCTGAATCATTCTTCAGAGAATATTTTAATCCACTGAGGTCTCCGTCATAATATTTATCTAATGTTACATTACACGGAACATCAATCACACCAAGATCTGTAATTAATGTAACACTGCTTAATGTAGCACCATTCATATCAGCGAACTGATAGAATGCATCTCCTGCTCCATGACCTCTCTTTAAGCCCTGGCCTTCTTTGATTGACCATGCAATTTCTACATTCGATGTCTTTGTTCCAACCCAGAGATTCTCCAGACTCGTCATTCCATAACTCTTTCCAAAAGTTGTGTTCAGGATTGCTCCATAAAGAGTGTATTCTTTGGTTTCATTTTCTCCAACTTTTAATCCGGTTTTTGTTCCCAGTCCGTCAATTGTAATCTGGTAGTCTCCATATCCTCCGTTTAATTTCAATTTCTCTGCCGGAACGGAAAGATAGTTGTTTGTTACCGTTGCATCAGACATTTTTGAGAAGCTATATGTTCCGTCTTCTTTTACCGTTAATTTGCTGTATGCTTCCGGTGCTTTATCTAATGTTGTAAAATAGTAATCATCATTTTCAGTCAGATTTGTCTTTAATTTTGCATAATCTTCTGCACTTACTTCTACAGGAATTGTTACACCCATGATGTATTTACCATTGTTGTAAGTACCTTTTGCAAGTCCTGTTGTTCCTTTAAATTTTTTTGTAGTTGCTGTAGATACGGCATCCACACCATCTTCTACTTCCCATACGGCTTTATCCGTCAGATTATAAGCCTTATAGAACTGATTATATGGAACGTTCATAACAAGATATTTTGCTTCTTTGGCAGCTGGTTTTAAATTGCTGATTGCAGCATCCAGTTCTTTCTTTGCTGTATCAACCGCATCCTGGGATTTCTTTTCAGAAGCAGCCGTCTTTGCAGCAGTAAGTTTTGTTTTTAATGCGCTCCATGATTCTGCGGTATAATCGCTTTCATTTAAAGCTTCTGCCTGTTTGATTGACTGTTCAAGTGCTGTCGTATCAACTGTCACTGCAGTCCCTGCTTCCGGTGCTGACTGGATTGCTGCTAACGCTGCTTCTTTTACAGCATTCGATGTTCTTGTTGCACCCGATACTACATCCCAGCTGCTAATTACACTTTCTGTTGCAGACTGTCCGACTAATTTTATCTTTATTCCTTTCTTACCGGAAAATGCTTTGTCAAAATATATTTTGTTTTCTGTTTCGTATCCATTTTCAGGAGTTACAGTAATATCTGAAAATTTACCATCTTTTACTGTTAATGCCACCTGAACGTCATACTCATTCCATTCGTTTTCATCTTCATCATCTTCTTGTGTTCTGGCAACATGTGTAGTCTTCGTATATGTTCCATCTTTTGCTACCTGATCCTTCGTTACCGCCATCGCCGGTACCGCCGGACAAATGCTGGCTGCCATGGTCGCCGACATCGCAACTGCCATTACTTTTGTCTTCATTTCTTTCTTTTTCATAAAAGCCTCCTTAATGAAAATATTTATTATTAAGTTAGTTTTTTCTAACTTATAATCAAAAAAATTTTACTAATCAGACATGTGCATTTTCCACACATGTCTGCATGTTATGTTATTTTATACTCCAAGCCAGATACATAATCCAAGTAATATCAACGCTCTTAAGATTGTAAACCAGATTTCATTGCCTCTGATCTTTTTCACACCACAGTGAATATTCTTCTTCGGACATGTATCTATACATTTCTGGCACTGGAAACAGTCGCCTTCTACTTTCCAGGAGACGTCCGTCGGAAGTCCGATATTAGCCGGACATTTTCTGGTACAGGCGCTGCATTTTGGAATGCACGCTTCTCTGTCCCGGTGTAAAGAAAAAAGTGGCAGCACCGGAATCAGGGAAAATACCGCTCCCATCGGGCAGAAGTTTCTGCAGAAAAATCTTTCTTCCAGACACATTCCAACGATCAGAAGCAGTAATATAACCAGTCCAGTCACATATCCGCCCAGTCTGAAATTACCGGCATGTATCATAGAAAATACATCCCATGGGCTCGTTCCCTGTGCTTTACTGTATATGCCCCCATAACACATAAAGACGATTACTGCCAGGATCACATATTTTAAATATACAAGTTTATCTGCAATCCCATCCGGTATCTGTACCGGCTTTTTCTTACACTTTTTGCAGACCCATACATAAAATGCATGTACTGCATCTCCAAGTGTTCCGAACGCACAGGCAAATCCACAAAAGAATCTGCCGAATACCATGGTATAGATACAAACTACCGCGAGCACGCTGACAAACGAGGTCAGTGCAATCTCTTCACCCGCACCAATCTGTGTAAATATGTATTTTACTCCGGCAAATGCCGCTGTATAGACAGATGGTATGAACAGGAAGTATAACAGCTGGATCAAAGCCCGCAGCCAGATATGGATTTTTTTCATCTGTTTTGCATTTATATTCTTTATCTTCTCCACGTTACTCTACCGCCTTTTCCAATGCCTGTTTTGTTGCATTTTTGATTCCCGTCGAGCTGAACGTTGCTCCGCTAATCGTATCTACTTCTGCACTCTGCGCATCCACTATCTTTGGAATGATATCTTCCGCCATGGACAGGTACGATCCGTCTTCGCCTTCTGCCGAAGTCACATTTACGGCTGTAATCTTATGCTTTTTCACCGTGACCTCTACTCCGACCGTTCCGCCAAAACCATCTGCTTCGCCGGTATAGGTTCCGTCTTTATAGGAACCTTCTCCCGCATTATGGTCATCTGCGTTATCTGTGCTTTCTATCTTTGCATTTAACCTTGCCAATTCTTCATCTTTTTCTCGGGCGTCCAGTACCGAATTATATCCCAGTATCATACCGATGATTACCAGGACACTTACCAGGCGCATCCAGAATTCTCTCATTCTTTTCTCTCCTTCTATTCCTGACTACTTACTGTTTTTCGCCGAAACCAGTGCATTATCACAAGCTTCCAATATCGCTTTGGATGAGCAGGTCGCTCTGGATACTGCATCAATATCTTCCGTTGAACCTTTTTCAAGCACCTGGGCGATCACTCCTTTTATTTTGGAGGTACCATTGGCTGCTTTGGTAATGTAGCTGTCATTCGAAGACGCTCCATCTCCCTTTACATCGGTGATTGCAACAATCTTATCATTTCTTACTGTTATCTTCAGTGTCAGATTATAAGCTGCAAAGTCTTCATCTTCATCTGGAAGACAAAGTGCGCGTCCCTCATAGATTCCATTCTTATATATGTTATTATCTTCATCAGAGCCGCCGTCTTTTTTCTCTAACAGCGCCAGTGCCTGATTCAGATTCTCCAATGCCTGATCTACTTCTTCCTGCGTAATCTCCGTTTTATCCGCATCAATTAATTTCTGTGCGTCCTTCATTCGTGTCTTAAGAATCACAATTGTTGCTTCCGTGTAATCATCTGCATTTAATGCTCCGGCTTCTTCCAGCACTTTTTCAAGTTCTGTCGTATCCGCTTCTTTCACTTCCGGTTCTGTCTGCTGCCCGTTGGTTGCCTTTTCTGCTTCTTTCAGGGCATTCTTGATCGCATTCAAAAGCCCGTTGGAACTATATGTTGCTCCGGACACGACATCTACATCTGTGCTCTGCTTTTTCATTACATTCTTCACGACCTCCATTGCACGATTGAAGAATCTTTCATCATCATTATTTTTCGTAACAAGGACTGCTTTGATCGATTTATCCTGAAGGACTACTGCTACTTCAATGTCTCCGTTATAGCCTTCCGCAGTTCCGTAATAGATTCCTTCTTTATACGGGAAATTTCCGGACGGTACGGATGTATTATCATCCTCTGTTGTATCAGTGCTGTCCGAAGATGTCTCCGTACTTGCCGTACTTCCACTTACTGCTGCCTGACGCAACGCATCTCGTACCGCACTCTTGATTCCGTTTGAGCTGTAAGTTGCTCCGGATACTACATCTACATTCGTGCTCTGTGTTGCAATGATCGTATTGATCAGTGCCGTCGCCCGGCTCAGATAACTGCTGTCATCATGGTTCTCTATGATATCGATCGATACGATCTTTCCTCCGCTGATCACAACTTTGACTTTCAGGGTGCCCCCGAATCCGGTTCCCGTTCCGTAATAGGTTCCATCTTTATATGATGCTGCATCTGCTACATCCTCCAGCGACAACGTACTGCCTTCCGTCGCAGAATTTTCTGACTGCGAAGCTCCTGTCTCGCCACTGTCTTTTTCTCCCGTCAACGCATTTTTCACCGCGCTGATAATACCGTTAGAACTGAAAGTTGCTCCGGATACAACATCCACATCCAGTGTCTGCCCTGCAATAATCCGGTCGATCACAGCTTTTGCACGGTTAAAAAATGCTGCATCGTCCGATGAACTGAGAATATCAATTGCTGTGATCTGTTTATCCTTTATTGTAACCGCAACCGTAATATCTCCTGCATATCCGGTCCCGGTTCCTTTGTATATGCCATCTGCAAGATCAAATGAACCTTTTGCTGCAGTTGTCTTTTCTGCGTCCGAATCTGCGTCTGCTTTCTTTGTTTCTTTTGTTGTCTGTGCCTGCGCCTCATAAACCGGCGGCTGATATCCGCTCAGCGATACTCCAATACAGGCCGCAACTACGACTGCCGATGTAAGAGGCGCTCCCTGTTTTAACTTTTTTATCACTTTTTCTTTGTCCATATCTTCACCTCTATTTTTTTATCACATTCACTTCATAGTCAGAGCTGAAATCATCCGCAATCCCTTCCGAAACATATAATTCGTTATCATCCGTAAGCAGGATTACATCAAATTTATCACTGTATTTTTTCCAGTATTTTTCCGCCTTTTCTTTTCCCATAATGAACAACGAAGTCGACAGACCGTCTGCCAGCGTTCCGTCTGCACTTACAATTGTCACAGATGTCAGGCCATTCTCTGCAGGATATCCCGTAGACGGATCAATGATGTGGTGGTATTTTTCCCCGTTTTCTTCAAAATATCTTTCGTATCCGCCGGATGTGATGACCGCTTTATCCTTTGCCTGCAAGATTCCAAGGTATGTCCCGTCTTCCTCGGGACTTTCTACTGCCACTTTCCAGTCACTGCCATCCGGCTTGGATCCCAGAAGCTGTACATTTCCCCCAAGGCTTACCAGACCGCTTGTCACACCACACTCTTTATAAATGTCCATGATCCTGGATGAGGTATATCCCTTCGCAATACCTCCGAAATCAATCTTCACATTCTCCGGAAGCATGATTTTTTTCGTCCTCTTATCGTACTGGATCTTCGATGCATCTACATTTTCAAGTAATGTGTGTAGTTCGTCTTCTGACGGCACTTTATAGTTTTCCGTCGGGAATCCCCATGCATCCATAACCGGATAAATCGATAGGTCAAATACGCCCTTTGTCTGTTTATACAGCTTTTCCGAGCGTTCGAACAGATACGCCGTATCATCCGATACAACTGCCTCTCCGTTCTGATTCAGCTGATAAACTTCACTCGTTTCCTTTCCCGTTGACAGAAGTTCATCCAGACGTTTGATCTCCGTCTCAGCCTGATCTACTGCATCCGAAGCATGTTCGCCATATGCCGTTACCGTCATATAGGTATCCATAGCAAATATATCCCGGCTCTGTTTTTCTTCATCTGACTGCGTCGTTTTTGCCGTTTTATTTTCCGTGCTGTCTTTTTTTGTTTCTTCTGTCTGTGTTGTTCCAGTTGATGCGGTGTCTTTTCCACATCCAACTGTCCCTGCCGATATTGCTGCACATAATATAGCTATAACAATCCTCTTCTTCATTCTCTCATCCTCTGTATTATCTATGGTTATACATATCTAACATATAGTTTTATTCGCTAATTTTTGTTCGTATTTTCTAACTCAATAAATGTATCATAATGCATGAAATGCTTCAATTATTTTTTTATTTTTGATAATTATTATCATTTTTGATATGTTATTTTCGTACATCTGATAGGCATTCTGCTGCCAGTCATTTCTTCACAAAATCTTACACAATCAGCTTTTCTTGCATATCTGAGCACAAAAATAACGGCACCGTGTATGTTCATTTCCATACACAATGCCGTTATCATATTAGTGGACCTGGCGGGAGTTGAACCCGCGTCCGAAAGCCCATCCATTCGAGCATCTCCCATCACAGTCATTATATTAACATTCCCTCCATGCGGCACCTAATGACAGGTTCCTCACTTTAGTAGCTTCATAAGTTCTTCCATCTCCTCAAAGCTTTGGAAACGAAGTGCTCCGCCTGTTTGAAGCCGGTGACCCGAACAGCGGATGATTCGGGGCCGACTGCGGCCTAATTAGGCTGCGTACGCTAATTCTGTATTGTCTGCGTTTATATTTAAGTGGAACTTTTAACGTAGTGTCCCGCTACGGATGGCTTCTCCAACTTCCAAACCCCCGTCGAAACCAGTACAAGCCCTGATTATAATGCTTTTCTGGTTTGCAGACTGTCTTTACGTAAACTTAATTATAATCTTAGTACACTTTGCTTGTCAAGTCTATTATACTACAAAGTTTAAAATTATCTACAGTTCCTGCCACTGGCAGATTCTTACGAATGCATGGCATTTATAAAAATTGTTCTGATATAACTGGAAAGAGATATGCAAGACTTCCTATCCTGTATATCTCTTTCCACTATACAATCCTATACTATTGTAAACTTTTTTCTTACTCTACATCCTTCAATGCATCGTAATCTTCCTCACCGGTACGGACCTTTACAACCTTCTGCACATTGTAAACGAAAATCTTTCCATCTCCGACATGTCCAGTGTAAAGTGTTCTCTTCACAGTGTCGATGACCTTCTCTACCGGGATGCTTCCGACGATGACTTCAACCTTAACCTTTGGAAGTACGGTTACATCCATCTCAACTCCACGGTATTTCTCACCGGCACCTTTCTGAACTCCACATCCCATAACCTGTGTGACTGTCATTCCGGTTACACCAAGATCATTAAGTGCTGTTTTCAGTTTTTCATATCTTGAAAGTTTGGCAATGATAACAACTTTATGTATTCCAGTCTCAGGATCTACTGGAGCAGTTACTTTGACAGATGCAGCTCTCTGTGCTTCTGAAGCTTCATCGTAATCATTTTCTCCAAGCTCTGTATTCTCATTGATACTCATGCTTCCTTCTGTGATATCCATCAGACTGAAACCTGCATATGCAGATGCAAGACCATGTTCTTTCACATCCAGACCAACAATCTCTTCTTCTTCTGTTACTCGAAGACCTACCGTCTTATCGATAATCTTAAATACGATCGTCATTGTTACAATCGTCCATGCCATAACGGTTACTACACCAAGTAACTGTAAGCCAAGCTGGTGGAATCCGCCGCCGTAGAACAGACCTTTCAATGTGCACTCTGGTGCTGTTTTTGTTGCAAAGAGACCAACTGCGATTGTTCCCCAGATACCATTTAAGCAATGGACCGCAACTGCTCCGACCGGGTCATCTACATGAGCAACATTGTCGCAGAACCATACGCCAAATACAACCAGAAGTCCGGCTACCACACCGATGATGATTGCACCTGTTGCATCAACGACATCACAAGGTGCGGTAATTGCTACCAGACCTGCAAGTGAAGCATTCAGACACATCGATACATCCGGTTTGCCATATCTGAGCCATGTAAATATCATACATACAACCGTTGCGATTGCCGGTGCGATCGTTGTTGCCATAAAGATCGATGCAAGCTGTGGACCTGTCGTAGCGGCAGCTCCGTTGAATCCATACCATCCAAACCAGAGGATGAAACAACCAAGTGCTCCGATTACAATGTTATGTCCAGGGAATGCATGTACCTTTGTTACTTTTCCGTCTTTATCTCTGGTAAATTTACCAATTCTGGCTCCTTCCAGTGCGGCTCCGATAAATGCTGTTGTTCCACCAACCATGTGGATTGCACAGGAACCTGCAAAATCATGGAATCCTAAACTTGCAAGCCATCCGCCGCCCCAGATCCAGTGTGCCTCGATCGGATATACAACAGCGGAGATTACTGCGGAATAAATACAATAAGATAAGAATTTGGTACGTTCTGCCATTGCTCCGGATACGATGGTTGCCGTTGTCGCACAGAACACCAGGTTAAATACGAAATTGGACCAGTCAAAATTTGCATAGTCGGTAAAAATTCCAAGTGTCGGAGTTCCGATAAATCCGCCAAGTGCATCTTCACCAAGCAAAATTCCAAACCCCAGTGGGATAAATACACAGGTTCCTATACAAAAGTCCATCAGGTTCTTCATAATAATATTGCCGGCATTCTTCGCCCTGGTGAATCCTGCCTCTACCATTGCAAATCCAGCCTGCATGAAAAATACAAATGCTGCACCGATCAGGAACCAGATTCCAAATACCTGAGTGCCTACGGCATCCTGTATCGCTGATAATACTTCTTTCGTCATAATATATCCTCCTTCATCCTTCAGATCTGCCGGAAAACCACGATTCATAATTTCCGGCCGGGCAAAATGTCTTTCTTTTTCTTCCAGATATATGGCAGCAAAAAAGGTGAGCAGTTCTGTGGTCGACTCACAGAACATACACACCCTTGTGCTGTCATATATCTGAAGAAAATTGCTGCATTACTGCACACTGCTTATACAGCTCATTCTGCCAAAAAAGAAAAGGCACTTCGAACTATTTTCGAAGCGCCCTTGCTTTTATGTCCCGTAGTTTAACGCTCAGAACTTTCTTTGTCAAGGAATTTTCTGATATTTTTCTGACGTTATATACAATTTCGTTCAATTATCACAACAGGATTTTATTTATCTTATATTTTTTCTACAATTTCACAGTCCGGTCAGATTCTACGCATTTATACTTTCTGCTACCAGAAAATCTCTATTCCAGTCCAAGAATTTCTCCCAGTACTTCAATGATGATTTCATTGGTACAGGATTTTACAAATCCCATCATATGTAAGGAGATCTCATCCTGTTTCTGAGCTTCTGTCAGTTCCGGATTCCGGTTCGTCTCATTAATGAGCTGTACCAGATGTGGTGTCAGCTCCTCGTAAGTCTCCATAGTAGTCTGTGTAACCAGATTTCTTAATTCTTCTTTCTTTGTCGGTACCATCTCTTATCTCCTGTCTGCTTTCCTGTCTGAATTCTATCCGAATTCTATCAGCCTCTGTGTTTGTTCTATCTTAATTTCATCTTGAAGTCACGTTCTGCTTCACGTCTCTGATCCTTTTTGGCAATATCCTGACGTTTATCGTATAATTTCTTACCTTTTGCCAGACCAATCTCTACCTTTACAAGGCTTCCTTTAAAGTAGACTTTCAAAGGCACGATCGCCATTCCTTTTTCCTTCGTCTTGCCGATCAGTTTGTTGATCTCTGATTTGTGAAGAAGCAGCTTTCTGACTCTGAGCGGATCTTTATTAAAGATATTCCCCTTTTCATATGGGCTGATGTGCATGCCATAGATGAATACTTCTCCGTTCTCAATACGGATAAATGATTCTTTTATACTGCATTTCCCCATACGGAGTGATTTCACCTCTGTTCCGTGCAGAGCGATTCCTGTCTCGATCTTATCCAGGATAAAATAATCATGATATGCCTTTTTATTATTTGCGACCATCTTGTCATTACTCTTCGCCATCTCCGGCACCTCCCTGATTCACAATCTTAAAATCAATCGTACGCATCAGACGGTCTGCATCCACTACCTGTACTCTTAAGCTTTCACCCAGTTTGTACACTTTCCGTGTACGCATTCCCATCATCTCATAGCGTTCTTCATTATATTCATAATGGTCATCAGTCATATTCGTTACATGAACCAGACCTTCTATCGTATTTGGAAGTTCCACATACATGCCCCATTTTGTAATTCCGGAGATCACTCCCTCGAATTCTTCCCCGATATGAGCCTGCATATATTCTACTTTCTTAAGCTTGATCGTCTCACGTTCTGCTTCATCAGCCCGCCGCTCCATCTCACTGGAACGCTTCGCCACTTTCGGAAGGATAGACTGATAATGTTCAATCTTGCTTTCATTCATTCTTCCGCGCAGATTGTCCTTGATGATCCGGTGAATCTGAAGATCCGGATATCTTCGGATCGGAGAAGTAAAATGTGTATAATAATTAGCTGCCAGACCGAAATGACCGTCATTTTCTGCCGTATATTTTGCCTGCTTCATGGAACGCAGTGCCAGACGGCTGATCATTGCTTCTTCCGGTGTATCTTCCACTTTTGATAGCAACTTTTGAATTTCTTTTGGTCTGATTTCATTTACTCCGATATGCATCGAATAACCGAAATTATTGATAAATGTTGCCAGCGTGCGGATCTTTTCTTCATCCGGTGCTTCGTGGGTACGGTATACAAATGGAAGTTCCTGCCAGTAATAGTCTTCCGCCACTGTCTCATTCGCCAGAAGCATGAAGTCCTCGATGATCTTCGTTGCAACATTTCTGTCATATGGTTTAATGTCGATCGGCTTTCCATTCTCATCCAGAATCATCTTCGTCTCCGGAAAATCAAAATCAATCGAACCGCGCTTCTTTCTTCTGGCTCTTAAGATACCGGAAAGCTCCTGCATCCGCTCAAACATCGGAACCAGTTCTTTGTATTCTGAGGTCTCCGCTTCATCATGATCCGTCAGGATCTTCTTCACGCTGGTATAAGACATCCTGCGGTCTACATGGATCACGGTCTCTGCAATTTCATGTGCGATCACATCTCCGGACGAATCCACTGTCATGATACAGCTCAGTGCCAGACGGTCCTCGCCTGCATTCAGTGAACACATTCCATTCGAAAGTGTATGCGGAAGCATCGGAATGACACGATCTACCAGATAAACACTGGTTCCTCTTTCTAACGCCTCTCTGTCAAGTGCACTGTTCTCCTGCACATAATTCGTTACATCCGCGATATGCACACCCAGAATATAGTTCTCACCATCTTTTACAAGAGACACTGCATCATCCAGATCCTTTGCATCTTCCCCGTCGATCGTGACCATCTGCCAGTTACGCAGGTCCTTTCTTCCGTTCATATCCGCTTCACTGACCGGCTTTGCCACACGCTCTGCCTGTCTTAATACTTTATCCGGGAATTCTACCGGGAGGTCATACCCTTTTACGATCGACATGATATCTGTTCCCGGATCATTCAGATGACCGATGATCTCCACGATCTTTCCTTCCGGTTTCTTTCCATTCTCTCCATAAGAGGTCAGCTCCACTACAACTTTGTGTCCATCCACTGCCCCTCTTGATTTTTCAATTGGTATAAATATGTCCTGATCCAGTCTCTGGTTATCCGGAATCACGAATCCAAACTTCTTTCCCGGCTTCATGCGGTAAAGTCCGACTACTTTTGAAAGCCCCCGCTTCAGGATCTTCACGATCTTTCCTTCACGGCTTCTTCCTTCCGGTTCTTTTGTAAGTACGATCTCAACATGATCTCCATCGAATGCACCACAGGTATCATCCGCACCGATGAATACATCCTCTGAATCTCCTTCATCCAACACCACAAAGCCGAATCCCTTAAGACTTGCCCGGAACACACCGGTCAGACGCTTTGCATGTCCCCTGCAGTATTTTCCTCTCTTGGAAAGATATATCTTTCCTTCCTGCTCCAATGCTTCCAGGATCTGCCGCAGCTCATCCCGGTCTTCTTTTGCCACACGAAGAAGCATGGCCAGTTCCTTAAATTTCATCGGTGTATATAAATCATCACAGATCAGATCATAGACAACTTTTTTTCTTTTATCAAATTTCTTACTCATATCTCTATGCTCCCCTGCATATTCTATGTTTCAAAAAAGGACACTCCCATACAGGAGTGTCCCTTTCATCTTCTAAAAATATGCTCTATCCTATGCAAATACTTTTAAATTCAACACTGCTGCCAGTACAATAAACAGAATCGCAAGGAATTTTGTAGACTTCACCAGTGCACCTTCCATAGAACGGCCCTTGTTCTGTCCCCAGTAAGTATCAGCGATACCACTAATGGCACCAAGCCCTGCTGACTTACCTTCCTGCATCAACACGATCACGGTTAATGCGATACAGTCTATTGCAAATATTATCATTAATACAATCTTTAAAATGTCCACTATTCACACCTCCTGCGGATAAACCACATATATTCTATCACAGGATGAATGATAAGGCAAGTGCATCTCTTTCGAAATCTTGTGTCAGACAGCATTATATCTGTACATTTTCTATTTTTTCTTCAAATGGGTTCTGATATACAGCCACATCCCCCAGTCTTTCCTCTATCCGCAATAATTGATTATACTTTTCCACCCGTTCCGACCGGCATGGGGCTCCTGTTTTGATCTGCCCTGCATCTGCCGCCACTGCGATATCTGCAATGAACGAATCGGCAGTCTCGCCCGAACGGTGTGAGATTACCGTCTTATATCCGGCATTCTGCGCCATCTTTACTGCTTCAAAGCTCTCCGTCAGTGTCCCGATCTGATTCACTTTGATCAGTATCGCATTCGCCGCTTTTCTTCTGATCCCTTTGGCAAGTCTTCTGGTATTCGTCACGAACAGGTCATCGCCTACCAGCTGCACCCGCTCTCCGATCCTGTCTGTCAGCGTCTTCCAGCCTTCCCAGTCATCTTCATCCAACGGATCTTCAATGGATACAACCGGATATTTTTCTATGATATCTTCATAATAATCAATCATTTCTTCTGCAGACCGGACGATCTTGTATCCCTTTTTCTTCGCCTCACCGTCGAATACATATTTCTTAAAATTCTTATCATATAACTCGGATGCTGCTACGTCCAATGCGATAGCTATCTCTTCGCCTGGCTTATATCCGGCCTTTTCTACCGCTTTTACCATCAGACGCAAGACCTCATCTGCATTGTGAAGATCCGGCGCGAATCCCCCTTCGTCTCCCACGGCAGTACTGTATTCCAGCGTTTTCAAAACTCTCTTCAGTTCATGATATACTTCCGCACACATCTGAAGTCCGGTCTTAAAATCTTTCGCCCCTACCGGCATGATCATAAATTCCTGAATATCAATCGTATTATCCGCATGTCTTCCGCCATTCATGATATTCATCATCGGAACCGGAAGTTTTTTCACATTTGTGCCGCCAAGATACGAATACAGCGGAAGTCCCAGTGCCCCGGCCGCCGCTCTTGCAGCCGCCAGCGAGACTCCAAGCATGGCATTGGCACCAAGATTGGATTTGTTCTTTGTTCCGTCAAGCCTGATCATCGCCTGATCGATCGCTGCCTGATCCAGTACATTCATGCCAATCACTTCCGGTGCGATCCTTGCATTAACATGATCTGCCGCCTGCTGCACACCCAGTCCTCCATATCGTTCTTCTTTATCCCGTAATTCAACCGCTTCATATTTTCCGGTCGATGCACCGGACGGAACACTTGCTCTTCCGCAGAATTCATCTCCGGCAAGCACTTCCACTTCTATCGTCGGATTTCCTCTCGAATCAAGTATTTCTCTTGCGTATACATCCGTAATGGGTAAATACTTATACATTATTTCTATCCTCCTCTTTATAGAAGATAGTATGTTCCGATCCGAAGCAAAACATTCAGTTTTTAATCTGGATCACGCTCTTTTGTATTATTATATAAAAATTAATACAATGCTTTATAAATCTCTGCCATCTGCTGCCAGGTCAGTTTCACGTAGCTTTGATTCAGAAGTCTCTGCTGCGTCTCTTCAACTGTCTTCGCAAAGCTCTCGATTTCTTCTTCTTTCATTCCGTATTCATGTAACGGTTTTCTTGCGATGATCTGATCCAGAAGTTTCTCAATCTTGGTATATACTTCGTCTGATTTGCACTCCAAAAAATTGCTTAAGAAAACATTTAGTTTCTTTATTCTGCCGTTTGGATCTAACTCCTGATATTTTGCGAATACAGCTGTCAGGAACTGATAGTTCGCTTCTCCGTGCGTGACATGATATACGCCACTCAGAGGATAAGACATGGCGTGCACCGCTCCTGTTCCCGCATTGCCGAATGCAATACCGGCAAGATTGCTTGCTGTCAGGAAATCATCCAGCAGATTCATTCTGTATTCTTCCCCATGTTCGGCAATCTTCTGGAATCCTTCAATGATCATCTCCATTGCCTTCATACTGAACATCTGTGTATATAATGTAGCCTTCGGTGATACATAAGATTCGATTGCATGGATAAATGCATCGATTGCACTTGTCGCAAAGAAGGAATATGGAAGACCGGTCAGAAGCTCCGGAATCAGCACTGCACGGTCTGCATAGATCTCATCAACGGCAAGTCCCATCTTTGTATGCAGCTTTGTAAATTCTGCAATCGATACATTGGAAACTTCTGAGCCCGCTCCACAGGTTGTTGGAACTGCGATCAAAGTCTTCGCTCTTTTAAGCGGAACTTTTCTTCCAAAGATCTCTTCTGCAGAGTAGTCCCCCGCAAGCACCAGGATCTTTGCCATATCAATAACAGCTCCTCCTCCGATTGCAATAATTCTGTCACAATCCGTCTTACGGAAATCTGCCAGCAATGCATCAATCATCACATCTGTAGGCTCGCCTTTTCCATATTTACTTTTAAATTCCACATGTGCTTCCAGTCCAAGCGGTGCAAAATATGTCTCATATGTACTTTTACTTGCAAGAATAAAATCATTCTTACCTATATTATATTCTTCTGCAAAATCTTTTGCATGCTCAAATTTCTGCACTTCTGCTTTCTGCCAAAAAAGTTTCATTTTTTTCTTATCCTCCCGGTCATTTTTCTGAATATTTTGTCTCTTAATAATATACCACCAATCCGTTGACTTTTCCATACGTGAGCGTTACAATCATTGAGGATATGAAAGATTTCTTTCATAATTTCTTCCATACCCAAATAATTACAAAAGGAAAACTGGGGAATTTTTCAAATGAAAGAACATTTAAAAAACTTTGTACTACTCACTGGCAGTACACTGATCATGGCAGTGGGTATCTACTTTTTCAAGTTCGCCAACAACTTTACGTTTGGCGGTATCACCGGTTTTGCGGTACTCGTTGCGAAATTCACTCCTCTTTCGGCCAGTGATTTTTCCTTCATTGCGAATATGCTCCTTCTGATCATAGGACTTTTCGTTCTCGGGAAAAAATTCGCTGCACAGACAGCATACAGCAGTATCCTACTTTCTGTGACGCTGTCCGGACTGGAACGTATCTATCCGATGAGTCATCCGCTCACCAACGAACCTTTACTGGAACTGATCTTTGCGATCGTACTTCCTGCCATCGGTTCGGCAATTCTGTTCAATATCGGCGCATCCAGCGGGGGTACAGATGTCATTGCCATGATATTGAAGAAATACACCAGTGTTGACATCGGAAAAGGATTACTTGCTTCCGATATCTTATTCACCATTGCCGGTTTCTTCGTATTCGATATTAAGACCGGTCTCTATTCACTGCTCGGTCTTACGATGCGTTCGACACTCATCGACAGCCTGATTGAAAGTCTGAACCGCTCAAAGTATTTCCATGTGGTATGCAGCGAGCCTGAACCGATCTGTGAATTTATCAAAAATGATCTGCACCGCGGTGCAACGATCGTACTGGCACAAGGTGCTTTCACCGGAGATGATAAATACATCATCCTGACCGTACTTAGTCCAAATGAAGCGATCAAGCTTCGTAACTTCATAAAAGCTCATACAACTGGTGCTTTCTTACTGATATCCAACACCAGCGAAATTATAGGAAAAGGGTTCCACTCAGTGTAGTGAAACCCTTTACTTTTTCTTCTTTTCCGGATTCTCAATATCCAGAAGATCCATGATCGAATGCGACATCATATAGCGGTAGAATTCCATTGCTTCCCCGGCCGAAATACTTTTACTCTCCTTTATCAGCCAGTATTTCAATCCGTTCACCAGTGATATTGCATGAAATTCCAGAAACACCTTCTCATCGACGTGCGGCATATTCCGAAGATGTTTTAACGGATGATGCTTTACCAGAATCTCTTCCATATGAAAAACCTGCTCATACAACATTTCCTCAAAGGAATTCTGACCAGTTACTTCAAATACCTTTTCGTAATAATTCTTGTCTTCTCCAAACTTCCAAAACAGAAGCTGCAACGACTCCATTCCTCGTTCCTGCTCAATAAGTCCTGAGACTTCTTTGAATACATCTTCCCACAGAAGCCATTCCATCACTTCGTATTTGTCCTGAAAATAGTTATAAAACGTCGGTCGGATCACCCCTGCTGCATCCGTGATCATCTTGATCGTCAGCTTTTCAAATCCTTTTTTCGCTACCAGTTCTTTAAACTTTTCTCCCAGCAGCGCTTTCGTTAATTCACTTTTGCGCTCCATCTCATCACCTTAATTTCCCAGATAACTTGTAGTAAATCATTATAGTCCTGTTATCTTCCAAAATCTACCGTTAATTTGCTCCATTTTTTACATGTAATAATGGAGTATTACGTCAAAACTGGCAAGAAGAAGAAGTGCTCCCCCGATCCAATATGCCCGTCTGTTTTCCTTCAGTCCCAGTCTGTATCCTGCGAATATACCAAGCACAGATTCCAGAACTGTTACCGGAAATAATACCAGTGACTGTTCGATCATGGCCGTATCCAGAAATCCAAGTCCCATTCCGACAAAGAATGCATTCACGCTCGTTACCATGGCAAGAATCGTTGTTTTCTTCCATTCAATCTCATCTTTCCTGCGTTCCAGTACATTCTTTTTCTTGATCCCCTTGATGATCATATAGATTCCGATGGCTGTAAAGATCAGTACCGTCAGTCCTTCCCATCTGTCAGCAGCCGTCTTCGTTCTTGTAATAGACAGCAGCGGAAGTAACGTGATCAGATTGCCAAGTACCAGCGTGCCAAGCTGGATCCCGCCAAACAAGATACTCAGCAGAATCAGATTCTTCCATCTGATCTTCGAAAATCCGGCGCCCATATAAGCCGCCGCTACAAATACGTCGATCGATAATCCGATGGATACGATCAAAAGTTCTATCGTTGACATGTTATCGCCTTCTTTCTTTTCTCCTATTTTATCTTATTCAGAATCCTTTTTGAAGAAATAAATGTTATGTAAATGCTGAAATCATACTACATTTTCCTTTATATGTATAAAAACCAGATATACTCGTTATATCAATATAATATAAACGCCTTCCACGAACGTCTTCTTTCTGACGCATAGTGAAAAAAAACGGGAAAGCCACGCTTTAACGTAACCTTCCCGCTTTCTGCGACATATATAGTATCAACTTTAGGATGCGTCTCTTATATGATATCCCGATTAGTGGTGGAATAAACGGATTCCCGTAAATGACATTACCATATCGTATTTATTGCATGTAGCGATTACATTGTCATCACGTACAGATCCGCCCGGCTGTGCGATGTATTTTACACCACTCTTATGTGCACGCTCAATGTTATCCCCAAATGGGAAGAATGCATCTGAACCAAGTGCGACATCTGTCAGCTTATCCAGCCATTCTCTCTTGGCCTCTCTTGTGAATACTTCCGGTTTTTCTTTGAAGATAGCCGGCCATGCATCATCTGCCAGAACATCCATATAGTCCTCACCGATGTAGAGATCGATCGCATTGTCTCTGTCCGCACGTCTGATTCCATCCACAAATGGAAGATTCATAACCTGTGGAGACTGTCTGAGCCACCAGTTATCTGCTTTGCCGCCTGCAAGACGTGTACAGTGGATTCTGGACTGCTGTCCTGCACCGATACCGATTGCCTGTCCGTCTTTTACAAAGCATACAGAGTTGGACTGTGTATATTTTAATGTGATCATAGAGATTGCAAGATCAATCTTAGCCTGCTCTGTCAGTTCTTTGTTCTCTGTTACGATATTGGAAAAGAACTCATCATCGATCTTTAATTCATTTCTTCCCTGCTCAAATGTAACACCGAATACCTGCTTGTGTTCGATCGGAGCCGGCACATAATCCGGATCGATCTGGATCACATTATAGTTTCCTTTTTTCTTAGCCTTTAATATCTCAAGTGCTTCCGGCTCGTATCCAGGAGCAATGACACCATCGGATACTTCGCGTTTGATCAGTTTGGCAGTATCCACATCACATACATCTGACAGAGAAATAAAGTCTCCAAATGAAGACATACGGTCTGCACCTCTTGCTCTTGCATATGCAGATGCAAGCGGCGATAATTCTCCGAGGTCATCTACCCAGTAGATCTTTGCAAGTGTATCACTCAGCGGAAGTCCGACTGCGGCACCTGCAGGAGATACATGCTTGAATGATGTAGCTGCCGGAAGTCCGGTTGCCTTCTTCAGTTCGCTTACAAGCTGCCATCCGTTAAATGCGTCCAGGAAGTTGATGTATCCAGGTCTTCCGTTCAGAACTTTAATTGGCAGTTCACTTCCGTCTTCCATATAGATTCTGGAAGGTTTCTGGTTCGGATTACATCCATATTTCAGTTCTAATTCGTTCATATCTATTCTCCTTATCGATTCCTCTTACTGGTTCTTATTGATGATCTTTGTCTCATATGTACCTGTCGCGATATCAATATAGCGTACAAATAACGATACTTTGTTGTCCGCATTCAGGCTGTTCCATAAGCTGTCGGCAAATGCATTCATATCATCCGGAATTGCGATCAGTTTTGGTTCTCCCTCAAAGCTTGGAAGCGGATTGCCGTCACATTTGTATGTGTGAATAAAATGTCCCTCGCCTGCTGCAGGATTCTCATATGCAAATGTGTAGCGGTTGCAGCTTTCCGGATTGCCGTTATTACTCTTTAAGATTGACATTGCGTAGTTAAATGTTCCATTTTCAATATGCATAACACCTGAGATTCTAGGTGTATAGTTCGGTCCGTCTGGTTCGAATTCACGGCTTCTGAGTGACTGTTCAAATGTAAGCTGCTTGTCCATGCCCTCATAGATCGTATCTGTCTGATCTCCGTTAGTTACGATCGTCTTGTTGCCAAGTACTCGTACCGGTGCATAGATGATCAGGCTTGGATCAGTCAGTTTGGATGGATCAAACGCCTGTGTGCGGATACCTTCCCCTTCTTCTACAAACACACGGTTACGGCTGTTCTCACTTCTTCCCATAATAAAGTAAGCAGTTACAGCTTTTGTCCCATCTGCACTCTTTCCTATAATAATGCCACGTCCCGGGTAAGAATTGCCCTGCAGTTCCTTCTCGATTGATAACATTTCCATGAATACATCTCCTTTTCGTTTGTGGTTTTGAACGTTTCTACCCCTATTATATATAAAACCTTCTTATTTTTCCACCCCTTTTTATAAGTATAATTAAAAAAGTTCGTTTTTTTATAAGTACAATTTAAGTTATAGAGGATCTTTTCATGATATATGATTTTACCTTTGTCAAAAATGCGACAATATACGATTAATGTCGCATTTGCTTGAATCTGAAAAGCAAAAGTTTTAACATAAGGTAACTGCAAAGAGATTATAATGCAGTAATGAGGAGGTAACACTATGAATGTTATAGACACAGTAAAAAACGCCGCCTTTGCATCCGCTATTCAGGCAGCACTTAAGTACATGGATAAAGATCCAGAAACAAACATTCCAAAGGTCATGAGTATTGTCGACAAGGCTGCTCCGGAAGGCTGGTATGAAGGTCAGCGTAATGCAATCCGTCAGGGTATCGCTGAAAAAGGTAACTGGTATCAGCTTGCTACAAAAGTGTGGGAACTGGATCCAGGTGTACGAAAAACTTTCTTTACAAACTTTATCGTTAACGCTTCTTTGAAGGGTTCTGCTCTTCAGAAAGAGACCGAGGAAAAAGAAGACTGTAATGTTCCTTGGGCGATTTTATTAGATCCTACTTCAGCCTGTAACCTGCATTGTACCGGATGCTGGGCTGCAGAATATGGACATAAATTAAATCTTGATCTGGACACGATCGATGACATCGTAACGCAGGGAAAGAAACTCGGTACATATATGTATATCTACACCGGTGGAGAACCTATGGTCCGCAAGAAAGATATCATCACGATCTGCGAACGTCATCCGGACTGTGAGTTCTTATCTTTCACAAACGGAACTTTGATCGATGAAGAGTTCTGTCAGGAAATGTTAAGAGTCAAGAACTTTGTTCCTGCAATCAGTCTGGAAGGATTCGAGACGGCCAATGACGGACGCCGTGGTCCTGGTGTATTCGGCAAAGTAAAACATGCTATGCAGTTATTAAAGGAACACAATCTTCCATTCGGTATCTCAACCTGCTACACAAGTGTGAACTACAAAGATATCACAAGCGAAGAATTCTACGACATGATCATCGAAGCCGGTGCTTTATTCATCTGGTTCTTCCATTATATGCCGGTTGGAAATGATGCCGCTCCGGAACTCATGCCAAATCCGGAACAGAGAAAAGCTGTATATGAACGTATCCGTGCTTTCAGAAGCTCCAAACCAATCTTCAGTCTGGACTTCCAGAACGATGCAGAATACATCGGCGGTTGTATCGCAGGTGGACGTTATTACCTTCACATCAACGCAGCCGGAGATGTGGACCCTTGTGTATTCATCCATTATTCGAATGCTAACATTCACGAAGTCAGTCTTCTGGATGCATTAAAGAGTCCGATCTTCCAGGCATACAGAAAAGGCCAGCCATTCAACGACAATATGCTGCGCCCATGTCCAATGCTTGAGAATCCGGAATGCCTGCCTAAGATGGTAAAAGAAACCGGGGCTCATTCTACCGATCCGCAGTCACCGGAAGATGTACAGCATCTTTGTGATAAGTGTAAGCCTTATGCTGAGGCCTGGACGAAGATGGCGGATAAGCTTTGGGAGGAAAGGCTGGAAGCTAAGAAGTAATTTGCTATTGAACTAATTAACGGAGTTGATCTCTCGTTCCTTAAAGAACACCGTCCAGGACCGAGAGATCAACTCCGTTAATCGATTAAACAGAAAATCTTCCCTGTATCTCAAACCCATGATCCATAGGTCCACTTCCTTTTCCAAGATCCAGCATGGCTTCCAGTGCCCCGCTGATATAATCTTTCGCACGTTTGATAGATTCTTCCAGAGAATACCCCTTTGCCAGATTCGATGCGATTGCGCTTGATAAGGTGCAGCCGGTTCCATGAGTGTTCGGGTTGTTGATCCTTTTTCCGTGGAACCACGTTGCTTTTCCGTTCTGGTATAAGAGATCATTGGCATCATTCAGGCTGTGTCCGCCTTTGCATAAGACTGCACAGTGATACATTTCACAGATTTTCTTTGCCGCCTCCACCATGTCGGCTTCAGATCTGATCTCGATCTCTGCAAGAACTTCTGCTTCCGGGATATTTGGTGTGATCACAGCTGCCATTGGTAACAGCTGTGTTTTTAATGTTTCAACCGCACTTTCACTGATCAGTCGGGATCCGCTTGTTGCTACCATTACGGGATCGACTACGACATTTCCCAAGTGGTATTCTTTTAGTTTCTTTGATATCATTTTTATTAATTCTTCTGATGATACCATACCGATCTTTACTGCATCCGGACGGATATCCGTAATAACTGCATCCAGCTGTTTTTCCAGAAATTCCGGGGATACTTCCATGATTCCGGTTACTCCGGTTGTATTCTGGGCGGTCAATGCGGTAATCGCACTCATTGCGTAGACTCCGTTTGCCTGCATGGTTTTGATGTCTGCCTGAATTCCTGCACCTCCGCTTGAATCACTTCCGGCAATTGTAAGCGCTGTCTTTTTTTTCATCAGCTCTGTCCACTCTCTGCAATACCAGTCTGCTTCTTTCTGAATCTCTTCCTGATCATCCTTGCTTGCCTCATCATAGATTCCCACAACTGGAAATCCTGCCTGCTTTGCAATACGGACCGCATGGATAACATCTTCGAATACTACAGTCTCTTCCGGTCTGGTTCCGAGATATTCCGCTGCTCGCAGATAGATATCCGGCTTCGTCTTTCCCGCACCGACTTCCTCACACGTAAAAATCCGTTCAAAATACTTTGCAATTCCCAGACGTTCAAAAGCCATCTCTATCTCTTCCTTATTATTAGAAGACGCAACCGTCATCGGGATATTGTTCTTATGAAGCTTTTCCAGAAGTTCCACCACTCCATGCTTCAGCGGTGCTGTATCCTTATAATAATTGCTGATGATATCCAGAACCCCCTGTACAATTTCTTCCGGCTCCTGTGACAGATGATAATGCTCTTTTACATATGCCGCACCTTCCTGTATACTCATCGTAAATAATACGGTTCCAAGATCTGGTTCTGCCTCTACACCAATACTGTTAAGATAGCTCACCCCCACATCTTCCCATATCTCCATGGAATCCAGTAATGTTCCGTCTACATCGAATATTGCTCCCTTTATCATTCTTCCACCATTTTCTTTGTTAAACTTTTTAGTTTTTCTGTTGCTTTTTTGATGTCTTTTTCTGCAAATATTGCACTGATCACTGCAATTCCACAAATTCCGGTTCCAGCAAGTTCTGATACATTGTCTTTACTGATCCCGCCGATCGCAATTACAGGAATATCCACCGCTTCACAGATTGCTTTCAATGTCTCATGACTCACATCCGCTGCATCTGCTTTGGAATCTGTATGGAAGACAGCTCCGACGCCCAGGTAATCTGCACCTCTTTTCTGTGCAAGCAGTGCCTGTTCAACGGTCTGTGCCGATACTCCGATAATCTTATCCGGTCCGAGTTTTGCTCTTACATCTCCTGCTTCCATATCACTCTGTCCGACATGTACACCATCAGCATCCATCTCCAGTGCGATATCCACATTATCATTGATCACAAATGGTACCTGGTATCTGGCACAGAGCTTTTTGATCTCTTTTGCTTCTTCCAGAAAATGTTCTTCATCCAGTTCTTTTTCTCTCAACTGTACAAAAGTCGTACCGCCCTCCAGAGTCTTCTCTACCTGACTGTATAGCGTCTCGCCATTTAACCAGTGGCGGTCTGTCACCGCATACAGAAGTAAATCTTCTTTTTTCATCTTTTTACACATTTGTTCTACCTTCTCTTTCCTCTGATTTTTTTAATATCCTTATCTGATCTCATATTTTGCACCTTTATCCAATGCCTCTTTATCCATATTATAAATGGCATCAATGATACGGTTGCGGTAAGTAGAATTGCCATCACCTTTCTGCATATAACTCCATCCGATCTCTCCTGCCAGTCCCATTGTACATACGGCTGCCGCAGCTGCCTCCAGCTTCTGCTCTGGATTCGCTGTCAGGAACGCTGTCATCATTCCAGATAACTGGCATCCCGTTCCCGTAATCTTTCCCATCTCCGGACGGCCGTTATGGATCACATAACATCTGTCCCCGTCACTTACCAGATCGATCGCACCTGTAATCGCAACAATGCATCCTGCTTTTTTGGCAAATGCTTTTGCAAATGCTACGCCTTCTTCCAGATTCTCTTCTGTTACGGCATCTGCTACATCTGCATCTACTCCTTTCGTTGTTCCGCTTCCCTGTGCCAGAGTTTTCACTTCGGAGATATTTCCACGGATCACATCGAATCTGACCTTATCCATCAGTTCTACGGCTGTATTAGTACGAAGGGCACTTGCTCCGGCTCCGACAGGATCTAATAACGTTACGTGTCCCAATTCATTTGCCCGTGCTCCGGCTATGAACATTCCCTCGATGCTTCTCTTGTTCAGTGTACCGATGTTGATATTCAGACCTCCGCAGATGGATGTAATATCCTTTATATCTTCCGGCTCATCTGACATGATCGGGCTTCCGCCACAGGCTAACAATACATTTGCAACGTCATTTACCGTTACATAATTGGTGATGTTGTGTACCAGCGGTACATTCTTTCTTACATTTTCGATACAGTTTCCTAACATTTTTCTTCCTCCTGTTATGCATGTATTCCTGATTTCTTCTATCAGAGGTCTTTTTTATCGCCTGGATATTCCGATAAAAAAAGGACAGATCTACCTGGTTTCAGATACACCTGCCCTGTCGGCACTTTTCTTTCCCTACGTTGGTATGATCCAAATCAGGTTCCTGGGTCAAGACATCTTTAGTCTACTCTCAGCCCGCTCAGATTACGGACTCCCCTGTTCAATTAACACACCCATTATACTACGCTTTTAATATTTACGCAACGTATCATGGCTGTCATCTGTTGTATTGTCAATATTTTTGATCACGATATAATATCCATCATTTCCGTTCGTCTTAACAAGTACACGGTCTCCGACTTTGTGTCCCTGGATTGCTTTTCCAAGCGGTGATTCGATACTGATCAGTCCCTGAAGAGAATTGCCACGGATACTGGTCACGAGACGGTATGTCTCTGTCTCATCATCATCTTCAAAATATACTTCCACTGTATTATTAATCCCAACTTCATCTGCCTTAGACGTATCGGACACAATCTTCGCATTCTTAAGCATTCTCTCCAGATAACGGATACGGCTTTCGTTCCGGTTCTTATCCTGCTTTGCTGCCTTATATTCAAAGTTCTCGCTTAAGTCGCCCTGCGCTCTTGCCTCTTTTACGGCTTCCAGTTCTTTCTTACGTACGACGATCTTGCGGTATTCAATCTCTTCTTTGATCTTCTTAACATCGCTTTCGGTTAACTGTTCTCCCATATAAAAATCCACTTTCCTTCTTATCTTCATATATTATAATACTCTGGCATACAGTCTGCAAATTCTATATCAGGCCATAATGCTCCATCGCCTTATAAAGCCCATCATTCTCCACCGTATCCGTAATATATCCCGCATACGGCTCCAGAACCGGATCATGATGCCCCATGATCACTCCGTGTCCCGCAGCTTTGATCATATCAAAATCATTGCTACTGTCTCCGAATGCATAGATCTCATCATCTGACAGGTCCAGTTCTTTCTTGATATACTCGATTGCCGTCGCCTTGGAGTATTCTTTCTGGACGCATTCATATACTCCGCCCAGACGGTCAATATGTTTAAAAACATCCTCCGTCTCTTTAAAGAATCTTTCTCCATCTGCAATCCCATCTATGTAAATCAGTATCTTGTCAAAATCATAGCCTGTATCTTCCATAGCCTGCTCTCTTCCAAGACCAAGCCCTGCCATATATCTTCTGCTGCTTTCCACCGGCTCCAGTCTGGAAATCCGGTTCGAATAATAGATATCCTCTGTTCCTTCCAGAAAACCTTCTACTTTACAATCTTTCATAGACTGGATAATCTTCCGTCCTCTTTCATATGGAATAGAATGGTGAAATACCACCTGTTCTTCATATATCAAGTGTGTTCCACATCCACATAAAAAACCATCAAAAGGAATTCCCTTTATCACCGGTGGTACACTGCATATAGTACGCCCGGTATTAATAAATGTCTTATGACCATTCTCCTGCGCTTTCCGTAATGCCTCCAGTGCACTTTCCGGTATCTCATGTGTAATATCACTTAAAATTGTTCCATCAATATCAAAAAATAATGCTGCCATAACTTCCTCCATATTTATACGAAAAAACTGACATCGTTTATTATAATTAAACGTGCCAGTCTTTTCAATAGATATCACTAAGAAATCAATTCTTGTGTCATAATCTTACATTAATTTTCTGAACAGATCTTTCAGATCTTCTACGCTTGCATCTTTCGGGTTACCCGGTGCACATGCATCTGCATGAGCGGATTCTGCAAGGAACTGAAGATCTTCTTCCTTCAGTGCTTCCAGTTTTGTAGGAATTCCTACGTCTACAGATAATTTACGTACCGCATCTACTGCTGCTTTTCTGTATTCTTCTACAGACATATCATCTACGCCTTCAACGCCCATAGCTTTTGCGATTTCTTTATATTTCTCTCCTGTGCATTCTGCATTGTATTCCATAACGATTGGAAGCATCATTGCACATGCAACACCATGTGGAGTATCGTATACAGCGCCAAGTGTATGCGCCATAGAATGTGCGATTCCAAGACCTACGTTAGAAAATCCCATTCCTGCAATATACTGTCCAAGCGCCATGCCCTCGCGGCCTTCTTTTTCATTGGCAACTGCACTTCTCAATGATTTGGAAATGAGTTCGATTGCTTTTAAGTGGAACATATCTGTCATTTCCCATGCAGCCTTTGTTGTATATCCTTCGATCGCATGCGTCAGAGCATCCATACCTGTAGAAGCTGTCAGTCCTTTTGGCATAGAAGACATCATCTCCGGGTCTACAACTGCGATAACCGGCATGTCATGTGGATCTACACAGACAAATTTTCTCTTCTTCTCAACATCGGTGATAACATAGTTGATTGTTACTTCTGCTGCGGTTCCTGCTGTCGTAGGTACTGCAATGATCGGAACACATGGATTCTTAGTTGGTGCTGTTCCTTCCAGGCTTCTTACATCCTCGAATTCTGGGTTTGCAATGATGATACCGATTGCTTTGGATGTATCCATAGAAGATCCGCCACCGATTGCGATGATGTAATCAGCTCCTGCTTTCTTAAATGCCTCAACTCCGTGCTGTACATTCTGAATCGTCGGATTTGGTTTGATGTCAGAATATAATTCGTATTCCAGTCCTGCATCATCAAGTACTTTTGTTACCTTTGTTGTCACATTGAATTTGATCAGATCCGGGTCTGAACATACCAGTGCTTTTTTCAGTCCTCTTACTTTAACTTCTGCTGCAATCTCTTTGATCGCTCCTGCTCCGTGAAATGATGTCTGGTTTAAATTAATTCTGTTTGCCATGATAACTGACACTCCTTTTTATACATAATCTTTCTTTTTGATACGAGACTTTTTCATTTTCTCTTCCGTTTCGTATCTTGTTTCTTTATGTTTTTATTTTAACAATTATTTTATTTGAACATAAGTTACAAAGCGTACATTTTGTAACATATGTACGTTACACTTTTATTGTTTTGTAACTTTTTATACTTTATAAACAATATCTGCAGCAAAACTTTGTTATTCAGATGACATTTTACAGCTCCATATTCAACAAAAGTCACTTTTTTTCTTGTTTTGCACAACAATGAACTATAGAACTTGCTACTGGCAGCTTCTACTGCATACTTTGGTACAAAAAAGAACTCCTTCTTACAGGAGTTCTAATTTACGAAATAATGTTTCCATTTCTGCCGGCATCGCTTCTACCAGATTCTTTGCCATCTCTTCCGGACGCTTTTTCATATCTCCCAGCACCCACTGGGTTGTCATATACACCGATCCCTGGCAATACATCTCCAGCTGAAAATGCAGATTCTCCGGGATTGGCAGTTTCGTTTTTTCCTGAATCTGATTCTCATAGAATCTCAGGATCAGTTGAAAATCATGATCCCTCAGACAATTCTGATCATCATTACGAAATGCCGCTTTGAAAAATAATTTTTCTTCCTCTATATAATGGAACTTATTGACCAGTCCCTCATAAGCCGTCTTACCTTCTCCCATGTGCTGAAAAGATTCCAGCAGGATCCGGTCAAAATACCAGTTAATGAGATCATATTTATCCTGAAAATTCCGGTAAAATGTCTGCCGTGTCGTTCCACATTCTGCAACGATTTCTTTTACCGTGATTCTTTCTACCGGCATCTTCTTCATGCAGTTTTTCATGGCATCCGCAAGGCGATATTTCATTTTATCATGTTTTGTTTCTTCCATTTATATCATCCCCAGTTTCTTTATTCTGATTCTTTTCTGCCGGATTCCTTACTGTCAGTTATCATTTTACATCCAGAATACTTTAGAATACTTTCGTCGTCCATTTACTCATATCCCATACTTCGTTCACCACATCCTGATAAAACTCCGGCTCATGACAGATCAGCAGGATACTTCCTTTGTATTCCTGTAATGCTTTCTTCAGCGAATCTTTCGCATCCACATCCAGATGATTGGTAGGCTCGTCCAGAAGCAGGATATTCGTATCTCTGTTGATCAGTTTACATAATCTGACTTTTGCCTGTTCTCCACCACTTAAGACTCTGACCTGACTTTCGATATGTTTTGTCGTCAGTCCGCATTTTGCCAGTGCCGAACGTACTTCATACTGTGTAAACGACGGAAATTCCTGCCAGATCTCATCGATACAGGTAGTCTTGTTCTCGCCTTTGACTTCCTGTTCAAAGTAACCAATCTCCAGATTTTCTCCCAGTTCGCAGCTTCCGGATAAGGATGGAATCAAGCCTAAAATACTCTTTAATAATGTAGTCTTTCCGATTCCATTCGTTCCGACCAGTGCGATCTTCTGACCACGATCCATGCTGAAATTCAGTGGTTTCGACAACGGTTCATCATATCCCGTTACCAGATCATGTGTCTCAAATAACATCTTTCCAGGTGTACGGCCGTAACGGAAATGAAATTCCGGCTTTGGTTTCTCCGCCGCCAGTTCGATCACATCCATCTTATCCAGCTTCTTCTGTCTGGACATCGCCATATTTCTGGTGGACACTCGTGCCTTGTTACGTGCCACGAAATCTTTCAGTTCACTGATTTCCTGCTGCTGTCTTCTGTAAGCAGCTTCCAGCTGTGCTTTCTTCACTGCATAGACTTCCTGGAAATGATCGTAATCCCCCACATAACGGTTCAGTTCCTGATTCTCCATATGATAGATGATATTGACCACTTCGTTTAAGAATGGAATATCATGCGAGATCAGGATAAATGCATTCTCATAATCCAGAAGATAGCGCTTCAGCCATGCGATATGTTCCTCATCCAGATAGTTGGTCGGCTCATCCAGAAGCAGGATATCCGGCTTTTCCAATAACAGTTTTGCAAGAAGGACTTTCGTTCTCTGTCCTCCGCTTAAGTCTGTAACATCACGGTCAAGTCCCAGATCCAGAAGTCCGAGTGCTCTTGCCACTTCCTCTACCTTTGCATCGATCGTATAGAAATCGTGCAGCGTAAGCTCATCCTGAATGGTTCCGAGTTCATCCATCAGACGGTTCATCTCCGTTTCGTCTGCAGTCCCGAGAAGATCACAGATTTCATTCATGCGCTGTTCTTTCTGAAGCAATGGATCGAATGCAGATTTTAACACGTCGCGGATAGTCATTCCTTTTTCGAGAACTGCATGCTGATCCAGATATCCGGCATGCACATTCTTGGACCATTCTACTTTTCCTTCATCCGGTACAAGCTTTCCGGTCACAATATTCATAAAGGTAGATTTTCCCTCTCCATTGGCTCCTACAAGCCCGATGTGTTCCCCTTTTAAAAGTCGAAAAGAAACATCTGAGAATATGGCTCTGTCCCCGAAACCATGTGTCAGATGTTCAACATTTAATATACTCATATCATTCTCCCTGATTATTCTCTTTTAATAGCAAAAAACTTACCGCTGGCAGCTTTTTTTACACACTTTGAACTAAAAAGATACCCGCTGATTTTCCACTGGCACTTACATTATAACGGCTGATTTCCAACCTTGCAATCATAATATATTCCATAAATCAGCCACCGGCCAAAAAACATAAGAAGCTATAGCTTTTTACAGAAAATGCTCCTGTTCATTCCATTATATTTTTCTTTCGTCATGACCTGTTTGTAATTTAATCTCAAGAAACTGCTCACACTTGCCACATTGTCCGGATGTGCCGTTCCAAGTAGATAACGATATCCTTGTTCTTTTAGAATCTGTTCTGACTCTTCCATCATCTTTCTCTGTAAGCCCTGTCCGCGATATTCTTTTCTTACCATAGCAATCTCCATATGTGCCGACTGCTTTCGCTGTTCTTCATCAAATTTCAGATCGTATCCGAGATTCTCATCCCCAAGATTCTTCGTCCGTGCGATAAAGACACCTGCCAGTCTGCCATCACACATTGCCTTTAATCCAAAGCCACCGGTCGTCATATAGCTTGTTACTTCCTCATCGCCATCCAGACTGAACCATTCCTTATTCGGAAGTTCACTATAGATTTCATGGATCATTCGAAGAATATCCGGTATATCCTGCTCTGTTACAACTGCTATCTCATTCATATATCTGCTCCATTCATTTTTGCTGTTTACAGTATCATACTGTAAATATGTTCCTCTGTAAATAGAATCATTCTCGCGTTCTTTCTTTTTTTATGTTATAATTTTCTTAAAAATTTAAGGAGGTTTTACCATGAGCCATATTTCCTATGCCTTTAATAATTCTGACATAGAAGCAACCGCTTACGCTCTCACTGTTCTGCCTCGTCTTGGTCTTGCAGAATCCGAAGCCCAGGCAGAAATTAATTATCAACTCTGTTGTTCTGCAGCAAAAAAATTAATTGATCACGACATGAACATAACACCTGACGAATTTCGTACTATCATTGCAGCACTTCAGGCTGCCAAGCTCATTATTCTTGGCGATATTGAAGTCGATGCAAAAACATGCAGCGAATGCAAGAGCTATTTCTTTACGATCAACAAATTATTATCCACCTTTGAAAAGCAATTATTACAGGAATAAGATCAACTGAACTGCGGATAAAGCTGCCATCGGCAGCTTTATCCGTATGCTTTGCTATGCAAAGAAAAACCCCGGAAACATTGCATTTCCGGGGTTGCTGTGTATTTCTTTTTTGTATATTCTCGAATAATTCGTATAAATTAACGTTTTGAGAACTGTGGTGCTCTACGAGCTGCTTTGAGACCGTATTTCTTACGTTCTTTCATACGTGGATCACGTGTAAGGAATCCAGCTTTCTTAAGAACTGGTCTGTAATCAGCATCAGCCTCAAGAAGTGCTCTTGCAACACCGTGACGGATTGCTCCAGCCTGTCCTGTGTATCCACCACCCTTAACATTAACGATTACATCGAATTTTCCTTCTGTGTCTGTTGCAGCTAATGGCTGGCGAACAACAACCTTTAATGTCTCAAGTCCGAAATACTCATCGATATCTCTTTTATTGATAGTAATTTTACCTGTTCCTGGTACTAAATATACTCTAGCAACAGATTTTTTTCTTCTACCTGTTCCGTAAAATTTTGCAGTAGCCATTGTAAAATCCTCCTTTTAACCTTTCTTAGAATTTCAGTTCAACTGGTTTCTGAGCCTGCTGAGCGTGCTCTGGTCCAGCATATACGTGAAGTTTCTTGATCATAGATCTTCCTAAAGGTCCCTTTGGAAGCATTCCTTTAACAGCAAGTTCGATAACCTTCTCTGGTTTCTTAGCCATCATCTCTGCTAATGTAGTCTCTT
>URTM01000010.1 GCA_900550865.1 uncultured Dorea sp. | reverse complement strand
GAAGAAAACAGCGCAAACGTCAGATGCGTCAGCTCTGGATCGCTCGTATCAACGCTGCAGCAAGAATGAACGGACTGTCATACAGCAAGTTCATGCACGGCTTAAAAGTAGCTAACATCGAGATGAACAGAAAGATGCTTGCAGAGATGGCTGTAAATGATGCAGAAGGATTTGCAACACTTGCAGAAGCTGCAAAAGCTGCTTTAGCATAATTTAAAAATGTATATAAAAAACACGCAGGAATGAATCTTGCGTGTTTTTTTGATACTAAAGTATGCAAGAAAAGCTGCCAGTAGCAGGTTTTCTGTATCGCCATGCGTTCGTAAGGAGCTGCCAGTGGCAGGTCCTGCAGATTATGCCGGATAATTTAACTGTTCGTCCGTAATATTCTCAAGAACCTCTGTAAGATACTTCTTAGACAGATATTTCGCCATTGGAAGGTTCATATCCAGATAGTTGCCACAGTCTTTGGCAGCGGCTCCCGGAACTTCACCCTCGAACTCAGCCATAAATGTATACATTTCTTTTAATAACGGTACGATATCTTTGGATTCGTAACTTCCGGCAAGTATCAGATAGAATCCGGTACGGCAGCCCATCGGTCCGAAATAGATGGTCTTGTCTGCATATTCCGCATGATTGCGTAAGAATGTTGCGGCAAGATGTTCAATCGTGTGGACTTCTGCTGTGTTCATTACCGGTTCCTTGTTCGGACGAGTCATGCGCAGATCAAAAGTTGTGATCGGATTTCCAGCTACCTGGTCAACGCGGGAAACATATACACCCGGAACAAGTCTCAGGTGATCTACAGTAAAGCTTGCAATTTTTTCCATAATTGATACTCCTCTTTGTTTCAATAATTTTAAAGAATTTATGCAAAAATATTATAGCATTTTCGGCAGAATTTTACTATAAAAAGATGAAAAGGTATGGTATACTGACAGTTATATTGGCGTTAGAGGTCAATGAAGAAAATGGGTGCTTACGGAAGAGAACTGTGGGCCTTAAAAGGGTGTTTTAGGAGGAAAAATTAGGAGAATGAAACTTTATCTGGTAAGACATGGAGAAACTGATTGGAATAAAGTAAAGAAGATTCAGGGACAGGTGGATATTCCGCTGAATCAGTTTGGCAAGCATCTGGCAGAAGAGACCGCAGAGGGACTTCGTGATATCCCGTTTGATCTGTGTATCTCAAGTCCGTTGTCGAGAGCATATGAAACAGCGAGGATCATACTGGAGGGCAGGGATATTCCGATCATTACGGATGCCAGAATTGGGGAAATGGCATTCGGTGAATATGAGGGAAAATGTTGCGCAAGGGATCATTGGGAACTTCCGGAAGATTTTCAGAAATTTTTCGATGATCCGGTGGGATTCAGACCGGGAGCAGGCGGCGAAGCATTTGCAGATGTAAAGAAAAGAACCGGTGAGTTTCTGGAAAGTCTGTACAAAAAAGCAGAAGGTGTGTATGGAAATATACTTATTACCACACACGGAGCGGCGCTGGCAGGTATACTGAATAACATCAGAAAGGAACCGCTGGAAAAATACTGGGGCATCGGAGTGCACAGTAACTGTGCGGTGACAGAAGTAGAAGTAAAGAACGGAGAGGCGAAGATTCTTTCGGAAAATGTTACATATTACGAAGAAGCAGTAAGACCTTGGGCAGATAAATAAGTTGCAGCGGAGTAAAAGATAACAGTGTGTGGAATATCCGGAAAAAGGCGGATTCGAAGATGCAATAAAAGGAGAAGGATGTATGGCGATTGAAACAGCAGGACAGCAAAAATATGCAGATCTGACAGCAAAAAGGATCAAATCACTACAGACAGGAATGATCGTCTGGATCAGTCTTCTGTGCCTGGCATTGATCTGCTCGTTTGATAATATTATGCTGGCAGCAATTATTGGATGTGTAGGACTTGTTTTGGCAGTGTTGAATACAAAAGCAAGAAAAGAATTCAACAGAAAGCTGGACAGAGTGAAAGACAAAGAAGGGTTCTATCGTCAGCTGGCAGCACCGGATGTACTGGAATTAAAAGAGGAACAACTTCTGGTTGCAAAAGATTATGTAGTGGTTGTAGATACGGATGTAGAAATATATGATCTGAACCAGATGGAGAAACTGGAAGTAGGAAAACAAGGCACTATCAAAAAGACATTATTCCTGACAGAACCGGACGGAAAGAGACATGCAATACTGTCAACAACAAAAGGAGATGGAAGACAGAGAACATTCGATCAGGTATATGAAAGATTACATAAAAGATTTTGAAATGAATTTGGGATTTAATTCAGGAAGGCTTTGGATAGCCGAACCGGAATTAAATCCCAAATCAATTTAATTATCTTCCTCCTGAACAGTATAAGTCTGTCTCTTACGAGCCATCTCATCACTTTCAAGATATTCATCATAAGTAGTAATCTTATCGATCAGCTTACCGCCCGGAACGATCTCCATGATACGGTTGGCAGTAGTCTGTACGATCTGGTGGTCTCTGGAAGAGAAGAGAAGTACACCAGGGAATTTTGTCATTCCATTGTTGAGTGCAGTGATACTTTCCATATCAAGGTGGTTGGTAGGCTCGTCAAGGATCAGTACATTGGCACCGCTGATCATCATTTTAGATAACAGACAGCGTACCTTTTCTCCTCCGGAAAGAACACGTACTTTCTTCACGCCGTCATCACCGGAGAACAGCATACGTCCAAGAAATCCACGTACATAAGTAGCATCTTTTTCTTCCGAATACTGTGTCAGCCAGTCTACGATGCTGTAATCATTGTCAAATTCACTTCCGCTGTCAAGTGGGAAGTAGGCCTGGGTTGTTGTGATTCCCCATTTATAAGTACCCTCATCCGGTTCCAGTTCTCCTGCAAGGATCTGGAAGAGCGTTGTCTTGGCAAGCTCATTACTTCCGACGAATGCAACCTTGTCATCGTGGTTCAGAGTAAAGGAAATGTTATCCAGAACCTTTTCGCCGTCAATTGTTTTGCTTAATCCTTCTACTGTCAGTACTTCGTTACCGATCTCGCGGTTTGGACGGAAGTCGATGTAAGGATATTTACGGCTGGATGGCTGGATATCATCAAGCTGGATCTTCTCCAGGGCACGTTTTCTGGAAGTAGCCTGCTTAGACTTTGAAGCATTGGCACTGAAACGTGAGATGAATTCCTGCAACTCTTTGATCTTTTCTTCTTTTTTCTTATTGGCTTCCTTCATCTGACGGATCAGAAGCTGGCTTGACTCATACCAGAAGTCATAGTTACCGGCATAGAGCTTGATCTTACCATAATCGATATCGGCAATCTGTGTGCAGACCTTATTCAGGAAGTAACGGTCATGGGATACAACGATGACAGTATTGTCAAAGTTGATCAGGAATTCTTCCAGCCATGCGATCGCATCGAGGTCTAAGTGGTTGGTAGGCTCATCGAGGAGCAGAATGTCTGGATTACCGAACAGTGCCTGGGCAAGCAGGACCTTAACCTTCTCTGGACCGTTTAAGTTCTTCATCATTTCGTAGTGCATCTCAACCGGAATGCCGAGACCATTTAATAATGTGGCAGCATCAGATTCTGCTTCCCATCCGTTCATGGCTGCGAATTCACCTTCCAGTTCGCTGGCTTTCATACCGTCTTCATCGGTGAAATCTTCTTTTGCATAGATGGCTTCTTTTTCTTTCATAATCTCATACAGTCTTGCATTTCCCATCATAACGGTATCCAGAACCGGATATTCGTCATATTTGAAATGATCCTGCTGCAGGAAAGAAAGACGTTCGCCTGGTGTGATGATAACTTCGCCGTTCGTCGGCTCAAGCTGTCCGGACAGGATCTTTAAGAATGTAGATTTACCTGCACCGTTTGCTCCGATCAGACCGTAGCAGTTTCCTTCTGTGAATTTAATATTAACATCTTCGAACAGGGCTTTTTTACCAACCCGTAATGTTACATTACTTGTACTAATCATATTGGTTTATATTCTCCTTGTCGTTTGAATCTCTGTTGATAGTGACTGCGCCCGGATTTGCAGACGCTGACTAGCATATAGTATCAAATATATGGAAAAATAGCAAGGGAAGTTCCTCTTTTCCTTCTATGAAAAAGGGTATATAATGGTAATTACGAAGAACAGAAAGCAAAAGAGAGGGAAGATTTATGATAAAAGCAACATTAGTATTGGAAGGTGGAGCTAATCGTGGAGTATTCACATCGGGAGTTCTTGATTATCTGATGGGAAAAGAGCTGTATATGTCCAATGTGATCGGAGTGTCTGCAGGTGCGTGTAATGCGGTTGATTATGTATCAAAACAGGCTGGGCGGAGCCGGGAATGCGTGATCCACCGTGAGAAAGAATACGATTATGTATATGGTTTGAAGAAGACCCTGAAAGAAAAAGCCCTGATGGATATGGATATGTTGTTCGATAAATTTCCGAATGAAATCTATCCATTTGATTTTGAGACCTATTTTGCATCCGATATGGAATGTGAACTGGTTGTTACGAACTGTATCACGGGAGATGCGGAGTATCTGTCGGAAGATAAGGATCCGGAACGTCTGATGAAGATCTGCCGTGCATCGAGCAGTATGCCGCTTGTGGCACCGATTGCAAATGTAGACGGAATCCCGTATATGGACGGCGGCCTTGCTGATTCCATTCCAATCGAATATGCACTGGAAAAAGGAAATGACAAGATTGTTGTAGTGTTGACGAGAAATCCGGGCTACCGCAAGAAGAGAGCGGTAAAAGCAACGGAACAGCTTTATAAAAGAGCTTATAAGAAATATCCGAATCTGGTACGTACGATCATGACAAGAAATGCTGTATACAACAAGCAGATGAAACTGATTGAAAAGCTGGAAGAAGAAGGAAAGATATTCGTGATCCGCCCACTGATCCCGACGGTATCACGTATGGAGAAGGATTATGATAAGCTGCAGCATTTCTATATGCATGGAAACAGATTAATGAAGAAAGAATATCAGGGGCTGTTAGAATATCTGAATGAGTAGGTGAAGAATGGAACCAAGAACAATACTTGACTTTATGAGCGTGGCAGAACGCCTGAAATGTAATATGCGTCATTCCAGAACGACAAGCAGCAGACGGGAAAGTGTAGCAGAACACACTTACCGTCTGTGTGTATTTGCATGGCTGGTAAAAGAAGAATTTCCGGACTGTGATATGGACAAGGTGATGAAGATGTGCCTGTTCCACGATTTGGGAGAAGCAGTGACCGGTGATATTCCGGCATTTGTGAAGACAGATGATGACCGGGAAACAGAAGGAGATGCGCTCACACTGCTGACCGCAATGCTCCCGGAAAAAGAGCGGCTGGAGCTGGATGAATTGTTCGGGGAACTGGAAAGAGCAGAGACAATGGAAGCGAAGATCGTGCATGCCCTGGATAAGATGGAGACTTTGATCCAGCATAACGAGGCGGATATTACAACCTGGCTTCCGCTGGAATATGATCTGCAGATGACTTATGGAGAAAAAGAATGTAAGGCAGATCCGTATCTTACGAAGCTGCGTGAAGTGATCCGTCAGATATCGATTGATAAGATCGCGGCAGAGGGAGAAGACAGAAAGAAATCTTACTATATCAGAAAAGGTGTAGAAAATATGCATCCGGAAGAAGTGGCAGAACTTCTGTACAGTACGGACTGGGCAAAAGACAGACCGGAAGAGGCAATCCGGAAAAGCATGGAAAATTCCTGCCCGTATGGGTTATTTCTAAAAGACAGTGCAAATGAAAGCAGAAACGACAGGCAGATTGGATTTGCAAGGGTTCTGACAGATGGTGTAACAACATTTTATCTGATGGATCTGGTTATAGAAGAAACATACCGGGGACAGGGATTTGGGACAATCCTGATGGATCAGATCATGAAAGAGAACGGACATTTGTACGGGATGCTGCATACACAGGATGCGGAAGCATTTTATGAAAAATATGGATTCTGTACAATTGGAGATACAGAGAAAACAGAAGAAGCATATATGGAGAAACCGTGCAGTTGAAATAGCTGCACGGTTTTTGTTTCTACAAATCTTCCAGGTTAATATCACGCGGCGTATCCATATGTTTCAATGTGATTTCATAGACATGGGCGGTATCGCCGTTACGCATACAATCTAAAATTGCCATATGCTCCTCATAGGTCTGCTCCATACGGCCTTTATGCGCAAGAGAAAGTTCAGCAAGCTGTTTCATGCGGTACGTGAACATGGCAAATACATTCGAAAATTGTTCGTTTTCCAGATAGTCAATGATTTTTGTATGGAACTGAAAATCATATTCGGAAAATTCTTTGATGGAATGTGTAGTTTCCATAATATCGTTCATGCACTCCATGATCCAGTCGAGTTCTTTGAAAAGCTTCTTCGCTTTGCGGGTGGAAGCATCTTTACTGATCTGAACCGTGCAGTATGTTTCCAGCGCTGAACGCACCTGAAATGTCTCGTTTACATCTTTTCTGTTCATCTGATGCAGCATAAATCCCTTACTGGGAATAATATCAATATAACCTTCCTGTGCGAGTCTGTGCACGGCATCTCTTAACGGGGTGCGCGAAATTCCGAGTTCTTTTGATAATTTTGTCTCAGAATAGACCTCCTGATAAGAAAAATGATTCTCCATGATCAACTTCTGGAGATAGTTATAAGCTTGTTCATTGAGTGGTGTCATAGTAGCTCCTTATATTTCACGATAATTATTTATTTAACAAAATTTATGTGTTTTTCGCTATAAATATCATACAATACGGTCTGAAATCGGTCAAGTAAAAAGGAAAATAAGGGTGAAAAAGTTGTCTATAATGTTAAGAAAATAACGAAAGAAAAACGAAGTATATGTTAAAAATAGACAAAAACAAAGGCGAAAAACTGTTGAAATAAGAGAAAGAAAAATAACGTCTTGACCGGTATACCGGTATGTAGTAAAGTGTAGTCAGAAACAAAAAAGAACGACACATTTCACTGATCCGAACGGAAATGAACATGTATAAAATATGTTGTGAAAGCAAACGATCATGTGGAGTGAAAAAAAGAAAGGATGTATGAAAATGAAAGTAGGATTTATTGGACTTGGTATCATGGGAAGACCGATGGCAAAGAACTTATTGAATGCAGGTGTAGAACTTATGGTGTCAGACCTGAACAAAGAGGCAGTTGCAGATGTTGTGGCAGCAGGAGCAAAAGAAGCTTCTTATGCAGAGATTGGTGAACAGTGTGAAAGAATCATTATCATGGTTCCAAGCGGGGCAATTTCAAAATCTATCTTATTTGATGAAGGTGGCGTTGCTTCTACGATCAAAGAAGGAACGGTTGTATGTGACATGAGTTCCGTAACACCGGTAGAGTCAAAGGAATGCTATGAAGGACTGAAAGCAAAAGGTGTTGGATTTGTAGACGCACCGGTATCCGGCGGAGAACCTGGAGCAGTTGCAGGAACACTTGCAATCATGGCAGGTGGAGATCAGGAAGACTTCGATGCAATGAAAGAGTATTTTGACATTCTTGGATCTTCTGCATTACTGATTGGTGGAAGCGGAAGCGGAAGTGTTACAAAGCTTGCGAACCAGGTAATCGTTAATAACACAATCGCAGTTGTATCTGAGGCATTTGTACTTGCAACAAAAGCAGGCGCTGATCCGGAAAAAGTATATCATGCGATCCGCGGAGGACTTGCAGGAAGTGCAGTACTCGATGCTAAGATCCCGATGATCATCGAGCGTAACTTCAAACCGGGCGGACCGATCAGAATCAACCATAAAGATATCAAGAACGTAGTAAATACAGCACATTCTATCGATGTACCGATTCCATACACAGCACAGCTTTATGAAATCCTTCAGACACTGAAGATCCACGGACATATGAATGATGACCACGGCGGAATTGTTCAGTATTTCGAAAAACTTGCTGACGTAGAAGTAAAAAAGACGGAAGAGTAAAGGAGAACGGACATGGCATTGAATGCAGAAGTATTAACTTCATATAAGAAGATTGACGAAGCTTATATCGATGAACTGTTAAAGAAAGAGATTGAAAAGAATAATAAAAAGATCGTTGTTTTAGACGATGACCCGACAGGAGTCCAGACAGTACATGATATCTCGGTATACACAAACTGGGAAAAAGATACGATCCGTCAGGGATTCGATGAGGAGAATAACTTATTCTATGTCCTGACCAATTCCAGAGGATTTACAGCAGGACAGACAACCAAAGCACACAATGAGATCGCAGCAGTGGTTGACGAAGTTGCAAAAGAGACCGGAAAAGAATACATATTTATCAGCAGAAGTGATTCTACACTCCGTGGACATTATCCACTGGAGACAGAACTTCTGAAGAAGAATTATGAAGCCAATACAGGAAAGACAATCGACGGTGAGATCCTCTGCCCATTCTTCAAAGAAGGCGGAAGATATACAATTGATAATGTACATTATGTAAAATACGGTGAAGAGTTGATTCCTGCAAATGAGACAGAGTTTGCCAAAGACAAGACATTTGGATACAGCGCAGCAACAATGCCGGAGTATGTAGAAGAGAAGACCAAAGGAGCATACAAGGCTTCCGATGTTACCTGCATTTCTCTGGAAGATATCCACGATATGAATATCGACAAGATTGAAGAAGCACTGATGGCAGTGAAAGACTTCAATAAGATTATTGTAAATGCTGTGGACTATGCCGATGTAAAAGTATTCTGCGTGGCACTGTACAGAGCAATGGCAAAAGGAAAGGTATTCATGTTCCGTACAGCAGCAGCTATCGTAAAGGTTATGGGCGGAGTAACCGATCAGCCGCTTCTTAGCAGAGAACAGATGGTGGTAAAAGAGACAGACAACGGAGGAATCATCGTTGTAGGTTCTCATACAGATAAGACGACAAAACAGGTAGAAGAACTGAAGAAACTGACAGATATTGAATTCATTGAACTGGATGCAACACTTGTAAAAGACGATGAAGCATTTGAAAAAGAAGTAAAGAGATGTCTGGATCTGGAAGAGACCTGCATCAAAGCCGGAAAGACAGTCTGCTGTTATACGACAAGAGCACTGATCACCGCAGACACAGGAGATAAAGAAGATGAATTAAGATTATCTGTAAAGATCTCTGATGCAGTACAGTCACTGGTAGGACGCTTAAGCGTGACACCAAGCTTTGTAATCGCAAAAGGCGGAATTACATCCAGTGATGTAGGAACAAAAGCTCTGGCAGTAAAGAAAGCCAATGTTCTTGGACAGATTAAACCGGGAATCCCGGTATGGCAGACGGGAGAAGAAAGCAAATTCCCTCTGACACCATACGTCATCTTCCCTGGAAATGTAGGCGAGATCACAACATTAAGAGAAGCTGTAGAAGTATTAACATCCGACAGGCTAGCGTAAAGAATATCTGGAATCCTTTCATAGATTTATAGACTTATATACGAAATGAACTGACTGAGAATAAAAAAATAAACAAAAACGAACACTGCATACTGTGAAAATGAACAAAAAGATTGATAAAGAATAGATTATATTGACAAAAACGAACAACGGATGTAACATATAAACATAACAAAACAACAATAAATGTTTGAAAATGTGAAGAGAGGAGAATAATTATGCCACAGTGTGTTGTGATCGCAGATGACCTGACCGGGGCTAATGCGACGGGAGTACTACTGAAAAAGATGAATTATAAAGCATACACGGTCATGAATACAGAACGGATCGAACTGTCGACCTTATCGGATTGTGACTGCGTATTATATCCGACAGACAGCAGAGGAGTGGATGCACAGATCGCATATAACCGGGTACATAATGTCTGTAACCTGCTTAAGAATGATAATGTAAAAGTGTATGCCAACCGGATTGACAGTACACTTCGCGGAAATCTCGGAAGTGAGACGGATGCGATGCTGGACAGCCTGGGAGAAGATTACATAGCAATTGTTGCACCGTGTTTTCCGGCTTCGGGCAGGATCATCTGTGGAGGATATATGCTGGTAGACGGGCTGCCGTTACATAAGACGAATATCGCCGTAGATCCGAAGACACCGGTGAAGATATCAGAAGTAGGAGAACTTTTTAGGCAGCAGAGTAAATATCAGGTATCCACGATCTATATGAAAGATCTGATGCATGGAAAGCATTATCTCGCTGATCTGATGAAAAAATGTGTGGAGGAAGGAAGCCGGATCATTACTCTGGACTGCATCACACAGGAAGATCTGGATCTGATTGCCGATGCAGTGATCACCAGCGGATTAAAAGTGATTGCCGTAGATCCGGGAGTATTTACCGCAACATTATCCAGAAAGCTGATCACACCAAATAAGAAAAAACAGAAGACCAAGATCCTTGCAGTGGTAGGAAGCGTAAATGCCAATACCACGGCCCAGATGGAAGAACTGTGGCTTTCACAGAGAACGCATAATGAATTTGTTCATACAAGAGAACTTCTGGAAGGTGAAAAACGCAGAGAACTGGAGATCAGAAGAGTGGTCAATTCCATTCTGGGTGAATGCGACAGGAATAATATATCAACCGTAACCGGAGACGGAATCTATCCTGAGAACAGAATTGATTTTACTCCGTATATGGAACGATATCAGTGTTCACTGGATGAAGTGACAGAAATGATCAATAGTGGATTTGCAGAGATCACATATCGTATCTTCAAGGCAGAAGATACATTCAAAGGACTGTATACAAGTGGCGGAGATATCACAGTTGCTGTCTGTAAAAAGTTTGATACCGCAGGTTTAAGTCTGTTAGATGAAGTACTTCCACTTGCAGCTTACGGACAATTCTTAAAAGGAGAGTTCGAAGGCGTACATATCATTACCAAGGGCGGAAGTCAGGGAAATAAAGATGCGATCAATAAGTGTATCACTTATTTGAAAGAAAAATTATATATCTAAGAAAGGGTGAGAGAAATGAAGAAACCAGTTATCGCAATTCCAATCGGAGATCCTGCGGGGGTAGGACCGGAGATTGTAGCAAAATCCATTGCATCCGATGAGGTGTTCCAGATTGCTGTATGTGTCATTGTCGGAGACAAGAAGATTGTAGAAAAAGCAATCGAAATCACAGGAGAGGACCTGAAGATCAATGAGGTCAAAGAGCCGGAAGAGGCAGTCGATGAAAAAGGAGTCCTGAACCTGATTAACCTTGACAACGTGGATATGGATACATTTGCCTATGGAGAAGTCAGCGCTATGTGCGGAAAAGCAGCGTATGAATACATTGCAAAGAGTATTGAGCTGGCAAATGCGGGAAAGGTCGATGCAGTGGCTACTACGCCAATTAACAAAGAATCCCTTCATGCGGCGGAAGTTCCGTATATCGGACATACAGAGATCTTTGGAGCGCTGACACATACAGAAGATCCGTTGACAATGTTCGAGACGAATGGAATGAGAGTATTCTTCCTGACACGTCATGTATCGTTAAGACAGATGCTGGATATGATCAAAAAAGACAGAATCATTGATTATGTAAAACGTTGTACTAAGGCATTGGAAAGACTCGGTGTGAAAGAAGGAACGATGGCAATTGCAGGGTTAAATCCACACAGCGGAGAACATGGACTCTTTGGCTGGGAAGAAGTTGAAGAGATCATGCCGGCAATCGAAGAACTGAAAGCGGAAGGTTATGATGTGGCAGGTCCAATCGGGGCGGATTCAGTATTCCATCAGGCAGCACAGGGAAAATATACCAGTGTATTATCGCTGTATCATGATCAGGGACATATCGCAACCAAGACACTGGACTTTGAAAAGACGATCGCAATCACAAACGGTATGCCAATCCTTCGTACATCGGTAGATCATGGAACTGCATTTGATATCGCAGGAAAAGGAATCGTAAGTGCGGTCAGCATGATTGAAGCGATCAGACTTGCAGCAAAATATGCACCGAATTTCACGGGAAAACATGAAAGATAAAATTAAAAAACAAAACGAAAAGGAATTGCGGCAGGTAAATAACTGTCGTAATAAAAAGAGAGAACATAGGAGGTCTGCATTATGGTAAATGGACTTAGTGGGGAAAGGATGTTGATCGGTCTGGCGGTAGGTATCGCAGTCCTGATATTCCTTGTGTTAAAGACAAAAATCCAGGCATTTCTTGCCTTGATCATCAGTACAGTTGTAGTCGGCGTGATTGGCGGCATGCCACTTACAAACATTACAATCGAAGTAGACGGTGTCGAGAAGACATTTGGTATTGTGAATTCGATCACTTCCGGGTTTGGCGGAACTCTGGGAAGTATCGGAATCATCATTGGATTCGGTGTTATGATGGGACAGATCTTTGAAGTAACAGGTGCGGCTAAGAGAATGGCACATACATTCCTGAAGCTCTTCGGTAAGAAGAGAGAAGAAGAAGCCCTTGCACTGACAGGATTCCTGGTATCAATTCCAATCTTCTGTGATTCCGGATTCGTTGTACTGGCACCGATTGCAAAGGCAATCTCCAAAGCAACGAAGAAATCTGTGATCGGACTCGGAACAGCACTGGCAGCCGGTCTTGTAATCACACACTCCTTGGTACCACCGACACCTGGCCCGTTAGGAGTTTGCGGAATCTTTGGAGTAGACGTAGGAAAATTCATCCTGCTGACACTGGTGCTTGCACTGCCGATGGCAATTGCATGTATCGCATATTCAAGATTATATCTTTCTAAGAAATATTACAGAATCCCGAACGATGATGGCGAGATCGTAGAGATGCCATATCAGGAGCCAAACTACGAGGCAGCATTTGCAATGGATATGACAGGCGTTCCTGGAGCAATGGAATCCTTCATGCCGCTGATCATCCCGATCATTCTGATCCTGATCAATACAGTGGCAACAGCGATGGGCAAGACAGAAGGATTCATGAATATACTTGTATTCCTCGGACAGCCGATCGTAGCAGTCGGACTTGGACTGATCGTGGCAATCCTGACACTGGGAAGAAGCCTTGACAGACATGAAGCCCTTGCAGAGATGGAAAAAGGAATGGCATCAGCCGGAATCATCATGTTAGTAACAGGTGGCGGCGGAGCCCTCGGCCAGATCATCAAAGACTCCGGACTTGGAACATTCATGGCAGAAGGACTTGCAAAGACAGCCATCCCGATCATCATCCTGCCGCTTCTGATCTCGACAGCAATGCGATTCATTCAGGGATCAGGAACTGTAGCAATGACGACAGCAGCAAGTATCACAGCACCGATCATCGCAGCATCAGGCGTAAGCCCGATCCTCGGAGCGGTAGCATGCTGTGTGGGCTCTCTGTTCTTCGGATACTTCAATGACAGTTACTTCTGGGTAGTAAACAGAACGCTGGGTGTGAGTGAAGCGAAAGACCAGCTCCGCATCTGGTCTGTGACATCAACCGTGGCATGGGCAGTCGGAGTAGTAGAAGTATTGATACTGAATATATTCATGTAATGTAATACAGATTATATAAGGAACATAGAAAAATAATAAGAAAAGCCTGAGACGGCTGGAAGGAGCGTGTACCGGTTCTTTCAGTCGTTTTTTGTATGCCGGAGAATGTAAGAGAACGAACATTCTGTGTCATCTTGTAAATGAAATGTCGGCATGTTATCATAAATACAGAAAAAAAGAAGGAACAGGTGTATTATGAATGAATCAAGCCGTCAGGAACGGATAATAAGAACGTCTGTGGTCGGAATATTAGTGAACTTACTGATCGCAGCAGTGAAAATAATGATCGGGACACTGGCATCGTCCATTGCGATCGTATCGGAAGGTATCAATAACGCGACGGATGCGGGATCTTCGTTCCTGACTTATATAGGGACAAAACTTTCCGGGAAACATCCGGATGAAAAACATCCATTTGGGTATGGAAGGATAGAGTATCTGACAGGTATGGTGGTCGGCGTCCTGATATTATATGCCGGACTGGGGATGCTTAAGGAGTCTGTGGAAGGAATCCTTCATCCGTCAGATATGAATGTCAGCATACTGACGATACTGATCGTGGCAGGAACAGCCGTAACCAAATTTATTCTTGGAATGTATACGATAAAAGTAGGAAAATCCGTAGAATCAGAGGTGTTACTGGCGGTGGGCGAAGACGGAAGAAATGATTCGTTCTTTTCAGGACTTACGATTCTGTCTTCCGTGATCTTCCTGTTTACCGGATTTTCACTGGATGCATATGCAGGTATTGTATTTTCATTTGTTGTAATAAAAAGTGGAATTGACGCATTGAAAAATACAGCATCGGATCTGATCGGACGTTCGGGGAAAGAAGAACTTGCGAGAAAGCTATATAAAGAAATCCGTGCAACAGATGGAGTAATCAGTGCGATCGATATGATGCTGCACGATTATGGACCGGACCGCTATTCGGGTTCAGTGAATATCGAGATCGATCATAAAAGAAGCATCGGAGAAGTCTATGAAGAGATTCACAGATTGCAGCTTCGGATTATGGAAGAGTATCATGTGACGATGGTATTTGGAATCTATGCGGTCGATGAAGATACTTCGGATGTCGTTGATATCCGCAGATATATCGGGAAATTCGTACGCGTAAATGAGCACGTAAAGAGTTTTCATGCGTTATATCTGAGCAGAGAGACCAGTACACTCTACTGTGATCTCATCGTGGACTATGCCCTCAGAGACTGGGAAGAGTTGAGGGAATCTTTTATAGAATACATGAAGAAACAGTATCCGGAATATGAGATATCACTGACAATAGAGACAGAATTTGTATGATTTTTATAAAATGGAAGAATAAAAGGGCTGCAGATAGCAGATCCGGCATAAAGTAGGAGGAAATAATATGCTTGCGGCAGAAAGACAGGCCATGATCGTTGAACTGATCAGAGAGAATGGAAGTGTGCAGGTAGACGAACTGGCTAGAGAACTAAATGTAAGTTCCATGACGATCCGAAGAGATCTGGTAAAGCTGGAAAACGGTAATATGATCGAACGATGCCATGGGGGCGCGGTTGCAAAGCAGGAAGTGGCTTATGAGAAAAAGCAGACCAGCAACAAAAAAAGCAAAGCGGCAATTGCAGGGAAATGTGTGGAATTTGTACATCCGGGAGATTCAGTGTTTCTGGATGCGGGAACGACAACCTGTGAGATCGCGAAACGGATCTGTGACATTCCGGATATCATCGTTGTGACAAATGATCTGGAGATTGCACAGGTATTAAAAAGCAGCAATGCGAAAGTATATATCTGTGGCGGTATGCTGCAGAAAGAAACGGGCAGTCTGTTCGGCAGATATGCAACAGAGATGTTAAAGGATTTCCGGTTTGATGTGGGGTTCTTTGGGGCGGCTTCCATCAACGAAGAGTTCCAGGTGACGACACCGACACATGAAAAAATGTGGCTGAAACGTCAGGTGCCAAAGCAATGCGCAAGATCCTATCTGGCAGTGGATCAGTCGAAATTTGGCAAACAATCCATGACCTGGATCAACCAGCTGGAAGACTACACCGGAGTAATTACGGACCGGCAGTTCACACCGGAGGAAATGGAAGTATTGGAGATGCGGGGAGTACGGATTGTTGGGATTTAATTTATTAACTGGGAAGCGGCCTCTCAGTCCTTGAAGGAAACAATAATCCTTATCTATTGTTTCCTTCAAGTCGTGACTGGCAGCGGATGCTAAATTAATAGGTAACCTCCTGCAAATACAACCCCTTCGGATCGCAAGGCGCACTGGCTTCCAGAATTCCCGCAAAGATATCATCAATATCCTGCACAGAGCGGTTGCCAAGCCCAATATCCATCAGCGTACCAACAATGATGCGGGCCATGTTGTGAAGAAAATCATCCGCATGGATCAGAATCTGCATTTCCTCGATATCTCCATAGATATCAATATCAAAGATCTCACGGACTGTAGATTTTGTCTTCTTCGCACTGGAGAAGTTGCGGAAATCATGACGTCCGGTAAGCTTCTCTGCTGCCTGTTGCATTACACGTTTGTCCGGGATGCGGTAGCAGTGGTAAGTATATTTCCGGTCAAAGACACTCGGTACATCGTCGATCGTCATGCGGTATACATAAGTCTTGGATGTGGCATTGAGCTGTGCGTGGAAACGTTCCGGCACTTCTTCCACTTCGATGATCGCGATATCCATCGGAAGATAACGGTTCAGATAGTGCTTGATGTTCTGTGTACTGACAGAACAGGACGTCCTGAAGTTAGCGATCTGTGCATAAGCATGTACGCCGACTTCGGTACGGCATCCGCAGAAAAGTTCCAGGTCATCTTCGTCTGTCATCTTTTTTAAAACTTCCGTGATTTTATTAGAGATGGTATTGCCGGATTCGTCTTTTCCCAGTCTTGTCCATCCCTGGTAACGGCTTCCATCGTATTCGATCGTTAATTTTATATTTCTCATGAGAACTCCATTCTGCTGCGAAAGGCAGCCTGTTTAATATATTGAATTATGTAAATGTGTAAGAAAAGCAGTCAGTGACGGGCTTTCCCGTTTTGCTATACCAAAGTGTGCAAGAGAAGTTGCCAGTGGCAAGTTCTCTGTATTGTATACAACTAAATACATGAATTTCAGAATACTTACATTGAAATCAGTTTAAGTATAACAAATCCGGTGCTATAATAAAAGGGCTTAAAAAGAAAAAGAGAGGTGTTTTTTGTGGAAATGGAAAGCAGAAAAGTATCCGATTCGATTGTAGAGACTGTCCACATGGTAAGACCGCAGCACCTGAATGCGTCTGACCGTTTATTCGGAGGGGCACTTATGCAGTGGATCGATGAAGTGGCGGGAATGGTGGCAAAGCGTCACACAAGAAGAAATGTGATCACAGCATCCGTAGACAGCTTAAGTTTCTTACGTGGTGCATATGTCAAAGATACGGTTGTAATCATAGGAAAAGTAACTTATGTCGGCAATACTTCCATGGAAGTAAAAGTAGATACGTATGTAGAGGCATTGAGTGGGGAGCGTACACCAATCAATCATGCATACTTTACAATGGTAGCACTGGATAAGAATGATAAGCCGGTAAGAGTACCAAGACTGGAACTTGAGACAGAAGAAGAAAAAGAAGAATGGGCAAAGGGAGAAAAGAGAAGAGAACTCCGTATGATGCGTAAAGAAGAAGGGCTTTAAAAAGGCCCTTCTTCTTTATACCAAAGTATGCAAGAGAAGGTATTAAGTATTGTTCTTCATGTGTGTGCGGACCATCTGCACCATCTGGTCGATCTGATTCTGTTCTTCTCTGGAACGGCCTTCTTTCAGGATGTCGAGGATGAGAGACATTTCCTGTGGAGTGAACTGGATTCCTTTCTTGTTTGCACTGGTGATGAGTGCCATCATAATGGGAGCCAGAGACCTCCCGTTTTTGCCTGCGGTCTGTCTGGCTGCAAGCCGGATCAACTCCAGTTTGACCGGATCCATCCCCTTCATGGCCGGATGATCCATCCAGCTGTTTGCAAAATTGTTTCCGGAAGTGTTTTCATTCGCTGTATGATTCGTTGTTTCATTCATGTGAAAAATCTCCTTTCTTTGTATCGGTTCCGGACCCGGAAAGTTCCTGGTCGAACAGATCCATGTAACTTTGGAACATTTCCATATCTTCGCCGGACATCATTGCTTTCATAAGATCAACAGGGCTTGCGGAACCGGAACCTCCGGCTGCGGAACTACTCTGTGCCATCGTCATCATTTCCATCATCTGCATCATGGAAGTCATCTGGTCCATCATATTCCGTTCATTTTCATCCATATAAGGTGCAAGTTCACCGATCGACTGAAAAGAAAATGCATGAAACGGCAGTCCCCGGAAATAGTCCATCGTATACCGGAATTCAGAGAATTTGATATAGACGGCAAGGAAGCGCTGAGTGGAAGGAGGCAGGAAGGAAAGAAAGAGCTTCAATTTATATAAATAGGAGGGTGTGACAGATTTATCAAATGGCGTCATTGGTTTTGAAGGTTTTCCGGCCATAGTGACTCCTCCCGGGATCAGCGTTATAAATATATATGAAAAAAGAGACGGAAAAATGACTCCGTCTCTTAAGTCCTATGCAGGAAATATTATGTTGTCTAGCATCCGCATCCACAGCCATTGCCGCATCCGCATCCATTGCCGAATCCGCCACAGCAGCAGAGAAGAAGGATGATCCACAGGCAGCTGTCATTGCCGCATCCACAGCCATTGCTACATCCACAGCCGTTGCCGAATCCGCCGCAGCAGCAGAGAAGAAGGATGATCCACAGGCAGCTGTTGTTGCCGAAACCGCATCCATTATTGCCGCATCCGCATCCACCGTTACATCCGCCGCATCCGCAGTCTCCGCCGAATCTGTCGCGTCCCTCACAGCCGCATCCACAGTTTGCTGTACTTAAATCGCTCATATTGAATCCTCCAATAATGATGTTTACAGTACATAATATGCAGTTTGCGGAAATGTGTGAGATGAAAATTATCTGTAATTAACCAGTCTTTTTAATGAATGTTGGAAATGGAGCATTTCCTTTTGCAGTTTCATGCGCTTGAATCCGCTGATTTCTTTTTTTGAATAATCATCGTAAAGCTTCAGAAGATAAGAGACCGGAAGGTTCCGGTTCTTGTACCAGGTGAAAAGAAGCCAGTCCATGATCGCAGGAAGCCAGTACTTTTCAGGAATCTCCGCTTCGTGTAAGGTAACGGCATAGTCGAGTGCCTGTGAGGACAGATCCGACAGCCTTGTGTTCTTTGTATTTTCTTTTCCCTTTTCTTTGAAAAGCTGTTCACTTTCCAGCGTGATATCGTATAAAGAATCTGCGGCACGCCAGTAATTTATAAATGGGGTACCGGAGAGTGGTTCTGTTTCTTCCATATTATGAAGATTGAACAGATCAAATTTCCGGTCAGATTTTTCGGAAGGTTTTCCAAATACTTTGCGGTCGTAGGAAGCGCGCTTTTTCGGATCGGAAAGGATGCGGTAAGCCTCCAGAATCTGCTGCATCTTTTTGGTTGTATCGATCCCGTCTTTCATATTGGCATCGGGATGGTATTTTTTTGCAAGTCTGTTCTTGGCGGCCGAGATCTCTTCCGGAGAAGCCGTTCTTGACACACCAAGCATCTTGTAATAATTTTTTTTTGCCATTATATTCTCCCCTTATAATATATGGACCTGATTAGAAGATACTGCAGCCGGCAATATCTTCCATCAGATATATTACGACAAAGTCACGGGGAAATCAATTTTATTTTGAAAAAATGAAGGTGTAAAGAAAAAATACTTGACACCTGTCCGGAAGTGTTATATGATATCACAGGTGAAAGACATGAATGAAATATTAGAACAGGCATTATTATATGATTTTTATGGAGAACTTCTTACAGATCATCAGAAAGAAGTGTACGAACAGTTTGTTCTGGAAGATTTATCACTCGGCGAGATCGCAAGAGAAGAAGGAATCAGCAGACAGGGCGTACATGATCTGGTAAAGAGATGTTCCCAGACACTGAAAGGCTACGAAGAGAAACTTCATCTGGTAGAGAAGTTCGTGTCGATCAGAGAAAAAGTAAAGCAGATTGACGAATTGCTGGACGGATATGAGAAGGAGAACGCAGAAGAACTTGTTGCGGACATCCGGAAGATATCCGATGAAATTATAGAGGAGTTATAGCATGGCATTTGACAGCTTGACAGAGAAACTTCAAAATGTATTTAAGAACCTGAGAAGCAAAGGACGTCTGACAGAAGATGATGTCAAAGAAGCTTTAAAAGAGATCAAGCGTGCATTACTTGCAGCGGACGTTAACTTTAAAGTAGTAAAAGACTTCATCAAGAGCGTACAGGAACGTGCGATCGGTCAGGATGTAATGAATGGCCTGAACCCGGGACAGATGGTGATCAAGATCGTAAATGAAGAACTGATCAGCCTGATGGGATCCGAGACGACAGAGATCAAGCTTCAGCCTGGAAAGGCCATCACGGTTATCATGATGGCAGGTCTTCAGGGAGCAGGTAAGACAACCACGACAGCAAAGCTTGCCGGAAAGTTCAAGTTAAAAGGTAAGAAACCGCTGTTAGTTGCATGTGATGTCTACAGACCGGCTGCGATCAAGCAGTTACAGGTCAATGGTGAGAAACAGGGTGTGGAAGTCTTCTCCATGGGAGAGAACCATAAGCCGGCGAACATCGCTAAAGCAGCAATTGAGCATGCACAGAAGAATGGCAACGACCTCGTGATCCTCGATACGGCCGGACGACTTCATATTGATGAAGATATGATGGCAGAGCTCGAAGAGATCAAAGAGGAAGTAGAAGTACATCAGACCATACTCGTTATTGATGCAATGACCGGACAGGATGCCGTGAATGTGGCAAAAGAGTTCAATGAAAAGGTCGGCATCGATGGTGTGATCGTCACCAAATTAGACGGTGATACAAGAGGTGGTGCGGCACTGTCTGTAAAGGCAGTTACCGGAAAGCCGATCCTGTATGTAGGTATGGGAGAGAAGCTTTCAGATCTGGAACAGTTTTATCCGGATCGTATGGCATCGAGAATTCTCGGAATGGGAGATGTCCTGTCACTCATCGAGAAGGCAGAAGCCGAGATCGATGAAGAAAAAGCCAGAGAGATGACCCAGAAGCTTAAGAAAAACCAGTTCGATTTTGACGATTATCTGGAAAGTATCAAACAGATGAAGAATATGGGTGGTCTTGGAAATATTATGAACATGCTGCCGGGCCTTGGAGGCATGGGCGGCAAGATGAAAGGATTAGACGACGAACAGACGGCAGAAGCCGAGAAAAAGATGGGAAGAATGGAAGCGATCATTCATTCCATGACACCGGCGGAAAGAGCCAATCCGGATATCCTTTCTCCATCCAGAAAGCACAGAATTGCCAAAGGTGCAGGGGTGGACATCAGCGAAGTGAACCGTATGATCAAGCAGTTCAATGAGATGAAAAAGCTGATGAAACAATTTGGCAAAGCAGGAAAGAAGAAAAGCAGATTCGGATTTCCATTTTAAATATGATATACCGCGAATCCCGCGTTATATAGATAAAAATAAACTATGAAAATATTATAATTTACGGAGGTAAACTAACATGGCAGTAAAAATGAGATTAAGAAGAATGGGACAGAAGAAGGCTCCTTTCTATAGAATCATCGTAGCAGATTCTAGATCACCAAGAGACGGAAGATTCATCGACGAGATCGGAACATACGATCCGAACTGTGATCCAAGTGCAATCAAAGTTGACGAAGAAGCAGCTAAGAAATGGCTTGCTAACGGAGCTCAGCCTACAGAAGCAGTTGCAAAGATCTTAAAGGCAGCAGGCATCGAAAAATAATTATGCCACTGGAGGTGTGCATTTATGAAGGAATTAGTTGAAGTAATTGCGAAAGCATTAGTCGACGATCCAGAAAGCGTTGTTGTAAACGAACGCGAAGAGAAGAAGACGACAGTTCTGGAAGTACGTGTTGCTGAATCCGACATGGGTAAAGTAATCGGAAAACAGGGCCGCATTGCAAAGGCAATCCGCTCAGTTGTGAAAGCCGCAGCAGCAAAGGAAGATAAGAAAGTTATCGTAGATATCATGGACTAGAATAGTAATGGGGATTCCCATTTTGTCCCGGGACAGGCCCGCTTGTGGTCTGTCCCGTTTATCTTATCGCCATGCGTTAGGAAAGAGGGCAGTTAAGAAAACGCCCGGAATATGTATAAAAGGAGTATCTATGGAAGAATTGTTACAGGTAGGTGTCATCACTTCGACACACGGAGTGCGCGGGGAAGTAAAAGTATTTCCGACCACAGATGACCCGAATCGTTTTAAAACATTAAAACATGTACTGTTAGACATCGGAAGAGAGAAAAAACCGCTGGAGATCCAGGGTGTCAAATTCTTTAAACAGTTTGTAATCCTGAAATTCAAAGGGATTGACAACATCAACGATATTGAACGTTATAAGAGATGTCCGCTTCTGGTAGAACGTAAAGATGCGGTGGATCTGGAAGAGGATGAATACTTTATCGCCGATATGATCGGAATCCAGGTCGTGACAGAGGACGATGAACCATTCGGAACATTAAAAGATGTCATGGAGACCGGTGCGAACGATGTCTATGTGATCGATACAGAAGAGCATGGAGAAGTACTGGTTCCGGCAATCCGCGAATGTATCCTGGATGTTGATATAGAGAATCAGAAGATGAAGATCCACCTGATGGACGGGCTGATCTAGAAAGAGGATAGTATATGAATTTTTATATTATGACATTATTTCCGGAGATGGTCATGGACGGGCTGAATACCAGTATCATCGGCCGTGCGGTAAATAAGGGACTTCTGTCTATAAAGGCACTGAATATCAGAGATTATGCATTTAACAAGCATCACAGTGTGGATGACTATCCGTATGGCGGCGGTGCCGGCATGCTGATGCAGGCGGAGCCGGTATATCAGTGCTATGATGCACTGGCAAAGCAGATAGAGGAAAGAAAGGAAAAAAAACGCACAAGAGTCATCTATCTGTCACCGCAGGGGAAAACATTCAACCAGTCCATGGCGGAAGAATTCGCGCAGGAAGAAGATCTCGTATTCTTATGCGGGCATTATGAAGGAATTGACGAACGTGTGCTGGAAGAGATTGTCACAGATTATGTTTCCATCGGGGATTATGTCCTGACGGGAGGAGAACTTCCGGCGATGATCATGATCGATGCGATATCCAGACTGGTCCCGGGAGTACTTCATAACGATGTATCTGCCGAATTCGAGAGCTTTCAGGATAACCTGCTGGAGTATCCACAGTATTCCAGACCGGAAGTATGGCATGATAAGAAAGTGCCGGAGATCCTGATGTCCGGACATCATGCCAATATTGAAAAATGGAGACGCGAACAGTCCGTGATCCGCACTGCAAAGAACCGGCCGGATCTGCTTGAAAAAGCAGAGCTTACTGAAAAAGAGAAAAAACTGGCCGAAGAAGTGCAGCGAGAAGGACGGGCATAAAATCACCAAGCGTTCGAAAGGAGCTGCCAGTGGCAGGTCCTGTAGATATAAAATAGAAAAAGAATGTAAAAAAGAAAAAAATCCTTGTAAATTGTTGCAGGGTATGATAGAATATATCGTGTTGTGAAGAAATAGATGGTCCTCTGGTACGAATGTATTAAGAACATCCAAGTAAACAAGGAGGTCACACATAATGAACGAAATTATTAAGAACATTGAAGCTGCTCAGTTAAAAGAAGTAGCACCAGAATTCCACGTTGGAGATACTGTTAAAGTTTACGGAAAGATTAAAGAAGGAAACCGTGAAAGAGTACAGATTTTCGAAGGAACAGTCCTGAAGAGACAGGGTGGCGGAGCAAGAGAAACATTCACAGTTAGAAAGTTTTCTAACGGAATCGGTGTTGAGAAGACTTGGCCGGTACACTCACCAAACGTTGAGAAGATCGAAGTAGTAAGAAGAGGTAAAGTAAGAAGAGCAAAACTGAACTACTTAAGAGACCGCGTTGGTAAGAAAGCTAAAGTAAAAGAATTAGTAAAATAATCAGGAAAATGAATGGAAAAGGGACAACTACATAATGTAATTGTCCTTTTTTGTTACAAACGTATATAAGGGGATTGTATGAGACGCAGAAGTAATCTGGATTTTGAAAGAAGAAGAAAATCCCGGCGTTCCAATTACCGCAGACGTCAGGCTAAAAAGAAAGTATTGGGAAAACTTCCGAAACCGAAGAAAAAGATTTATCTGAATCTGGAGAAAATCGTAGCTGTGATAAGCTGGATATTTAAGATCGCAGTGACTTGTCTGGTGGCATTTGTCGCTGTATGGTACTGGGGACAGCAGGTCAGCACGGTGGGGGATTCCATGAGTCCGGTGCTGAAAAATGCAGATAAAGTACTGGTGAACCGTATCGTATATAATGCTTCGTCGCCAAAACGCGGGGATATTATTGTCTTTAAACCAAAAGGGAACGAGAGTTCACATTATTATGCGAAACGGATCGTAGGACTTCCGGGAGAGACGATACAGATTCTGGAAAATCAGATCTATATTGACGGAAAAAAGCTGAAAGAAGATTATAAGACCACAAAAATCAATACAGCAGGAATTGCCGGAGAAAAATTAAAACTTGGTGGAGACGAGTATTTTGTGATGGGTGATAACAGGGAAAATAGTGAAGACAGCCGCAGTGCAGATATCGGAGCGGTAAAACGTTCTTATATTTATGGAAAAGCGTGGTTCGTGATATCACCGAAAAAAGATTTTGGATTCGTGAAATAATACAGGAACAAAAGAACTATCAGATAGAAATAATAAGATAATAAGAGGAGAAACATATATGCATTTTCAGTGGTATCCAGGGCACATGACGAAAGCAAAGCGCATGATGCAGGAGAATATCAAATTAATAGATCTGGTCATAGAGCTGGTTGATGCCAGAGTTCCGATCAGCAGCAGAAACCCGGACATTGACGAACTGGGTAAGAATAAAGCAAGGCTGATCCTTTTAAACAAGTCCGATCTGGCAGAGGACAAATGGAACGATGCATGGTCAGAATATTTCCGCGAAAAAGGATTCTCTGTTGTAAAAGTGAATTCCAAAAAAGGCGGCGGGATCAAATCAATCAATGGCGTGATCCAGGAAGCATGTAAAGAAAAGATCGAAAGAGACAGAAAGCGCGGTATCTTAAACCGTCCGGTCAGAGCGATGGTAGTCGGTATCCCGAATGTCGGAAAATCAACATTTATCAATGCACTGGCGGGAAAAGCCTGCGCGAAGACCGGGAATAAGCCGGGTGTTACAAAGGGAAAACAGTGGATCCGTCTGAATAAGAATGTGGAACTTCTGGATACACCGGGAATCCTGTGGCCGAGATTTGAAGATCAGGCAGTGGGACTGAAACTCGCATTTATCGGATCCATCAAAGATGAGATCCTGCAGACAGAAGAACTTGCAGCAGAGCTTGTGAAGTTCATGAATGAAAATTATCCGGGAGTACTGGAAAACAAATATAATGTAGAAGAAGATGCGGACCCATATGGCATGATTGCAAAGATTGCCGAAAGCAGACATTGTCTTGTCCGTGGAAATGAACTGGATACAGAGAAAGCATCGGTTCTTCTGATGGATGACTTCCGGAACGGACGTCTTGGAAGACTGACGCTGGAATACCCGGATGCATACTAGAAAAGACAGATGTATATAAAAGGCTAGGATACGTATAGAATTTAAGAAGGGAAACGACAAAAGAATATGTCTGGACGTTCAAAGAGAGAGGAAGAAGAGAGCAGCATCTTAAGTGAACTGGGCGGCTGGCTTATGTATATACTGATCATTATCGGACTGACCTATCTGATCATCACATTTGTCGGACAGAGAACCCGGGTGAGCGGCTCGTCTATGGAGACAACTCTGCAGAATGGAGATAATCTGATCGTTGATAAGATCAGTTACCGGTTCCGGGATCCGAAACGCTATGATATTATTGTATTTCCTTATAAATACGAGGAAGATACATATTATATCAAACGTGTCATCGGAATGCCGGGAGAGACCGTACAGATTCAGGATGGATATGTGTATATTGATGGAGAAAAGCTGGACAGTGATATCTATGGCAGAGAACGGATCAAAGATCCGCAGACGGCGGCAGAGCCGGTCGTGCTGGGAGAAGACGAATACTTTGTGATGGGCGATAACCGTAATCACAGTATGGACAGCAGGGATCCAAGTGTGGGAGTGCTGACGAGAAAAGACCTGATCGGCAGAGCCTGGGTGCGTATCTATCCATTTGACAATATAGGAGTGATCCGACATGAATAAAAGAGAAGAAGAAAAACGAAAAAAACAGCAGGAAAAACTTCAGAAAGAACTGGAACGGACAGAAGCTATGAGTGTCTATGAAAAGGAACACAGTGACTGTCAGTATATCTGTGGAATTGACGAGGTCGGACGCGGACCATTTGCCGGTCCGGTGGTGGCCGGTGCAGTGATTCTGCCAAAAGATGATCCGATCCTGTATCTGAATGATTCCAAGAAATTGTCTGAAAAGAAAAGAGAAGCACTTTACGATGAGATCATGGAGCGCGCGGTAGCAACAGGGATCGGGATCGTGAGTCCGGCAAGAATTGATGAGATCAACATCCTGCAGGCAACGTATGAAGCAATGCGGATGGCGATCACGAATCTGAAGGTGCAGCCGGATCTGCTTCTGAATGATGCTGTGACGATACCTGGAGTGGAGATCCCGCAGGTGCCAATCATCAAAGGCGATGCGAAAAGCGTGTCCATTGCAGCGGCAAGTATCATTGCCAAAGTGACAAGGGACCGCCTGATGGTGGAATATGATGCGGTGATGCCGGGGTATGATTTTGCGAGCAATAAAGGATACGGCACGAAGAAACATATCGAAGGCCTGAAAGAATTAGGACCATCGCCGATCCACCGGATGACATTTATTAAAAAATACATCTAAAAATAGATCACAGGCAGAAAGAAATAATGACGGGTCCGTGAATGAAGACAAGACGGACGGGAGGAATATGACCGGAGACACAAAAAGAGAGTGGAAGAATAACCGGGAGACCGGGAGCTATTATGAACGGCTTGCAGGGGAATATCTGGAACAAGAAGGGTATGAGATCCTGGAGTATAACTACCGGTGTAAGACCGGAGAGATTGATATCATAGCAAAAGACGCGGAATACCTGGTCTTCTGTGAGGTAAAATACCGTGCTTCGGATGAAAAAGGACATCCGTCTGAGGCGGTGAATCCGGCAAAACAACGGGTCATTTCCAAAAGTGCGCTTTATTATATGACGGTAAATGGAATCGATGAAGTGCCATGCCGGTTTGATGTGGTCAGTATAGAGAAGGATACGGTGATCCTTTACCGGAACGCATTTGATTATGCGGAATAAACATATCTGAAAAAGTATATCTGAAACAGAAAGGATGAAATACGGCATGAGTCTGGGTTTACATTACAAAAATCAAGAACACATATTTGATGAAAAAGAAGTGAACGGAGTTCCGTTCTTAAGTTATCCGATGCTGGAAAAGACAGGAATTGTAAATCACGGTTTCTCGACCAGACTTGGCGGTGTCAGTAAGGGGTGCTGGGCAACGATGAATATCAGCACGACCAGAGGTGATGATCCGGAAGATGTAAAAGAAAACCAGAGAAGGATCGCAGGCGCACTTGGTGTACAGCCGGAAGATATGACATTTACCAATCAGACACACACAACCAATGTGGCTGTGGTAAAGGCAGAGGATAAAGGAAAGCGCTTTCGGGAAACGGATGGAATGATCACGAATGTGCCGGGAATTTGTCTGGTCACGTTCTACGCAGACTGTGTTCCGCTGTATTTTGTAGATCCGGTGAAGAAGGCGATCGGACTTTCGCATTCCGGGTGGCGTGGAACAGTTGGTAAGATGGGAAAAGTTACGGTAGAGCTGATGCAGAAGACGTATGGCTCTGATCCGAAAGACATCCTGGCAGCAATCGGCCCATCTATCTGTCAGGACTGTTATGAAGTGAGTGAAGATGTGATACAGGAATTCCGGAAAAGTTTTGATGAAGAGTACTGGCCGGAACTGTTTTATAAAAAAGAGAATGGAAAATACCAGTTGAATCTCTGGAGAGCCAATGAGCTGATCTTCAGAGAGGCGGGGATTGTAGAAGAGCATATTGCAGTGACCAATGTATGCACACACTGCAATCCTGACATTCTGTTCTCGCACAGGACTACCGGAGATAAAAGGGGAAATGTAAGCGCATTTCTTGCGCTGAAACAGATGACAACAAGAGGAGTATAACATATGACAGATACAACAATTGCAGATACGACGCAGGAAGTAACCGATGCGACCCAGGAAGCGGTCAAACAGGTCAATCAGCTGACACAATATGTACAGGACAGCATACCGGGACTGATCACATTTGGACTGGAAGTACTGGCGGCACTGGTGGCATTCTTTATCGGCCGGCTGGTGATCCGGTGGATCCGGAAGATTGTCAGACGTTCATTTGAACGTTCCGGTGCGGACAAGGGAGTGGAGCAGTTCGTAGATTCCCTACTAAAATATGGACTGTATGCCCTGCTCGTCTTCAGTCTGATCTCCAGCCTTGGATTCGATACAACGTCCGTAGCGGCAGTGCTGGCATCCGGTGGTGTGGCGATCGGTCTTGCATTACAGGGAAGCCTTTCGAACTTTGCAGGCGGAGTCCTGATCCTTTTATTAAAACCATTCGTAGTCGGAGATTATATTATCGAAGATACCAACGGAAAAGAAGGAACCGTAAAAGAGATCCAGATCTTCTATACCAAACTCAGTACGATCGATAATAAGACGATCGTAATCCCGAATGGAATGCTGACCAATAACAGTATTACCAATGCAACGGCAAAAGATGAAAGGCAACTTGACCTGCGGGTAGGTATCTCTTATGACGCAGACATCCGGCAGGCGAAAAATGTGATTGAGGAACTGCTGGCAAAAGATGAATGCATTATCAAGAATGAGCAGATCAATGTGTTCGTTCATGAACTGGCAGACAATGCGGTAGTGCTTGGAATCCGCGCATGGGTGAAGAATGAGGAATACTGGACAACAAGATGGAGGCTTCTGGAAGAGATCAAGCTTTCACTGGATGAGAATGGAATCGAAATCCCTTATCCACAGATGACTGTGCATATGCAGGAAAAAGCATAGAAACATATAGAAACGCATAAAAAATGCGCCATACAATACAGGAAGCAGATCTGCTTCTGTATTGTATGGCGCATTTTGTAATTATCCTAAGACAACCTCTACCTTACAGGTCTTCTTAGCGGCATCGAACGGAATAACAGTTCCTGTTACCGGCTGCCCGTCAACCGTGACAGATGCGACTCCGGACTCTACATGTGCACTGTTATCAATCGTAATATCGTAAGAGATACCACGGTAAGTACGGCGGCAGGTATAGCCGTTCCAGTCAGACGGGATACATGGATTGATACGCAGTCCCTGTAAAGTCGGCTGGATACCGAGAATATACTGGCTGATACAGGTAAATGTCCAGGCAGCTGTTCCGGTAAGCCAGCTGTTCTTGCCTTCTCCGTGAGTCGGAGCATCCCGGCCGGCCATCATCTGACAGTAGACATACGGCTCGGTCCTGCGGATCTCACTTTGATCTTCCAAATAAGCAGGACATGTCTTTTTGAAGACCTCGAAAGCCCGGTTTCCATGACCGAGAACAGTCTCGGCACAGCTGATCCATGGATTGTTATGGCAGAAGATTCCGGCATTCTCCTTATATCCCGGCGGGTAAGAAGAGATCTCTCCGAGTTCAACATGATAGGTTGTATAAGCAGGAGTCTGCAGGATAATGCCATATCTGGTATCCAGGCGTTCTTCCACACTTCTGAGCGCACGGGCAGCAGCAGATGGACTTCCGTCTTCCGTAACATCCGTACCGATTCCGGCCATCACACACATTCCCTGTGGTTCGATAAAGATCTGGCCTTCTTCGCAGACCTTGCTTCCGACCGGATTGGACATGGCATCATAAGCACGCAGGAACCAGTCCCCGTCCCAGCCGGCATCCATAACAGTCTCCTCCATAGCGGCCACTTCTTTTAATACAGCATCCCGCTCATCGTCCAGGTGGAGTGCATCACAGATCTCTGCATATTCCCGTCCGTATTTTACGAACATACCGGCAATGAATACACTTTCGGCTACCGGTCCGTCGTTTGGTCCGGTTGTCTGGAAACTCTCACCCGGCTCTTCAGAAAAGCAGTTCAGATTCAGACAGTCATTCCAGTCTGCCCGTCCGATGAGCGGCAGTCCGTGAGGACCTTTGTGGGTTGCGGTATACTGAAAACTCCGTCTTAGATGTTCCATCAAAGGAGCCGTGTTATCTGCATCATTATCGAATGTACAAGGTTCCTCAAGGATAGAAAAATCTCCTGTCTCGCGCAGATAAGCAGCTGTTCCCGCAATCAGCCACAAAGGATCATCGTTGAACCCGCTTCCGACATCCATGTTACCGCGCTTGGTGAGCGGCTGATACTGGTGGTAAGCACTTCCGTCAGGAAATTGCGTGGCTGCAATATCCAGGATACGCTGGCGGGCGCGTTCCGGGATCAGATGGACAAAGCCGAGCAGATCCTGACAGGAATCGCGGAATCCCATCCCGCGTCCCAGTCCGCTCTCGTAGTAGCTTGCACTGCGGCTCATGTTAAATGTAACCATACACTGATACTGGTTCCATATATTCACCATACGGTTCAGTCTGACATCTTCGGTCTGAACCGTATAGGCGGACAGAAGCGTTGTCCAGTAATCTTTCAATTCCTGAAATGCGTTCATTACCTGCTCCGTTGTCTGGTATCTGGCAAGCAGTCTGTCGGCAGGTTCTTTATTGATGACGCCAGGTGCACTGAACTTTTTATCCTTTGGATTCTCACAATATCCCAGGACAAAGACCAGAGATACCGAATCGCCGGGTCTTAGCTTCAGGTGGATATGGTGGCTTGCAACAGGAGCCCATCCATGTGCAATGCTGTCGGAGCAGGAGCCGTTTCTGACTGCCTGCGGATCAGCAGGACTGTTATACAGTCCGATAAAGGCATCTCTGGAAGTATCAAATCCGTTGACCGGATGATTGACCGAATATACCGCATAGTGATTACGGCGTTCCCGGTATTCCGTCTTGTGATAAATGGTACTTCCGGCAACCTCTACTTCACCTGTAGAAAAATTTCTCTGGAAGTTCGAAGAATCGTCCGCTGCATTCCAGAGACAGAATTCAATATAGCTGAAAAGATCGAATTCCTTTTCCTCATCCGTATAATTGGTCAGTGTAAGAAGATTGATCTCACAGTTGTCATGGACGGGAACGAAAGCAAGAAGCTTCGCATACAGGCTGTTCTTTGAACTTTCAAAGACGGTATATCCGAGTCCGTGGCGGCACTGGTAAGAATCTAACGGTGTCTGGACCGGCTGCCATCCGGGATTCCAGATGGTATCTCTTTCTTTGATATAGTAATAGCGGCCGTTCTGATCCATCGGACTGTTGTTATAACGGTAGCGCGTCAGCCGGAGAAGCTTGGCATCTTTATAGAATGAATAGCCGCCGGCAGTATTGGATATCAGGCTGAAAAAGTCCTGAGTACCAAGATAATTGATCCAAGGCAGCGGTGTCTTAGGTGTGGTGATGACGTATTCTTTGTTGACATCATCGAAGTAACCGAATTTCATATAATAGCCCCCTTCTGATAAAAATATTCCGAACACGATTTCGTAATCTATTTTTATTATAAGAGTGTCATTGTCAAAATGTAAATAAAAATAATGGTATAAAAGTAAGCTTTGTACAAAATACACAAGAAAAATGCGAATAAATTGTGAATTTAAAAGTATTGACGAAGTTGCGTAGACGATTTATTATAAAACTACGAAAACGTATTCGGGACGTTCGAAAAACCGGGAAAGGAGGAAATGCATGGTAACGATCAAAGATATATCGAAGCGCTGCAACGTGTCACCGGCTACCGTCAGCAAAGCACTGAATGGTTATGAAGATATCAGTAAAGAGACAATAGAACTGGTAAAGCGGACGGCACAGGAGATGCACTATATGCCGAATGCAGCAGCAAGACAGTTGAAGACGAATATTTCACATAATATCGGAGTACTGTTCGTAGATGATACCATGTGTGGACTGACACATGAATACTTCTCGGCGATCTTAAACAGCACGAAGGAAGAAGCAGAACGGCTTGGGTATGATATAACATTTATCAGCCAGAACATAGGAGGTGAAAAGATATCGTTTGCCGAACATTGCCGGTACCGCAAGTGTGACGGAGTGGTAATAGCAAGCGTAGATTTTTATAATCCGGGAGTTGTCGAACTGATGAGGAGTGACATCCCGACTGTTACTATTGATTTCGCAGCGGATAATCTGAACTGTGTCATGTCGGATAATGTTGACGGCACATACAGTCTGGTGAATTATCTGGCAGGAAAGGGACATCGCAAGATCGCATTCATCCATGGAGAGCATACATCCGTTACAGAAAAGAGACTGCTCGGATTCTACAGGGGATGTGAACAGAACGGAATAGAGGTTCCGGAAGAATATGTTATAAAAGCGGTGTATCATGATCCGAAATCCAGCGCAAAGGCGACAGAATATCTGATGCAGCTTGACGACCCGCCGACGGCGATCATGTATCCGGATGATTTTTCTTATATTGGAGGGATGAATCAGTTAGAAAGAATGGGGCTTTCCATTCCGGATGATGTAAGTGTGACAGGATATGACGGAATTACATTATCTGAAGTGTTGCGGCCGAAGCTGACAACTTATTATCAGGATGCAGAAGCGATCGGAAGAGAATCGGCAAGAAGACTGGTGGATGTAATTGAGAATCCAAAGACCAGCATACCGGAGAAGATAATGGTAACAGGACGGCTGATAGAAGGAAAAAGTGTAAAACAAATTTGAAAGGGAGGTACATCTTTATGAAAAAAAGAACGAAAAAACTCATTAGTATGTCATTGGCATCAATCATGGCACTTTCTCTTGCAGGATGCGGAGGCAGCAGTGGCGGAAGCGACAGTTCGAAAAAAGACGATTCGGGCGATGCCGGTAAGACCTTGAACATCTGGTGCTGGAACGATGAATTCCAGAGCAGATTCAATGATTACTATCCGGAAGTGGAGAAAGTTGCAAAGGATAAGTCCACAACAACATTAAAGGACGGAACCGTTGTAAAATGGACGATCAATCCAAATGAGAATAACAACTATCAGAACAAACTGGATGAAGCTCTCCTGAATCAGGAGAAAGCATCTGCAGATGATAAGATCGATATATTCCTGATTGAAGCAGACTACGCATTAAAGTATGTAGATTCTGATTACACGATGGATATCAAGGATATCGGACTTACAGACGATGATCTGTCAGAACAGTATCAGTATACAAAAGATATCGTAACTGTAGACGGAACACAGAAAGGTACGACATGGCAGGCAACACCTGGACTGTTCGCATACCGTCGTTCCATCGCCAAAGATGTTCTCGGAACAGACGATCCGGAACAGGTACAGGCAGCAGTTGCTGACTGGGATAAGTTCAACGCAGTTGCTGAAAAGGCAAATGAAAAAGGATACAAGATGTTATCCGGATATGACGATGCATACCGTACATTCTCAAACAACGTAGCTGCTCCTTGGGTAGATGGCAAGACAGTAAAAGTTGATGAGAACATTATGAAATGGGTAGACCAGACCAAGACATTTACAGATAAAGGTTACAACAATAAGACATCTCTGTGGGATGACGCATGGGCAAAAGATCAGGGACCAGAAGGAAAGGTATTCGGATTCTTCTATTCAACATGGGGAATCAACTTCACACTTCTTGGCAACTCCCTTGCAGATCCTGACGGAAAGAAAGAAGTCGGAAATGGTATCTATGGTGATTACGCAGTGTGCCAGGGACCGGAACCATATTACTGGGGCGGAACATGGATCTGTGCAGCAACAGGAACAGACAACAAAGACGAAGTTGCTGATATCATGAAGAAACTGACATGTGACAAAGATATCATGAAACAGATCACACTGGATACAGAAGATTATACAAATAACAAATCAGCTATGAAAGAGATCGCTGACGATCCGGATTATGGCTCAGCATTCCTCGGTGGACAGAACCACATCAAACTTTTCGCAGAACAGGCTGAAAAGATCGATATGAGCAATGCAGGCAAGTATGATCAGGGATGTAACGAAAAGATTCAGGCTGCATTCAAAGATTACTTCGACGGCAAAGTTGACGAAGATACTGCTAAGAAGAACTTTGAGAAGGCAATCACAGAGCTTTATCCAAATCTGGAAAAAGTTGAGTGGCCATCTAACTAACAGTAAGACCGGACAGGGTGGGCATCGCCCACTCTGTTTTGCTTAAGGACGTAAAGGTAAAGAAGATTTATATATCATATACGGCAAGAAAGGAGGATGCACATGAAGGCAACAGCAACGAAAAAGAAAGTAAGTTACGCAAAATGGGGATACCTCTTCATCTTGCCGTTTTTCCTGGTGTTCCTGGTGTTCCAGCTGGTACCGTTGGTATCCACGTTCTATTATAGTTTTTTCGAATATTACAGAGACGGACTTACCGTAGTAGGACCGAATTTCGTAGGACTTAAGAATTATCAGGAGCTTCTGTCAGCGGACCTGCCGAAATACATCGGTAATACGATTGTCATGTGGCTGATCGGATTTATTCCACAGATTATTGTATCACTGGTTCTGGCGGCATGGTTTACAGATGTAAGACTACGGATCAAGGGAAAGACATTTTTCAAAGTTGTGATCTATCTTCCGAACCTGATCATGGCAAGTGCATTCGCAATGCTGTTCTTCGCCCTGTTCTCTGTGAACGGTCCGGTAAATGGATTGCTGAAATCTATGGGTGTGATACATACACCGATCCGGTTCCTGTCAACGGTTGCGGGAACGAGAGGTCTGGTAGGACTGATGAACTTCCTGATGTGGTTCGGTAATACGACGATCCTTCTGATGGCAGCAGTCATGGGAATCAGTCCGGCGATGTTCGAAGCAGCAGAGCTTGACGGTGCAGATCACAGACAGACATTCTTTAAAATCACACTTCCACTGATCAGACCGATCCTGGTATATGTACTGATCACATCCATGATTGGAGGTCTGCAGATGTTCGATATTCCACAAATCCTGACGAATGGAAAGGGAAGCCCGAACCGTACAGCGACAACCGTTATCATGTATCTGAATAACCATTTATATAGTAAGAACTATGGAGCAGCAGGTGCGATATCTGTAGTATTGTTCATCATCTGTGCAATTCTGTGTGTAGGTGTCTACTTCACATTGAATCAGGAAGATGAGAAGAAGAAACATCATCACAAGAAGGGAGGAAAATAACATGGCTGGAAAGAAAACGAATGGAAATAACAGAGTTCATAAAGGAAGAACGACGATTGCCTATGCTGTATTGATCATACTTTCCTTCCTGTGCCTGTTCTTCTTCTATGTATTGCTGGTCAATGCGACAAGGAATCATTTCCAGATCCAGAAAGGATTCTCGTTCATTCCGGGAAAATATCTGATGCGGAATCTGAAAGCGGTTCTGAATGATGCCAACATCCCGGTACTTTCGGGAATTAAGAACAGTCTGATCGTGTCCGTATGCACGGCAGCACTGTCTACATATTTCTCTGCAATGACCGCTTATGGGTTATATGCTTATGATTTCAAATTAAGGAAACCAGCATTTTTATTCATCCTGCTGATTCTGGTAATGCCGACACAGGTATCTGCACTTGGCTTTGTAAACCTGATCACCAAGATGGACTTAATGGACAGTCTGGTTCCGTTGTTCCTCCCATCGATCGCGGCACCGGCGGTATTCTACTTCATGTACAGTTACATGCAGTCATCACTTCCGCTGGAACTGATCGAAGCAGCAAGGATTGACGGAAGCGGAGAATTCCATACATTTAACAAGATTGTAATTCCGATCATGAAACCGGCGATGGCAGTACAGGCGATCTTCACATTCGTTCAGGCATGGAACAACTACTTCCTGCCGGGACTGATCTTAAGCAGCAATGAGAAGAAGACGCTTCCGATCCTGATCGCATCTCTTCGAAGTGCAGACTTCCTGAAGTTCGATATGGGTAAAGTATATATGCTGGTAGCAATTGCGATCGTGCCGATCATTATCGTATATATCCTGCTTTCCAAATATATTGTTGCAGGTGTGACGCTTGGCGGTGTAAAAGAATAAGAAATATAAGAGGTGTTGTGGATAACAACAAAAAAGGAATCCTGATCAAAGGATTCCTTTTTTTGAAGCTGGAAATCGGACTTGAACCGACGACCCCTTCATTACGAGTGAAGTGCTCTACCGACTGAGCTATTCCAGCATGTGTCTGTGACAGCCACGAATATAATTATACTGCATTTTCCCAGATTTGCAAGTGTTTTTTTGAAATATTAAACAGGATATGAAATGATGTGAAATAGCAGGAGATTTTGTGTATAATAGCAATGTGGGTGTGAAAGGGGAAAGATAAAATGATACAAGTATTAAAGAAAACATGGAGACAGAGAATGCTGTCCCTGCTGCTTCCGGTCCTTTTGGTATTTGCAATGGCAGGTGTGGGAATGAAGATTCCGGCGCAGGCAGCCGGGAACACTGCAGGAGCGCAGACAGGAGAGATGAAAGTACATTTTCTGGATGTAGGTCAGGGGCTGTCCATTCTGGTACAGTCGGAAGGAAAGACGATGATCTATGACGGCGGTGACAAAAAGACATCGAGATTCGTCGTGGCCTATCTGAAAGAACAGGGAGTGACAGAGATTGATTATCTGATCAGCAGCCACTATGATGCAGACCATATGGCGGGACTGATCGGATGCCTGAACGTATTCGACGTGAAGAACGTCATATCCAGCAACTATATCCACACAAGCAAATTATATAAATCTTTTGTGAAAGCGGTAAAGGCTGACGGACTGAAGATGAAGCATCCGGCGGTCGGAAAGACGTATGAATTCGGAAGCGGATCCTTTGAGATCCTTGCACCGGCGGTTATCGAGAAAAACGGAAGCAATAATAACTCAGTAGCGATCAAACTTACCAATGGTGAAAACAGCTTTGTATTTACCGGGGATGCCGAGCATGAAAGTGAAGAAAGGATGTGCAGTTCCGGGATAGACTTAAGCTGTGATGTGCTGGTTCCCGGACATCACGGATCGGCGACAGCAACGTCCTGGGATTTCTTACAGAAGACGGTTCCGGAGTATGCGGTGATAAGCTGCGGGGCAGATAATAAATACGGCCACCCGGATAAAGATACCATGGATAAATTAAAGAGTATGGAGATCCAGGTATACAGAACGGATAAGCAGGGAACCGTTACCGTGACCAGTAACGGGACGGATCTGAGCTGGAGCGCATCGCCGTGTAATGATTATACGCCGGGAGACGCGGCGGATCAGGGGACGCAGGTACAGCAGACAGAAGCGCAGAGCGTGCAGGGACAGGCTGGACAATCGGCTGCATCACAGGCGGCGGAAGGAGAGAAAGTATGGGTTTCGGCCACCGGTTCCAAATATCATAAGACGAACCATTGCGGCAGAATGAATCCGGACACGGCGAAGCAGGAGACGGAAGCAGAAGCTAAAGCCCAGGGACTGGAAGCGTGTAAGAAGTGTTACTAGAATTTTTGGGGAAGCTATTAAAAGGAGGATGTATTTGAAATATTTAGAATGGGGAATTGTAACGGTATATTTTTTAATTTTGTGTCGGATTATCTATACTGATTTTAAAGAATGCAGAATTGAACCATGGACGAATATGGTGATTTGCCTGCTTGTAGGTATAGAATTATTGGCGGGAACAGGTGTGAAATGCAGTAGTCGTATTCTGGGGGCAGTGATCATAGCGCTTCCAATGCTGTTTCTGACTGTAATATTAAAAGGAGGTTTCGGAGGCGGAGACATCAAACTGATGTGGGCCTCCGGTCTTTTACTCGGGTATCAGGATATTCTTCTTTCAGCAGTTCTTGGAATCTTTCTTAGTGGAATTTTTGCAGGCATTATGCTTCTACTCGGGAAAATGAGACGAAAGGACAATTTTGCTCTTGGTCCATTTCTTGCAGCTGGAATTATTGGAGTGAAAATATGGACTTCTATTTGTTGAGACTCCAATGGCTCACCACCGCATACAATCCCATCGCCATGATACATAGTAATACAATGCTCATAAGCAGGATATTCATCTGGAAAATCTGGCTGGAGTAGATGATCAGGTATCCCAGCCCTTCACGGGCCGCCAGAAATTCACCGATCACAACCCCCACCAGACACAGTCCGATATTTACCTTCATATTACTCAGGATCGCAGGTATGGAACTGGGGAGTACAACCTTGGTCAGGACGTCTCTTCGCTTTCCTCCGAGCGTATGGATCAATGTCATCTTACCCGGGTCAGTAGACATAAAACTGGTATAGAGGTTCAGAATGCTTCCGAAGATTGCCACCGACATCCCGGCGACGATGATCGTGGTGCGTGTGGCACCGAGCCATACGATAAGGAGCGGGGCGAGCGCGGACTTCGGAAGGCTGTTCAGGACGACCAGATAGGGTTCCAATATCTCCGAAAGCTTCTTACTGAACCACAGAAGCACGGCAGCCAGGACACTGAAGAACGTCACAAGAAAGAAACTGACGAGAGTCTCGTATAATGTAACACCCAGATGCCGGAAAATGCTACGGTCGGCAGCCATGGCGAAAAAACACCGTGCGATCCTGGACGGACTGCTGAAGATAAATGAATCGATGATCTGATGAGAGGAAGTAAATTCCCAGACAGTCAGAAAAATCACGAGAAGAAGAATACGGGAAATGCTGACGAATCTCCGGTGCATCCGGTAACGGCGCAAAAAGGTGCGCTGCGCGAAACTTACAGTGGCTGTCGGATCAGTTGTCGGTTTCTGAGAAAACCGGTGGTTCCTGCGTCTTGTCATTGTCATTCAGCTCCTTCCATATCAGATTAAAATAATTCTTGAATTCCGGCGTACTCCTGCGCTTCAGCGGAGTATCATGCTCCAGGCGGAAGATAAGCGGAATTGTCTGTCGGATCGTTGCCGGCCGGCTGGAAAGCACGATCACACGGTCGGCAAGAGAAATCGCTTCCGACAGATCGTGCGTGACCAGAAGTGCAGATTTTCCTTCATTCCGGATGATCTGCCCGATGTCATCGCCAACCTGAAGCCTGGTCTGATAGTCCAGGGCGGAAAAAGGTTCATCCAGAAGAAGAAGCTCTGGCTCCAGAACGAGTGTGCGGATGAGGGCAGCACGCTGCCGCATCCCGCCGGACAACTCCGAAGGCCTTGCATTCTTAAAGTCACCGAGTCCGTAGATGTCAAGAAGTTCATGTGCCCGTTGCTTTGTACGTGCTGTCAGTGCGTGCTGGACTTCCAGTCCGAGGATTACATTATTATAAATCGTGCGCCATTCAAAGAGTTCATCGTGCTGTAACATATAGCCGACATTTGTCGTGCTCTCTTTCAAAGGCTTTCCGTTGATCTTAATCTGCCCCTCTGTACATGGCAGCAGTCCGCAGATCAGCGAAAGCAGTGTGGATTTGCCACACCCGGAAGGCCCCACAATGGCGGCAAATTCGCCTTTTTTTAACGAAAATGAGATATCAGACAGAGCCAGGGTCTCTCCTTGCAGAGTATGATACGTGTAAGAAATGTGCTGTAGATTTAATATCTGTTCCCGAACCGGTTCCATAGAAGACCTCCTACAAGAGAAAAATAACCTATATAAGAATAACCTATATAAGTAAGATATGCCGCAGACAGAAAACAGGTGAATAAATGTGATGTGTGTGGTAAAATGCTGATAAGGAAATGCCAGAAAGACATTTACACACCAAGAGAGGTCGCTACATGTTACAAAAAATAAATTATCAAAAAGAACTGGATAAATTAATCTCCAATCTGCAAAAAGAAGAAAAAGTCCCGACGCTTCTGCTTCACAGCTGCTGCGCCCCGTGCAGCAGTTATGTGCTGGAATACTTAAGCAATTATTTCAGGATCACGGTACTTTATTACAACCCGAACATTTACCCGGAGAGCGAATACAGCAAGCGCATCATCGAACAGCAGACACTGATCGGGGAGATGCGGACGAAATATCCGGTGCAGTTCATTGCAGGTAGCTATGATAAAGAGAAATTCTATGCGATGGCAAAAGGACTGGAAGAAGTAAAAGAAGGCGGCGTGCGCTGCTTCCAATGCTATGAGCTCCGCTTAAGAGAGACGGCAGAGATTGCAAAAGCCGGAGGATATGACTACTTCACAACGACGCTCAGCATCAGCCCGCTTAAGAATGCAGCAAAATTGAATGAGATAGGATTAAAACTTGCAGAAGAGTATGGCGTGGCATATCTGACGTCAGATTTCAAAAAGAAGAACGGATATAAGCGGTCCGTAGAATTGTCCGCACAGTACGGGCTTTACCGGCAGGACTACTGTGGCTGTGAGTTCTCCATGCGCCAGCGTCTGGAAGAACAGCAGGCAGGAAAAGAACAGTAAAAATGCATAAATAGAATTGGAAAATTGCATGGATTAAGAAAAAAATCACGTTTTAGAGTGAATAAATATGTAAATTTCTGCAATAATATTTGCTTTTATGCGGAAATGTGTTAAAATCGGAAACAGTAAACTTAAAAATGAAAGGAAGAAATCCATATGGCACAGTTATGGGGAGGCCGTTTCACAAAAGAAACAGACCAGTTAGTATATAATTTCAACGCTTCCATTACATTTGACAAAAGATTCTATAAGCAGGATATCAAAGGCAGTCTTGCACATGTAGCAATGCTTGCAAAGCAGGGAATCTTAACGGAAGAAGAAAAAGAACAGATCACAGACGGACTGAATGGCATCCTGGAAGATGTAGAATCAGGAAAATTAGAAATATCAGATAAATATGAAGACATCCACAGCTTTGTGGAAGCAACACTGATCGACCGCATCGGCGATCCGGGAAAGAAACTTCACACCGGACGAAGCAGAAATGACCAGGTTGCATTAGATATGAAGCTTTTTACCAGAGACGAGATCCACGAGATCGACGCCCAGGTAAAAGAACTTCTGGAAGTGATCCTTCACGTGATGGAGGAAAATGTCGAGACATATATGCCTGGATTCACACACCTTCAGAAAGCGCAGCCGATCACACTGGCACACCACATGGGAGCATATTTTGAAATGTTCCGCAGAGACCACGAGAGACTGAAAGACATCGCAAAGCGTATGAATACCTGTCCGCTCGGTTCCGGAGCACTTGCGGGGACAACCTATCCGCTGGACCGAGAGTACACAGCAGAATTACTCGGATTCGACGGACCGACACTGAACAGTATGGACGGGGTATCCGACAGAGATTACTTATTAGAATTGTTGTCGGCACTCAGCATCATCATGATGCACCTGAGCAGATTCTGTGAGGAAGTCATCATCTGGAATTCGAATGAATACCAGTTTGTGGAGATCGATGACGCATACAGCACCGGAAGCAGTATCATGCCGCAGAAGAAGAATCCGGATATCGCAGAACTCGTAAGAGGTAAGACAGGACGTGTATACGGCGCGCTCAATGCACTCCTTACCACGATGAAAGGGATCCCGCTTGCATACAACAAAGATATGCAGGAAGACAAAGAATGGGCATTCGATGCTATGGATACCGCAAAAGGATGCATCACATTATTTGCCGGCATGTTAAAGACCATGCAGTTCAACAAAGACCGCATGGAAGAAAGTGCAAAACATGGATTCACCAACGCAACAGATGCGGCAGATTATCTGGTAAATCACGGTGTACCATTCAGAGATGCACACGGCATCGTAGGAAAACTGGTGCTGACCTGTATCGAGAAGAAAATCCCATTAGATGCACTTCCGCTGGAAGAGTACAAGAAGATCTCACCGGTATTCGAAGAAGACATATATGAAGCAATTGATCTTGAGACATGTGTGAATAAGCGTATCACGATCGGAGCACCTGGAAAAGATGCAATGGCGAAGTCGATCGCAGCTTATAAGGAATACATGGCTGGATATATGATTTAATATATTGCTGAATAATACGAATACGAATATGAATAAAGGATAGTAAAAAAACCAAAGAAAGGGAGAGAAAAGAAGATGGAGAAGAAATTAAGAGTAGGTATTTTAGGAGCAACAGGAATGGTTGGACAGCGTTTTATCTCATTGCTTGAAAATCACCCTTGGTTCGAAGTAGTAACAGTAGCAGCAAGCCCGCGTTCAGCAGGAAAGACATACGAAGAGGCAGTCGGCGGACGTTGGAAAATGGATACACCAATGCCGGAAGGTGTTAAGAAACTGATCGTAAAGAATGTAAATGAAGTAGAAGAAGTAGCTTCTACCGTAGATTTTGTATTCAGCGCAGTAGACATGACAAAAGACGAGATCAAAGCGATCGAAGAAGCATATGCAAAGACAGAGACACCGGTTGTATCAAACAACAGCGCACACCGCTGGACAAAAGATGTACCGATGGTAGTACCTGAGATCAACGCAGCACATTTTGACCTCATCAAGACTCAGAAAGAACGTCTCGGAACAACACGCGGATTCATCGCTGTTAAGCCAAACTGCTCTATCCAGAGCTATACACCGGCACTTGCAGCATGGAAAGAGTTTGGACCAAAAGAAGTTGTTGTAACAACATACCAGGCAATCTCCGGAGCAGGTAAGACATTCAAAGACTGGCCGGAAATGATCGAGAACATCATCCCATACATCGGAGGAGAAGAAGAAAAGAGTGAAAAGGAACCTCTGCGTGTACTCGGAACACTCGAAAACGGCGAGATCAAACTGGCAGAAGAACCAAAGATCACATGCCAGTGCTTAAGAGTTCCTGTACTGAACGGACATACAGCAGCTGTGTTCATTAACTTTGAGAAGAAGCCAACCAAAGAACAGCTCATCGAAAAACTGGAAAGTTTCAAGGGATTCCCACAGGAAGCAGATCTTCCAAGTGCTCCAAAGCAGTTCATCCAGTATCTGTCAGAAGACGACAGACCACAGGTAAAGGCAGACGTGAACTACGAGAACGGTATGGGCGTATCTATCGGACGTCTGAGAGAAGACAGCATGTATGATTACAAGTTCATCGGACTGTCACACAACACTGTACGTGGTGCAGCAGGCGGAGCTGTGCTTTGCGCTGAGGCACTTACTGCTAAGGGATATATTCAGGCGAAGTAAGGCGTGGCCATGGGGACGGGAAAACCGGCTCTTTTAGTGTCCCAGGTGGCACACTCATACTCACCGGTTTATCACTCATAAGGTGAAAGCATAAAATAATAAAAAGGCAGGAACTGCAACATGTAAAAAGGCGCAGTTCCCGCCTTTTTTTGCATTATACATCCAGCAAATCCGGTCCGCTTACCGATATCCGGCCCCGCCTGCCGATACCAATCAGATTATAAATCAGATTACCAATCAGATTACAAATCTTAACACAATACATCTCAGTGTTGAGAATAAAAGAAGGTTTTGCTATAATAAAGTATACAATAAATTCGCTGATTACAAAGTGCCATTGGGGACATTAAAAAAGCCAAAAACACCGTCCCCATGGCAAGAAACGGAGGCAGACCTTATGGACCGAGAACTATTAAACTACACACAGAACCGAGAACTTTCCTGGCTGAGATTCGATCAGCGTGTATTGGAAGAAGCAAGAGATAAGAGCGTGCCGTTGCTGGAACGTATGAAATTCGTGGCCATCTTCACCAGTAACTTGGATGAATTCTTCATGATCCGTGTCGGAAGCCTCTATGATATGGTGCAGACAGATGACAGACACAGAGACAGCCGCTCGGGAATGACACCGCAGGAGCAGCTGGATGCGATCTACGCAGCAGTTGCCCCGTTATATAAAGAACGCGACAAGACCTACGCCGGGATCAAGAAAGAACTGTCTCCATACGGGGTCTGCGGACTGGACTTTAAAGAACTGGAGGCAGACGAGAAGAAATACGTAAAGAAATGTTTCAAAGAGCAGATCCTGCCGGTACTGTCACCGCAGATCGTAGACAGCAGCCACCCGTTCCCGCACCTTATGAATAAAGATATCTACGTAACAGCCAATCTGAAGCATATCAATAGCAAGAAGACCAAAGACGACAAAGAAAAAGAGCAGATCCTCGGAATCGTACCGGTTCCAACCTATGTATCCGATATCCTGATGCTTCCGGGACATGACATCCGTTACATCCGCATGGAAAAAGTCATCATGGAATACCTGGATCTGGTATTTGACCAGTACGAAGTATCTGACACGAACTACATCTGTGTGACAAGAAATGCAGACGTATCTCCGGACGATGAAGCACTGGAGGTTACCGATGACTTCCGGAAGCTCATGCAGAGTACCCTGCACAAACGCCGAAGAATGGCAGTTGTAAGATTAGAAACAGCGGAAAAACTGTCACCGGAAATGCAGGAATACTTCTGTAAGAAATTCAAGATCACACCGGAGCAGATCTTCCGCACGAAGATGCCGATGAAACTGGATTACATGTTCTCAATCGCAGGAAATCTTCCGGAGTCCATGAAGAAAGCACTGGTCTACGAGCCGTTTTCCCCGCAAAAATCCGCACATGTACAGGATGGCAACATGTTAAAACAGGTGAAAAAGAATGATATCCTGTTGTTCTACCCATACGAAAGCATGGATCCATTCCTAAAGCTGATCAAAGATGCCGCGGCAGACCCGAATGTAATGACGATCAAGATCACCATCTACCGCCTGGCGAAGAAGGCAAGACTGGTGGAATACCTGTGCGCAGCTGCGGAAAATGGCAAAGAAGTCACCGTACTGATCGAGCTGCGTGCAAGATTCGACGAGCAGAACAATATCGACTGGTCGGAACGACTGGAAGAAGCCGGATGCCGTGTGATCTACGGATTCGACGGCTACAAAGTGCATTCCAAGATCTGTCTGATCACATACAGGAACCGCAATGACATCCAGTATATCACACAGGTCGGAACCGGCAATTATAACGAGAAGACAGCCGCCATGTATACCGATCTGTCCCTGATGACAGCCGATCCGCGAATCGGACAGGACGCCGCAGAATTTTTCAAGAATATGTCCATCGGCAATCTGCAGGGCAGCTATCAATACCTGATCGTCTCACCGGTCAGCTTAAAGAGCCGTATCTTACAGATGATGGACGAAGAGATCACAAAAGGAAGCGAAGGACGCATCATAATGAAGATGAACTCCGTGACAGATGTGGACTTCATAAAGAAAGTATCCGAGGCCTCCTGCGCCGGAGTAAGGGTAGACTTGATTGTTCGCGGAATCTGCTGTATACTACCGGGAGTGCCTGGATTTACGGAGAATGTCAGAGTGATGAGCGTGGTTGGCCGCTATCTGGAACATCCACGTATCTTCAGCTTCGGAACCGGAAAAGACCAGAAGATCTATATCGGCTCCGCAGACATGATGACAAGAAATACAGAAAAAAGAGTAGAAGTAGCCTGCCCGGTATTAGACGGGCAGATCAGACGCCAGATCAACCATGACTTGAAGATTATGTTAAGCGATAACGTGAAAGCAAGGATCATGCAGAAAGACGGCACATATATGAAACGGACCGGCGGCATAAAAGCTGTGGATTCCCAGGCAACCTTCATGGAAGAAGCACTGCACGAAGAAGACCAACGGGGACGGGGATTACTGGCTTTTTTCCTGTCCCTCCGGCACAGAAAAAAATAAAAAGCCATCAGGGACAGGAAAAGAGCCAGTAATTCCCGTCCCCATCGGCTCACCAAGGAGTAACATAATTACATGGGAAAATCACTATACATTGCCGAAAAACCCAGCGTAGCGCAGGAGTTTGCCAAGGCATTGCATATCAATACACAGAGAAAAGACGGATATCTCGAATCAGCAGAAGCAATCGTAACCTGGTGCGTCGGACACCTGGTCACGATGAGTTATCCGGAAGAATACGATCCGGCATTAAAAAGGTGGAGTCTTGAGACTCTGCCTTTTATCCCGCAGGAGTTCAAGTACGAAGTCATCCCGGCAGTATCCAAGCAGTTCCGGATCGTGTCGGGCCTTCTTAACAGAGCAGACGTAGACACGATCTACGTCTGTACCGACTCGGGACGGGAAGGAGAATACATCTACCGCCTGGTCGAACAGCAGGCAGGCGTAAAGGGCAAGAACCGCCGCCGCGTATGGATCGACTCCCAGACAGAAGAAGAGATCCTGCGCGGAATCAAAGAAGCAAAAGACTTAAAAGAATACGACAACCTGGCAGCATCGGCTTACCTAAGAGCGAAAGAAGACTACCTGATGGGAATCAACTTCTCCCGCCTCCTGACATTAAAATACGGCAACAGCATCTCCAATTATCTGAATACGAAATATTCCGTCGTATCCGTAGGCCGCGTTATGACCTGCGTCCTCGGCATGGTCGTGCGCAGAGAACGGGAGATCCGGGAGTTCGTAGAGACCCCGTTCTACAGAGTCCTAAGCACCATCGGAGAGAAAGGTGCGACATTCGAAGGCGAATGGCGGGCAGTCAAAGGATCAAAATGGTTCGAATCCTTCGACCTCTATAAGGAAAATGGATTCAAAGAAAAGGAAAAGGCAGAAGAACTGATTCGCTACCTAAGCAACAGTGAGTCAGATACCAGCCAACCCCTGACCTGCCAGATCGTATCCATAGAAAAAAAGAAAGAAAAGAAGAACCCGCCGTTATTATTCAACCTGGCCGAGATCCAGAATGAATGTTCCAAGCGGTTCAAGATCAGCCCGGATGAGACCCTCCGGATCATCCAGGAACTATATGAAAAAAAACTCGTCACCTATCCAAGAACGGATGCCCGCGTGCTGTCCACAGCAGTAGCAAAAGAGATCCACAAGAACTTGAACGGCCTGATGCAGTATGAACCGGCAAAGCCATATCTTCAGGACATCGTGAAATTCGGCAGCCACAAAGGCTTAGAGAAGACCAGATATGTCAATGATAAACAGATCACAGACCACTATGCGATCATCCCGACCGGACAGGGCATGGGAGCACTAAAAGGACTTCCGAATCTGTCACAGAGGGTGTATGATGTGATCGTAAGACGATTCTTAAGCATCTTCTACCCACCGGCTGTCTATCAGAAAGTATCGATCGTGACGAAGATCAAAGAAGAATCCTTCTTCTCAAGCTTCAAAGTACTGGCAGAAGAAGGCTATCTGAAAGTTACAGGTGTGCCAGGCAGGAAGAACGACAATAACAACAACGACAATAACGACAATACAGACAGTACCGAAGACAAAGACACCGATGCAGACTTCTTCGCCAGGATTCAGAGCCTCAAGAAAGGCATGACCCTTCCGGTGCAGTCCCTGGATATCAAAGAAGGCAAGACCTCGCCGCCGAAGCGCTACAATTCCGGTTCACTGATCCTTGCCATGGAAAATGCAGGACAGCTCATCGAAGACGAAGAACTTCGCGCCCAGATCAAAGGAAGCGGAATCGGCACCAGTGCCACCAGAGGCGAGATACTGAAGAAATTATTCAATAATAAATACCTCGCACTGAATAAAAAGACCCAGATCGTCACGCCGACGATGTTAGGGGAAATGATCTACGATGTCGTAGACCATTCCATCCGGCCGCTCCTGAACCCGGAACTTACGGCAAGCTGGGAAAAAGGTCTGACGTATGTGGCAGACGGAGATATCACATCAGATGAATATATGAAGAAGCTGGATGACTTCGTGTCGAGAAGAACATTAGCGGTGAAGGGACTGAATAACCAGTATCAGATGCGGGCGTGCTATGATAAGGCAGCACAGTTTTATAAGAAGCCGGTGAGAAAGAATACTAAAAAATAATTTTGCTTAAATATATACTTGAACGGAGGTAAAAGATGGGAAAAATAGAAGGTGTGAGAATTAAAAATTTTGGACCATTAAAAGATATTGTAATGGGAAAAACATTATCAAATCAAAAGGATGCCGCGTTAAATAATGTAACTGTTATTATAGGACCGAGTGGAAATGGAAAAAGCACCCTGGCTGATGCTTTTGGTTTTCTAGCTGATTGTATGGAAGTTGGTGTTGAAGCGGCTTGCGATGTAAAAAATCGTGGTGGATTTACACAGATAAGATCCCAAGGGGTTAAGGAGCCTGTCAAATTTGAATTATACTATCGCGAAAGTAGTAATACCCGTCCGATTACTTATGAGTTAGAAATAGATGAAGATATTATGGGAAGACCATATGTGAAAGAAGAAAGATTGCGACAAAGAGTAGAAAAAAGAGGATGGCCATTATCGTTTTTATTTTTGCAAAACGGAAGAGGATATGCTTATGAAGGTAAGGAAGGTGGGGCAGATGAAAATGGAAGAACCGTCAAAGGGAAAAAAGTAGAAGTTGAATTGGCAGATATACGGAAATTAGGGATTGTCACACTGGGAGCTATGAAACAGTATGAACGAATTGAAAAATTTCTTAATTTCCTTAAAAGCTGGTATTTGTGTTATTTTTCTCCGGATGCGGCAAGAACATTACAAACTGCGGCACCTCAGCCATATTTGAATCGTACAGGAAGTAATATAAATAATGTAGCACAGTATATGTATCGCGAAAACAAAAGAGAGTTCATGAAAGTTTTGAAAGAAATTCAGACGAAATTGCCTAATATAGAAAAAATCGAACCTGTAAAATTTGACAACGGACAAATGATGCTGAAATTTTGGGAGAAAGGGTTTAAATCCTCATTTTATTCTCCTAAGATGTCGGATGGAACGTTAAAATTATTTGCTTATTATTTGTTATTACACGAAAGCAATCCAAGACAACTGGTTTTTATAGAAGAGCCAGAGAATGGATTGTATCACCAATATCTCAAATTACTTGCAGATGAAATGGTAAAAAATGTAGGAACGGGTTTTTCAAAACAGTTGTTTGTTACAACGCACAGTCCTTTTTTTGTGAATGCACTTAATCCAGATAATGTTTGGGTGTTGACAAAAGGAGAAGATGGATTTTCAACGATAAAAAGAGCATCGGAATACCAGTTTGTTAAAGAACTTTCAGAGGAAGGGGTGCCATTAGGAGATATGTGGTACAGTAAGTATTTTGGATAAAGGAGTGTATATTAATGTACTTTCAATATTTAATAGAAGATGCTTCTACGGAAATCTTAGTTGGTGAAGTGATGAAAAAACTTCAAGATAAATATCCTGGGAAAGAAATCATTTATGACACAAAATCTTTTAGTGGTATTGGACATTTAAGAACAAGTGGGAATCTGATGGAAAGAAAAGGTGGAAACTTATTGAATAATCTGCATATATATTTGAGAGGGTTTGATCGTTCGTTAAGTTCTATGCCTCAGTCGGCAATTATAGTTGTGCTTGATAATGACAATCGAAATTATGATATATTTAAAAGTGAATTGGAACAAGTGGCAAATGAATCAGTAATGCTAGTGGATTATGCGTTTTGTATTGCAGTGAAGGAAATGGAGGCATGGCTTCTTGGAGATGAGGCTGCTATAGGAAGAGCATATCCGACTGCAAGAAAAAAATATATAAAAGCCTATGAACAGGATGGAATGTGTGATACATGGGAAACATTGGCAAATGCTGTTTATCCAGGTGGTTTGCCTGGATTAAGAAAAAAGGCAAAAAGTAGATATAGTGAGATAGGAAGAGCAAAATGTGAATGGGCAGAAAAAATAGGAAAAGAATTGGTGCTGGAAGAAAATAGTTCACCAAGTTTTCGAAAATTTTTAAATGAATTACAGTGTAGAATTGAAACAGTATAAATGAGAAAAGGAGAATCAACATGTCAGAACAATTAACCATCAAAAACCTTTACAACCACATGGATGAAACCATCGCAAAAGACATCTTCGAAGGAGCTACCTACCCATGGGAAATCCTTCCAAAGATCAGCGGCTTCATCAAAGAACTCGGAAAGACCCTTCCGGCAGATGAATACGATCAGGTCGGCGAAGACGTATGGATTGCCAAATCCGCAACCGTATTCCAGACAGCCTACATCCACGGACCGGCGATCATCGGAAAGAACGCAGAAGTCCGCCAGTGCGCATTCATCCGCGGAAATGCAATCGTCGGCGAAGGAGCAGTCGTAGGTAACTCGACAGAACTTAAGAACGTCATCCTGTTCAACAAAGTACAGGTGCCGCACTATAACTATGTAGGAGATTCTATTCTCGGATACAAGTCCCACATGGGAGCCGGATCCATCACATCTAACGTAAAATCAGACAAGAAACTGGTCGTAGTAAAAGCCGGAGATGAAAGAATCGAGACAGGCCTTAAGAAATTCGGTGCCATGCTCGGAGACGAAGTAGAAGTCGGCTGCGGCAGCGTACTGAATCCGGGGACCGTGATCGGAAGCCATAGCAACATCTACCCACTGTCAAGTGTCAGAGGATTCGTGCCGGGTAACAGTATCTATAAGAGACAGGGCGAAGTAGTGGAGAAAGTAGAAGAGTAATCAATCAGACCACATAAAAACAGTTGGACAGTATAAAAACCGGAGGTGCATATGAAAAAGAAACTCCCTATCGGAATTGATAATTTTGAAAAGATCCGGGAAAATGATTATTACTATGTAGATAAGACGGGAATGATCAAAGATCTGCTGATGAGCGGATCGGAGGTCACACTGTTCACCAGACCGAGACGATTTGGAAAATCCTTGAATATGAGCATGTTGAAAAGCTTTTTCTCGATAGATGAAGAATCGGAAAAACAACTGGAAATGTTTGAAAAAACACAGATTGCAGCTGAGAAAGAGCTGTGTGAAGCACATATGGGCAAATATCCTGTATTATTCTTGTCATTAAAAGAAATCTCGGCACTCGAATATGAAAAAGCACGCGCAATGATAGTATTCGCTGTTAATGAACTGGCAAGGGAAAATCAATGCATACTTCAATGTGAAGAAATGTCAGATGTGGACAAAGAAGTATACCGCAGGCTTCTGAATAAAGACATGAACGATGCAGTACTGATAAATAGCCTGAAATTGTTGTCTGGATTTTTGAAAAAATATTACGGAAGCAAAACGATTATACTGATCGATGAATATGATGTACCGTTGGCGAAAGCATTTGAACAAGGATATTATAATGAGATGACAGAACTCATCCGGGGATTCTTTGGTCAGGCATTAAAATCCAACGACAACCTGGAATTCGCAGTTCTCACAGGTTGTATGAGAATATCCAAAGAAAGCATTTTCACCGGACTGAATAATCTGAGAGTATGCTCTGTCACAGATGTGAACTTTGAAGAATTCTTCGGGTTTACAGATAGTGATGTAAAAAAAATCCTGGAATACTATGGATTTGAAGAAAAGTACCAGCAAATCAAAGAATGGTATGATGGGTATCGGTTTGGTAATGTGGAAGTATATTGCCCGTGGGATGTACTGAATTATCTTGCGTCGTTACAGAAGGATCCGTCTGCTTTCCCGCAGAACTACTGGATGAATACCAGCAGTAATGAAATTGTAAGACATTTCGTCCGGAAAGCCGATAATGGAACTGTCCGCAGAGAGATAGAACATCTGGTGGCGGGTGAGGAGATAGAAAAAGAGATTCATCAGGAACTGACTTATCAGGATATGTATACTTCGATAGAAAATATGTGGAGCGTACTATTCACTACCGGTTATCTCACAAAGTGTGGAATGGAAAATGGAAGAAATATCCGTCTGGCAATCCCGAACAGAGAAATCAGAGACATATTCACTACACAGATCATGACATGGTTTAAAGAAAATGTTGAAAAAGATGGAAAGACACTGAAAGACTTCTGTCTGGCGTTGGAAGAAGGAAGATCAGAAGAAGTAGAAAGAATCTTAAGCATTTATCTAAAGAAAACCATCAGTATCAGAGATACCTTTGTTCAGAAAAAAATGAAAGAGAACTTCTATCATGGAATTCTGATTGGAATATTAGGTCTTAAAGAACATTGGGGAATCAGTTCCAATCGCGAAAGTGGAGATGGATACAGCGATATCATAATAGAAACGCAAGATATGGAAAAAGGAATTATTATAGAAACCAAATATGCAGAAGACGGTGATCTGCAAAAAGCATGTGAAAAAGCACTGGCGCAGATTGAAGATAATCATTATGAAGAAGAACTGAAAGATGAAGGAATTGAAGATATCCTAAAATATGGAATCGCATTTTATAAAAAACGATGCAAAGTAATAATAAAAAGTGATACAAAGTAATAAACACACGGAGGATAATCAAATGAACAAAATAGCATTCATCGGCGTAGGCATCATGGGAAAATCCATGGTCCGCAATCTTATGAAAGCAGGATTTGAATTGCATATCTATGCAAGAACTAGATCCAAAGTAGAGGACGTGATCGGCGAAGGAGCCATCTTCCACAACACGATCGCAGACTGCGTAAAGAACTGCGAAGCCGTCATCACCATCGTAGGCTTCCCGACAGACGTAGAGGAAGTATACTTTGATGCAGGCAACATTCTGGATAGTGCCAGAGAAGGCGCATATCTCATCGACATGACAACCACAAGCCCGTTGCTGGATCAGAAGATCGCAGAAGAAGGAACAAAGAGAGGATTCCATGTACTGGATGCACCTGTAACAGGCGGTGACACTGGCGCAAAAGCAGGAACACTGTCTATTTTAGCGGGTGGTACCAAAAAGGACTACGAAGCATGCATGCCGTTATTCCAGGCAATGGGAACCAATATCAACTATCAGGGTGGCAATGGATGCGGACAGCACGCCAAACTTGCAAATCAGATCATGATCGCAGGAACACTGTCCGGTGTATGCGAAGCACTGACATATGCAAAAGCAAAAGGACTGGATCTTCAGACGGTACTGGATTCCGTATCGACCGGGGCGGCAGGAAGTAAACAGCTGGATGCATTCGGACCAAAGATCCTGGCAGGCGATTATGCACCGGGATTCTTCATGAAGCATTTCATCAAAGATATGAAGCTTGCACTGACGGAAGCCAATATGAGTGATCTGAACCTGGATGTATTAAGTCAGGTACTGGCAAATTATGAACTCCTTCAGGCAGAAGGATATGGAGACCTGGGAACACAGGCTCTGATTAAATACTATGAAGAAGAACTGGGTTAATTCAGAAAAATAAATTGGTTATTCTGAACTAACACAGTTTTCAAAAAGACAGATTGTGTCTAATAAGTAACAAAAAGCGCACAAAATGCAAAAAAATGTAGATATCTGGTTGAAGCTAACTTTAAGATATGCTAAGATTATACGTGTTTATGAATAGGTGAGGGTTAATATGATATTGCATAACATGTATAACTGTACATTAGACGTAGAAAATACCCTTCCTTCTAGTAATGGTAATGGAACCATAGGAAGGGTATTTTTGTGCTGTAAACAGTTATGTAGATATAACAGCCGATTATAATAAATGCAGCAAAGAGTAAGAATATAAAGGAGCAGTATCGAATGATAGACTACTTTATTGATATGCACAGCCATATTCTGCCCGCAGTTGATGACGGGGCACAGAGTGCTGAAGAAACGAAAAAAATGCTGGAAATTGCATATGCAGAAGGCATCCGTTGTATCATTGCCACACCGCATCATCATCCGCACCGAGGAAGAGCACCGGTAGAAAAATTGAGAGAGCGGGCGAAGCTCACAAGGGCAATGGCCCATGAAATAGATGAAAGATTCCGCATCTATCTCGGAACGGAGATCTATTTCGGACAGGACGTGGCTGAAAAGCTGAAAGAAGGAAGAATCCTGTCTATGAACCGGAGAGAATTCGTCCTGGTGGAGTTCCCGACAACGCAGACCTTTCCTTATATGAAGCAGGGACTTCAACAGCTGCAGTTCGCAGGCTACGAAGTGATCCTGGCACACGTGGAACGCTATCGATGCATTGTGGAAGACGCAGACCTTGCCGCAGAACTTTATGATATGGGTGTGAATCTGCAGGTGAATGCAGACAGCATCATCGGAGGTTCCGGACGGAAGATCAAGAAGTTCATCGAAGAACTGATGAACCGCGATATCGTATTCTGTGTGGGAACCGATGCACATGATACAAAGCGGAGACCGCCAAAGATGAAAAAAGCGGCCGCATATGTAGAAAAGAAATATGGAGAAGATTACACAAGGAGGATATTCTACAGCAACGCAAAAGAGATGCTGAAGAAGAAAGATTAAGATGAATCAGGAAAATTTTGAAAAAATGAATCCAAGAATCATGGAAGAAGATGAACTGACGATTGACCTGGGTGAACTGTTCCGGGTATTGCTGTCAAAGCTACATATTATTATACTGTCAGTCATTCTGATGGCACTGGTGGCATTTGTGGGAACAAAGCTTCTGGTTACACCGATGTATACCTCTGTCACGAAGATGTACGTACTGGCAAAAGATGAGAACAGCAATTCCTCTACTTCTAATTACAACGAATTAACAGCAGGAAGCATGCTGACCAAAGACTACATGGAACTGGTAAAGAGCCGTCCGGTGCTGGAGAAGACCATCTCTGTACTGAACCTTAAGATGCAGCCATCCGAGCTCGCAGGTATGATCTCTGTATCCTCACCGACAGATACCCGTATCATGACTGTAAGTGTAGAAAGCGAGAATCCAAAACAGGCAAAAGAGATTGCAGATGCAGTGAGAGAGGCAGTCAGCGTACAGATCCAAGAAATCATGAGTGTTGACTCTGTTAATACCGTAGAAGAAGGAAATCTTCCGACTGCACCGTCTTCACCGAATACGATGAAGAACATGATGCTTGGCGGAATCCTCGGATTCGTGATCGCAGCCGGTATCATTACACTGATCTATCTGTTAGACGATACGATCAAGACACCGCAAGATGTAGAGAACTACCTTGGATTAAATGTACTGACTTCCATTCCAATCCAGTCAGGTGCAGCAAAATCTAAGAAAGCCAAACATCAGAGAGAATCCAGAAAAGCAGTTCAGAAGAGGAGATAAGGAACATGGCAGACGTAATTTTAAATAATCTAAAAGAAATTAATGATTACCGCAGTAACGAATCCTACAAGACACTGCGAACCAATATTGAATTTTCCGGATCGGACAAAAAAGTGATTGTATTCACAAGCTGTACACCGAACGAAGGAAAGAGTACCGTATCATTACAGTTAGCAGCATCACTTGCCGAGGCGGGAAAGAGAGTACTGTTCCTGGATGCCGACCTTCGTAAATCAGTACTGATGGGAAGGCATCGCGTTACGGGAGAAGTAAAAGGATTGTCACATTTCCTGTCCGGACAGGCAGAGATCAAAGACATCATCTTAAAGACACAGGAGCCGAATCTGTATGTGGCATTTGCCGGAGTTGTGCCACCGAACCCGTCCGAGCTCCTCGGAAACAGAAGATTCGAAGCACTGTTAAATGGTGCCAGACAGGCATATGATTACATCATCATCGATGCCCCGCCGCTTGGAAGCGTTATCGATGCTGCTGTTATCGCAAAGAACTGTGATGCATCCGTTCTGGTCGTAGCATCCAGAGAAATCAGTTATAAATATGCACGTGTCGTGAAAGAACAGCTGGAACTTGCAGGATGCCCGATTCTCGGAGTTGTACTGAATAAGGTGGACCTGAAACAGAATAAGTACTACGGAAAAAAATACTACAGCAAATATTACGGCAGTTATTACGGAGAATACAAAAAAGAAAACTAGAGGGTGAACGTTATGAAACAGTGGTTCCTTACAGGAGTGCTGGGAGCCGGATGCATAGCAGTTGCGGCAGTAGGATTTCTCGTGACGATGGGAAAAGATCATACTGCACCGGTGATCACAATAGAAAAAACACAGAAGATACATTACACAGAAGGCGAAGCTTACGATAAGCTCTTAAAAGGCGTCAAAGCAGATGACAACCGTGACGGAGATCTGTCTGACCAGGTCTTTGTAGATAAGATTATTCCGGTCAGCAAGAAGAAAGCGGTCGTCTATTACGGCGTGATGGATCATGCCAACAATGTAGGCACGGCAAAACGCACGGTATCCTACACGGCGGCAAATGCAGATGCGGAGGAAAATGTAGCAGCAGATGAGAATACTGCACCGGATACCGATGAAGCTGCACAGGAGAATACAGACGACAAGAAGACAGATGCAGAAGAACAGACAGATACAGAAAAGACTGCACCGGATGATTCTCTGCAGGCAGATGGAGAGAAGCCGGTAATCACACTTGCGGAACAGACCAAAACCATTGCAAGAGGTACTGCATTCAATCCGCTCAGCGAGGTGACGGAGGCAGTTGACGACAAAGACGACAGAGATACCCTGTTCAAGAGTCTTCACATCGACGGAGAATATAATGTAAACAAAGCAGGTACATACACTCTGCAGTATTATGTACAGGACAGTGACGGCAACACTTCCGATCCGATCGAATTCACACTGACAGTACAGTAGAAAAAGGAATGAGAAGATGAGTTTAAAACAGTCCATGACAGGAAAGAAGAATATAGCAGGAAAGCTTATCACACTGATCCAGCTTGCAGTATCGGTTATCTGTATTGTACTGATCTGGAACAGCGGACTGGCACCGACAAAATATCTGGTGCCGCTGATCATTGTATTACTGATCCTATTTGTGATCACACATGCATTACAATATCTAAAAAATAATATTTCCAGATATCTGGGACAGATCATCAGCCTTCTGATGACGATCATTCTGGCAGTCGGAAGCGTTGCACTTCTGAAAACAGATGATGTACTGAAAGCAGTTGGCGGAGCAACCTATAAGACGGATAACATGGTTGTAGTCGTGAAAAAAGATGACAAAGCGGACAACATCATGGATGCCGGGAATTACCGTTTCGGTTATCAGACCGTTGTAGATCAGAAAAACACCAAGAAAATGGTCAAAGATGTAGAAAAAGTCATCGGAAGAGATCTGAAAGCAGAGACATACGAATCCCTGACCGATGAAGCAAACGGACTTCTGAACGGAAATATCGATGCGGCAATCTTCAATGAAGGCTACATGAGCATGATCGATGATTCGGTAGAAGGATTTTCTGATCAGGTGAAGATCCTGTACCAGTACGGAATCAAGACTGAGATCAAAGAAGAAAAACAGGCAAGCGTAGACGAGCCATTCAACGTATTCATCAGTGGCATCGATGTCGCAGGACCGATCACAACGAACAGCCGAAGCGATGTGAATATTATTATGACGGTAAATCCACAGACGAAGAAGATTCTTCTGTCAACGACACCGAGAGATTACTATGTGACAATTCCGGAGATATCCGGTGAGTCAAGAGATAAATTGACACATGCCGGAATCTACGGCGTGGACAGATCAATGGCAACACTGGAAAACCTGTATGGAATCAACATTGATTATTATGCGAGAGTGAACTTTACATCGCTTGTGAAGATTGTAGATGCACTTGGCGGCGTGGATGTGAACTCAGATTATGAATTCACAACACTTCATGGAAAATACAAGATCCAAAAAGGTATGAACCATCTAGATGGAGATATGGCACTGGGATTTGCCAGAGAAAGATACAGCTTTGAAGATGGTGATAATCAGAGAGGAAAAGATCAGGAGATTGTTCTGACAGCTATTATCAAAAAAGCTTGTTCACCTGCAATTTTAAAGAACGCCAATGAACTGATCGCAGGAGTGAGCGATTCCGTTCAGACCAATATGACAAGTGAAGAAATTTCGAAATTCATCAGTAATCAGATTGCAGATCCGACAGACTGGGATATCGAATCACAGGCAGTCAGCGGAACCGGAGATACACAATCCTGCTTTTCGTCCGGAAGTCAGTTATTATATGTTATGTGGCCGGATGAAACAGCAGTACAGAATGCAGTGAAGAAGATCAAAGCGGTAGAGAAGAACTCAAGATAAGATTAGAAAAGAAGTAAGAAAAAACATAGTTATAATGTAAGGAAAAGTGAGAAAGATATATGTACAGGAAAGATAATGATGGATGGTTAAAACATGCGGATTTCATCATATGGGATATGATATGCTTGCAAGTGGCATTTTTATTAGCATATATGATTAGCGGAAATGGATTTAATCCATATATTAATATGTTGTATCGAAATATGGCCGTGTTCATTGAATTTACAGATTTGATTATCCTTGTTACATCCAATACACTGAGAGGTGTATTGAAACGAGGACATTATGTGGAATTCATGACTACGATAAAGCATTGTATTATAGTAGGTGCAGTGTCCATTATGTTTCTGTTCCTGCTTCAGAAAGGTCAGGAATATTCCAGACTGGCACTAATTTTATTGATTGTATTGTACATAGCAATATCGTATTCGGTACGTGAACTTTGGAAACGTAAGTTGAAGAGTAAGATGGACGAGGGAAGCGAAAGAGCACTGCTTATCGTAGTCACATCCGATATTGCAGAACAGGTTGTACGCAATATCAAGGCCAATAATTATGCAAGATATGTCATTGCCGGTGTTGCAATCATTGACTGTGACTGGGTAGGCAGTGTCGTAGATGGTGTTGATGTCGTGGCAGATGCAGAATCGGCTCCAATGTACGTTTGTCGTGAATGGGTAGATGAAGTACTGATTGTTACTTCGGGAACAGTTCCTTATCCAAAAGAATTGATTGAACAGTTCACAGAGACAGGTGTGACGGTTCACTTAAGCCTTGCAAAGATTTCTAATGTACCAGGAAAGAAACAGTTTGTAGAAAAGATCGGGAATTACACGGTTCTTACAACAAGTATGAACTATGCATCAACTAAACAGTTAATGGCGAAGAGAATCATGGATATTGCGGCTGGACTTGCCGGATGTATTCTGACAGGAATTATCTTCATCTTTGTGGCACCGGTAATTTACATCTCATCACCGGGACCAATCTTCTTCTCACAGGAGCGTGTCGGAAAGAATGGTAAGAAGTTTAAGATGTATAAATTCCGCAGTATGTACATGGATGCGGAAGCAAGAAAAGCAGAACTTATGAAAGACAACAAACTTGGAGACGGAAAGATGTTTAAGCTGGACTTTGATCCGCGTGTCATTGGAAACAAGGTGCTTCCGGATGGAACGAAGAAAACGGGAGTCGGCGATTTCATCCGTCGTACAAGCTTGGATGAGTTCCCGCAGTTCTTCAATGTACTGAAAGGAGATATGTCTATCGTAGGAACCAGACCACCGTTAATTTCTGAGACAAATCTGTATGAATTACATCACAGAGCACGACTTGCGATCAAACCTGGTATTACCGGAATGTGGCAGGTGAGCGGTAGAAGTGATATAACAGATTTCGAAGAGGTTGCGAGACTGGATAGAGAGTATATTAATAACTGGAATATTGGATTGGATATAAAGATATTGCTTAAGACCGTGTTGGTTGTGTTTAGAAAAGATGGATCGATGTAAACGTATGTGATGATTTTGCAACTGAATTTTTCGAATATGAAAAGTCAGTTGCAAAATATATGATATTAGATAAGTTATAAATATAAAGGAAAGAAGAGAAATGGAAGAAAATAATAAACGTTTTAAGATAATGAATACTTACGTTAATGCAATTTCAATGGAAGAAACGATTAGCGAAATAGAAAAAATTATAGAAAAGAAAAAACCAACACAGCATGTTGTAATTAATGCATCGAAGGTTAATTTGATGGAAAAAGATCCTAAATTAAGAAAAATCGTTAATTCATGTCCATTGATAAATGCAGATGGGGCATCAATTGTCTGGGCTGCAAAGCGTTTGGGGATTCCGCTGAAAGAAAGAGTAACAGGCTGTGATTTGTTTCAAAAGCTTGTCGTTGTTGCAGAGAAAAAAGGATACAAAATATATCTTTTTGGGGCAAAAGAAGAAGTGGTAAAAAAAGTAAAAGCTATTTTTGAAGAAAAATATCCAGACATTCAGATTGTCGGCTATAGAAATGGATATTTTACAGAAGCAGACGAACCTGAGATTGTTAAAGATATGGCTGAATCAGGTGCAGATATGATGTTTGTAGCTTTTTCATCTCCTAAGAAAGAATATTGGGTAAATAAATATATCAAACAATTGAATATTCCATTTGTTATGGGAGTTGGGGGAAGCTTTGATATCGTTGCAGGCGTTACAGAAAGAGCACCAAAATGGTGGCAGGATCACGGGTTGGAATGGTTATATCGATTCATCCAGGAGCCACGGAGAATGTGGAAACGATATATTATTGGCAATGCAAAATTCGTTGCCCTTACATATAAATATAAGTTCAAGAAACACTAAGAATTACTAAAGGAGGAAAAATAAGATGGTAAATGTGATTGGATTAGGATATATTGGGCTGCCGACAGCTCTTATGATGGCATCTCATGGAGTAGAAGTTATAGGTACTGATTATAACAAAGAACTGGTAGATACACTGAATGCGGGAAAGACAACATTTAAAGAAGACGGGTTGGATGAACTTTTTCAGAGTGCCGTAGAGTCTGACATTAAGTTCACGACAGAATATCAGAATACAGATGTATATATTGTATCAGTACCAACACCATATGATAAATTTTCTAAAAAAGTAGATGCTTGCTATGTGGTAGAAGCAGTAAAAGATGTTATGAAGGCTTGCCATAAAGGTGCAACCGTAGTTATCGAATCAACAGTTTCGCCAGGAACAATTGATAAGTTTGTAAGACCTGTAATTGAAGAGAATGGTTTCGTGATTGGTCAGGATATTAATCTTGTACATGCACCGGAAAGAATTATTCCAGGTAATATGGTATATGAACTTTTACATAATAACAGAACAATCGGAGCAGACGATAAGGCTGTAGGAGAGAAAGTAAAAGAATTATATTCTTCATTCTGTCAGGGAGAAATCGTAGTAACAGACATTAGAACTGCAGAAATGACGAAAGTTGTTGAGAATACATTTAGAGCAGTAAATATTGCGTTCGCAAATGAACTTGCAAAAATTTGCAGACATGACGATATGGATGTATATGAAATTATTAAAATTTGTAACATGCATCCTCGTGTTAATATTTTGCAGCCAGGTCCGGGAGTTGGAGGACATTGCATTTCCGTAGATCCATGGTTCCTGGTAGGCGATTATCCAAGTCTTGCGAAAGTAATTGATGAATCCATGAAAACAAACGATGGAATGCCTGATTTTGTACTGAATCGTATCTACGAGATTATGAAAGAAAATCATATGACAGATATCAGTAAAGTGGGATTGTATGGACTTACATATAAAGAAAACGTGGACGATATGAGAGAGTCTCCTACATTACAGATGCTTGAATCCATGGAAAGACATCTGTGTGGTGATCTTGTTAAGATTTATGATCCGTTTATTGAGAAAGATGTTGTGCCAAATCAGTATCACGACATTGATGAATTCATCAATGATGTAGACCTTGTGGTTCTTTTGGTTGGACATGATGAAATTAAACAGAATATGGACAAGTTAAAAGGCAAAATTGTTTTAGATACTAGAAAAATCTGTGATTTAGATGGTGTTTATAGATTGTAGAGGAAATCGTATGAATATATATAAATGGTATAAAGTTGAACGTAAATTATATCTTCACCATGTCCCTCTAATCCCAATGGTAATTAAAGGTGCTATTAGAATTTTGTGGGGAGGAGTAATACCATACCAAGCTGAAATAGGTGAAGGAACAATATTAGGATATCAGGCATTAGGAATTGTTATACATAAAAGATGTGTAATAGGGAAAAAATGCCATATATCTCAAAATGTTACTATGGGTGGGACTTCTGAGATATATGAAGTTCCAATCCTTGGTGACAATGTAATTGTAGGAGCTGGTGCTAATATTATAGGTCCGGTTCATGTGGGAAATAATGCAGTTATAGGAGCTGGTGCTGTTGTTATATCAGATATACCAGATAACGCAGTTGCAGTAGGAGTGCCGGCAAAAGTTGTAAAGATAATTGATAAAATGGAGTAAACAAATGAAAAAAATAATGTTAGTATTTGGAACGCGTCCGGAAGCTATAAAGATGTGTCCATTGGTTAATGAATTGAAAACAAGAAAAGAGTTAGAAACAGTAGTATGTGTAACTGGACAGCATAGACAAATGTTGGATCAGGTATTAGAGGCCTTTCGTGTAGAGCCAGATTATGATTTGTCTATTATGAAAGATAGACAGACTTTATTTGATGTAACAACAAATATATTAAATAAGATTAAAGAGGTATTGGAAAAAGAAAAACCAGATGTTGTTTTAGTACATGGAGATACAAGTACAACATTTGTAACTGCATTGGCATGTTTCTATTTACAAATTCCTGTGGGACATGTAGAAGCAGGGCTGCGTACTTATAATATTTATAGTCCGTATCCGGAAGAATTTAATCGGCAGGCAGTAAGTATTATTAGCCAGTTTAATTTTGCACCGACTGAACTTTCTAAGAATAATCTTCTTAAAGAAGGAAAGAAAGAAGAAACGATTTTTGTGACGGGAAATACAGCAATTGATGCATTGAAAACTACTGTTCGAGAAGACTATGCGCATCCAGATTTGGACTGGGCATCCGATAGTCGTTTGATTATGATAACTGCTCACCGAAGAGAAAATCTTGGAGAACCTATGAAGCATATGTTTAGAGCTATCCGTCGAGTAATGGATGAACATCCAGATGTAAAGGCTATTTATCCAATTCATATGAATCCGGTTGTTCGAGAAATTGCCGATAGTATTCTTGGAGATGATGACCGAATTCGTATTATTGAACCATTGGAAGTACTGGACTTTCATAATTTCTTGAACAGAAGTTATATGATCTTAACGGATTCAGGTGGAATTCAAGAGGAAGCTCCATCTCTTGGAAAGCCTGTATTGGTTATGAGAGATACTACAGAACGTCCAGAGGGAATTGCGGCAGGAACATTGAAACTGGTTGGAACAGAAGAAGAAGCTATTTATCAGAATTTCAAGAGTTTGCTTGAAAATGAGGATGAATATGAGAAGATGAGCAAAGCAAGTAATCCTTATGGTGATGGTTTTGCTTGTAAACGAATTGCAGATATTCTTGAAGAGAAATTGTAAAATAAGGTGATGATTGATGAAGAAGATGACTTGGTATTTAAATAGATTGAAAGCTATGAATATGGGTGAAATCTGTTGGCGTTTTCAGCAGAAAAATTTGCAGAAGCAGGAAAGAAGACAATATTATAAGGCAAACTTACCTGTTTATGAATTTGAATTGCCAGATGAATTGAAAAATTTAAATGCTCAAGTGAATCGAATAAGCATCAATTGGAATAATGAAAGCTTTTCTGTGTTTAAAGAACAGAATCTTTTTGGAGTATATTCTTATAGTAAATATAAGAGAGCATGGAATGCCGGTTTTCAAACGGAAAATGTTTGGCCGGCAGACCAATGTTCGTATGATATTTCGATTTCTCAAAGAGAGGATATTGGAGATATAAGAACAAACTGGGAATTAAATAGACATTATCAGTTTGCTGGAATGGCAAAATCATTTTATGTAACTGGTGATGTTAATATTTTAAAAGAGTTAAAAGAGCTCTTTTATGATTGGAATGAAAACAATCATTTTTTATACGGCGTTGAATGGACTAGTGCAATGGAAATTGCTATTAGAGTCAATTCATGGATATACACTTATTGCTTTTTGAAAAAAGCATTTGAAAAATATAATTTGGAAAATAATAAAATATTGGAAGATATATCGCATGGCATAATTATAATGACTGATTATATTGTAAAACACAGAGCGAAATATTCATCTGCAAATAATCATTTGATTGTAGAAATGTATGCGGTGGGAATGTCGGGGATATTTTTTGACTATAAGCCGTGGGAAAAACTTGCTTTTAATATATTGACGGAAGAACTTCCCAGACAGAACTATGCAGATGGCGTAAACAAAGAAATGTCATTGCATTACCAGAGTTTTGTAATGGAAGCTTATGGACTGTTGATGTTAGAAATGAAGCATAATCATATTAAGATTCCTAAAATATGGGAAGAATATCTTTTGCACATGAGTGAATTTTTGTGTGATTGCTGTGGAGAGTATGGAGAAACTGTAGTTTTTGGTGATAATGATGAAGGAAAGATATTGGATTTATCTGGAGAACATTTTGATCATTACCGTTATGTATTAGACTTGATGGGAAGTGTATTATCAAAAAGGTATTCTCAAATGGATAATATTCATGAAAATTTGAAATGGATTTTAAAAAATGATTTTCAGGATAGTGTTTTACAAAAAAAATGTTACTACAGTCCAGAAGTGAAGTGCTATAAAGAAGGTGGTTATACACTTTGGAGAAGCAAAAATAACAAGGTTTTGATGGGGATTGATCATGCTGATTTAGGATTTGGTTCTCTGGCAGCTCATGGACATGCTGATGCACTTAGTTTTCAAATGTATATAGAAGGTATGCCAGTATTTGTTGATCCTGGAACATATAATTATCATGTACCTAAACAGACAAGAGATGACTTTAGAGCAACGAAAAATCATAATACTATTTGTATTAATGGAGAAAATCAAGCTGAAATGTTGGGACCATTTTTATGGGGGAAAAGGTATTTGTGTCAAATGCCACAGATTATAGTGAAAGATGATGGAATTAGTATACAGCTAGAAACTAGATATGCTTATACAATTCATAAAAGGAATGTAAAATTACTCATGTCAAAAGATTTAGTGATAGAAATTTTTGATGAAGTTAAAAGTGAAAATAATATTAAAGAAATTGGTCAAATATTTTCGCTAGGACCGGAATGCAAAGTGATTGAAGATCAAATAGTAGTGGGAAAATATTTATTAGAAGTAGAATCTTCTGGACAAATGAAATATAAAAGGTATGAATACTCGAAAAAATATAATAGTAAACAATACTGTAAACAAGTCATTTTAGAAGATAAGGATGTAAAAACAAATTTGATTACAATAAAAACGATAATAAAGATGAATAAAAGGAATAATTATGAAAGTTTTAATGATAGGACCGGGGAGAAACGATAAAGGTGGCATAGCTACAGTGGTAAATCAGTACTATGAGGCTAATATAGACAAAAAAGTGGAGTTGAAATATATAACGACAATGCATGATGGTGGAAAAGGAAAGAAGTTAATTACAGCGCTTGGTGCGTTGATGGAATTTCTTGTATTGGTAAATTCATACGAGATTATTCATATACATATGTCTTCGAGAGCAAGTTTTTATCGAAAAAAAGTTTTTGTCGAAATTGCAAAAAAAAGAAACAAAAAGGTCATTATTCATGTTCACGGATCTGAATTTGATGTGTTTTATAATCGAGAATGTAATTCGAAAGATCAAGAAAAAATAAGAAATACATTTGCAATGGCAGATAGAGTGATTGTGTTGTCAGCAGAGTGGAAGAACTTTTTTGAAACAATATGTGAAAAAAAGAAAATCTATGTATTACACAATGCAGTTGTTATTCCAGAATATGAAAAACAGTCTTTAAATAATCATAATATATTATTTCTGGGACGCTTAGGTAAACGAAAAGGTATATATGATTTGTTGGAAGCAATGCCTGAAATTATAAAAAAAATGTCGGATGTACATTTATATTATGGTGGAGATGGAGAAATAGAGAAGACTCAAGAATACATTGAAAAATTAAAAATTAAAAATAACTGTACATATTTAGGGTGGATTGATGGAAATGAAAAGAATAAAATGTTAAAGAAATGTAGTGTGTTTGTTTTACCGTCATACCATGAAGGTATGCCTATGGCAATTTTAGAGGCTATGAGTTATGGAGCAATTGTCGTTTCGACTTATATAGGAGGAATTCCACAAGTTATTGAAGATGGGAAAAATGGATATTTATTTAATGCAGGAGATATAAATGGATTACAAGAATGCTTGTTTGAGGCATTAGAGAACAATAAAAAGTCTGAAATATCACTTTGCTCATATCAAACAGTTGAAGAAAATTTTAATGTTGAAAAAAATGTTGATATTTTATGTGAATGGTATAAGGAGATAGTCTATACTTCGTAAAAAGATATATATGACTTGGTAAAATCTCAAATCAGATATGTTTTTTTGTATAAATTCTTGAAAAGGATATATGTCAGAGTATGAATTATATGATGTAATGAAGAAAATATGATGTGAAAGCGAGTACATATGAATCATATGAAAGATATAAGATTTTTTGAAGATATTTATAATATTGATATTAAAGGAGGATAAATTTGATTAAAGTATTACAAGTTACAGGTGCTCTTAATATGGGAGGAGCAGAAACAATGCTAATGAATGTTTATAGAGAGATTAATCGAGATAAAATTCAATTTGATTTTATTGTTTCTGGTAAGGAGATAGGTTTTTATGAATCGGAAGCAATTAATTTGGGAGCTAGTATTTATCATATAAGAAAAAGATCGGAGTCTTTTATTGGAAATCTAAAAGATTTTTATAAAATAATAAAAAGTAATAATTATAAAGTAGTTCATTTTCACACTCAAAATGCTTTTTTTACTACAACACAAATAATTGTTGCGCGCTTTGCAGGAGGAAAACGTATTATAGTACATTCGCATAACACATCGGATTGGCGTAAAGGAATAGCAAGAAAAATGCATTTTTTGTGTCGGCCGTTATTATCAGCATTAACTGATAAAAAATTATCTTGTGGTAAAGCAGCTGCAGAATGGTTATATGGTTCAAGTAGAGAAACGAAAATAATTCCTTTACCTGTAGTATGTAAAAAATATTTATATAGTGATGAAAAGTATGACATTTTAAGAAAAAAATATGGGTATACAGATTCTATTATATATACACACATAGGAAGATTTTTAGATGTAAAGAATCATGACTTTTTGATAGATGTTTTTTATAAAATTCATAGTGTAGAACCTAAGAGTGTCTTATTCTTGATTGGAAATGGACCGTTACGTAATGATATAGAAAAGAAGATAAAGGAATTAGAACTTTCAGACAGCGTGGTTCTTTGGGGGAATATTTCAGATGTAAATGAAAAATTGATTATGTCGGATGCTTTTTTGTTCCCTTCAAAATATGAAGGATTCCCAACAGTAGTATTAGAAGCACAGGCAGCGGGGGTGTCATGTTTTATTTCTGATACAATTACCAAGGATATTGCAATTACTGAATTAGTACACTATTTGCCTTTAGATGAAGGAGTAGATTTATGGGTAGAGACAATTTTATCAAGAAAGTCTAGGAATGAACGAGAAAGAAAAATGGCCAATAGAATGATAGCTGAAAAATATGATGTGATGCAAGTAGCAGAGTGTTTTGAAAAAATATATTTAGCTTGAGTATGATAAGGAGAGTATAAGAATGTTCAATAAGAATAGGGACAAAATTATTATTTTAATGCATGAAAATGTAATGCATTATCCACCAGTATTAAATTTAATTGAATGTATGCTACATAATTCTTATAGAGTTCATCTTATTTCCTGTGGACAAGAAAATCTCCCAGATATTATATTAGAAAATGAACTTTTTTCTGGATTCAATATTCAAACTAATACTAAAAAAAATGTACTGGTTAGAATAAAAAACAGAATAGAATATGATAAACAATTTAGAAATGAATTGATTAAACAGGCGAATGAGTCAGATATTATATGGACAGTTAATCCGAGAATAATACGAGCTTTGGGAGAAACATTAAAGAAATATAGTAATAGACATGTTATGGAACTGATGGAATTATTGGGCGATTTTTATCCATTATATCAAGGAGATAAAAAAATTGGTTTCGATGTGAAGGAATATGCAAAAAAAGCTTGGAAAGTGGTAGTTCCGGAAAGAAATCGTGCATATATTCAAAAAGCTACATGGGGGCTTGAAAAGGTTCCATATGTTTTGCCCAATAAACCTTACTATTTTGATGCTGGAATACCTACGTCGGATATGTTGCCTGTGATAGAAAAACTTAAAAATGAAAAAAGAAAGATCATTATATATTTGGGCGTTTTTGATCCTGATAGAACATTTGAAGAATTTGCAAAAGCGGTTGAGAAAATGAAAGAAGAATTTTGTTTGTGTCTATTTGGTAAGTGTGCGACACCATATAAAGAAGAATTCGAAAGTTTTTGTAACAGATATGAATGTGTAAAATATATGGGCTTTTTTAATCCTCCTAAACATTTGTATTTTTTGAAATATGCACACATAGCTCTACTCCCATATTTTCCTGGTGTTTCGGTAGGTGGAACATCTGTGATAAATGCACTTTATTGTGCACCTAATAAAATATTTGAATATGCTGGATCTAATGTGCCGATGATTGGAACAGATGTATTAGGACTAAGAGAGCCATTTGAAAAATATAATATTGGAGTATGTTGCGATTCACTAGATGAAGAAGTAATTATAGATGCAATTAAACTTGTGGATAAGAATCATGAAGTTATGAAGAAAAATTGTAGGAAATTTTTTGATAGTGTTAATTTGGACGAGATCGTTGAAAGAATTATTAATGGATAATAATTAATATATTAAGTATTGTAAATGGGGAGAGTATTATGTGTACTGTTGTGGTGGTGAATTATAATGATGCAGAAACTGTTGCTAAATATATTCATAATATAGAGTCATATAAATGTTTTGAAAAAATAATTATCGTGGATAATTGCTCTACAGATAATTCTTTTGGAATATTATCAAAGTATAGTTCGGATAGAATAGATATAATACAATCCGAGAAGAATGGTGGTTATGGTTATGGAAATAATTATGGCATAAAATATGCCATAGAAAAATATTCATCGGAGTATATATTAATATCAAACCCAGATGTGGAATTTGAAGAAAAAACGATTATAAAACTAGAAGAAAGTTTGAAAGACAATCAAGATGTTGGAGCAGTGACAGCCATGATGTATTCTGCTGATTATAAACAATCAGAACTAGTCGCATGGAAAATTCCTACTTTTTGGCAAGAAGTATTTGAAACTCCAGCGAATGAAAGAATAGCTAGAGCAATAGTAGGAACTAGAAATTATGATAAACAATATTTTAAATCGGGAAAATTTGTTGAGGTAGGTTGTATTCCAGGTTCAATGTTGATGGTTAAGTCATCAGCAATGAAAGTATGTGGTTTTTTTGATGAAAATATCTTTTTGTATGGAGAAGAAACTGTATTAGGAATAAAATTGAAAAAAAATAATTATAAGACCTTCTTGGTAACGGATCAATATTATATACACAGGCATTCTGTATCAATTAATAAGACAATAAAGAGTTTAAAAAAACAGAGAATTCTATTGTGGAAAAGTCGTATGTATATATTGGAAAATTATTATGATGATATGAATTTGATTAAGAAAATATGTATTTATTTGTATGCTTTATATAATATTGAAAGAGTGGCATTATCTGCGTATCGACATAAAAAGAGAGGTTAATAATTATTTATGAAATTGAGAATTAATTTTTCCCTATTAGTATTGTGCATACCTGTTTTTTTTCTGCCAGCACCGGGAGGAAAATTTGATTTTAAGAGATATTATATTTTAGTTGTACTATTTTTTATCAATCTTATTTTGAATGGATTTAAGTTAAAAAAAATTAAGATAGAAGTATGGGAAAGTGTATATATAGTGACTATAATGATTAGTTACATTATACATTATTATTCAGGAAGCAAATATGGAATTATTGCAATTTGTGCTTTTATAATATGTACAAAGTATATTATGTTTGATGCAGTTAAAACAAAAGATGATTTTGAAAAAATTATTGATATTATAGTTCTCTTAGGAACCATGTATGCTGTTATATGTATTATAGAAGATTTTACACAGTTTAATTTATATGATGAGTTTTGGGGAAGAACAGTTTTTCTAGGAGGTGCAAATTCTTTTAGAGGTGGAGTGTTGCGAGGACATGGTATGTCAACAGTGTCTACGAATAATTCTATGTTTTTATTTTGGTTATGGATTTTTACTACATATAAACTGTATAATTTTGGGAAAAAATATAGAATTCCATATATTGTCATTGGAGGAGCAATGCTTTTGGCACAGGCACGGATGACAATTTTAGTAGCAATATTATGCCAATGTATATTTACATTGAAAAAAGGAGTATCTAAAGCTATTAGCAGATTTTTAATAATTTTGATGATTTTATCGGTTTTTTTATATTTTAATCCGAATATCATGCAATATATTTCAGAGTTGTTTTTACCAATTTTCAATGAATTATTTAAAAGTGAAACAGGTTCTACAATAGCTGGTGTAAGTATGGATGGAAGTGGTGAAAGACTTGCATTATGGAGATGGGTTTATGAAGATGTAAAAAATAATCTTTTGTTTGGAAAAGGTTATGTAAATCATTTTTCTTATAGTTATTTTAATGGAATGTATAATAGAGTAAAAACATCTATAGAAGTATATTGGTTGTTTGTGTTATATCAAAAAGGACTATTTGGAGTATTTGGCCTTATTGTTTATCAGATTGGTAATATACAAAGTTTGATATCCAAGAAAAAATCAAATAATTTTCAAGTGGATTATAGATTTATTATGCTCATTGGAACAATTGCATATTTTGTAATGCTATTTGGTTGTTCTGCACTTGAAGAACTTGAGTTTTATTATTTTATTGTTTCACTTACACAAGTGTATTTCAGGATTACTAAAAATACTTGTAAGAATATTGATAGTAGTCAGTTTGCTTGAAGTTAATTTGAACTTTTATTTTATATTTAATGCAAATATGAAAAAGCTGTTTATAGAATAGAGTATTATAAAAGAAAAATATGATTTTGAATTATTAATGAGATCGGGAGATATTATTTAATGTATAATAAGTTGAAAAATTTTCGAAATTTGTCACCGGCCGTGAAGGCGTCGATGGCATTACTATTTGCAAATTTGGTGTTAAAGGGTCTTTCAATGATAAGTGGGCCTATATTTACGAGAATTATGTCTACATCAGAATATGGAGTAGTATCTACATTTATGTCATGGCAGAGTTTACTAAGTACAATTATTACGTTAAATTTAGGCGCAGGTGTATTTAATAATGGGATGGTGGAATTTCGTGAAGATAGAGATAGATTTCAGTTTTCATTAATTGTAATTTCAGTTACCACTGCTATTAGTTTTATAATTGTATATAGGTTGTTTTCAGCTTTTTTTAATAAATTATTTGCGTTACCAGCTAATTTGATTTATTTATTAGGAATATATTTTGTTTTTGTTCCTATTTATGGATATTGGAGTGGAAGACAACGATATGAATTGAAATATAAGGCATTGACAGTAATAACGATTGGCATGGGAATAGTTTCGTTAGTTGTAAGTGTTATTGCTGTGATATTTATTAAATCTGATTCTAGCGCTATTGTAAAGATATATGCATCAGAAATACCATATATTATTTTGGGGTGTGTTTTTTTCTTTGTTATTGGTATGAAAGCAAAGTTTCAAGCAAAGAAAGCGTATATTGTTTATTCTCTTAAATTTAATTTACCATTATTACCCCATTATTTATCAATGTACGTTTTATCAAGTTCAGATCGAATTATGATTTCGCGGATAATAAGTACATCAGCAACGGCCATTTATAGTGTATCTTATACGGTTGGTATGGTAATAAATATTTTGTGGCAATCAATAGAAGCATCATTATCTCCTTGGATTTATGAAGCATTAAATAAGAACAATAAATTAGGTGTTAAGAAGAGAACATTTCAAATTCTATTGATTTTTTTCGTGGCATGTGTTTTGTCATGTCTTTTTGCACCAGAAATTATTGCAATATTAGCACCGAAAGAATATTACGAAGGAATATATGTAATACCGTCTATTGCGGCTAGTTCTTTTTTTATTGCAGCTTATAGTGTATATATGCGTGTAGAATTGTATCATAAGCAAACTATTTTTGCTATGGTAGCTACGACTGTTGCTGCGGGGATGAATTTATTATTAAATTATATTTTCATTAGGACGAATGGATTTATTGCAGCTGGATATACAACGTTAGCCAGTTATGCCATTTTAACTTTAATGCATTATTTTAATGTACGAAAGTGCGGGTATGATGATTGCCTTGATAATAAAAGAATTTTAGTTTTATCAATTATTGTGATTGCAAGCTCGAGTGCAATCAACATAGTGTACAGTTATAATTTTTTACGTTATATATTGATTTTAATTATACTTATTGTATGCATATTAAAACATTCAATAATAATTGATGCGATAAAGAAATAGAAAGAGGGTAACAGATGGTGAAGAGGATAAATATATTATTGCTTGGTGCTCATATTAACAGTTCTAATTTAGGATGTCAGGCATTAACATATTCTTTAGTTGATTTGTTAGAAAAAATAGCGACTGCTAATGGAATTAAAATGGAGTATTTTGTGCTTGAATATCAGCCGGATGAAGAAGTTACAACACAATTTGCAAAGAGAATAGGTCTAAAAAGTAACCATATTTCATCATATAAATTTCCGTTTATATTATCGTGGAAAAATATAATTAAACAGCATTCATCAATACATATGTTTAGAAAATTGATGAATAAAGTAGACATTGCTATAGATATTACAGCAGGTGATAGCTTTGCTGATATATATGGTAATGATAGATTTTTAGCTACGACAAGGATAAAGGAATTGATTGAGAAAAAAGGAATTCCTTTAGTGTTGGGGCCTCAAACATATGGACCATTCAATAATGTAGAAAACGAAAAATTTGCAACTAAAATAATTAAGAATGCTTATCGTGTTATATCAAGAGATATATATTCGGCTGAATATGTGAGAAAGATGATAAAAAGAGAAATTCCGATTACTACAGATTTAGCTTTTCAATTACCATATAAGAAAAGGAATATAGATACGGGTAAAACAAAAATTGGTATAAATATTTCTGGATTGCTTGTGGAAAGGGCAAGCGAAGCTGGATTTGTAAATAAGAACAGTTTAAAGACGGATTATGATACTTATGTAGACGAGTTATTGAGGTATTTAATTTCAGAAAAGAAGTATGATATATATTTAATACCACATGTTGAAGAAGATGTTCAAGCATGTCAGTTTTTTTATAGTAAATATCAAAACATAAAGCTAATAAATATGTTTAGTAACCCTATGGATGTTAAAAGTTTTATTTCTGGAATGGATATTTTTATAGGGGCTAGGATGCATGCAACAATTGCAGCGTTTACAAGTGGAGTTGTTACTATTCCAACAGCCTATAGCAGAAAATTTGAAACAATGTTTTCGGTAGTAAAGTATAACGTTATTGTTGATTTGCAAGAATTAAATACAAAAAATGCATTAGAAAAAACTAGATCATATATTGAACACTATGATGAATTACAAAAGCAGGTTGAAAAATCGCTTAACATTGCAAATTATTACAAAAAACAAACTGAAGACTTTTTTTCGGAAGCTATTCTTAGTCTGGAGGTTAATCATGAATAAATATCAGAAATTTTGCACGGGATGTGGATTGTGTGCAGCTACTGATAATGTAAAATTAAAGCAAAATGAAAAAGGTTTTTTTTATCCTGAATCGAATAAAAATATGTTTAAAAAAGTATGTCCAATATCTGGAGTACATACGAAGTTGTTAGATAAAAATAATATTTGGGGGCGAAAAGAAGCAGTATATTTGGGGTGGAGTAAAAATTTGAACATTAGGAATAAAGCTTCAAGTGGAGGAATTCTTACAGAGGTAGCGTGTTATTTGTTAAAAAATAATAAAGTAGATGCAGTAATTCATGTGGGAGCAAATCCATATAATCCAATAAAAACGGAAACTTTTTTTAGCACAACTCCAGAGGAAGTTATTTTACATTGTGGGTCACGGTACTGTATTTCTTCGCCATTATTAAAATTAAACGAAATAGATTTTAATAAAAAATATGCATTTATAGGTAAACCATGTGATATTATTTCGTTAAAAAATTATATGGTGATAAAACCACAATTAAAGGAAACTATTCCATATTTGTTCTCGTTTTTTTGTATGGGATTACCAAGTGAAAGTGCTCAAATTAAATTATTAAAAAAGTTAGAATGTAAGGAGTGTAAATCATTAGACTATAGAGGTAATGGATGGCCTGGATTTGCGACTGCTATCGACAAAGATAATAAGGTACATCAAATTACTTATGATGAGTCGTGGGGGGAGATTTTAGGAAGAGATTTAATGCCAGCATGTAAATTTTGCATAGATGGAATAGGGGAAATGGCAGATATAGCATGTGGAGATGCATGGTATTTAACTTCTGAAAATACACCGGATTTTTCTGAACATATAGGGAGAAATGTTGTATTTGCGAGAAGCGTTCGGGGAAATGAATTGTTAAATGAAATGAAGAAAGAAGGATGTATTTCTTTAGAGCAATATGAAAATTATCAAGTTGAATTGCCGTTAATTCAAAAATCACAATGGAATAGAAGGAGAGAGATGAGAAGTAGAATTCTTGCTATGAAATTACTAATGCGATCAGGTCCTTCGTATAATAATTCATTGTTGAAAAGCTATTCGAGTGGTTTATCTTTTAAAGAAAAAATACAAATTACTATTGGAACTAGTAAAAGAATTTTAAAAGGAAAAGTATGAATAAATGCAGATATTATAAGAGAGATATTTATGAATGAAATTAGTTTTAAACAAAAATATAGTATCTATGAAAAGAAAGTATCTATACTATTCGAAATATAAAATAAATGGATTAGAGTGTCATGAATTTGATGAAATAATTATTCCAATAAATCATGAATGGGTTCGAGAAGTATATATTTATAAAGAAAAATATGAAGTGTATATTGAATTTGAGTTAAAGAATAAGAGCAACAATAAAGATGGTAGTGAACTTGAAAAAGATTGTGAAGTATTAATTCAAAAATTGCTTTATCGATTATATGTTAAGGATGTCTATATGAGTAAACATTCATATAGACATATAACTTCCTCGTATCCACCAAGAAAAAATATTATATCAGGAGCAATAACTATAGTGGATATTACAGACTTTCATGGAAAGGGATCTGTAATAGAGAAAGAATTGTTTAAAGGGTTTGAATCAGTAAATATAACAAATCCAGCATATAAATATTTGAATGTTATACTGGAAATAGAAGAAAAATCATATAGATTTATAGCTTTGTATCAATATCTGACAGAAGGAAAAAGTATAGAGCAATTTATTGAATGGTTAGAAAAAGAAGATATATTAGGAAAATACAATATAAGTTTAAGGGAGAACCCAAGTAAAGAATATGAAAATCGCAATCCTAAATTAGATGATTTGTCATATTTAAGAACAATAATAGCACATTACAAAACAGAAAAATCGGATAAATGGACAAAAGAATATAATGAAATGATAGATGAAAATATTTGTAAGATTATTTCTATTATTAAAGAATATAAATAATTGTATGTGTATTTTATATATTAGAAAGGATAAAACAATGGGAAAATATTTCGGCACCGACGGCTTCCGAGGCGAAGCCAACAACAACTTAACAGCAGACCACGCCTACAAGATCGGTCGTTTTCTCGGCTGGTATTACGGTGAATTAAAACGCCGCAACGGAGATGATTCACCGGCGCGTATCGTAATCGGGAAAGATACCAGACGTTCCAGCTACATGTTCGAATATACATTGGTTGGCGGTCTGGTGGCATCCGGAGCAGATGCGTATTTGTTACATGTAACAACGACACCGTCCGTAGCATACGTTGCGAGAGTGGACGAGTTTGACTGTGGTATCATGATCTCAGCCAGCCATAATCCATACTATGACAATGGAATCAAGCTGATCAACGGCAGCGGCGAGAAGATGGATGAAGAGACGATTTCTCTGGTGGAAGCGTATCTGGATGGCGAATTGGAAGTATTTGGACAGAAATATGACGAGATTCCATTTGCCCATACATCGAAGATTGGCTGCACGGTAGATTATGTATCGGGAAGAAACCGTTACATCGGATATCTGATCTCGCTTGGAATCTATTCATTCAAGGGCGTGAAAGTCGGACTGGACTGTGCAAACGGAAGTTCCTGGAATCTTGCCAAGGCGGTATTTGATGCGCTTGGTGCGAAGACCTATGTGATCAATGCGGAGCCGAATGGAACGAATATTAATAATAATGCCGGTTCTACACATATCGAAGGCCTGCAGAAGTTCGTAGTCGAGAAGGGACTGGATGTAGGATTTGCCTATGACGGAGATGCAGACAGATGTCTCTGCGTGGATGAGAAGGGCAATCTGATCGATGGAGATGCGATCCTTTACATTTATGGAAAATATATGAAAGAGCGTGGAAAGCTGGAGAACAACACGGTTGTTACGACGGTGATGTCGAACTTTGGACTGTACAAGGCATTTGATGAAGCTGGTATTGACTATGCGAAGACGGCAGTTGGTGACAAATATGTGTACGAATATATGACAAAGAACAATTGTATCCTTGGAGGAGAGCAGTCCGGTCATATCATATTTTCAAAGTATGCATCCACAGGTGACGGTATCCTTACCAGCCTGAAGATGATGCAGGTAATGCTTGGAAGAAAGAAGAAAATGAGTGAGCTGATGGAAGGTCTGACGATCTATCCGCAGGTGTTGGAAAATGTCCGTGTAACGGATAAGAAGGCAGCACAGGACGATGTGGATGTTCGGGCTGCAGTTCTTGGAGTGACGGAAGCACTTGGTGACACGGGACGTATCCTGGTCCGTGAATCCGGAACAGAGCCGGTACTACGTGTGATGGTAGAAGCAGAGTCGGAAGAGATTTGCAGAAAATATGTGGAACAGGTAGTCGGTGTTGTGAAAGAGAAAGGCTATGTGGCAGAATAGGCTTTTAAGGCAGGATATCTGCATGCAGGCATGATGAAGAGAAGAAATTAAGGTAAGAAATGAAGATACTTAAGGCAGAAGACAAGGAGATACGAACATGTGTGGAATAGTAGGATTTACCGGAGATCATCAGGCAGCACCGATTCTTTTGGACGGGTTATCGAAACTGGAATACAGAGGATATGATTCCTCCGGTATTGCGGTAAGAGACGGATTAAAGGATACAGAGGTTCTGAAGGCGAAAGGCCGTCTGAAGATCTTAAAGGAGAAGACGAACGACGGAAAGTCGGTAAAAGGAACCTGTGGAATCGGACATACGAGATGGGCAACGCATGGTGAACCGTCAGAGGACAATGCACATCCACATGTCAGTGATGATGGCAATGTGGTAGCTGTACATAACGGAATCATCGAGAACTATCAGGAACTGAAGGATAAATTAGTCCGCAAGGGATATACATTTTATTCTGAGACAGATACGGAAGTAGCCGTAAAGCTTGTGGACTATTATTATAAGAAATACGAAGGAACGCCGGTCGATGCGATCAATCATGCGATCATCCGCATCCGTGGTTCTTATGCGCTGGTCATGATGTTCAAGGAATATCCGGAAGAGATCTATGTTGCCAGAAAAGACAGCCCGATGATTTTAGGCGTGGCAGACGGAGAATCTTATATTGCATCGGATGTTCCGGCAATCCTGAAATATACGAGAAATGTATATTATATCGGGAATCAGGAGATGGCACGTGTCCGCAAAGGGGAGATTACATTCTACAACCTGGACGGGGACGAGATTGAAAAGGACTGCAAGACGATTGAATGGGATGCCGAAGCAGCTGAAAAAGGCGGCTATGAGCATTTCATGATGAAAGAAATCCATGAGCAGCCGAAGGTTGTGGCAGATACACTGAATTCGGTATTGAAAGATGGAAAGATCGATCTGACAGATGTAGGGCTTTCGGAAGAAGAGATCAAAAATATCAGCGAAATCCAGATCGTTGCATGTGGATCGGCATATCATGTCGGTATGGTTGGCCAGTATGTGATCGAAGATATGGCAAGAATTCCGGTGCGTGTAGAGCTTGCTTCAGAATTCCGTTATCGTAATCCGATTCTGGATAAGAATACTCTGGTGATCGTGATCAGCCAGTCGGGTGAGACGGCAGACAGTCTGGCAGCACTGCGGGAGGCGAAGAAGAGAGGCATCAAGACGCTTGGAATCGTGAATGTTGTAGGTTCTTCAATCGCCCGTGAGGCGGAAAATGTATTCTATACATTAGCAGGACCGGAGATTTCCGTTGCGACAACGAAGGCATACAGCACACAGCTGATCGCCATGTACGCACTGGCAGTACAATTTGCCAAGATCCGCGGACAGATTTCCGAAGAGCAGTATGATGGCTATATCGGAGAGATGCAGGAACTGCCGAAAAAGATCGAACGGATCCTGGAAGATAAAGAACGCATCCAGTGGTTTGCGGCAAAACAGATGAATGCAAAAGATGTATTTTTCGTGGGACGTGGAATCGACTATGCGATCTGTATGGAAGGCAGCCTGAAGATGAAGGAGATCAGTTACATTCATTCGGAAGCTTATGCGGCCGGAGAGTTGAAGCATGGAACGATTTCCCTGATCGAGGATGGCACACTGGTGATCGGTGTTCTGACACAGGTGGCATTATTTGAGAAGACGGTCAGCAACATGGTGGAGTGTAAGAGCCGCGGGGCATACCTGATGGGGCTTACAACAGCCGGCAATTATAATATAGAAGAAAGTGCAGATTTTACCGTGTACATTCCGGAGACAGACGAGCATTTTGCAACATCACTGGCGGTGATTCCGCTGCAGCTGATGGGATATTATGTATCGGTTGCGAAGGGGCTTGATGTGGATAAGCCTAGGAATTTGGCGAAGAGTGTGACGGTGGAGTAGGAACTGCGCTGGGATATGAGGGATAGATCTGCTTGAGACAAAAGTAGTTTCATGGTATTATTGTTATAATATAGCAATGAAATCATGAAACTATTTTTATGTGAGAAACATGGTAAAGTAGGAAGGGAGAGCATAGGTATGGAAAACTTGAAAAAACTACCAGTTGGTTTTGATGATTTCAAGAAGATTCGAGAAAATCAGTTTTATTATGTAGATAAGACAAAACTCATTGAGCATCTTCTGACCAATTGGAGTGAGGTGAACCTTTTCACCAGACCACGCCGATTTGGAAAAACTTTAAATATGAGTATGCTTAAGAGCTTTTTTGAGATTGGAACAGACAAAGCTTTGTTTGAAGGGCTTTATATTTCAAAGAACCAGGAACTGTGCGAAGAATATATGGGAAAATATCCGGTCGTGTTTCTGTCTCTAAAAGGAGTAGAGGGGCTTACGTTTGAAGAGGCGAGAGCTTACCTGTGTGAGTTGATCATTAATGAGACCAGACGGTTCAAATTTTTGTTAAATAGTGAAAGATTGGATAATGATGAAAAGAATATGTATCATGAACTGCTTTCGCTTCAAGAAGAAAAGGATTCCGTACTTGCAGCAAAGCTCAAGCTTTCATTGAAAAAAATATCAGAGCTTTTATATAAACATTATGGGCAAAAAGTTATTTTTCTGATTGATGAGTATGATGTGCCGCTTGATAAGGCATTTCAACATGGATATTATAAGAAAATGGTGTCGTTGATCCGAGGAGTGTTTGGGGAAGTCCTTAAGACGAATGATTTTCTGATGTTTGCGGTACTGACAGGCTGTCTTCGCGTGTCAAAGGAAAGTATCTTTACAGGCCTGAATAATTTCAAAGTCTATTCAGCAGATGATATCCGGTATGATGAAGAATTTGGATTTACGAACGAAGACGTAAAGAAGATTCTGTCAGATTATAATCAGCAGGATCATTTCTTGGAAGTAAAAGAATGGTATGATGGATATCATTTTGGAAATGCGGATATTTACTGTCCGTGGGATGTGATTAATTATATGGATGACCTTATGAGCAACCCAAAAGCAAAACCAAAGGCATATTGGATTAACAGCAGTGGGAATGATCTTGTGAAACGCTTTATTGACAAAGCGGATACGACCACGAAGGACGAGGTCGAACAGTTGATCAGCGGAAATGCTGTTGAAAAGAGAATCCGACTGGATCTGACTTATGATGAGATTGATAACAGTGTTGAAAATCTGTGGAGTGTGCTGTTTACAACCGGTTATCTTACACGGTTTGGAGAATCGGAGAATGGAGTATATAAACTGGTGATTCCGAATAAAGAAGTCAGGGAGGTTTTCGTTCTCCAAATCCGGGACTGGTTTGACCGGATCGTTGCGGATGACCAGGCATCTACAGAGAAAATCAATCGTGGATTTCTGGAAGGCAGAGTAGAAGATATCCAGCAGGAACTGACGATGTTTCTCGGAGAAACAATCAGTGTTATGGATACAAAGGCAAGAAATGAGGAAAAAGAAATCTTCTATCATGGCATTTTGATTGGTATCTTGAAAAATTGTTCAAGCTGGGCAGTAAAATCAAATAAGGAGTCAGGAGATGGATTTGCTGATATCCTTGTAAAACCTAAGAACCCGGATGCTGGAATTATCATGGAGCTGAAATATGCCCGCTCTTTTGGTGACCTGGATAAGGCATGTGAAAGAGCACTTGAACAGATTAAAGACCGCAGGTATGATCAGGAGTTCCGTGAAGAGGGACGGAATGATATTTTGGCATATGGAATTGCATTTTATAAAAAACGGTGCAAGGTTGTAGTTGAGAAACTGTAAAAGAAAAATATGGAAAAGGGAACATTAGACTAAATAGTATATTGTAAACTTCCATTATAGGGAATCTCCTTCTTTTTGGTTTAGTAAGATTTTTGTTTGGTAGCTTAATTTTACATCAAAAGGAAGTCAGATTCCTTATATTTTGGGTATTTTTTTCATAAAGTTGTTGAATATTCCCGTGCGGAAGAACCACGGAGCCCGGATTATTCAGTGGCCGGGGTTTTTGTATCCATGTTGAATAATCCGGGCTCCGTGTCCCTGCTGTCCGGACTCAGGAAACCGTAAATCCG
>URTM01000009.1 GCA_900550865.1 uncultured Dorea sp. | reverse complement strand
TAGATTCTAAATTTAACACCTTTTTGCATTATCCTAATTTATCCTTTTGTCTTTGCGATGTTTTCTGATTTTCGATATATTGCTTGATTACATCAAGCGGAGCACCACCAACAGTTGATACAAAATAGCTGTTTGTCCACAGTGATGGCATTTTTGTTTTCAATGATGGATATTCACTTCTCAAAACTTTGGAAGTATATCCTTTTAATGATTTAACTGCTTTGTGAATACCAAACTGAGGGTCTACTTCCATGAGTATGTGTACATGGTCCGGCATGATTTCCATTTCCATGATGTCTACAGAAATATTTGCAGCATATTCAAGAAGCAATTCCTTCAATCGGGTATCTATTCCGTTTGTTAAAATTTTACGTCTATATTTAGGACACCATACAACGTGGTATTTGCAAGAATAGACTACGTTATTATTGGATTTATACGTAATATTCATAGTTGTATTATGCCATATTTATATATCTAATACAAGCTAACTCTGTTCCATCTTCAATTACTTGCGTAAATTCGATGGAAATGTCTTATATCCCCATAGCTAAAGCAAGGGGTTTTACGACACATTGGATAAACACCTAGTCTCCTGGGCAGGATGCTGTCCTAGAAATGATAAAAGCGACCGTAAAATCAAATCCACTCGGATTTCCCGTTCTGGTTCTTATTTTAAACCAGTTTTGGTGCAGGTTGCAAATGCTTTAATCAAATCTAAGAAACATCCTGAATTTATTACACGTTATAAGCGTATTAAAGCACGCCGTGGTCACAAGAAAGCCATCATTGCAATCTGTCGTATGATCCTGACCGCTATCTGGCACATACTCTCAGATTTAAAGCCGTATACACCAGAAGGTTTTCTTGAATCTCGTCCTGTGAAAGAAGAAAAGATTCTTACGACTTCACAGGCACTTAATCTTCTTAAGTTGCGAGGATATGTCATAAAAGACGATCCGCTTCCAGCTTCCTGATTAGGTGTTGCGTTTATATTTAATTTTTAAAAACCAGCTAGTTAGGTGGTTTATTTGTTATGCTCTTCTTTTTGAGCTGTCCTCTACTTTCTTGTTTCAAACTTTTCTCTTCCTTTTTGTAGCCACAATTATTTTTCAGACACTCTCCAGTTTGTATCCCAATCCGAATACATTTTTCAGATATACCGGTGAACCTGCATCTGTTTCTATCTTTTTCCGTAATCGATTAATTGTAACGCTGACAGTGTTATCCCCTACAAACTGGCCGTCCAGTCCCCAGACATGTTCCAGGATATTTTCTTTTGTCAGCACATTTTCCTGATTATACATCAAGTATTCCAGTAATTGATATTCTTTTGCAGTCAGATTGATTTCTTTATCAGCTTTATATACTTTCTTTTTATCGGGAAACAATATAATTTCTCCGCAAACTAATTGTTTTTCATTGTTGTTCCGGCCAAGCACTGCTTCTATCCTTTTTAAAAGCACCTTCATAGAAAATGGTTTTACCACGTAATCATCCGCTCCTGTATCAAATGCAGTCAACATATCCGTTTCTTCGTCTCTTGCCGTGAGAAAAATCGCAGGTGTTTCTGCCTTTTCCCGGATCTTTTTGTAACATGCAAGTCCATTTCCATCCGGAAGACCGATGTCTATGAGAAGAAGGCTCTCACCGCCTGTAATTGCAGTAAGAGCCTCTTGTTTTCTATATGCGGATACGGTCTGATAGCCTGCGTTTTGCAGTGCTGTTTTCAGTGCCTGATGTAATAATGTGTCGTCTTCTATGATTCCGATTGTCATTCGTGTTCTCCTGCTGCTACTTTCTTCATCGTATTATTTAATATTCTAACATGAACCGGAATTCTTGGAAAGTATAGATATTCTATCCCCTCCCCGAATCCCCATATCTTCATGCTTCAAAAAACGCACAGCAAAACAGCCGGATAAGCGTCCTTCTTTTATAAATATTCCAAGAATGCCCACCGGCTGTCTATTCATATTTTACTTTTATCTGTATATAGCAGCTTTACTGCATTGCACTCTGCATATAATTCTTCGCAAATCTTTCTTCCACCGCCGAAAGATTCTTAAAATCTACTTTCTGGAGCAACGGATCCACCAGGAATAAGTAATCCTTCTTTCCCCGTCCGTAGAATGTCTGCTCCGGCAGATAGACAGTCCTGATCTCCTGCAATTCGAAATGATATTTCTGGAACATCTTACGCATCTTCTTATTGAGTCTTATCTTCTTTTCCACTTCTTCCAGAAGCTCCTCATTACCGCGCACCCCTTCTACGACATACCGCTCATCTGTTTCTGTCTCAACCATCTCGATCCCTCTTTTTTCATCCTGCCGGAATACTGCTACATCTTCACTGACCTCACTGGTGATAAAGCGGTAGATTTCTTTCGTCTCTTCTACCTGATAGGAAACAATCGTATACGGCACATAATACGTATCACCTTCATAGATCGTTGTTCTTCCGTATCGGGCAACTGCCACGATCGTACGCAGGAAACTTGCCAGGATTTCTTTTTTATCTATCTCTTTTTTCTGTTGCAAACATTCTATTTTCATCCGTTTCACTCCATTTTCATCATACTAGATCAGTGCAAGTACGAGACACTGGATTACAAAGAATGCGATCAGTGCATATCCAATCTTGTCTAATTTACCAGGTACTACATAATATCCGTCTTCGTCTTTTTCTTCAATCTTACCTGCTACTGCTAATTTTACTACGTTGCTGATCGTCAGCTGATTGCCGGTTGCTGTCTCATAAGAGAACTCTTTTGCTACTACAGCTTCTGTGTCTTTATTTGTAATAATACTTACGATATAACCAACTGCAAATGCGATCAGGAAGCCGAAGAAGTTCCACCATAAAGAACCAATATCTGTTCTGAGGAACATGTAAAGGTCAACCACAAGACCTGTAACGATCGCTGCAATACATCCTTTTTCATTTCCCTTTTTGCAGAATACTGCAAGTGTAAATGCACTTAACATACATGGATAGAACATAGGACCGATTACATTGATCAGATCCAGTACAGAACCAAGTCCGCCAAGAACCAGTGCGAATAATGTTGCAAATACGCCCCAGAATAATGTCATGATTCTGGATACTTTCAGGCACTGATCATCCGTTGCGTCCGGTTTCCATTTCTTATAAAAGTCATTGATGCTGACTGTTGCAAGTGAGTTCAGGGCAGAGTCAACACTTGACATACCTGCTGCAAATACACCTGCTGTTACCAGTCCGGCAATACCTACCGGAAGATGTTTTGTGATAAATGTAAGCATTACATAGTCTGAGTTATCGAATGTCTTTCCACCGTAAGTTGTGAACAGGCAGATACCTGAGAATAAGAATGCAAGTGTCTGGATCGGCACGATAAAGCCTGCTAAAGAAAGTGAAAGCTTTGTCTCACGGATGGATTTTGCTGTCAGTACACGCTGTACCTGGCTCTGGTCAGTTCCAAGATAAGTCAGGTATAAGAATCCTGATCCAAGAAGTCCTCCCCAGAAGGAATATGGATTATCCAGTCCTAATTTGAAATCCAGTCCCTGAAGCAGATTATTAGAGGCTGCATTGGACATAATCTCTCCAATTCCGCCGTGCGCTGTCGCGATTGGTATTGCAATTGCAAGTATAACACCAATCCAGATTACGAACATCTGTACAACGTCTGTCCAGATAACTGCTGCAATTCCTCCAAATACAGTATATGCGATTGCAAATACTCCCATAATGAGGATTGCGATCTTTGGATCTGCACCTGTGATCATAGAAAGTGCCAGTGCAGGTCCATACATTACAACGGCTGTCTGTAATCCCCTTGATAACAGGAATATCAACGCCATCAGTGTTCTGGATTTGGATCCAAATCGTTTTTCCAGATATTCATAGATGCTGACAACTTTTGTATTATAGAAAAACGGTACAAATGTTGTCATCAGGATTACCATTACCAGTGGAAACTGGAAGGTAAATGTCAGTCTCTGCAGACCACTTGTATACCCCCATCCAGGCATACCGATAAATGATACAGCCGAACATTGTGTTGCCATTACCGAAAGTCCGATCGCCCACCACGGGATCTTACGGCTTCCCAGAAAGTATGACTCTGTATTACTGTTGGATTTTCCAACCTGTGTTCCAAGTATCATCATTGCCACAAAATACACGAGCAATACGATCCAGTTGATTACCCCAAAATTACTCATAGAAGATTTCCTCCTTCTCTCTCTTTACAAATACCGGTATCTCATCTAACTCTGCACTGCAGATAATCTTCTGTCCTCCGACAAATGTATCCTTGCTGTGAATCTGTACCCATTCCCCTTCCGGAAGGTACACTTCACGTTCTCTCGTTCCTTCATATAATACCGGTGCTACCAGAATATCCGGTCCGAACATATACTGGTCTTCAATCTCCCATGCTTTCGTATCCTCCGGATAATCGAAGAATAACGGCCGCATCACCGGTATTCCTTTTTCGTGAGCAGCTCTCATCTGCTCCTTGATATATGGGCGCATCTTCTCGCGAAGTTTCAGATATTTCTCACAGATCTGATATACCTCTTCCCCGTATGACCATACCTCGTTCGGAGATCCGCTGGTATATTTCCATTCTTTTGCATTCTTTCCGGTAAATACCATCTCTTCCGGATCTGTTACGATTGGATTACGGAATCCATGAAGCCTGAACACCGGACAGAACGCTCCGAATTCAAACCATCTTACCAGACATTCCCTGAATTCCGGTGAAGCTGCGTTTCCTCCGTGAAATCCTCCGATATCCGTTGTCCACCACGGAATTCCGGATAGTCCCATGTTCATTCCTGCCGCAATCTGGTTTCTTAAAGAATTAAAGTCCGAATATACATCCCCGGTCCACACCAGTGCTCCATATTTCTGGGATCCGGCCCATGCACATCGCGTCAGACTTAAGATATCTTTTTCGCCTTCCGCTTTCCGGCCTTCATATACCATGCGTGCAAATTCCTTTGGATATAAGTTTCCGGCCTCTTTATCAGAACCTGCATAAAATCTGTAATTTTCATATTCGTATTTCGTTACTTCCGGTTCACATTCATCCAGCCAGAACAGATGGATTCCTTTGTCATAATAATGTGCTTTTAATTTCTCCCACACGAATTCTCTTGCTTCCGGATTCGTCGCATCCATATAAGTATCTTTGTTCTTAATGTTCAGCCTTGATCCGGCCTCTGTACGGATCAGATATCCCATCTCTTCCATATACTTATAGTTCTCGCTGGCTTCTTCTACGGTCGGCCATACCGAAACCATAAGTTCGATTCCCATCTCTTTTAGTTCTTTCACCATGCCTTCCGGGTCCGGCCAGAATTCCGGATCGAACTGAAAATCTCCCTGTGCTGTCCAGTGGAAAAAGTCAATCACGATCACAGAGATTGGTAATCCTCTTCTCTTATATTCTCTCGCCACATTCAGAAGTTCTTCCTGTGTACGGTAGCGCAGCTTGCACTGCCAGAATCCGGTTGCATAATCCGGCATCATCGGCGTATGACCCGTTACATTGCTGTAAGACTCCATAATCTCTGCAGGAGTATCCCCTGCCGTAATCCAGAAGTCCATCTGTCTCGTCGAATCAGCGATCCACTCGGTCAGGTTTCTTCCAAAGATTGCTTTACCGATTGCAGGATTATTCCACAATAAGCCATATCCTCTGCTTGAAAGTGTAAATGGAACGGAAATCTGTGAATTTCTCTGTGAAAGTTCCAGTGCACATCCTTTCAAATTCAGATATGGATGTGCATATTCCCCCATTCCATAAAATTTCTCATCTTCTTTTGCTTCGAATTTTACCGAAAGCTTATAGCTGTTGGTTCCCAGATGCGGTGTAAATGTTCTTGGTGCAATCTCCAATGCACTGTCCTTTTCTTCCGGATCGTTTTCACGAAATCTGTTCTTTTCATAATCTTCCAGTAATAATTTACCATGCCCGTCATAGAATTTCATCTTTCCCGTACGAAGAACTTTGCATAAGATCTTCCCATTTTCAATGTATCCTGTCTTTCCATCTACCCAGACTTTTGCATTTTCTGCTTTTTCTTCCGGTTCAATCAATGCCGACAGCCTTTCATCTGAAAATTCACTGAGCTGCGTTGCTCTTACCCTTAATCCATTCTTTCCGTAAGGTTCCAGACATAACAATTCTTTATCATATCTGCGGTATAACTTACCGCCCTTTTCAAATATCATGGAATTTCTCCTTCCTTTTATTCCAATCACCAAAAATCTGTCAGAATCTGCTATGTACAGTCCCCTTCGAATCTATGGCAAACGAAATATTTAACACGTGTTAAATATAAAATATCAGTTCATTTCTCTTATGTCAACATTTACATTCGCATTTATGTTAACACGTGTTAAATTCATCATTTTATACAATTTTAACAATTATTTTTCAGTACATATTACAATGAAATATTTACACTATGATTATTATCTGCTAAGATATTTTTATAAATATGAAAAAGAGAAAGTGTGACAGATTATGGCAGAAACTCATACACGACTTACACTGGAAGACATTTCAAAGGAAATTAATATTTCCAGAACAACCATTTACAAAGTTATAAATAATAAAGGAACCGTATCTGAAAAAACCCGGGAAACCGTACTGGCTGCCCTTGAGAAATATGACTACGTTCCTAATAACAATGCCAGAAATCTGGCACTGAATAAAAAATATAATATTGCCCTGATCAACTTTGAATCTCCCGATGCTTCTTACTTCGCCACATCCATTGACTGTGGTATCAGACAGGCTATCCGAGATTACGGTGATCACGGACTTACAATTCAAAGTTATACAGCCCGGCTTAATCATCCGGATCAACAGGTAAAGGATATCCACCAGTCCTATAAAGATGGTATCAGACATTTTATCATCTCCGCTGCCGATCGCGATCTGATCGCTCCGGAACTTGACTGGCTTCATGAAAAAGGATGTACGATCATCTTACTCAGCAAGGATCTTCCTGATTCTCCTTATGATGCTTTTATCGGAATCGACGAATACAAAGGCGGACTTCTTGCCGGTGAGATGATGGGAAAGCTACTTCCAAACGGCGGAAAACTTCAGATTCTGGTTGCCAGAGAATCTGCTTCCAATATTGCGACTATCAAGCCCCGCCTCAGAGGATTCTTAGACAAGATCGCTCTCTATCCAAAGATCGAACTTCTTCCTGTAATCCGTGATCTTTCCGGTAATCAGGAGATTGAATCCGCACTTTTAAAGGCACTTAAAGTTCCAAACCTCAGTGGCATCTTTGATCTGACCTACCATCTGGATCTGGTATCAAAGATACTGCAGCGCGAGCAGATGAAGCATATCAAGCTCACCGGAATGGATCTTTTCACATCCATCGAGCCTTATATCAAGGATAATACCATCGATGCGATCATCTTTCAGAATCTTGAGGCCCAGACTTATCTGGCATGCAAACTTCTTTTCGAACAATTCTGTTACGGAAAAGAAATTAAAAAAGATAAATATTACTCGAAACTCGAGATCATAATGCAAGAAAATCTGGAGTATTTCGTACAGTAACTATCTGTATGAAATACTCCAGATTTTTTATACTAAAATATATCAGATAAGAAGACAGCACTTCTTACACTCCACTCTTATTATTTCCCATGTATTTTTCCGAATGTCTGTTCATCCATATCAGTACACCAACACAGATAATGATTGAGATGATCGATCCTGCCGGTGCCGCACACCCCATCGGAAATAATGTATCCGGAAAATGCGTTGCCGCATAATAAGACAGTGGAATTCTGGCACATACGATAGATATGGAATTGTGGATAAATGATACGATAGACAAGCCATATGCATAAAAATATCCACTTAAACAGAAATGTACTCCTGCAAATACGCAGTCCCATGCATAACTTCTTAAATACTGTCCTCCGAGTATCTGTACTGCACCGTCATTCGTAAATAATCCGACAAATGGAACAGATACAAACTGCACGATCGTTGCCGCAACTAATCCATATCCTACTGTCATGCACAATACATACCGCAATGTCAGCAGTGCACGGTCATGCTTACCGGCACCGATATTCTGCGAAGCAAGTGCCGATATCGTTGACAACATAGAAGACGGTACCAGGAACAGTATTCCGATGATCTTTTCCACAATTCCTACGGCCGCCGCATCATTTAATCCACGCTGATTGGCAAATATTGTAATTGCAATAAAAGATATCTGTATAAATCCATCCTGCAGTGCAACCGGCACACCGACTTTTAATATGTTTTTCATCGTGTGTCTCTTCGGCCGCAGATCAGACCTTCTTAATTTGATCCCTGTGCCCTTTTTTATGATCACTGTCAATGATACGATAACACTGACTGCCTGTGCGATGGTCGTTCCAAGTGCGGCTCCGGCCGCATCCAGTCCCATTACTCCGATGAATAAATAATCCAGACCGATATTCGCTACACATGCAACTGCGATAAAATACATCGGACTTTTGGAATCACCGATTCCACGGAAGATTGCACTGATAATATTATAAGCCGTAATAAAAGGAATACCTATAAAGCAGATGGTCAGATAACGGATTGTCCCCTCTACGGCTTCAGCCGGAGTAGACATTACACTGACGATCGGTCTGACTGCTGCCAGTAATATGATCATAAGTATGATCGCAATTCCCATGAACATCGTCGCAGTATTCCCTATTGTCTCCGCTGCTTTCTTGTAGTCTTTCGCACCAATGCATCGTCCGATCATAACCGTCGCTCCCATTGCAAGCCCCACGATCATAACTGTCAGCATATGCATGATCTGGCTTCCGATCGATACCGCCGTCGTACTGCTGACACCGCCAAACTGTCCGACTATAAATAAATCTGCCATACCGTATAACGTCTGTAAAAAGTACGATAACAGATATGGCAGTGAAAAATAAATGACTGTTTTAAATACACTTCCTGTTGTTAAATCTCTTTCCATATTGTAATGTCCTCATCTTTAGAAATACTCATTTCATAATTCTATTCCCAGTTATAAAGTTAGTCAACAATTCAAATTCACTGAATTTTTCTTTTATCTTTCTTTACACAATATGTTAAAATACATTTATACAAATGTTTTTATCTAAGGAGGTTTCCATGAAAACAATCACACTTCACAATACAAATTTATCTGTTTCGGAAATTGGTATGGGGTGTATGCGTATTAACAGCCTGGAAACGGCAGATGCCGTAAAAGAATGGATAGACACTGCGCTTGCACATGATATCAATTTCTTCGATCATGCAGATATCTATGCAAAAGGACAATGCGAAGAACTTTTTGGCAAGGCTCTGACTCCTTCCCTGCGTGACCAGATCATTCTGCAATCCAAATGTGCGATCCGCCCCGGTATTGCTTTTGATTTTTCCAAAGAACATATCCTGCATTCCGTAGATGACATCTTGAACCGCCTGCGCACAGATTATCTCGACATCTTATTGCTGCACCGTCCGGATACATTAATGGAACCGGAAGAAGTAGCCGATGCATTCCGTACTTTAAAAGCCGCCGGCAAAGTACGTCACTTCGGTGTCAGCAATCAGACCCCGATGCAGATAGAATTATTGAATAAATATCTGGATGAACCACTTCTCATCAACCAGCTGCAGCTCAGTATCGCACACTGTCCAATGATCAATTCCGGAATCAATGCAAATATGTACAATGATTCTGCAATCAACCGTGACGGCGGCATTCTCGAATACTGCCGCTTAAAAGATATCACCATTCAGGCATGGTCCCCATTCCAGTACGGTATGTTCGAAGGCGTCTTTCTTGGAAATGAAAAATTCCCGGAACTCAATAGAGTCATCAATGAACTGGCTGAAAAATATAACGTAACCGACAGTGCCATCGCTGTTGCCTGGATCTTACGACACCCTGCCGGAATCCAGACGATCATCGGCACAACTAATAAGGACCGGATTGCTCAGATCAGTAAGGCATCCCATGTGCACCTGACCCGAGAAGAGTGGTACCGGTTGTATATGGCTGCCGGAAATCGGCTGCCGTAAACTTACTATATTCAAAGCTGTACACGATTACAAAGAGAGCTGATCAGCTACGATCAGCTCTCTTCTGCTAATAATTAATAATTTAAATTAAATCCCAAGCAATCCTACCGTCCGCAATATCAATATCGTCACAAACAACGTAAAGATCGAAAGCACCGATGAGAACACCACCAGCTGTCCGGCAAGCTGCCCATCCGCTCCCGCCTGCTGGGCCATGATATAACTGGATACCGCAACCGGAGTCTGATATGCCAGCAGTCCTGACAACAGATCCGCATCCCGGTAGCCCATCATAACGATCATTGGAATCATAATAAGTGGTAAGATCACAAGCTTGATCGTCAGTACCACCGATGCAACTTTTAAGTTTCCTCTCACTTTTGAGAAGTCCAGATCACCTCCCAGGATCATGAATGCAATCGGCGTTGACAGCTTTGCCAGATCCTGAACCGTTGTATCCACTGCCGTTGGAAGTCTGATTCCCAACAGCGAAAATATAATTCCCAATACCGAAGATATGATCAGCGGATTCTTCACAATATCGAGAATGATCTTCTTCCAGTCCGTCTCCCTCTTTTCTCCAAAGATCGAGAGTGCGACTACTGCAAGAAAATTATACATCGGTACAAGGATCGCACTTAAGATTGCCGCCGTTGTTGTGCTTTTCGGTCCATACATATTCTGCACAACCGCAACTCCGAAGATCACGTAATTGCTGCGGAAGATTCCCTGAATCACGACTCCCTGCTGATTCTCCTGTTTCACAACCTTTGGAACGATCAGACAGAGTAGCACGAACAGGATCAGAAGTCCGCCTGCCGCCCAGATACACAGTTTTATCCTGCTGTGGATCTCCGCTCCGATGTCGCTCTGATAGACATTATAGAATAACATACACGGCAAAAATATCTTAAAAACGATCGCATTGGCCTGTTTCGTAAGCTTACGGTCTGCCAGAGAGGTATAATTGACCAGCAGATATCCTAACACCATAAGAAAGAATACAGGTGCGATTACATTAAACGATACAATAATATTATCCAATTGTTCTCACTTCTTTCATTCCCGGATTTCTACACATGAAATACATACTCATCCAGACGCTCAAACGCTTCTTTCACTCTGCTGAGCGGCAGTGCCAGATTCATACGGATTCCGTATTCCTGATGGAACGGTCTTCCATCCTGCCATGCCACACCGACATCCCATCCTGCCTTTAACAGCTCATCCAGTGACTTATAATTTTCTGTACACCAGTCCTCACAATCCAGGAATAACATATACGTTCCCTGTGGCTTGCTGACTTCGATTCCTCGGTAATAGTCCCGGATATGATTGACCGCATAATCTACATTTTCCGACAATACCTGACACAGTTCATTGACCCAGGTATATCCTTCTGCCTCATAAGCCCCGATCAGCGCATGCATGGACAGCACATTCATCGTATTATAATGTGATTTTCTGGATTTTGCTTCCAGACGGTCACGTAACATTCTGTTAAAAACAATATGATAACTTCCTACCATTCCTGCAAGATTAAACGTCTTACTTGGTGCATAGAACGCAATTGTACGGTTTCGGGCATCCGGACTGATCGACTGTGTCGGAATGTGCTGGCTTCCTTTTAAGATCAGGTCTGACCAGATCTCGTCCGCAATTACGACACATTCATTATTCTTGTATACTTCCATTGCTTCTTCGATCTCCCAGCGTTCCCATACACGTCCTGTCGGATTATGCGGGCTGCAGAAAACCGCTACATGGATGTTATTCGCCTTTAATTTAGCATCCATATCTTCATAGTCCATGCGCCAGATTCCCTTTTCATCCTTTTTCAGCGGACTGTGTACAATCTTATATCCATTCTCCGTAATGCAGTTCGTAAATCCGATATAAGTCGGGCTATGAAGTAGTACCGCGTCTCCCGGTGCCGCAAATGCGGTCAGTGCCGAGATTACTCCACCCAATACTCCATTTTCATATCCGATATACTCCGGCATCAGTCCCTCTACATTATTACGGATCTTGTGCCAGCGGATGATCGAATCATAATATTCTTCCACCGGACTGAAGTATCCATATGCCGGATGTGCCGCTCTCTCCATGATTGCTTTCGGAATCGTCGGAACCGTCTCAAAATTCATATCTGCTATCCACATCGGGATCACATCGAATCCATCTTTTGGCGGTTCCGGGGCAAATCCGGGATTCCTTCCCAGTCCGTCTACCGCAATCGCATCTTTGCCATGTCTGTCTATTATTTTTGTAAAATCATATCTCATATTCGGTTCCCCCATTTTTTAATAAAAATTCCAGAGTTTTCCACATTACACTTCTATTCTTTCAGAACTTTTCCACATGGAACGGCTTATTTTTTTGAAAATGTCCACATCGCCTTGATCTGATCTTTGATATTGGCAAATACCCATGTTGTATTCGTATTCTTAATACTGAACGGATCATTTACTTTTACATTTCCATTCTCATAGCCGGTCAGAACAATAAAGTGACCGATCTGTGTAAAATCTCCCGGTCCCATGCTGCAGATGATCGGATGGCCCTGCGCCAGTTCTGCGCTTACCTGTTCCTCAGAGAGCAGACCTCCCACGCTGTTCAGGTTCCAGTTCGCACCAGCCTCATCCATGAACCTCCAATAGGTATTATTTTCTTCATCCACATAACCGTGTTCGGTTCCATATGCTGCTACCTTCGCCGGAGTAATAGATGCATCCTGATTCAGTCCTGCTACCACCATCGCCATACATGTAGGTCCGCATCCGCTGGTTGCAACAATTCCTGTTCCATACGGGGCATATCCCCAGCGTTCGTCCCACTGTAAAAGTTCAGGGATTCCGCCTTTCGAAAGATCTGCTCCTATTGTATCTGCATAAGGCTTATCCTTTTTCTTCTCATAATCAGCCACAAAATCTACTGTCTCTACATTCTTGTCCAACAGCTCAATCACATTCTGCGGAACTCCCTGTTCCTCTGCCTGGCTACGGACACGTTCTAACTTCTGTTCTTCTGTTTCTGTCTTTTCTTTTTTCGTTTTTGCTTCTTTTTGCTTTCTGACCTTTTCCGCCTTTAACACTTCTTCCTGTTTCTTCTCTTCCACACGTTCCTGGTGCAGATAATAGCCAGCAAAAGCAGCAGTTATCACTGCTGCTATCACACCTGCTATTGCTATACGTCTTAAAATCTGATTCCTTCTTGCACCGTTTGAAAGAGAAGCCTTGCTTTCTGTCTGCTGTTCTTCTGTATGATTAATCTCTTCCATCTGTCAATTCAGTCCTCTTCTTTTGAAAATCTTCAAAATTCATTTTCCATGTTTCCTAAATCATCTGATCGAAAGTATTTTTCGACATCGTTCTTAATTATACAACAGCATGCCCGCAGATACAACTTAACTTTTTCTAAAAATGCTTTTCCGAATACAGCTCTAAATTTTCTTATTTACACTATTTTTTCAACAATTCGGACTATATCTCAATTTATTTATAATTTTTTTCAATTTCTGCTTGCATTTTATCTATAATTATGATATTATACATCTTGTATTAAGGACGCAACAACATATCGGGGTGTGGCTCAGCTTGGCTAGAGCGCCTGGTTTGGGACCAGGAGGTCGCAGGTTCGAATCCTGTCACCCCGACTACATGCGGGTGTAGTTCAATGGTAGAACACCAGCCTTCCAAGCTGGATACGTGGGTTCGATTCCCATCACCCGCTTTTTTCATGCCCAATTTTAGAAGTAAAAACACTATATTCTTCTGAAGCGCCTCGCGTTCGAAAAAGCTGCCTTTGCTCAAAGCTTCCGGCATCTTCTTACAGATAGAATATAGTGTTTCATTTTTCCAATATTTTATTTTCTGTCCGGCTTTCCGTTATCGTTTTCCGATTTTTCTCATCCACATCAGAACCGATCCCATCAGAATGTATACATCTGCCAGATTCGCAGTTATATCCCCTAATATCTTATGTTTCGATCTTATACCAATGTAGTCTACTACTTTACCTCTGACGATCCGGTCATAAGTATTGCTGAGAGCCCCTGCACTCAGCAGCGTCATTGCCGCCTTATTCATCTTATGGCCATCCCGTAATGATTCTGCCAGTGTCATCAGCAGGATCGCTGATGTCGTTATCACGGAAGCCTTCTTTACCTTATCCGGTTCGGAATCCATGGAATTAAATGCAAATCCCTTATTATATACCTTTCTGATCAGGACTTTTGTCCCGCAAAAGCTTTTTTCTTCTGTCTCACTTACATTCTCTTCTATGTACTGTTTTACAGCCATATCCAGACCAAACAGTGTTCCAACCGCACCCGGTATGCGTGTGTGCATCTATACTTCTCCCTGGATCTTTACGATCTCTTCTTCCTGCTTTTCAATCTCTTCTTCACGTTTTTCAATTTCTTCGCAGAGCGTTACGTAATCCATATCTGATACTTCCCCACTCTGGAACTTTTCATATACCATACGTCCGATATCAGCAAGATCTCTTTCATTCGCTCTCTTTAAAGTACGTACATTACTTTTGATCTTCTGAATCTCCAATGTATCTCCTGTCTTCTTTGTGATGTCACTTGCAACATCTGAAACTCTTCTGCTGAATTCTTCAAAAAAATCTGCCATTCGTATCCTCTCCTTATCTCGTTTTTCTTTACAGCCGTCTTAAAATATCCAGTGAACGATACAGATTCATCGTCCCATATCCCCACTGTGTATTTGGATATTCTGTCGATGGAAGCTTCTGTGAACCCATCACGATAATGTTTCTTACCTGACTGGATGATGCTCCCCTGGCTCCCGGCTGCTCACTGATCCACTTCATGATCAGCGCACATCCTCCCGCCGCAATTGCTGTTGCTGCGCTTGAACCGGTACGGTCACTGAATCCCCCGCCCGGGATCGCACCGGTAACCGCTACTCCCGGCGCAGCATAATCCGGTTTGATTCTTTCATCTCTAGTATACCCCCTGCCCGAATTAATATCAACTGCATTCTCCCGGCTGTTATAATAAGATACCGTCATTGTATTCCTTCCTCCCGCCGGCTCTGTAAATGTGGTATCCGGATTGGATTCCAGGAAATATACTTCCCCTTCCAGAAATTCTCTCATTGGAAGCCACATATGAAATGCACCCTGTGTCTGCATTGCCGGCTGCACTTCTATTCTCCAGATTCCCGGCACTGCATTCTGGAAACGGATGAACACAAGCTGTGCATCATTATTCTCCTGCAGCAGTCTGTACTCAACCGTCACAGATGTCCGCTCAAACGCAAATCCAAAGTCAAACAGATATCCCAGACGCACTGGGATCTGACCGGTACGTTCTCCGGAAGGAGATGTAACCGACACCGTCACAATATTCGGAAGGGTACTCCATAATTCTGTCACAAAGCGGTTCGCTCCTTCCCCCACCCTGATCTCTGCCGTCTGTATATCCTGTGTATCTGTAAATGTTCCATAATAGTGATGCCTCTGCGCCGCTTCATTTCCAGTTCCTGTTACCACACACCGGTTTCTTAAAAGTGCATAACTGTCCAGAATGCCGGCAAGCAGTGAATCACCATTGTGTCCTCCAAAGCTTGTTCCAAGTGCCATACAGATTACAAGCGGCATTCCCCGCCTGCGGGCCAGCGCATTCAGATACCTCAGTCCGGTCAGAATATCATTTTCCTGATAACATCGTGCATCGTCTGCTATGGCAAAGAATTCTTTCAGATAATTTTTAGCCGGTTTTAACTTTACCATCGCGATTGCTGCCTCCGGAGCAGACCCGATAAAACGTCCGCTGCTTTCTGCACTTCCGGCAGCCACACTTGCAACGAATGTTCCATGCCCGTCTGTATCTTCCGAAGGGACCAGTTCTTCCGGATTCTCCATTCGAAGTGCTGCATTGATCTGCTCTTCCGTATACTCTGTTCCATACAGGAATCCCTCCGGCGGCTCTCCGTTCTGAATCGTCTGATCCCAGATTCCAGCGATTCTTGTTGTTCCATCCAGATTCCGGAATACCGGATTGGCATAATCGATCCCGGTATCCAGAAAACCGATCATAATTCCCTCACCCATAAGCTGCAGCGTCGGATAATTCTGCAGTGTAATGATCCCTGCCGCATCTAACGGCTGCATATCCAGAAGCGTATAACACTTCGGTATCGTGTTGTACCAATACTGGCGGAATGATAACGGAAGCAATATCTGGCTGTCTACCGACACACTTTTATATCCGAAATCCAATTCCTGTATACAGATCCGTTCCGGATCCACCGCTTTTAACTCATCCTCCCGGTACAATGGGATAATAAAATCCCAGTAGTCTTCTGACAATATCTTTTCTTTACATCTGTTTTCCAATAAAAAAAAGCCTCTCATATACATTTGTTTCATGTATATGAAAGACTTCTTATCATTCATTAATATTTTTATGCATTGTATGCTGGTTCAGCATACGTTCAATAATATCAACCGATTCCTCAATACCATAACTTGCACTGTTAAAACAGATATCATAGTTCATGGCATCTCCCCATTTCTGGCCGGTATAGAAATTATAGTATTTCGCATGCTGATGGTCAATCTTCTTCAACAGGCGTTCCGCTTTTTTATGATCCAGATCATTGACTTCCATGACTCTGTGCACACGCTGTTCAAAAGGTGCCGTAATAAAAATACTGATATGTGGAATATGATTATTCGCCAGTATTACATCCGCACATCGTCCCATAACAATAAAATCTTCTTCTTTTGCCATCTTGCAGATCAGATCACTCTGATTAAAGAAGATCGCATCCTCTTTTGTCAGGCCGTGATAACGGTCAAAGTCTTTCAGACGTTCCTTCAGTGTTCTTCCAGATCCCTGATACTTGTTCTCAATCTCATTCGTTCCTAGATCTGCCACGTCTACAACAGAATCTTTCTCCGCATCCAGACGTCTCAGCACTTCATTGAATATCTCTGCATCATAATAGTTGATCCTGAGTGCATCCGCCAGTGCGAATCCAATATCGTTACCCGCACTTCCATGTGTTCGTCCGATACAGATGATCAGATGATCATCCTTGGAGAATTTCTGGCGCAGATTGGCTGTATTTAACTTTGCTCTGTTTTCATCCAGAATCTCTACTTTCCCAAAGCTTGTCGGCAGTTCTGCGATCTCTTTTAATATCTCATCATATTTTCTCATCAGTCTGGAACGTTCTTCATCCTTGCGGATCGTACGTGCCATGTTACTGATCAGCGCAAGCTCACTTCTTAACAGATGTCCTTGTGGTTTGGTACGCATCAGTTTAACCAGACTGGCCACACAGGTACGCTTATCTCCTGTAAAAGTACGACCAAGAGAAGAACCTACACATTCATAGACCTCTCCATCCAGATCATAGATCCGTTCCGCTATGTCATAGTATTTATTCTTATTTTCCATGTTCCGCACCTCCGCTTACAAAAAGAATACCAGCATATCGATAATAAATACCGGTATCAGGAATGACAGTGACCATGCCATATATCCGAAGAACGACGGCATACGCACACCGTTTTCATCTGACATGGATTTTACCATGAAGTTCGGCGCATTTCCAATATAGGTATTGGCTCCCATGAATACCGCTCCGCAGGAGATTGCCTCCAGCATCTTGACGGGAACCGTACCAAGTGTAGTTACAACACCACTCTTGAATCCCAGTGCTCCCGCTGTGGTAAGGAATACCAGATACGTCGGTGTATTATCCAGAAAACTTGACAGTGCTCCGGTTGCCCAGAACATTTCAAACGGTTTGTTGATACCAAGCTCTGCACCATTGGCTTTCAGGATCATCAGTGCCGGCTGCATTGTGATAAAGATTCCAATGAACAGAACCGCAACTTCCTGAATTGCTCCCCAGGTAAAATGGTTACGGATACGGACTTCTTCTTTCGTCGTCTTGAATGATAACAGTGCCGCCAGAAGAATGATCACAATCTCAATCACAGACGGGAATCCCAGTGTCACTTCTCCAAGAATGTGGATTCCTTTTACCGTGCCGTCCGCATTCTGGAATGCAGACATACCAGGAAGCATTCCGCTTAAAATTACGGCTCCGACGATCATCGCAACATAGATCAGATTATGAAGTCCTACGATTTTAAAATGTGTTCCCGGCTCTCTGATATCCGGTTTTCTACCTTCTGCGATGTCTTTTCTGTAAGCTCGTCTGTCCAGAAAATAGAATACTGTCAATAAAATAATCATATTAAAGATCAGTATATGGAACAGTTTCATGCTCCAGAAAAATGGAACTCCACGCATGAATCCCATCAGAAGCGGCGGATCTCCAATCGGCGTCAGACATCCTCCCATGTTCGAGATCAGGAAGATAAAGAAGATCATGATGTGACTCTTTCTTTTTCTCCATGAATTCATCTTGATAAACGGACGTACCAGAAGCATACTGGATCCGGTCGTTCCAATCACGCTGGAAAGCAATGTTCCCAGAACAAACAGTGCCGTATTGATCCTCGGTGATCCGGCAAACTCACCTTCAATTGTAATGTTACCTGCTACGCAGAACAGACCGAACAATAAGACGATAAATGTCAGATAATCATTTACCACACATTCCAGAACGGTCTCGCCCATTGTAAACATTCCGTACTTCGCTGTAAACGGAACGATAAAAAGTACTGACCAGAATGCAACTGCCAGCGGCTGATGTTTTTCCCACCATTCCGGCTTGATCAGAGGCATCACTGCAATACTGAGTAACAGCCCTGCAAAGGGTATGCAGAGCCAGATTGGAATAGCTGATAATTCCTCCATTCCTTTTTTCCTCCATTCTTCCTTAAGTAAAGTTATATCTCCTTGCATACAGAGCCCCTTCTAATAGCAGCTTCTTCTGTATGCCGTGGCATGCCAAAAGCTGCCACTGGCAGCTCTCTTAGCATACTATATGTAAAATGTATTATTGAAGTCTCGGTACTTCCTGACCTCTCAACATTATTACCGGTCCTCCGGTTCCCTCAATATATTCTTTGGTGATGACAACCTCTCCTATATTGTCATCTTTCGGGATCTCATACATGATATCCAGCATGAACTCTTCGATGATCGCACGAAGCGCCCTCGCTCCGGTATCTTTCTTCATTGCTTTTTTTGCGATCGCATGAAGTGCACCGTCATCAAATTCCAGTTTTACTTCGTCTAATGCAAGCAGTTTCTGATATTGCTTCAAAATTGCATTCTTAGGCTCTTTTAATATCTCCACCAGCATATCTTCACTCATACCCTGTAAAGTAAATACAATCGGCAGACGTCCCAGGAACTCCGGTATCATACCGAATACACGTAAATCCTCTGTTGTGACCTTTTTAAGAAGCTCTTTATCGTTATTATATTTATCTCTCAGATCTGCACCGAATCCGATTGCTGCCTGTTTCGTCAGGCGTTCTTTGATAATACCTTCCAGATCCGGGAATGCACCGCCACAGATGAACAGAATGTTTCTTGTATTCACGGTTGTCAACGGAACCATTGCATTCTTGCTCGTTGCCCCGACTGGAACTTCCACATCACTTCCTTCCAGAAGCTTCAGCATTCCCTGCTGTACAGATTCGCCGCTTACATCACGCTGGCTGGAATTCTTCTTCTTTGCGATCTTGTCGATCTCATCGATGAAGATGATTCCCTGTTCTGCCTTCTCCACATCATTGTCTGCTGCCGCAAGTAATTTGGATACAACGCTTTCGATATCATCACCGATATATCCAGCCTCTGTAAGGGAGGTGGCATCTGTGATCGCAAGCGGTACATCCAGGATCCTTGCCAGTGTCTTTACCAGATACGTCTTACCTGAACCTGTCGGTCCGATCATCAGCATGTTGGATTTCTCAATCTCAATATCATCCATCGAATCCGTTGCCACACGCTTATAATGATTATATACCGCCACTGACATCACTTTCTTGGCATACTCCTGTCCTACCACATACTCATCCAGTTTTGCTTTGATCTTATGCGGTGCCGGAAGATTTTTAATATCTACCAGCGGCTTATATTCTTCGCCTTCTTTTTTCTTCTTGATCTTCTGCTGTTTTGGAATGCTCTGTTCCATATCAGACATATTGAATACCTGCACACCCGGAATATTCATCAGCTGGCTGTAATCCATCGGTCCGTTTGTCATAGCATCAAAACTCTTCTGCATACAGTCATTACATACACAGATATGATTCGGAAGTTCGATCATTTTTCCGGCAACACTTTCCGGGCGTCTGCATAAAAAGCAGACTTTTTCATATCCATCGTCATCATTTTGTTTCTTATTATTCGAATAATCTGTATCAGATGTATTCGTGTTTGTCTCTACTTCAACATCTTCTACTTTTTCAATCTCCTGATTGTTGTTATCGTCCTGATTCGCCATTATTCTCTCCTTCTCATTATCTCTTCCACGTATTTCACTCTGTCTTTTGTTCTTCTATTCTTCCACCTGGTTCACCAGTTCCAGAAATGTCTCTTCGGAAATGATCGGGATCCCCAGCTCATTCGCTTTTTTATTTTTGGAGGATGTACTGGTCACATCATTATTGATCAGATAATTCGTCTTGGATGTTACCGATCCAGTCACCTTTCCTCCCAGACTCTCGATCAGTTCTTTCACCTCACCGCGGTTTGCAAAATGCGTTACGCTTCCGGTGATCACAAAGTTGACACCTTCGAAAATCTGTTTCTTTGTTACCGTCTCCTCCGGGATCGTCAGTTCTTCTAAAAGCTTTCTGAAATTCTCCACATGATTTGTATCTGAAAAATATCCGACGAACGCCTTTGCCAGAACTTCTCCCACCCCCTGGATCTCATTTAACTCTTCCTCTGTAACCTTCAGAAGAGATTCTACATCATATTTCAATTCTCTGCAAATAACTTTTGCATTGGCAAGACCAATTCCTGCAATTCCCAGTGAATAGATCACTCTCGGCAGGGTAGTCGTTCTCGCTTTTTCCACACTGTCGATCAGTTTCTTGTACGATTTTTCTCCAAATCCTTCCATTTCCTGAATCTCGTCTTTGTACTGATCCAGATGAAAGATATCGGCAAATGTATGGATATATCCTCTGGAAATAAATTTTTCCAGTGTTGCTTCCGACAGTCCTTCTATATTAAGTGCATCTCTGCTTACGAATAATGCAAATGCTTTCACATGCTTTGCCTGACATTCCGGATTCGTACAGTATAATGCTTTTGCATTTCCCACCTGACGGATCTTTGTCTCACCCTGACAGACCGGACATTTTTCCGGAATATCTTTTACTCCGCTTCTTGTCAGATTCTTTGCAATCTGTGGAATGATCATATTCGCCTTATAGACTTCGATCTTATCACCGACTCCAAGCTCCAGTTCTTCCATAATACTGATATTGTGAACACTTGCACGGCTGACGGTTGTTCCTTCCAGCTCCACCGGATCAAAAATCGCAACAGGATTGATCAGTCCTGTTCTCGACGGACTCCATTCAATCTCACGCAGTGTCGTCTCTCTGATCTCATCCTGCCATTTGAATGCAAAGGAATCCCTCGGGAATTTCGCTGTTCTTCCCAGCGATCTTCCATACGCTATATCGTCATATGATAGCACAAGTCCGTCGGAAGGAAAATCATTTTTGCTGATCTCTGACGAAAATTTAGCAACTTCATCTTCTACTGTGTCTCTGGTCACCATATGATATTCTACCGTCGTGAATCCCTGTGCTTTCAGCCATTCCATCTGACAGGCTCTGGAGTTCTGAAAATCAACCCCGTCTGCCTGCACTAACGTAAATGCATAGAACATAACATTCCTCTTTGCCGTGATCTGGTTATTGAGCTGTCTGACTGAACCACTGCATAAATTTCTCGGATTTTTATATTTTGCATCTACATCTTCAATCTCTTCATTGATCTTCTCGAAGTCATGATATCCGATCACCGCTTCTCCTCTTAAGATCAATTCTCCACGGTAAGCAATCTGCACCGGTACATTCTTGAATACCTTTGCATTGTTTGTAACCACTTCACCGACTTCTCCGTTACCGCGTGTAACTGCTTTATAAAGCTTCCCGTCACGATATGTCAGCACGATCGTTAATCCGTCCATCTTCCAGGACATCAATACTTTCTGACTGCCAACGAAGTCCTTAAGCTCTTCTACTTCTTTCGTCTTATCCAGTGAGAGCATCGGGCTTTCATGCCTTTCTTTTGGAAGTTCACTGACAACTTCATATCCGACATTTACCGTCGGGCTGTTCGAGAATGTAATTTCCAGTTCCTTTTCCAGCCCTTGCAGTTCATCATACAATCTGTCATATTCGTAGTTGCTCATGATCTCCTGTGCATCCTGATAATATGCTCTGGACGCTTTATTCAGAAGTTCTACTAATTCCTGCATTCTCTCGTTCTTTGACTGTCCCATATAATTCCTTTAACTCCTGTTCTGTTAATTCTCTTACCTGTCCCGGTTTCAGATTGCCAAGTTCCACGTTCATGATCCGGATCCTCTTTAACACATCCACCTTGTATCCGAGTGCTTCACACATACGCCGTATCTGTCTGTTCAATCCCTGTGTCAGAATAATGGAAAATGTATATTTCCCGGTCTTTTTTACTGTACAGGGTCTGGTCACCGCATCCAGATTTTTTTCTTTGTCTCTGATGTGTACTCCCCGGCTCATCTTCTCAATGAATTCCGGAGTAATCTCTTTGTTTACTTTGACCTTATATTCTTTCTCGTGTGCATATCTTGCACGCATCATGCCGTTGATCAGATCTCCGTCATTTGTCATGATCAGAAGTCCTTCCGAATCCTTATCCAGTCGTCCTGCATAGGTCACGCGTACCGGATAGTTCAGGAACCGGATGATATTCTTTTTCTCCCTTTTATCTTCTGTGCAAACAATCCCGGCAGGTTTGTACACTGCCAGGACCGTTTTTTTCGTTTTACTTTTGACCACTTTTTTTCCGACACGGACCTCCTGTCCGTCTTCTACTTTCATACCGGGAGCTGCTGTCTTTCCATCCACAGTCACAATTCCCGACTCGATCAGCCTGTCTGCCTCCCTTCTGGAACAGACACCGGCTTCGCTTAAATACTTGTTCAGTCTAATCATTCTGCAATACCCCACTGATACTGTTATCCTGCACAAATGTATTACCGTTATACAGGAACAGAACACTTGTGATCTTATTTTTCTTCATAACTTCTCTGATATCATCATAATAATATCTTGGATCAACTACTATGATTTCCCTGTAATATGCCGTCAGAAACGGAATTACACTATTCGCATAGGAATCTTTTACAAGTAACAGTCTGTCTGTTGTATCCGCCGTCGTTCTGATATCCAGAACAGGATAATTACCGCCAAGAAATAATGCATATTTATCCTTTTCTTTCAACTTCGATGTATCGTATAACGTTGCTGTTTTCTTTTTTTCATTCACATTATTTACAACTACCTGTGGTGCTGTTTTCAGATCATCCGGTGCGTAGATATAGATCGGCTCATTATAGTCTGTTTCATAGCCGCTTGTCGCCGACAAGGTTCCGTTAAATGAATTCGTCACTGCATACGGTTTCATAGCCGGTGCTTTCGATGTATCCAGTTTCATAGCCGCAGCCAGCGCCTGATATCCATAGTAAGCACCAAGCGTCGTCCAGTGATGATCCGTATGGTAATATATCTCTTCTGCTCTATGCTTTTTCAATGTATCTTCCACATTTACCCACTGAAAAGCTTTCCCAAGCGAAGCCTTTATTTTCTGAAACTGTTTATCCTGATCTTCTGTCACTGCGCAATACGGAAGTTTGTCCGACTCGATATTTGCAGCATTCGGTACCAGCATCAAATACATCGGGATATCTTTATATGTCTCCTGAAACTTTTTCATTGCATCCAGATTTGCTTTCAATTGTTCCTCATCCGGTCTGGCTATATCCTCTAACAGATAATGATCCTTTCCTTTAAATACACCATTTGCCTTACGTTTTCCTGCGATCAGATCAATACGGCTCTTTAAAGCCACCCAGAAATCTCTTCCAGCAAACTGATCTGATACGTAAGATTCATACTGGTTCATCCATCTTCCGCTTTCAATACCGGAAACAGTAAGATCTGGTCTCTGCTCCAGTGCCCGGTTTTCTTTTGCTGAAAATTCCCTGTCAGCAGTTGCAATATTTACCACGCAGAAGATAACCATCATTACAATAAACAGCACTGCAATTACTTTATTTCTCTGTTCTTCTCTTTTTCTTTCCCATTTCTTTCTCGACTGTCTCATCTTTGCTCCTAAAATCTGAAATACAGGAACGGATTATAGGTCTCCGTTACCAGATATGCAACACAGACAATAAACAACACAGCATATACCACACTGTTAATGATTGTTGTATTCCATTTTTTTGTTCTTAACATATGCTCGTATCTGAAATGAACCAGCGGCGTAGAACCAAATATCAGGATCAGCCACAGGATCAGGTTGCTTGTAAGAAGATACATACTCTCTCTGTCTGCAAAGCCATATGCACCTGCACCAAACATCACTCTGATATAATCTGCCGCCTGTCTGAACGATGAGCTGAAAAACAATACCCAGCCGATCACAACCAGAATAATACTGTAAATATGACAGACTACATCCGGAAGTCTGTCCAGTACCGGCGACAGGACATATTTTTCAATAATCAGGATCACCCCATAATAGAGTCCCCATGCCACGAAATTCCATGCGGCTCCATGCCACAATCCAGTCAGAAACCATACGATCAGAAGATTCCTGATATGTTTGATCTTCGAAACACGGTTTCCGCCCAGTGGAATATACACATAATCCCTGAACCAGCTGCTCAGCGAAATATGCCATCTGCGCCAGAACTCCGTAATACTCTTAGACACATATGGATAATTAAAGTTCATATTGAATTCAAATCCGAACATCTTACCAAGTCCGATCGCCATATCCGAATATCCACTGAAATCAAAATAAATCTGGAACATATATGCAAAAGCTCCAAGCCACGCCGTCATCACGGCTACATTACCTTTCGCAAGTCCGCTTACTTCTGTAAAAATCATCCCTGAAGTATTCGCCAGTAATACTTTCTTCGCAAGCCCCCGGATAAAATACATGCTTCCTTCTCCGAATTTTGTCCATGAAACTTCTCTGGACGCAAGCTGTTCGTCTACATCTGCATATTGCACGATCGGTCCCGCAATAAGCTGTGGAAACATCGTTACATATAATGCAAAATTCAGAAGATTCGTCTGCACTTTTACATTTCCCCGATATACATCAATGATATAAGATAATATCTGGAATGTATAAAAGGATATTCCGATTGGAAGCGGCAGTGCATGATAAGAAATATGTACCGGAAGTATCCCGTTTAACGTATCCAATACAAACCCTTCATACTTAAAAAATCCAAGTACTGCCAGATTAATGATAAGGTTAAAAACCAGGCTCCGCTTTGCAGCTCTCTTATCCGGCAGATTTCTTGCAATATCCAGTCCGCTGAAATAATTAAATAGTATGGACAATAGCATCAGGAACAGATATACCGGTTCCCCCCATGCATAAAATACCAGACTGGCCAGCAATAAGATCACATTCCGGAATCTTACCGGTAACAGATAATATAAGATCAGCACAACCGGCAAAAATGTAAATAAAAAAACAATACTGCTAAATAACATCTCTCTAATTCCTTTTTATCAAATACTCTTCTTAAATGCTGCATCGATACGGTCTGCATCCTTTGACACTGCCAGCAGAACATAACGCCCTCTGGTTTCAATAATTGCAGCATGTATCAGCTTTGTTTGTTCTACACCATAACCTTCAAAATTCTTTTCCTGTGTATTTACACGACTTTCCACTGCCTTTTCAACCGTCTCAATCTGACTTTCGTTTTTTACTTTTATTACGAGTATTTCATTCACACTCATAACGTCATCCGGAATATACAGACTGATTCCTTCATAATCATTGGCATTCAGACTGTAATATTTTTTCAGGTCCTGTGTTGTACCTTTTTTCATTCCTTCTAATTTTACGGCTTTTGTGATATTCTTTTCAATCGTGTCTACTGATACGGTATTATCTCCCTCCCGGGTCACAAGAACTACTACATAAATGATCAGGAGGACTACCATCAGATATTTTAACAGATTAATCCTGTATAATTTTCCGTTTTTCATTATAATTCTGCAACCTCCGCCATATGGTTTACCCATTCTTTATAATAACCGGTTGACATATGGATTCCATCACCGGCATAATATTCCTGTTTCACCAGGTCTGTATTATCAATAAATGTTACTTTTTCTTTTTCACATAATTTTTTTAATTTCTGGTTGAACTTTGGAATTTCCGCATAGACGGAATTCTGATCAATTGCAGTCTGCGCTGCCGGAAGTATACTGTTGACATATATTTTCGTATCCGGCAGTGATTTTTTCAAATCCCTGATTAACGGCCTGTATGCTTTTATAAATCCATCTGCATCTCCATTCTGTGCTCCGACATCATTCATCCCATAAGAAAGGAATAATACGGATGGCTTCATCTCTTTTGCCCTGGCAATATGATCTGCCAGTTTTTCATTATCCCCCACCGACACGCCGGCTCCACGGTCTGCCTGTACATTTGCCTGATCCAGAACACCATATTCGTACAATCCCTGCGTGATAGAATCACCCATGACCAGACAATCTGTAAATTTTTCGCTTGCCGGCTGTTCCTCTGCATCCTGTTCTGCCTCACGTTCCTGTGCTTCTAACTCCTTAATCTTTTTATCTGCCTTAGACACATCCATCGCATCCATCGTCTTCAGGATCTCTGTGCCCTTCTTTGTATCCTTCTGCGGATTACTGAGCCTGAGTGCCACCGTAATCCCGCCAATCACCAGAATACCAACCGCAACAATTACTGCCGTCTGAAGTACCCTGTCTTTTTCACTTTTTATTTCTCTTTTCTGCTCCTCAGGATTCACTTCCTGAGTCTCTTCTTTTTCTTCATAAACTGAAGTTTTGTTCTCTATATCCACGAAATCTTCTCCTCTTTCGTTTCTCTGTTGATCCTAAATATGTATATCCAATTTATTTTACTGTTTTTCTTTTTGAATGTCAATTTATATCCTCTTTTCTGTCGTCTTTTGTGCTATAATGTTGAGTACATTTCCTTATACCTGAAAGGAAAAATGATCATATAGATTAACAGGAGGTTTTCCTTATGAATGTATACCAGTTATCAGCAAAAAATTGTATGTCGCACCTGCTCTTAAAAGACACTTTCGACAACTTTTCTTTCATAGAAGGCGAGATTACAACCTTCAACAAATTTACCATCAGCGGCTTTCTCCAGGAAGACTTCTTTGATGAAAAACTTGAAGAAACCTACTCCCGCTGGAATAAAAACCGCGACTTCTGCTTCCAGATCATCCGTGGCAAACGCACTCCATTGGGATTCAAGATTGTCCTTGCGCTCCCGGAAGATCAGATTCCGGACTTTCTGACTGCCCACGGTCTCACCGGATACCGCCCGGAAGAGATCCGGGGACTGTACCTTAACTTCCACTACGACGGACATCACTTACAATGTATCACAGGAACTTCTCTGAACACTTTCACCATGGACAAATCCATCGAAAGAGAATGGGATCAGGAAGTAAAAGCTATTTTAAAATCCAGGTCCATTGAAGGAGACTACTGATCTGCAGCTTCCAATATAAATAAAGCCGTGCCGCCATGGATTACCTTTCCACAGCCGCACGGCTCTTATTGTACATTCTACCAATCTTAACTTGAATCTTTACTTTGTAAGCAGCATCATGATCTCATTACTTCTCTGCACAAACGCAGTCATCTCTTCCGGACTGAGCGGCTTATGTGCCAGCATTGCCAGATCATATAACTGTTTGCAGATAATACTTGTGTTCTCACTGTCTTTATGTTCAACTACATACTGGACCAGCGGATGATTTGCATTTAGGATCAGTGTACTTGTTGTACCCATATCCATTCCGTTCATGCCATACATCTTCATCATTTCCTGCATACGACGGTTTTCTTCGGATAACGTCATCATAGAAGCAACATTTTCATCTTTCAGTTTCTCGATTTTAACATCCAGATTCTCGTTGCCAAGCTCTTTGCGGAAAATCTCTACCAGACTGTCAGATTTCTTCTGGAATGCTTCCTTCTCTTCTTCGGCAACTTCTTCCTTTGCACCTGCTGTTACATCGGCGTCGATTCTCTGGAACTTGATATTCTGATTACGCTGCTCTAACTGTGTGATGAACGGCGAATCAATGTTGTGTCCGAGGATTACCGCATCCATGCCCTGGTTCTTGAACATATTGATGTACTGGCTCTGCTGGATCTCGTCCGTCACATAATAAATAACTGTCTTATCCTCTTCTTTATTCTCAGTATTCTGATCATCTGCTTTATTTTCCTCTGTCTTGGCATTCTGATCTTCTACTGTTCCTCCATTCGCCTCGATGCAGTCTTTCAATGTCAGATACTTGTGATCCAGATTCTTGAACAGCACGGCATCTTTCATCTTGTCACAGAATTTTTCATCTTTCAGGCATCCGAACTTGATGAATGGACTGATATTATCCCAGTATTTCTCATAGTCTTCTCTCTTTGTCTTGCACATTCCGGAAAGCTTATCTGCAACCTTCTTAGAAATGTACTCAGAGATCTTATTCACAAATCCGTCATTCTGTAGCGCACTACGTGATACATTCAGCGGCAGATCCGGACAATCAATGACTCCCTTTAATACCATCAGATATTCCGGAATGACTTCTTTGATATTGTCCGCGATAAATACCTGGTTGTTATATAATTTAATTGTTCCTTCAATAGAATCATACTCTGTATTGATTCTTGGGAAGTACAGAATTCCTTTTAAGTTAAATGGATAATCCATGTTCAGGTGGATCCAGAACAGTGGTTCTTTGTAATCCATGAATACTTTGCGGTAGAAGTTCAGATAATCTTCATCACTGCATTCATTTGGATGTTTTGTCCACAGTGGATGGATATCACTTAATGAAACCGGACGTTTTTTAATCTTTACTTTTTCTTTGGCAGGTTCTGTCTCTACCATCTCTTTCTCGCCGTTTTCATTCTCTTTTTCTTCCATCTTGGCATCTTCGTGAATATGCTCGATCACTTCATCGTCATCTTTCAGATCAGCCTCATCGATCGTCTCATATTCCGGCTCTGCATTTGCCTTGGACAGGAATATCTCTACCGGCATGAAAGAACAGTATTTTTCCAGAACTTCTCTCATTCTGTATTCGTTGGCGAATTCAAGACTATCCTCATTTAGGTACAGTGTCATCGTAGATCCGACTTCCTGTTTGTCTCCATCTTCCATCTCATATTCTGTTCCACCATTGCTTACCCAGTGTACCGGCTTTGCGCCTTCTTTATAAGAAAGGGTATCGATATGCACTTCATCGGCTACCATGAATGCAGAATAGAATCCAAGACCGAAGTGTCCGATCATGTCATCCTCTGTTGTCTTGTCTTTATATTTTTCCAGGAATTGTGTTGCTCCTGAAAATGCGATCTGTGTAATGTATTCTTCCACTTCATCGGCTGTCATTCCAAGACCGTTATCTGTAAATTTCAGAGTTTTTTCTTCTGGATTGACCTCAACTTTGATCGCCGGTTTGTAATCATCCGGTAACTGGTATTCACCCATCATGTCCAGTTTCTTCAGTTTTGTGATCGCATCACATCCATTGGATACCAGCTCACGTGCGAAAATATCGTGATCGGAATATACCCATTTTTTAATAATTGGGAAAATGTTTTCACTACTGATTGACAAACTACCTTTCTTTGCTGCCATTATAAATCACTCCTATTTCTACTTTTTATATTTCTATCATATTCGTGACAAAAGATGCTGCTTCGTTTATCAGCGTGCATCTTTTTGTTACATTTTTCATCTAACAGATATGATAATACTGCATATTTTAAAAGTCAATAGAAAATTAGCACTCTTTCAAAAAGAGTGCTAACAATTCTATGAAATTTATAAACCATTTATAAACTTCCATATTTTTCTGATATTTACTTTTCGTATTACATTCTTTACACGGTATTAATTTGATAACTATTCTATACTTTTCAGTGATTCTACCATGTCAATCTTTTTCAGTTTAAAATACATTATCCAGTTTACGAACAAAGAAAATCCTATCGTAAATAAAAAGCTGTAGATGTAACTCGGCAGATAAATACTCCGTCCGAACATCGCCGCATCCACTTCTACCGTCTGAATAACGAACAGATGCAGGATCTTACCGAATACGATTCCCACCACGGCTCCGATCAGTGTCAGCAGGATGTTTTCGCGGAATACATATTCTGCCACTTCCATATCATAGAAGCCAAGAACTTTCAATGTCGCAAGTTCTCTCTGGCGCTCTGTAATATTAATACTGTTCAGATTATAAAGCACTACAAATGCCAGCATACCTGCCGAAACGATCAGGACAATAATTACCAGGTTCAGGCTGGCCAGCATGTCATCCAGCTGGTCCTTGATATCACGAAGATAAGAGATCGTCAGCACCTGATCTTTTGCCAGGATCTTTTCGCCTGCCTTCTTCACCTGCTCATCTGAATATCCATTCTTTGCCCGGAACATGATGCAATTATATTCTGCCGTCTTTCCATATACTTTCTTATAATACTCCGGTGTGAAATATATGTAATGTCCCATGTAATTTTCACAGATGTGTGCTATCTTTACTGTGCCGCTCTTCTCCGTTCCCCTTTTTACCTTGATGGTATCTCCTTCTTTTACATTCAGAAGCTTCGCTGTCTTTTCACTGACAATTGCGCCATCATCGGTAAGTGTATAAGATTCTTTCGTCTTCCTGTCATGAAAGTCTACATATTTTCCGGCACATTCCGGATTACCAAGTACACATTGATACACACTGCGTTTTTTACTGCCTTTGTATGCCGTTACGTTCTGCATATCTGCGTCCATGTAAGTCTGAATATCCGAATCTTCTTTCAGATAATCTTTCAATTCTTCTTTCTCTGCCTTTGTCACATCATCTCTGTAAAAGATGTGACCATCATACAGTTGAATCTCATCGTACTGAATATCTGCGATCTCATATACAGAATCCTTCACCCCATATCCGACCAGCATCAGTGCCATACAGCCGCCAATTCCGAATATGGTCATAAAGAAACGTTTTTTATAACGCATCAGGTTGCGGATTGTTGACTTCCATGTGAAATTCATCCGTTTCCAGATAAATCCAATTCTTTCCAGGAACACTCTCCGTCCTTTTTTCGGTGCCGGCGGGCGCATCAGAACAGCCGGTTCTGCTGCCAGTTCTTTGTAGCAGGATGCCAGTGTTGCCCCCATCGTACATATAATTGATGCTGCTGATGCCATCACAGCATAACTCAGATGATAAGGTACATAGATCTTCGGAATATGCGGGTACATGATCTCATATGCATAGATAATGATATATGGAAGAATCTTTTCTCCCAGCAATACACCTAAAACACTTCCTCCTGCCGTTGCAAGAAGAGCATATCCAAGGTATTTGGAAGCAATGGAAAAATTGCCATATCCGAGTGCTTTCATCGTACCGATCTCGATTCGCTGTTCTTCCACCATACGTGTCATGCCAGTCAGACTGATCAGTGCCGCAACCAGGAAGAACATGACCGGGAATACTTTTCCGATCGCACGCATACGGTTTGCATTCTCTCCAAATCCATCATATTCTACCAGAGTACTTCTATTATATAGATACCATTTTGGATTCTTGATCTTCTTGATCTGTTCTTTTGCATCCGCAAGCTTTTTCTCACCTTTTGCAATTTCTTCTTCCGATGTCTTCTTTCCATCTTCATATTCTTTTCTGGCATCTGTAAGCTTTGCTTCATTTTCCGCAATTTCCGCCTCACCGTTTTGCAGTGTCTGTTCCTGTGCTTCCAGTTCCGCCTTGCCGGCATCTAACTGTTTCTGTCCGGATTCTATACTTGCAGCCGCACTGGCAAGCTGTGCTTCACTGGCATCCAGCTTTGCTTTTGCCTGATCAAGTTCTGCTTTCCCGCTTGTAAGCTTCTTCTTTGCTGCATCCAGCTCTGCCTTCTTTGCCTGATAGTCCTGTTCCTTCGCATCTAGTGTATTCTTTGTCTCCTGTGCCTGTAGTTCCATTGCCTGGATCTTCTGCAATAATTCCTGATCCTGTTCCGGCTGCTGTACCTCACCTGTCCCCTGATCCTGTCCTGGCTGCTGTTCCGTACTATCTTTGCCTGCTGCCTGTGCTTTTAATGCTTCAATTGTATTCAGAAGAATCTGATATCCTTCCCATCCTTTATCAAGTTCTGTTCTGTATGTTACTAATCCTTGTTCCCCTGTCTGGATCTGTGTCTGTGCTTCTGCACTCTGTGAATCATAAGCAGCCTTACCCTGCTCATACTGTTTTTTTCCCTGATTCAGCTGTTTCAGACCACTTTGATACGTTTTCTTCGCCTGATCCAGTTCCTTTTGTTTCGCATTGATCGTCTTCTTTGCATCTGCAATCTGTGACTTTCCGCCTGCGATTTTTTCTTTTGCCTGTGAAAGCTGTGTCTCTCCGTCCGTGATCTGCTTCTCGGCATCTGCAAGTTTTTGCTGGGATTCTGCTTTTCCATCATCCAGCTTCTTCTGTGCTTTTGCCAGTTTTTCTTCTGCTTTATCTGAAAGTTCTGCCTTGCGGATCTTTCCTCTTTCTTCTGTGATTACTTCTATCCGATTTTTAACTGTCTCTGCTTTCTTTTTATACGCACTCGTATAGGCGGTCAGATCTTTCGCACCTTTCACCTGTACATACATTTCCGTATATACATCCAGATCAAAGGTCTTCTCCGGAACCACCACGAATCCATTAAGCGTACCCGTTCCGATGGTTGTACTTCCACGGTTCAGCGAAATATAACATGGTGAATTTCCTTTTCCTACTACTTTTAACTCATCTGTCTTCAAAGTATCTGTTACTTTATCATCTGTTCCGGACTTTAACTTAATCGTCTCGCCGATCTTATAATGCATCTGGTCATCCACCAGACATTCTCCAACTTTTTCCGGCATACGTCCTTCGCTGACCGTAACCTTATTCATATCTTTCATTGCAGACATGACATGAAGTACATACTGCTTTTTATTCTTTATATTCAGAAAATCTGCACTGTAGGCTCCCTCTGCCTTTCCGACTCCTTTTACGTTCCCGGCTGCCTTCACATCATCTTCTGTAATTCCAAGCGTACTGACCGCCTTGATATCCATCAGTTCTGACTCGTCAAAATACGCATCTCCCGTAATCCGCATCGATGGTTCCGATGCACGGATCCCGGAAAAGAATGCGACTCCCAGCGCAACAATAAACAGGATAGAAATAAAACGCCCGAAACTACGGCGGATCTCCATGTAAAAATTCTTACGTGTTATCTTTTTTGCCATCTGCCGTCCCCACCTTTTACCATTCTATGGTCTCCACCGGAACCGGATCCGGATTCTGTATGATCTTATCCACCCGTCCGTTCTTGATCTTGATCACACGATCTGCCATCGGCGCGATCGCAGAGTTATGCGTGATCAGGATGACTGTCATTCCACTGTTCCTGCAGGTATCCTGTAATAATTTTAAAATGGATTTTCCTGTATTGTAATCCAGTGCACCGGTTGGTTCATCACAGAGTAACAACTTCGGATTCTTCGCAAGTGCTCTTGCGATCGATACTCTCTGCTGTTCGCCTCCCGATAACTGCGCCGGAAAGTTATCCAGTCTTTCTCCAAGTCCGACCTCTTCCAGAACTTCCTGTGCATCCATCGGATTCTTGCAAATCTGAAGTGCCAGTTCCACATTCTCCAATGCTGTCAGGTTCGGGATCAAATTATAGAACTGAAAGACGAATCCGATATCATCTCTTCTGTATGCCGTCAGCTGTTTCGTTGAATACGTTGCAATATCCTGACCGTCAACCAGAACCTGCCCCGACGTAGCAGTATCCATCCCCCCAAGAATATTCAATACCGTCGTCTTTCCGGCACCACTCGGTCCGACTACAACTGCAAATTCCCCTTTCTTAATCTCAAAGTCGATCCCCGCCGCTGCCATGATTTCAACTTCACCCATCTGGTATATCTTCTTCACATCTTTCAAGGTCACAAATTCACTCATACCTGTTTCCTCCGTGTCATGTATAATCATAATCGTACATTAATTATACCATCTTTTCTGCAAGAACCACAGGGAGATTTTTTCTATTTAACTGATTAATAGGACACTTCTTGTTCAGGTTCCATGAGGAAGAAACACTAAGAGCGTGAAAATTTACTAAGAACAAACTCAAATTACGAGAACTCACCCCGTTCGGGGTTCAGACAACTCGTAATTTGAGTTTAACGTAAATTTTCACGCTCTAAGTATTTCTAACCTTTATTTCGATCCGGGTATCCAGTCTGATGAACTAAATACCAAACTATTTCAACATCTCCCGCAGTTTCTCATTCACCATTCCAGGATTTGCCTTTCCTTTCATGGCCTTCATAGTCTGTCCGACCAGCGCGCCGAGTGCTTTTTCTTTGCCGCCTTTATAATCTGCGATCGCTTTTGGATTCTTTGCAATGACTTCTTTTAACACTTCTTCCAGTGCACCTTCGTCATTGACAGTCTTCAATCCGTGTTCTTCTACATAACTTTCCGGATCTACATCCTTTTCAAATACCTGCTCGAATACTTCTTTAGCAACGGAACTGTTGATGGTTCCAGCTTCTGTAAGTCCGATCAGTTTGGCGAGATTTTCCGGTGAAAAGCTGATGTCTTCAGGCTCCATGCCATGTTCTTTTAACAGACGCATGGTTTCTACCATCAGCCAGTTGGATACTTTCTTCGGTTTTCCACAAATTGCTGTCGTCTCTTCAAAGATATCCGCCATATGTTTGGACTCTGTGAGGATTTCTGCATCATACTGTGGAATATCGAATTCTTTCTTATAACGTTCCAGTTTTTCATCACGGAATTCCGGCTGTTTTGCCTTGATTTTTTCGATCCACTCATCGTCAATCACAATCGGTACAAGATCTGGCTCCGGGAAATAACGATAATCCTGTGCATCTTCTTTGGAACGCATTGCGTGAGATGACTCTTTGTTATCATCCCATCTTCTGGTCTCCTGGATAACAGCTTTTCCTTCTTCGATGAGTTCGATCTGACGCTCTCTTTCTCCTTCAATGGCTCTTGCGATTGCCTTGAATGAGTTCAGGTTCTTCATCTCTGTTCTGGTTCCGAATTCCTGTGTGCCGACTTCTCTTACTGATAGGTTCACGTCCGCTCTCATCGAACCTTCCTGAAGCTTGCAGTCTGATGCTCCAAGATACTGGATGATCGTTCTTAATTTTTCCAGATAAGCGATAACTTCTTCTGATGAACGCATATCCGGCTCGGATACGATCTCTACAAGCGGCACACCACTTCGATTAAAATCTACCAGAGATGTGTCATCCCATTCATCATGTACCAGCTTTCCGGCATCTTCCTCCATATGCATCTCATGGATGCGGACTTTCTTCTTTGTATCTCCTACTGTAATTTCCACATAACCATTTCTTGCGATTGGCTGATAAAGCTGTGAGATCTGGTAGTTCTGCGGGTTGTCCGGATAGAAATAGTTCTTACGGTCGAATTTGCACACTCTTGTAATATCGCAGTGTGTTGCAAGGCCGATTCCCATCGCATATTCTACGACCTGTTTATTCAATACCGGAAGTGATCCCGGCATACCGGTACAAACCGGGCATGTGTGTGTATTTGGTGCTCCTCCGAATGCGGTGCTGCATCCGCAGAAAATTTTTGTCTTTGTTGCAAGTTCTACATGGACCTCAAGTCCAATGACTGTCTCGTACTGTTTTGCCATGACTATCTGTCCCCCTTTGCAAGTTCTGGTGCTTCATATGCTTTCGTCTGTTCAAATGTATATGCGGTCTGAATGATTTTGTTTTCTTCGAAACAATTTCCAATCAGCTGCATACCTACTGGAAGTCCTTTGGAATCTTTTCCTACCGGAATTGTAATTCCCGGAAGACCTGCCAGGTTGACAGAAATTGTGTAAATATCGCCCAGATACATTTTAATTGGATCACTTAAGCTCTTTCCAAGTTCCGGTGCTGTCGTCGGAGCCGCCGGAGCCACGATCACATCGTATTTTTCAAATGCTTTATCAAATGCTTTCTTAATTAATGCTTTTGTTTTCAGTGCTTTCAGATAGTATGCATCATAATATCCCGAACTCAGGACGAATGAACCAAGCATGATTCTACGTTTTACTTCCGGTCCGAAACCTTCGGAACGAGATTTCTTATACATGTTGTGAAGGCCTTCGTATTCCTCTGTACGATAACCATATTTCACACCATCAAAACGTGCAAGGTTGGAGCTTGCTTCTGCAGATGCAATGACATAATATGCAGGAATCGCATATTTTACAAGGCTTAAGTCAAATTCTTCTACAACCGCACCTTTTTCTTCCAGTACTTTCACTGCCTGTAAAATATTTTCTTTCACCTCGGCGTCCAGACCATCTCCGAAATAGTCTTTTGGAATACCAATTCTCATGCCTTTTACATCGTCTACCAATGCCGATGTAAAGTCATAGCTTTCGCGTTTGATCGATGTACTGTCTTTTGGATCATAGGATGCAATTGTCTCTAAGATCGTTGCACAGTCTGTCACATCTTTGGCAACCGGTCCGATCTGGTCCAGTGAAGAACCATAAGCAATCAGTCCGTAACGGGATACCGTTCCGTATGTCGGCTTTATTCCGACTACACCACAGAACGAACTTGGCTGGCGGATAGATCCACCTGTATCAGATCCAAGTGCATATGGTGCCTCTTCTGCCGCAACTGCTGCACAGCTTCCTCCTGACGATCCTCCCGGAACGTGCTCTAAATTCCACGGGTTCTTTGTCGGTCCGAAATAAGAAGTCTCTGTCGTACTTCCCATGGCAAATTCATCCATGTTCGTCTTTCCTAAGATAACCGCTCCTGCTGCTTCCAGATTCTTGACTGCCTCCGCGGTAAACATCGGCTGGAAGTTGCCGAGAATCTTCGAACTGCAGGTTGTCAGCATTCCTTTCGTACACATGTTATCTTTGATTGCCACCGGCACACCTGCAAGCGGTCCTGTCAGTGTTCCGTCATCAATTAATTTCTGCACTTCTTCTGCGCGTTTTAATGCACCCTCTTTATCAAGTGTCACAAAACTGTTCACATCTTTTTCTACTTTTTCAATCTGTGCAAGGGAGGCTTCTACGGCTTCCACAACAGATATTTCTTTTGCTTTGATCTTCTTTCCAAGCTCTACTGCTGTAAGACTTGTAATATCCATAACCGTTTTCCTCCTATCCGATCGTCTTTGGTACTTTGAAGCTCTGATCTTTTTCCAACGGTGCATTCGCCAGTGTATCCGCACTGCCATCTCCGTTCGTTACAACATCTTCACGGAATACATTTTTCACCGGAAATACATGCGACATTGGTTCAATTCCGTCTGTATCCAGTTCATTTAAAGTATCTATATAATCTAACATTTTTTCCATATCTGCTTTGGCATCTTCCTTTTCCTGACCGGATAATTCCAGCTTTGCAAGAATACCAACGTATTCAATGGTCTCATCTGATATTTTATTTGCCATCTTCCTGCTCCTTCTTTCCTGATCTTTCTCTATCTTCTTACATACGATTTCTCTTCGCTATGCAATTGGTAAACTTATCTGTTATAAAAGCTATAATAATCTGTTGATGCAATCGTTTCTGCCGGTGTAAGTTTTATCTTTAAATCTTCTGACACTTCCACCACCGCATTTTCTGGAATCACTAAATAATGGAATGTCTCTCCGTCTATTCCATCTTCCGACAGATACTGACTCCAGGAATTCATCTCTTCCTGTTCTTCAGAATAAATGGTTATCTTCACGTCCCCATCCCCTGATATACGATCCAGATCATAAATTCCCGGTTCAAAATCCTTTCCGGCAGTCAGGACTTTCTGTCCTTTGATTTCTACCGGTTCTGCGAGTGGGTTGCTCTGCCCGGCTGTTTCCGGTGTATCTATATCCTGTGCATTGTCCGTGTGCAATTTTTCCGTTGTCTTACATCTTAATGTCAGCACTGCACCTTTATAGAGGCGGACATCTTCAATCTTGTCTTTCTTCCCCTCCGTATATTCATACAGATAGATACTGTTCTCCGGATCATCGATCTGCACGGTGTCATAATCATCTTTCGGTGTCACTGTATAGATTCCCTCCGGAATCTCCACACCTACTACATAATTACCGGAAGAAAGCTCGTAGTCTGCACTTTCTCCCTCTGCCGGAATTTCCCGTGTGACATACTGATAATGATCGTAGTCTGACTCATCCGTATCATTTGCAGTCTGACTTTCTGTATCCTGAAATACACCTTGAACTGCATCTTCAATTGCATATTTTATATCGTACTTATATTCATCATAGAGATTACCCAATACTGCAATCACGATAATTACCAGAACCACTATTTTCAATGGTCTTCTCCGGGTCGTCTGTTCGTTCCTTTGTTCAAAAGCAACCGTTCTTTTTCTTGATGTCTCTTTTCCGGAGTTTCCGTAATCTCTTTTTTCGTAATTTTGTTTTCTGTAATCTCTTTTTTTATAATCTGTTTCTCTGTGATTTATTTTCCCGTGATCTGCTTTTCTGTCCGGTCTGTGTTTTTCTTTCTCCTCATGCACATGTGTCAGCGGCATTCCGTCACAGTCACTCTGATTGATCCGGTAATTCTTATCCGACTTGTTGTTATCAAGTCCACATTCCGTACAGATTCCACTACTATTTAATTTCCCTCCACATAAACTACATCTTTTTCCAAACATATGATTGCCCTCTCAAAACATGTTATCGCTGGTATCATATCTATTATACCTTAGTCCCCGCTAAGGTTCCAGTCTGCTTAAATCTCTTGGGAATAATGTAGTCTCTCTTACGTTATCTTCTCCTAATAACTGCATCGTCAGACGTTCCAGTCCAATTCCAAGTCCTCCGTGTGGCGGCATTCCATGCTTGAATGTCGCAAGATACTGTTCCATTCCTTCTTCTGTCATTCCTCTTGCGGCAATCTTATCTATCAGCATCTTGTAATCATGAATACGCTGCCCCCCGGTCGTAATCTCAAGACCTCTGAACAGAAGGTCAAAGCTTAATGTATATCTTGGATCTTCTGGATCATCCATTGCATAGAACGGACGTTTCTTAGAAGGATAATGTGTAACAAATACAAAGTCACTTCCCCACTCTTCTTTCGCATAACGTCCGATCAGTACTTCTTCCTCTGGCTCAAGGTCGAATGGGTTTCTCATCTTATGGTTGTATTTCTCTGCAACGATTTCTTTAATGTCTGCAAATTTTACTGCCGGAATCTGACTTACGTCAGGAAGTTCCACACCCAGCACTTTTAACTCTCTTGCATAATCCTTTTTCAGCAGTTCCATTGCATACTGAAGGAATCCTGTTTCCATCGCCATAATGTCTTCAAATCCGTCAATATATCCCATCTCAAAATCAAGACTGGTATATTCGTTCAGATGACGCTTGGTGTTATGCTTTTCTGCCCTGAATACCGGTGCTGTCTCGAATACTCTGTCGAATACACCGACCATCATCTGTTTATAGAACTGTGGGCTCTGTGCCAGCACTGCCGGTCTGTGGAAATATTCCAGTTTGAAAATGTTGGCTCCACCCTCAGCTCCTTTGGCTCCAATCTTCGGTGTATGGATCTCTGTAAATTCCTGACTGTACAGGAAATCTCTGAATGCTCTTGTAAGTCCTTCCTGAATTCTGAATTTGGCACGCTCCCGGATATTTCTAAGGGAAATGGAACGATAGTTCAGTTTTGCTTCCAGAGATGTGTTCAACTTCCATTTGGAAATTGCAAGCGGCATCATCTCATCTTCCGGCTCACTTAAGATCTTTACGCTTTCCATACGGATTTCAATTCCATTTGGTGCTTTTTCATTCTCTTCTAAGACGCCTTCTACTTCGACTGTTGCTGCTTCTTTGATGTCTTTCAGTTCGAAATCAGCACTGCCTTCTTCATAGACACACTGAAGCAGACCTTCTCTTTTTCTTAAGATCACAAATGCAACGGTTCCCATGTCACGGATCGTATGCACTGCTCCGTTGACTTTTACCTTTGCTCCTGCTTCTGTCTGTTCCAGTAATTCACTGATTTCTTTTGTCTCTTTTGGCTTTACACCTGTTAAATACTCCATGTCCTTATCCTCCTTTTCTTCCCGGGACGAATAACTACTTTTCATGTTCTATGCTCTCTTTTACCCCTGAAAACATAAAAAACCGTCCTGGAATACATACTTGTATCCCGGGACGGATATCATCTTCGCTATCCGCGGTACCACCCGCATTGAATCTCAAAGCCGTATAGTGCTTTCTAAGATTCCTCTTTTCGTGCGTAACGTGCAGTCTACGTACCAGCCTACTATTATTATATCTGCTCTGCAATATTTTTTTGTTCAACCGGTCTGCTCCAGAGTGTTCCCTATTGTCCTCATTCCCCAAGCAGTGCTCTCAGTCGGTGACACCACATTCCTGTCAGGTTCCAGAGTCCAGAGTCTCTTTCATCGCTTTACTATACTAAAATTTGTTTTAAATGTTAGCACATGTTTTTCCAGATTGCAAGAGGGTATTTTGAATTTTATGAAAAATGTCTTCCTTGTTTTTCATTTATGGTCGCTTATGGTATTATTTAGTGAACAATTCTAAAATCCGGAACTCCTCTGCCTCTTTCCCTATCTGACACAACAGACAGCTCATTCCCGCATCCGTGATCTTACCATCCAGTGTCATAGTTATTTTCTGAATTCCATTTTCTGTCATCAGATTCATAGCATCAATCTGGATTCCATTTAACTTCGTCATGTTCACGAACAGGTTCAGATCACTTGTCTCTTTTGGGCAGGTAAATCCAATCTTTACCTGTGTATGTTCAGTCTCAGCTGTCAGTCCTGCTGCCGCCAGAGCTACCGTCATAACTTTTTTCTGCATCTCTGGTAATAATTCATATTCATATTTTCTGCAAAGGCTCATTAAATGTCTCAGAAATGTTTTATATTCTTCCTGAATCTCCGGATCTACATCCATGGCTCTTTTTCCAATGATTTCAAGTTCTCTTTCGAGAACATATACATCTCCTCCGTTCTGTCCTTTTACTTCTGCAACATGTTTTCCACATTTCATTCTTCTTAAAAACAGCGGCTTCATATTTGTATCTATTTCATCAATTTCATTTCTTACTTCTTCTAATGTCATCTTAGTTTCCTCGTAAAATTTTATACTATATTATATTTTTCAAATAGCTGCTGACAATATGATTTCTCTTCTGTCGCACGTTTCAACTCATCATATTGTTTATCTGAAAGCAACTTTTGTGTAAGCTTCATAAAACGATCATATTCTTTCATTCCTTCTTTTATTCCTTCATCACGGATCTGTCGTTCTCTTTCCTCTGCTTTCATAAACTCTGCCTCCATTTCAGCACTATCCTTTATTATCTGTACATTAGCATGAAGCTTCTGAAGACGTTTATCGGAAGAAATACCGTTTTACATTACTTTTGCAATCCGTTCTACAATTTCTCTCTGCCTGTATAAAATCTCTCTGGGTTACAAGCATTGAAAATTCATAGAATGCGAAATGCATAAGTTCTTGATAGGGCGTATATGCCAATGAAAATATAGAATTATAATGCTTAACTCGATTGTATCACATAGTATATAAATTGTCGAGTAAAAAAATATATTTGCTTGCAGATTCCACCACACAAGTTATAATAAATATGAGAGAATCAATTTTGGGGGTTATTATGATTAAAGCTTTATTCAAACACATTTACAAATACTATAAAGATACTTTTATCCTGGCTATTGCCGGAGTAGTCATCGGTGTTCTCGTTGGAATCATCGATGCCGGATTCGGACTGGGACTTAATGCCTGTACCGCTATCCGGACGAAATACTTCTGGTATCTGATCTGGTTCCTGCCTCTTGGCGGAGTGTTCGTCTGGTTCATCTATCACCAGTTTGGCAAATCTGTCGCAAACGGCATGAAGATGGTATTCCATGTAGGACTTGGTAAGAACAGTAAGCTTCCGATCCGCATGGTGCCGCTTGCCGTAATCGGAACCTGGACAACACATCTGTTCGGTGGAAGTGCAGGACGAGAAGGTGTTGCTGTTCAAATTGGTGCGGCTGTTTCCAACAACGTTGGGCGTCTGGTCGATAAGACTATTGATATTGAAAACAGCCGGAAGATGTTCCTGATCACCGGTATGGCTGCCGGATTTTCCGGACTTTTCTGTACTCCGCTTGCTGCAATCTTTTTTGCACTGGAGGTATTGGTTGCCGGAAAGCTGGAATATCATGCTTTGATCCCAGCAACAGTAGCTTCCATCAGTGCAGCATTTACATCACGGGCGCTCGGACTTCGGAAATTTCATATTAATATACTGGAAACCCTGAACTATCATCCTTCTACGTACAACGCCGTTTTTCTTTTAAAACTGGCAGCGATGGGACTGTGCTTCGGTATCGTTGGTTCTTTATTTGCACTGATTCTCCGGTATCTGCGCTTGAAATTCGCTTTCCGTTTTTCTTCGCCTGTAAAAAAGGTTCTGATCATGGGATCTGTTATCGCAGTTTTCATGATGATCTTTCATCAGGGAAGATATTCCGGAACAGGCTCTAACCTGGTTGCTCTGTGCTTTGACGGTATTACAGACGATATATATGCTTATGACTGGATTCTTAAGATGGCTCTCACGATTCTGACACTTTCTTCCGGATTCATCGGCGGTGAAGTTGCACCTCTGTTTTCCATCGGTTCCTGCTTAGGATATGTCCTGGGACCGGTATTTGGATTTGATCCGATGTTCGGTGCTGCGCTTGGATTCGCCTCTGTGTTCTGTAGTGGATCCAATACACTGCTTGCTGCGATTCTGGTCGGTGTGGAAAGCTTTGGATATTCAATGCTACCTTTCTTCTCTGTGGTATGCTTTGTGTCCTTTATCTTTAACTTTAACAATTCAATTTTTACGGCACAGCGGATTGCATTTACCCGCCCGACAAGACGACAGCAATTAAAAGAAAGACTTTCTGAGAAAAAGAATATTAATAATTAACTGCATACTCTGGTATAAAAAATAAGTGTACAATCCTTTCTTTCAAAAGGACTGTACACTTATTTTTAAATTAAAAAACTCCTATGCCATAATCGGCTTCACTGCCTCAGCAAGTTTGTCCTTCTCAGCCTGTGCCTCAGCAAGATCTTTACCAAGTGTTGTGTAGTAAATCTTGATCTTAGGCTCTGTTCCTGAAGGACGTACGATAACAGTCTCGTTATTCTCCAGTTTATAAACTAATACATTTGCTGCCGGAAGTCCGGTCTCTTCTGTCTTCGTATAATCTGTTACTTCTGTTACCTTGTATCCAGCAATCTCTGCCGGTGCATTCTCACGCAGGTTCTGCATGATTCCGGCCATCTTGTCCATTCCGCTCAGTCCAGGGAATTCGAAGCTGTCGATCTTGTTGAGGTAACGTCCGTACTCTGCATAGATCTCTTCCAGTCTCTGTTTCAGAGAGCTTCCGATACTTCTGTAGTAAGCTGCCATCTCGCAGATCAGCATAGATGCGATAACGGCATCTTTGTCACGTACATATGGTCCTGCAAGGTATCCGTAGCTTTCCTCGAATCCGAAGATGAATCTGTCTACTTCACCAGCTGCCTCTAACTGTGCGATCTGATCTCCGATCCATTTGAATCCTGTCAGTACGTTTCTTAATTCTACTCCGTAATGAGCTGCTACTGCATCAGCAAGTGGTGTAGATACGAGAGATTTTACTGCTACTGCTTTTTCAGGCATTGTACCTTTCTCAATGCGTCCTGCACATATGTAATCCAGAAGAAGTACTCCGACTTCGTTACCACTTACCAGTTCATAAGATCCGTCCGGACACTTCATAGCGATACCAACACGGTCTGCATCCGGGTCAGTTGCAAGCATAAGGTCTGCATCTGTCTCTTTTGCAAGGTTTAATCCAAGCTCCAGTGCCTCGAAGATCTCCGGGTTTGGATAGCTGCATGTTGTAAAGTATCCATTTGGATATTCCTGTTCCGGTACGATTGTGATATCTGTGATTCCGATGTCTTTTAATACCTGTGTGACAGGTACAAGTCCGGAACCATTCAGCGGGCTGTATACAAGTTTTAATCCGGCTGTCTTACACAGTCCCGGACGAACCTGACGGGATTCGATTGCATCGTAGAGTGCTCTCTTACAGTCATCTCCTACGAATCTGATCATTCCTTCTTCTACACCTTCTGCAAATGACATATATTTTGCTCCGGTCAGAACGTCTGTCTTCTGGATCTCTTCATATACGATTGCTGCTGCATCGTCTGTCATCTGGCATCCGTCCGGTCCGTATGCTTTGTATCCGTTGTATTTTGCAGGGTTATGAGAAGCTGTTACCATAATACCTGCATTACAGTTATAATAACGTGTTGCAAATGAAAGTGCCGGTACCGGCATCAGTGCATCGTAGATTCTTACTTTGATTCCGTTCGCGGCAAGTACACCTGCTGCTGTCTTGGCAAATACATCACTCTTTAAACGGCTGTCATAACTGATCGCTACTGTCTGTGTTCCACCCTGTGTCTTTACCCAGTTAGCCAGTCCCTGTGTTGCCTGACGTACTACATAAATATTCATACGGTTCGTTCCTGCTCCAAGCACCCCGCGAAGTCCGGCTGTTCCGAATTTCAGTGCTACTGCAAAACGTTCCTTAATTTCATCATCGTTTCCCTCAATTTTTGACAATTCCGGCTTCAGATCTGCATCTTCAAGATCTGCTGCAAGCCAGCGTTTGTATTCTTCCTGATACATTTTTTATCACTCCTACCTATTTCTTTTCCGGGTTTTTTGTATATTTTCACAATAAACCTATTAATAATATACCATTTTTTATACTTTCAGGCAATAAATGTATTGTAAATTATATGAAAACTTTTCGTCATTTTTCTCAAAAATCAGAAAAAGACGGAACGCACATTTTCCTGTGCTTTTCCGCCTTTTTCTGAAATTCCAGATTTTTTTATTGATATGTTTTATAAAGCTGTATTGCTTTCCCGTTCTGCATATTCTATTTTATCCTATTCTGCATTATCAGCCGTACTTTCCGTATCAGAACTGCTGTCACTGTTATCTACCGACATCATATTCTCTACAATCGAACTTCCAACCTCATATACCATATTGGAATCTTTAAGCTGTACATACCGGTTATCACCATTTTCATTTCCAACATACACCGTACATGTCTTCTTATCTCCTGAAGTACTGTCTTTATAAGTTGCCGTTACCGTGATCCGGTTTGCCTCATCCAGACCATATTTTGCCAGATCTTTGACATTATAGTCTGCACACTGGGTAAGTGAAATGGTTCCCCATCCACCTGCAAGTTCGGCACGTTGTTTCTTTTTCTTATAAGTTGTGGTCTCTCCGTTTTGTGTGACCTCAACTTTCTTCAGGTTCCCGCTGCTGATAGATGGCAGTGTATCATTTTCGGTAATAGATGACAGATCAAATACCAGATTTGATACCAGTGTACTTGAAATCGTGTACACCGCGTCAGAATTCTGGATCATTGCATAATAATTATCCCCTGCCGCATCACCGATCTCAATCGTTCCTTCGGTTCCATCTTTTGCTGTATAGGTAATAGTATAATCCGGACTGTCCAGACCATAATCTGCTTTCTCATCCGGATCACTCAGCTTACGGACCGCTGTCAGTCCGGTGATCTCTTTTGCCGTGCTCTTGATCGTACTCTGATTCAGGCGGACTCCGTCATCCTCATCGTAGATCCATTCGCCATCCTCTTTGGTAAAGCTCATCTTGCTTCCGCCGCTTTCGTAGGCAAATGTTTTCAGACTTTTTGCATCTACCAGACTGATCTTCTCTTTGTCTTCTTTGGCTTTTTTCTGCTTGTCACTGTGACTGTTCCAGGCTTTTAAGCCTCCGTACAGCGCACACAGTACTGCAAGTACCGCCACCATGATCAGCATCGTCTTTTTCTGTTTCATCAAAGTTCCCCCTTACGCTTTTCTTCTCTTCCACCAGCGCATGAATCCATAGATCAGGATCACAAGCGGGATTCCGAATATCGTCAGGATACTGATGATTCCGGCATGCTGCATTGTATTATTGCTTACTTCCAGACTCTTGGCTTTGATCGCTACATTCTTCGTATTGTCAAAGTTCGCTGTCACCGCATTCATGAACAGATCCAGGTTCTCCAGTGTCGTATAAGTATCTGTAATCTGTGAATCAATCATACTTTCTGAAGAAATAACTGTCAGACGGCTGGTCTTTGTCTCATCAGATGAACTGTTGTCGGATGAATTGCTGTCGGATGTTATCTGCTCTGTTGCAACTGCACCCAGTGTATACGTTCCTTCTTCCTGCTTATCCTCTGTAACCGCGTACGAATTGTCCGATGTCTGCATGAATGCAGTCGTTGTGATCGTATCTCTTGCCGGATCGGTTGTCGTAAGCCCATGTGCATTGATCAGCAGCACCATCTCAGATTCCAGATTCTTCACAAGACCGTCTGTTGCTGTAATCTCAGGGAAAATGTAATAGTAGTTACCTTGATAACTTCTCTGCATATCTGCGATATAACCGTCCGCTTTCTGCATACCATATTCTTTCAGGACTTCATCCAGATTCGGTGTCTCATTCTCAGAATCCCCAAGGATGATAAATATCTTTCCGCCCTCTTTCAGATAATTCAGAAGCAATGTCTTCTCATCATCGGAAATGTCTTTTGACGGAGCATCCAGGAATAACAGATCACAGTCATCCGGAATCTCTCCTGTCATCATCAGATTCACTTCCTCTGTCGTCAGGTTATTCTTGCTGAACAATTTATTCACAGAATCTGAAAATGTTGCTTCCCCATGTCCGGTTGTATAATATACTTTCTCTGTCTGTCCACTTGTAACCGAATTGATTGCACTTGTGAACTGGCCTTCTCCATCGAATTCAGATGCCGAACTGCTTCCGGTTGTATAATAAGAATACGAATCCGAAACTAAAATATCGTCAAAAGACACTGTTTTCGTTTTTCCGGTATCTTTACATGAGATTACAATCGTATCTTTATCGACTCCTGCTTTTGTAAGTGCTGCCGGATGAAGAACCGGATCGATCCATTTGACCGTAATGTTATCGGAAAGTGCCGTATATTTCTTTATGAAAGATTTGATCCTTGTATCCGTAGAATCTTTCTCCGCATAGATCTTAAATGTTACCTTTTTATCCAGCTTATTCAATACCTTTTTGCTGGTCTTCGATATTCCGTAAATATTATTGTCACTGATATCTATACTCTTTACATTCTCCGGAAGCTGCCCTGCGATCAGATTGACAACGATCACCATGCAGATTACAAGGGCGATCATTCCCACACTGTAACTTCCGTTCTTCGATGACGCACTCCGGAATGACTTCTTGATTTTTTCTAACATTATGCTCCTCCTAACTCCAACGTCTCTTCTGAATCATCTGCATCGTCAAGAAGAAGAATAAGACGATCAGTGACAGGTACAATATAATCCCGCTCACATCCAGAAGATGGTTATCGGCAATATTGGAAAATACTTCGGTCAGTTCCAGTTTGCCAAGAACGGTAGAAAGCAGGCTTTCAAACACTGTTTTCTTTACAAGGTAAGTAATAAGTGTCCCGGCAAGCACAATCAGTTCCAGTACACCACTAATCACAATATTTTTCGTCATATTCCAGACTGCAAGTACGATCAACGTCAGAAGCACTGCAACTGCAACTGCATTTGCCCATGCTGCCGAAGGAATGAAATTCAGGATTCCGCTCCACAGATACGTCAGAAGCAGAATACCGAACGCCCCGATTGCTGCAATGATCACGCTTTCCGTTAATGAAGAAACGAACATTCCAATGGAAATGTATACGCATCCAAGTAAGAAAAATACCAGGATTGCCAGATAGTCTACCTTAATGTATGCCGTTCCCTGTGCCTTAATGATCAACGGAAAGATCAGATAGATCACACATGGCACTGCCATGATCGTTACCATTGCAAGATATTTTCCGAGCACGATCTTGAACAGGCTGACCGGTGCGGTCAGTAACATCTGGTCTGTCTTATTCTTCTTATCTTCTGCAAAACAGCGCATCGTCAGAATCGGTATTGCTACCAGATATACGAACATGATCCCTGACAATACATAAGAAAAATACGGATAACCATAATTTAAGTTATACGCCAGGAAATAGATTCCCGTATAAGCTACCAGGAATGCAATAAATACATATCCTATCATAGAATGAAAATAGGATCTTAACTCTCTTTTATAGATGGCTCTCATCTTACTTCTCCTCCTTTATCATTCTATTACCTGACCCTTGTGTCAGCTCCAGGAATATCTCTTCCAGTGTTGTCTTACTCTGATTCAGGGTAAGCAGAGGTACATCTGCATGGGAAAATGCAAGGAATAACTCTTCTCTGATATCTTCCCCGCCTTTTGCTATAATCTGCGCAGTTGTAATGCCGCTCGCACTGGTGCGGTATTTTACTTCTTTGATCTTTCCTGTCCGGCGGATAATATGATCCATCTCGTCCCTAGAAGCCTTTGCTTCCACCTCAATCTGTCCTTTTCCACTCATCATATTTTCCAGGTTCTCCGTTGTGTCACTGGCAACCAGTTTTCCGCCGGATATGATCATGATATAATCGCAGACTTCTCTTACTTCTGCAAGAATATGAGAACTTAAGATTACCATGTGCTTTTTCGCCAGCTTCCGGATCAGTTCACGGATCTCGATGATCTGTTTCGGATCAAGTCCTACCGTCGGCTCATCTAGGATGATGATCTCCGGGAATCCCAGAACTGCCTGTGCGAGACCGACTCTCTGCTTATAACCTTTTGACAGATTCTGGATCAGTCTGTTCTCCACGTCTCTCAGTTTAGCAAGTCTTATCACTTCTTCTATCTGCGGTTCTCTTTTGTCTTTCTTAATTCCTTTTAATTCAGCGGCAAATTCCAGATATTCCCGCACTGTCATCTCCATATATAACGGCGGGATCTCCGGCAGATAGCCAATATTTTTCTTGGCTTCCTCCGGCTCTTTTAAGATATCGTGTCCGTCGATCAGCACCTGTCCCTCTGTAGCTCCCAGGTAACCGGTCATGATGTTCATGGTCGTAGATTTTCCTGCACCGTTTGGTCCTAAGAATCCATAGATTTTACCGGATTCTACGGTGAAATTCAGATGATCTACCGCCAGGTGGTTACCATAGCGTTTGGTAAGATTCTTTACTTCTATCAAATTTCCTTCCTCCTGTTAAACTCAATCTGTTAACAATATAAGGGGGATGTTTGAAAAGTATGTGGAAAAAATATGTTTATTTCGTGAATTAAAGTTCATATGCTGAACAATAATATCCAAATGGCTTCCCGGACAAAAAAAACAGAACCACTATCTTCCCAGGCGACTCCACTCACTACGTTCGAAGTCAGCTTTTGTAAGAAGATACTGATTCTGTTTTTTGTTATTACATTACCTTGATATTTTTATTCAACACGCTTACCAGTGTTTTCGTACAATATCCGGTAATTTTATTATTGTTTTAAATGTAGAAATATCTTATATATATCATTTTTTCTGCAGTCACTTAGATTCCGTTTTCTCTCTGCTTCCTTAAGTATCCTTGGTATATGCGGCTGCTGATAATTCCTTTCAGCACATTTGCCGCGCTTCTTTTTACATCTTCTTCCAGAATGATGCCCCTGGATACCGCCTTTACAATCTCATCTACCGTACCGGAACTTCCCGGCATGATCAGATCATTTCCTGAGGCAATGGCATGTGCCGGATCGCCGTATTTTCTTCCAGTTGCGAACCAGTCGGTCATAACAAAGCCGTCAAAGCCCCATTCATTCCGCAGCACCTGCGTCAGCAGACGGTAGCTGTTGTTGACATATTTGCCATTTACCTTATTGTAGCTGCTCATCAGAGCTCCCGGATGCGATTCTTTGACCGCAATTTCAAAGCCCTTCAGATAGATTTCCCTGAGTGCCCTTTCATTTATATTGACATTCGTCTTGTTACGGTTATCTTCCTGATTATTACAGCAGAAATGCTTTAATGTAACATAACAGCCCCGGTTTTGCTGCACTCCATTTGTGATTGCAGCTGCGAACTTTCCCGTGAGCAGTGGATCTTCGGAAAAATATTCAAAATTCCGTCCACATAACGGATTACGATGAATATTCATTCCGGGTGCAAGCCAGTAGGTAACACCATAAGCTTCCATCTCTTTTCCGACTGCATTCCCGACTTCTCCGGCAAGCTTAAGATTCCAGCTCGATGCAAGTGAGATTCCTACCGGAAATGCCGTTGTATACTGATACAGCAGATTCCTGCTGTCTGGATTGCCAAGCATCACTTTCTTTACCGCTTCCGGCAGATACTTCATAAAGGAAATGTTCGGCTCCACGCCTTTTACCTTACCGGTGATCGATACAGATGATACTTTATGAAGCCGGAGTCCTGCAGGTCCATCTGCCATCACAACATTCGGGATCCCTTTTGCCAGCAGATTTCCAGTTGTCACACCGGCTGCTCCCGGCGCTTCAAAGAATCTCTGACCGGACATTCCGCCGCCTACAACCAGTTCCGCCATATCCCTGAGTGTCAGCGAATCCATGATCCTGTCCATCTCTTCTGATGAATAGATCTCCACCGGTCCATACTCATAATCCGCTTCCGGGATAATCCCCGGCTCGATACGAAGGCTCTGGATCTTTTCCACATCGTCAATGATCACTTCACAGGTTCTTCCCCAGTTCTGTCTGCAGTCACTGGTTGCATGAAGAAGTTCCTTTTCTTCCTGCCGTTCCAGTTCTGTCACCCTTACCGGTGCTTTACAGATATGTGAATGTTTCTCTGTAATCATTTCTGTTTCCAGTTTTAAGATTCCACATACTCTGGTATTTCTGCTTGAGTTCCCGATCCGCACGACGTATTCACCAGGTTCCAGAACGGTAGCCGCATCCTGTTCCCGGTAACTGGTAAGATCACGCAAGTCAAATTGCAATGTTACCATTTCCTGTCTGCCAGGCTCTAATTCTTCCGTCTTCGCAAATGTTGTCAGTCTCTGGGCTTCTTTTTCCAGTCCGCCATCCGGACAGCTTACATAGATCTGCACAACTTCTTTTCCGCTGTATGCGGTTCCTTTATTCTTTACACATGCACAGATGGTCACTGTTGTTTTCTCCAGTTTCATATCTGCAAAATGTATTTCAAATGTCGTATATGACAGCCCATATCCAAATGGATACCTCGGTGCTACATGAAATGTATCGAAATACCGGTAGCCGACATAGATGCCTTCCCGGTAATATTCTTCATCCAGATTCCCATTCAGATAACTATAGTCATCTGCTGACGGATAGTCCCGGTAATGCTTTGCCCATGTATCTGTCAATTTCCCTGACGGAGAATATTTCCCGCATACCACATCTGCAAATGCCTGACCGCCCATCGTTCCTAACTGTCCCATGAAGATCACCGCGTTGATCCCCGGAATCTCATGTAGGAAATTCAGATCAAACTGTCCGCCCACATTGATTGCCACGATCATATGTGCGTACTGCTCTGCACAAAACGCAAGATTCACCCGTTCTATTTCCGACAGACCATATTCATTCTCCTCAAGCTTCCGGTCTGCACCTTCTCCTGCCTGTCTGGAGATCACATAGATGCAGGTATCTGTCTCAGATCTGTCTATATCTTCTTGTAGAATCGCCCTTCCATATGGATAACGGTACGGACTGCTCATCAGATTCATAAAATCCGACAGATTCTTCGGATTCAGTTTCTTTCGGAATTCTTCTGCATACGCACGTTCTCCCTCCAGAAAACTCTGATCGTAATCTTCAATCCAGTCCATGGTTGTAATCTCGAATCCTGCATGCTCCATTCCTTCCAGAATCGATACCGCATGCCGTTCATTGACCTCTCCGGAACCGGTACCTCCCTTGACCGTCATCTTTGCACCGGCTCCGTAAAGTGCAATCTTTCCAGGCTTTACCGGAAGTACTCCATCATTTTCCAGAAGTACGATTCCTTCCACTGCTGCCTGATATGCCACTTTCTTTCCGGCTTCTTCCAGTGGTGTTACTGCATCTGTAAGTGCGGCTTTATGAATGCTTCTTGTTCTCATTGTGATCTTTGCATCCTTTCTATTTTCCAGATGTCGGTATATATGGACGCAATGCTCCTGCCACGTTACTGATCGGCATTGTCTGAAGCCATACTTTGCCCGGACCATGGATTACAGTATTGAAGATTCCTTCTCCACCAAATAACATATTTTTCACACCCGGAACACTCTTGATCTCCATTCTGCAAGTAGCTGTCATCGCAGCAAGATGTCCGGTATCAACTACGATTTCCTGATCGTCACGCAGTTCATATTCGACAACATGACCGTCAAATTCCGCAAACACGGTTCCATGTCCCGATACTTTCTGCATGATAAATCCTTCTCCGCCGAATAATCCGGAGCTGAACTTCTTATTAAAGAATACGGATAATTCTACTCCTGCCTCACTTGCAAGGAATGTACTCTTCTGGAATACCATCTCCTGTCCCGGTCCGATCTCAAATGCCTTGATGGATCCCGGGAAGCAGGATGCGAATGCGATCATTCCACTGCCGCCTTCTGCGGTATAGATATTCTGGAACATATGCTCTCCGGAAAACATTCTTCCGAATGCTTTGCCGATTCCTCCATTTGTCGTTGTCTCCATCTTCATATTCGGTGACATCCATGACATTCCGCCGCCTTCTGTGAGCATCTTCTCCCCGCCGTCCAGATAACAGATGACTACCGGTAATGTTTCGCCCTGAATTTCGTATCTCATAAAATGATACCTCCTGATATTATTTATACATTTTTGAATTTTGTTTCGAAATTGTATTAACAATATTATACCATTTGATGTTCTTTTCTACAATATATTTGGAATTTAATGCATCAGAATACCAATCGACTTTATAAATCTCATGAATGCTTCCCTTCCCTCTTCCGTGCATTTATAAACGCCTGCATCTTCCAGTACATGCACGAAGACTTCTCCGACTTCTTTTTTCAGAATATCCATCACATTCTCTTCTGTGATGTCTTCGTAATTCTGACGGAATCTTTCTGCCCAGTCGGCGTGTTTTGCAATCTTTTCATTGCTTCTGATATCTTTTTTATTTACCAGATAGTCTGCAAGGATTTCTAATTCTTCTTTTAATCTGGATGGAAGTACTGCCAGTCCCATTACCTCGATCAGACCGATATTTTCTTTCTTGATATGATGATACTCTGCATGTGGATGGTATACTCCCAGCGGATGTTCTTCTGTTGTAATGTTATTACGAAGAGTCAGATCAAGTTCGAACATGCCGTCTCTCATTCTGGCGATCGGTGTAATGGTATTGTGTGGTTCTCCGTCTGTATTGGCATAAATGAATGCTTCTTCATCTGTATAGGATCTCCAGCATCTCAGGATATGGTCTGCCAGTTCGATCAGACGTTTCTCGTCGTTGTGACGGATACGGATAACGGATAACGGCCATTTTACAATTCCTGCTTCTACATCCTCATATCCTGAAATCGTAACTGGGATCTCGATCGGTGCTTTTGCCATCGCAAATGTGTAATGTCCTCCCTGGAAATGGTCGTGGCTTAAGATGGATCCACCAACGATCGGAAGGTCCGCATTTGATCCCAGGAAATAGTGTGGGAATAATTTTACGAAATCAAATAATTTCTCAAATGCTTTTTTATCAATCTTCATCGGAATATGCTGTCCATTAAATACGATACAGTGCTCGTTATAGTACACGTATGGTGAATACTGGAATCCCCACTTGCCGCCTGCAATCTCGATTGGAATAATTCTGTGGTTCTCCCTTGCCGGATGGTCCAGACGTCCTGCGTAGCCTTCGTTTTCCATGCAGAGCTGACATTTCGGATATGCCGTGTTCTTTGCATTTCTTGCCGCTGCGATTGCCTTTGGATCTTTCTCCGGTTTGGAGAGATTGATCGTGATGTCAATCTCTCCATATGGGGAATCTACTTTCCATTTCATATCTTTTTTTACACGGTATCTTCGGATATAATTGCTGTCCTGACTTAATTTGTAGAAATATTCTGTCGCAGCTTCCGGTGATTCTTTATACTTTTCTGCAAATGTCTGTTGTACCTGTGCCGGTCTTGGAACCAGACAGTTCATGATCTTTGTATCAAAAAGATCACGGTATCCGATACTGTCCTCGATGATTCCTCTTTTTACCGCCTCATCAAGCAGATTTTTCAGAACCTCTTCCAGCTCAATCGAAGTACTGTCGATCTCTGCATCTTCATAAGAATCTTCGTGAAATAATTCCAGCAGTAAATTCGTTGTGTAGATCCTCTCACATTCCGGTGTCAGTCCGGTCTGAATTCCATATTCTACCAGTTTCTTAATATTATCGTATAACATATTATGATCCTTCCACTCTTTTCATTTATTAAGCCATGTATTTATATCCTTCAAATACTTTTTACAGCCTCATTCTATCCTCGATCTTCCTCGGTCCATCTACAGAACCTGCCATTAACAGCTTCTTCCGAACGCATAGCAATTTATACAATCCTGGCTCCGTCACCGATCTCTACTACATAGAATTCTGCTTCATGACCGACTTTCTCTTCGTATGTCTTTCCGATTGTCTCAATGAACCGTTCTACTGTTCCATCTTCAACGATGCTGACCGTACATCCTCCGAATCCGCCGCCGGTAATACGTGAACCAATGACTCCTGGCATAGCCTGTGCCAGATCTACTAGAATATCAATCTCTTCACAGGATACTTCATAATCATAACGGAGTGATTCATGAGATGCATTCATCAGCTGTCCGAATAATTCCACATCATTGTTGCGGAGTGCTTTTACCGCACGGATGGTCCGCTGGTTTTCATATACTGCATGTTTTGCACGCTTCTGTCTGATCGGATCTTTGATCGCATCTTTGATTTCTTCAAATTCATCTTCTGTCAGATCTCCCAGAGTCTGGATATTTCTGACCTTCTGAAGTTCTTTTAATGCGGTCTCACATTCATTTCTTCTGTCATTGTAAGCAGAATCCACCAGACTGTGCTTTACCTTGCTATTGATGATCACGATCTTGGCATTCTCAAGAACAACCGGTGCATATTCATATTTTAAAGTGTTCGTATCCAGAAAGATTGCATGATCTTTCTTACCCATGGCACTTGCAAACTGATCCATGATACCGCAGTTGCAGCCATTGAAGTTATTCTCGGAATACTGTCCGATCAATGCAAGATCGATCATGGACAGATTCTCGAATCCAAATGTATCCTTTAACATCAGTCCTGTCAGGACTTCCAGTGATGCGGATGAAGACAGCCCGGAACCATTCGGAATATTTCCATAGATCAGAATATCCATTCCATGTGTCATCTCATATCCTCTCTTCTCAAGTGCCCACATGACTCCCTTTGGATAGTTGGTCCATCCGGCTTTTTTGTTCGGGACCAGTTCATCCAGGCTTGTCTCAATAATTCCCAGCTTTTCAAAATTCAATGAAAAGAAGCCTAATTTTCTGTCTTCCCTGTTTCTTACCACAGCCCACGTTCCCATTGTCAGTGCACATGGAAATACATGTCCTCCATTATAATCGGTATGTTCTCCGATCAGGTTCACGCGCCCCGGTGCGAAATATGTACGGATCTCCCCGCCTTCTCCATATAATTCTTCAAATTTTGTGATCAACTGTTCTTTCTGCATTTCATTACCTCCGTTTTTAACATATTTTTCATTGTTGTTTACTTCTTTCCCATCCATATTCAGGGCTGTAAGAACGCTCTGCCTTCTCTGGCATCTGTCTGCATATTTTTATGCTTGACCGTTTTTTGCTGTTATATTATTATCATAATGAGATATTCATGTTCTCACAATAATTATATTGGCTTATTTTATAAGAATATTGAGATTTTTATCATCATATATTTGTCACCTATATTTTCACAGTCTACATTTATAAAAAACGGAGGGATACGATGTCAGGAATTCAGATCTACACAGAAAAAAACAAAAAAGAGAAAAAACAGCATGGCAATTACGAATTTCCCGTACATGTAAGCCCGGAATCAATTCAATCTTATGAGCAGCATTCTTTCATGTGGCACTGGCACCCGGAAATCGAACTTACCTGGTTCATGTCCGGACAGATGGAATATGACGTGAATGATCAGCATTATATTGTCAGCGAAGGACAGGGGCTCTTCTGTAACAGCAACGCCCTGCATGCCGGATATATGATCGATGGACAGGATTGCAACTATCTGTCTGTCACATTTCATCCCCGTTTCATCTACGGATATGAGAACAGTATTCTGCAGACAAAGTATGTCGACTTCATCACTTCCAATGATTTCTGGTCTTCTCTTGTACTAAAACCAGAGATTCCATGGCAGAAAGAAATTATTGATAATATAAAAGAAATATATCAGTTAACCGTACAGACTACTTCTTCTGATGACACTTTAAGCCGGAACTATACGAATATGCCGAAAACGCCGCCGACACCTGATCTTCCAGATTATGAATTCCGTGTACATATGCTGCTCTGCAATATCTGGCACCGGCTTTATCTGCATTTTGTCCGGATCGCTCAGGATTCCACACACCCGCAGAAACATCTGCAGCGTCTGAAGGATATCCTTTCTTATATACAGGAGCATGCTGCCGAAGATATCAGCCTGGAAGACATCTCCGCACATGCCGGATTGTGCAAAAGTGAATGCTGCCGCTTCTTTAAGAAATATATGCGGATGACGATCTTCGATTATCTGTTATCTGTCAGAATCCAGAACAGTATCCCGTATCTTATGAACGGAGAAAATATCACTGCCATTGCAGGGTTTGTCGGATTTTCTTCTCCGGCATATTATGGTCAAATATTCAAACGTTATATGGGAATGTCGCCAAGTCAATATAGAAAGAACGCTTTAAAATCAGCATCTGACGATCAGGTATAACTTTTCTTCTATCATATTAGTTTTTGAAACTGGTATGGTATAATTTCTCATAACTGGCTCTTTATCTCATGCCACTACTATTGTACAGTAATGACAATTACGAAGGGAAAGAGGGTTTTATTATGAATTCCAATCTGAAGAAAATAATTATGACAGCATTATTTGCTGCGTTAGCCTGTGTTGCTACAATGTCCATCCGTATTCCGACACCGGGAACCGGTGGATATATCCATCCTGGTGATGCGATCGTAATTCTGGCAGGTATCATCCTTGGTCCTGTATACGGTATGCTTGCCGGTGGCATCGGTTCTGCACTGTCCGACCTGATTGGTGGATATTTTGTATATGTTCCGATCACACTTGTGATCAAAGGACTTGTCGCACTGGTATCCGGACTGATTTACCAGAAGATGTGCCGTTCCGGTAAGAACCGTTATGTCGCAGTTATCCTTGGCGGTATTACAGATATCGTATTCGTCGCCGGTGGATATTTTATCTGTGAATTCTTCCTGTATGGAAGCGGTGCTGCCGCAAGTATCCCTGCCAATATTATCCAGGGAGTCGGCGGACTTATTATCTCTGCTGTATTATATCCGGTACTGATTGCAATCCCGGATGTACGCCAGGCAGCTTATGAGACAAAGAATTAACTTCATATGATACCAGAGAAGCTGTCAATGGCAGCTTCTTTTCTATATTCAGATATATACTTTCATCTGAAACATCTCTTACATACTATGACATAAAAAACAGAGGAAATATCTACTGCATCTTAACAGTAATAATATTTCCTCTGTTTCCCACATCTTTTTACTTTTTCACTTTACTTATCCACTTTTTCCGTGTTACTTTTTCCACAGGAGCATCCGATCACAAATGCAAGGAACAAGAATGCCACAATCATCCAACCGATCAGTGTCTTCGTTCCCATCGGCTTGAACATATCATAATACCCCTTCAAATAAATAATAATGATCAGAAGCGGCAATCCATAAGACATATATCCCTTAATTCCTGCCGGGAATTTCCATCCCTCTCCCTGATTGATCTCTTCGAGGAAATTGTTCCATCCCCATCCATTCTTCTTGGTACAGAATAATACATATCCCAGACTTCCAAGCGGAAGCAGGTTGTTCGATACGATGAAGTCTTCCAGATCCATGATTGTTGATCCTTCTCCAAGAGGAGTGAATCCTGCCAATACATTGAATCCCATCACGCATGGCATACTCAAGATAATGATCAGGATCAGACTGACCAGCGTACTCTTCTTTCTTGACCACTTGAACAGATCCATATCAAAAGAAATGATATTTTCAAATACCGCAACCAGTGTCGTAAATGCAGCGAAGCTTAAGAACAGGAAGAATAATCCTCCCCATACACGTCCGCCGGCTACCTGTGCGAAGATATTCGGGATCGTGATAAATATAAGGCTCGGTCCGGCTCCCGGTTCGATTCCGTACGCAAAGCATGCCGGGATAATAATGAATCCTGCCATCATTGCTACGATCGTATCAAGCACCGTAATGTTCACAGCCTCGCCAAATAATCTCTGCTCTTTTCCTATGTAACTTCCGAAGATCAGCATTGCCCCGATACCGATAGACAATGTAAAGAACGCCTGGCTCATCGCTCCGAAGATCACATTTCCAATTCCGATCTCTGCCATCTGTTTGAAATCAGGGATCAGGTAGAAACGGATTCCTGCTCCGGCACCTTTCAGCATCACCGAATGGATCGCAAGTACGATCATGATCAGCAGAAGGGCTGTCATCATGAATTTTGATACCTTTTCGATCCCTTTCTGGATTCCGAATGCACATACACCAAATCCAATGATACAGATCAGAACCGTCCAGAATGTCATAAGCGGCATATTGCCAAGCATATCACTGAATCCTGCAGATACCGTCTCCATATCTGCGCCTGCAAAGTCTCCTCTGAAACTTCTGACACAGTAATACAACATCCATCCACCGACCGTTGTATAGAACATCATCAGGAAATAGCATCCGATGACACCTATCCATTTCGTAATATGCCACTTCGTTCCCTTTGGTTCCAGTACCTCATATGCTGCGGCAACGCTATGTCTGCTCGCGCGTCCGACACCAAATTCACAGACCATAACCGGAATTCCCATGATCAGTAGGAACACCAGATAGATCAGAATGAATGCAGCTCCCCCGAACTGTCCACACATATAAGGGAACTTCCACACATTACCGATTCCAACGGCACATCCTGCGGATACAAGAATGAAGCCCAGTCTTGATCCAAATGTTTCTCTCTTCATTCCTAAAACCTCTCTTTATTCTATAAAATCACAAGCTTTTCTATTATAGCGCATTCTGCCTGACATGTGCAAGGACTCTCATTAGCATTCTGGATATTAAAAAAGATCAAGTTCTGATCTTTTTTCATCAGAACCTGATCTTAGGAGGGGGTTATTCAATTAGATTCCTAATTTCTCTTTCATATAATCTACCGGTGTAGATTTTCCAGTATACAGCTCAATTGCAATCAGAGCCTGGAACAGCATCATGCTCATTCCGTTGTATACACGGTCGCATCCTGCTTCTTTTGCCTGTTTCATCATAACTGTCTCGCGTGGTGCGTATACAGTATCTGTAACGATCAGGTCTTTCTTGAAGAATGATGGATCAGGAATGTTAGAAAGGTCTTCCAGTGGGTGCATTCCTACTCCTGTTGCATCGCAGAAGATGTCTGCTTCGTGCATTTTCTCTTTTAACAGATCCAGATCAGCAAGGTCATTCATAGTAGCTTTGCAGTCTGTGCTCTTGTTGATGATATCTACGATCTCTTCTCCACGGCTGTAAAATTTATCTTTGATGTTGAAGATCTGAAGCTCGGCGATTCCGTCTAATGCTCCACGTACAGCGATTGCAGTTGCAGCTCCGCCTGTTCCGATCAGAACCATCTTCATTCCCTTGAAGTCGATACCTTCTTCTTTGATTCCCTGCCAGTATCCCATACCGTCAGTGTTGTAACCTTTCAGATGTCCTGTAACGTTACCATTCTCATCTCTTTCGTTCACAACTGTGTTGATAGCTCCGCAAAGTTTTGCAGCTTCATCTACATCGTCAAGATACTGATGTACAACTGTTTTGTTCGGCATAGAGATGTTAGATCCTAACATCTTTAATGCTCTGATACTCTGAACAGCATCTTTTAATGAATCATTATCTACTTCAAATGCCAGCTGGATTACGTCATCTCCGTTTTTATCATAAGCAAGATTGTGTGTAACTGGTGACTGTGTGTGACGGATTGGGTAAGCCATTAATCCTACTAATTCTGTGTGTCCTGTAATGTTTGGCATAATAATTTCCTCTTTTCTTATAATGAATGTTAATAAATGGTTCTCTTAAATACGGATTATTCCAATGGTTCCAGTGTTAAATATCCCTGATTCTCTAATACGTTGAGGATTGCACGTCCTTCCATGGTTCCTTCCATGATACGGCGGGCGCGTACAGAATCTCCAATGTTGTAGATGTAAGTATCTGTATCGTCAAATGCTTCTTTTAAGTCTTCCATGATCGGATTGTTTGCACGCATTCCAAGGCAGTTGAATCCAAGATCGAATTCGAGATCTGTGATCTCTCCGTCTGGAAGTTTTACAGTAAATGCATTCTCTTTTACTTCCTGAAGTGCTGTATTAACGTATTCTTTTACACCATATTTATCATGAGTCTCTCTCATAGAGCATTTTGTGATTGGATCAGCGAGCATACCGATCTGTGGCAGCATATCGATGATCGTACATTCTGCCCCACGTGGTGCGAAATATTCTACAACGTCAAGTCCTACAGAACCTCCACCTACGACTACTACTCTCTTTCCTTTGCATTCTTCTTCCGGATATTTACCGGCATTCAGATTGTTGATCATTCCGAAAATAGTATTTACATTACCAGCTTCGATATTTTCTTTTAATCCCTTGATCGGTGGTACAAGCGGAACAGATCCTGTTGCGTTTACCACGATATTCGGTTTAAACTGTTTGATCGTCTTTACATCGGCATCTGTATTTAAGAAAATGTACAGGTTGTCGAGTTTGGCTGCACGTGCTTCCAAGTATCTTGGGAAGTCTTTCATACGTGTCTTGCTTGGAAGATCTGAAATAAATGTAGATAATCCACCAACATGATCTTTCTTCTCTAACAAGAATACGTTACATCCAACTTCAGCGGCTGTACAGGCAGCTTCCAGACCTGCTGTTCCTCCACCTACAACGACTACGTTACAGTTCTTATTTACATTCAGCTGTTTGTATACATCACCTTCCGGTACTGCAGGGTTAACGGTACAACGGATTGGTCTGTTCACACCGATACGGTTTCCTGCACATCCTACGTTACATGAAATACATTTACGCAGGCAGCATTCTTCACCGTTCTGTACTTTCTTCACCCAGTCAGGCTCAGCGATCAGTCCACGTCCCATTCCGACGATGTCTACATCTCCGCTTTCGAGTACTTTTTCTACAACTGCAGGATCACGGTAGTTTCCAGCATTCATAACAGGTTTGCCGAATTTCTCTTTTACGGCTCTTGCCATGTATGAACGCCATCCATCCGGAAGGAAGTTCGAATCAATCTGATACTGAAGTGATGGATTCAGTCCGCAGGATACATCATACATGTCTACATATTCATCTAAGTATTCCAGATATTCCAGAGTGTCTTCCAGTGTATTTCCACCCGGAACTCTTTCTTCTGCGGAAATACGTACAATGATCGGGAACCAAGGTCCTACATTCTTACGTACTTCTTCTAATACCATACGAGGGAAACGAAGTCTGTTCTCTACAGATCCGCCGAACTCGTCTGTTCTCTTATTATAATAAGGAGAAATGAACTGGCTCATCAGGTAAGAGTGTCCGCAGTGGATCTCGATCGCATCGAATCCGATTGCCTGTACACGCTTTGCCGCTTCTCCATATTTCTTTACTGTTGTTAAAATCTCTTCCTTTGTCATCGGGCGAGGCACCTCTCCGCCTGCCTTTGTAGGAATATTGGAAGAAGAAACGGTCTCCATTCCGGTTCTTGCTGAAGATGCGGAAGCTCCTGCATGGTTTACCTGGATGGCTACTGTTGCTCCGTTTTTATGAAGGTTTTCAACTAACTGATAATATCTCGGCATGAAACTGTCATGGTCGATACGGATCTGGCTTGTTCCGTTTGATCCAACCGGATATTCAATGTTAGCATTTTCCAGAATAATGAGTCCTACTCCGCCTTTCGCTCTTAAAGAATAGTAATTCATATGACGGTTACTCATTTCTCCGCTTGTCTCACCGTAATTTGTCCCCATTGGTGTCATTGCAATACGGTTTTTAATAGTTGTTCTTTTAATCGTAATAGGTTCAAAAATTTTAGGGTATTTGTTTTTCATGAACTTACTCCTTTTTCATTGATTTATACTGCGAAGCATTCCTCTGTTTGTGACACCTTCATCATATACCCTTCGACTAAAAATTAACAATATCTTTCAAGTAAACTTTTGATACATCCAGGCTATCAGTTTCCGTCTCTGCCTGTTCTTTCATGTATCGAATGAACCGTTCTACTGCCGGAAGCTTATACCGGTCCTTCATCCAGAACATAAAGATCTGCCTGTATACCGTCAGATCTTTCAATTTATGAATGTTGATTCCTTCTGCCCTTACCAGAATATCTGTCTGCGGTGTTAATGCAATTCCGAAATTCTCTCTTACCAGGGCAACAATGGAATATTCATCCGGACATTCCACGATCAGATTCGGTTTTACCTGGAACTTCTTATATAATTTTCTTTCATACGTCCCCATCCAGGATTCCCTATCATATCCGATCACCGGATACTTTCCAAGTTCTTCCAGCGGAATCTCTTCCATATCTTTTAATGGATGTTCTTTTGGTGTTATCACGACCAGCTCCTGATTCTGTAATGGGTAGAATTCCATGTCTTCCCTGTTCATATATCCACCAAAGCCGATATCCAGCTCTCCCGATCTTACTTTCTTTTCAATCGCCGGTGTATGATTCTGATAAAAATTGAAGACGACATTTATATTGTCCGGCTGTTCCAGAAACCTTCTTACCTTATGTGGAATATAATGTCCTGCCAGCGGGAAAATGTACCCGATGTCAATCTTTCCACCGTCTGAAGAAAGTTCCTGCATCTTATCCACAGCAATGTCACAGTCTTCCAGAATTCTTTCCGCATATTCTTTGAATAACTTCCCGGCTTTTGTAAGATTTACTCCTCTCCCGGATTTTTCGAACAGAGCAACCCCAAGCTCATTCTCAAGTGATGCCATTGAGCGGCTGAGCGATGGCTGTGAAATATACAGCTCTTCTGCCGCAAGATGATAATTTTCATACTGTGCAACCTTTTGAAAATATAAAATCTGATTCAGTGTCATACCATTCACCTCGTACAATTTAATCTATAGAACCGGCTGCTGCCAGCTTCTTTCTAATGCGTGACAATCAAAAACTACATATTTATAAATATTATATCATAACCAATACATTCAGGACATTAATTTTTCACTATAAAGGCATTAGACGTTATGTATGATTATTGATAAAATAATAACAAACGAGGCGTTATTTTTTTAACGGACTCACAAAAAGAGCGTTTCTTTTGTTTGTGACAGAACATATGGGAAAACTTTTTTATCAAAGGAAAAGGAGAAGAAAAATGAACAAAAAATATCTTCCAAGTGCACTTATACTGTACTTAAATTATTTCATCCACGGAGTCGGATGTTCCATCTTAGGTCAGGCAGTCATCAAAGATTCCCTCGCTGCTTCCTGGGGCGTTGAAGCAATGTCGATCACAGCTATTTCTGCTGCCTTAGGTCTGGGACGACTGATCGCACTTCCATTTGCCGGTCCTCTTTCAGATAAGTTAGGACGCCGCATCTCAACAGCCATCGGTAGTGCTTCTTATGCGATCTACCTGATCGGACTTGCTCTTGCATTCAATGCAGGAACAAACGGTGGTTACACAATTGCTTATGTATGCGCGATCTTAGGTGGTATCGCGAACTCATTCCTTGACACTGGCATCTACCCTGCAGTTTCAGAGATCATCTACAAAGCTCCGGGTGTTGCTACTATGGGAATCAAGTTCTTCATCGCAATCGCTCAGATGGCACTGCCATTTGTACTCGGTGTATCCGTAGTAACTACAAGTGCCGGACTTACTTCTTACAACAGATTATTCATCGGATGCGGAATCATCTATGCAGTACTTTTTGTTCTGGTATTCTTATTCCCACTTCCGGATGCAGATATGAAAGCTGCAGGTAAAAAAGAAGGCCTGATCGCCAGCTTAAAACATACACACTTCTCAATCGAATCTATCGCTATGATCGTGATTGGATTCACATGTACAGGTACATTCCAGTTATGGTTAAACTGTGCACAAAACTTTGCAAAAGAAAATGTAGGATGGGCTGATCCGTCTATCATGCAGACATGGTATTCTGCAGGTACACTGATTGCGCTCGTTGTAACAGCTCTTCTTACAAGAAAGATCAAAGACGTAAGATTCATCGCTGTATACCCGATCATCTGCCTTGTTACAATGATCGCCGTACTTATGGGACAGAGCAAGACACTTATGATCGCCGGTGCATTTATCATCGGTTGGGCCGGAGCCGGCGGACTCCTTCAGATCGTTACATCTGTATGTAACATGCTGTTCCCTAAAATCAAAGGAACTGTTACTGCACTCGTAATGATCGCATCTTCACTTTGCAACTACACAATCCTGACAGCAGCTTCTAAGATGCAGCCTGCACAGGTTATGACTATGAACATTGTACTGACAGCTATCGGTGTTGCTCTCGGATTATATGTAAATATCCGTTATGCAAAGATGGTTGCTCTTGCAGCAAAAGAAGATTAATTTTATAATATGAAATAACATTGTCACATTTTACAACTGAACCGCAAAAAGGAGAATTTTAACATGAATACTATCAAGATCAGAGATATCGAAATCGGTGCCGGCGCACCAAAAATCATCGTACCAATCGTTGGTGTTACAAAAGAGGACATCATCAATGAAGCAAAAACATTTGATTCCATTCCAGTTGATGTTGTGGAATGGCGTGTAGACTGGTTTGAAGGTGTGTTCGACTTTTCGAAAGTAGAAGATGTATTAAAAGATCTTCGTGAAGTTCTTGGCAACATCCCGCTTTTGATGACATTCCGTACTTCCAAAGAAGGCGGCGAGAAGGCAATCGAAGCCGAGGCTTATAAAGAGCTCAATCTGAATGCTGCAAAGACCGGATATGTAGATCTTATCGATGTAGAAATTTTCTCAGGTGACGAACTCGTAAAAGAAATCATCGACGGTGCACATACAGCAGGCGTAAAGGTTATCGCTTCCAACCATGACTTCCACAAGACACCTGCAAAAGCAGACATCATCTACCGTCTGCGCAAGATGCAGGATATGGGAGCTGATATTCCTAAGATTGCTGTTATGCCACAGAATAAAAAAGATGTTCTTACATTACTTGCTGCTACAGAAGAGATGTCTTCTGATTATGCAGACCGCCCGATCATCACTATGTCAATGGCCGGAACCGGTGTGATCAGCCGTCTGTGTGGTGAGGTATTTGGTTCTTCCATGACATTCGGTGCCGCTGCAAAAGCATCCGCTCCTGGACAGATGGGCGTAAATGATCTGCAGACTGTACTTGATTTACTTCACAATGCAATGTAAGCTCTTTATTATAGTAATGTGATACAGAGAACTTGTCGCCGGCAACTTCTCTTGCATACTCTGGTATACAGAGAAAAAGCCATGTAATATACATTACATGGCTTTTTCTCAAATTATCACAAACACGTAACCCGTAAACAAATAACACTTAAAATAAAAATAAGTAACTTATGATAATTGGAGGTTGTTATGAAAAAAGCACTACATTGGCTCAATGAATATCTGGAAGAATTTGTATTAGTCATCGGCTTGATCCTCATGACACTCATTATGGGCATCCAGGTCTTCTGCCGTTATGTTCTCGGCATGTCCCTTCCCTGGTCGGAAGAGCTCACCCGGTATATCTTTATCTGGTGTGGATTCTTAAGTGTCAGTTACTGCAGCAAAAAATGTCTTTCTATTAAAATCGAACAGTTTGTTGCTATTTTCCCGCGTAAAGGAAAAGCTCTTTTTAAAGTTGTAAACCATACATTCGAGCTTATTTTCTTTATTTATATGATTCCTTTTGCATGGTCTTATATGATGTCGGCCGTGCACAGCGGACAACTTTCACCCGCCTGTAGAATTCCGATGTACTATATACAGGCAGCTCCGTTAGTGTCTTTTGTCCTGGTCGCTTTCCGCGTCCTGCAACGCTGGATCATTGAATTTCGTATCGCCCGCGGCGAGAATGTCTTCGATCCCGCCCATCCGGAACGGAATACACCGGAATCATTTATTGAAGCGAATAAGGAGTAAGAACTATGCCTGTTGTTTTATTATTTATTATATTTGTATTATTACTGGTCATTGCGATCCCGGTGTCGATCACCCTGGGAATTGCTTCTGTACTGCCTTCCGTATTTGACCCGTCTTTCACGGTCGGTGCCAAATACCTGATCCGTGCCATGTTCAGCGGACTGGATTCTTTCCCGCTCCTTGCTGTTCCAATGTTCGTATTATCCGGAATCATCATGGCAAAAGGTGGTATTTCCCGAAAACTGTTTGATGTTTTCGCATATTTCTTCGGAAATTTCACAGCCGGTATGCCTTGTGCCGTTATCGTAACCTGCTTATTCTACGGCGCGATCTCCGGTTCCGCACCTGCAACAGTTGCAGCCGTTGGAAGTATGACGATCCCGATCCTGACTTCTCTCGGATATGACATTGTATTTTCTACCGCCATCGTAGCCGTTGCCGGCGGACTTGGTGTTATCATACCACCAAGTATTCCATTCATCATGTATGGTATGGCTTCCGGTGCTTCTGTCAGTAATCTGTTCCTGGCAGGTATTATCCCTGGCATCCTGATTGGATTACTGCTGATGTTATATGCCATTTATCACTGCATCCGTTTTGGTGAAGATAAAGAAAAGATCCATGCAGAGATCAAGATCCTGCATGATAAAGGTCTCTTAAAAGTATTAAAAGAAAGCTTTTTTGCACTTTTAAGTCCGGTTATCATTCTCGGATGTATCTACAGCGGAATTGCTTCTCCTACCGAAGCTGCTGTTATCTCTGTATTTTATGCGCTGATCATCAGTCTCTTCGTATATAGAAGTATCAAGATCAAAGACTTGTGGGAAATCCTCACGGAAGCAATCCGGACATTCACTCCGATCCTGTTCATCCTTGCAGCATCAACTGCATTTTCAAGAGTCCTTACTCTGATGCAGGTGCCGCAGACAGTGAGTGCATTCATCCTGAATAACTTCCACAGCAAAGTTTCCATCCTTCTGGTGATCAACCTGTTCCTGCTGATCGTCGGAATGGTTATGGATACCACACCGGCAATCCTGATCCTGTCACCGATCTTACTTCCTATCGTAGAAGCAATCGGTGTGGATCCGGTACAGTTCGGTGTCATCATGGTTGTAAACCTTGCGATCGGTTTCGTTACACCTCCGATTGGTGTCAACCTGTTCGTTGCAAGTTCCCTGACAGATGTGCCGGTTATGGAAATTGCAAAGAAAGCAATGCCTATGATCGTGCTTTTCCTGATCGCACTTCTTTTAATTACATTTATTCCGGCGATTTCGATCGGAATCTTATAGGAGGTATGAGAAGATGATATCACAGAAAAATATGAGAAAATGCATTCCGGTTCTTCTCCTTACCATGACCCTTGGAATCATCAGCACCGGCTGTGGTTCCAAAGATGAAGAACAGCGCTACGCATGGCCGCTTGCAACCGCAAGTCCGGAGGATACCGTTACTCAGATCTTCGCCGAGAAATTCGCCGATGAAGTAGGTAAATTAAGTAACGGAGAGATGAAGATCCAGGTGTACCCGAACTCTACACTCGGCGGAGACCGTGACCTGCTGGAAAGCTGTTCGGACGGCGACATCCCGTTCATTGTACAGAACACAGCACCGGAAGTTTCCTTTATGAATGATCTGGCTGTATTTGACCTTCCTTGTGTCTTTGATTCACTGGAACAATGCAGGGAAAAGATTGACGATCCTAAGTTTCATTCTCTGATCAGTAAGGTCTATACGGATGGCGGCTACCGGTTGCTTGGTATGGCTGACCAGGGATTCCGCGTCACCAGTACGAACAAGAAGATCACGAATATCAATGATTTCAAAGGACTTAAGATCCGTACCATGGAGAACAGTTACCACCTGGCATTCTGGAATGCATTAGGTGCCAATCCGACTCCGATGACTTTCAGCGAAGTCTATATCGGACTCCAGCAGCATACGATTGATGCACAGGAGAATCCGTATGAGGTTATCGTATCGAACAAACTGTATGAGCAGCAGGATTATGTGGTAGAGACTAACCACCTGCCTCATCTGATCGCGCTGATTGCGAATGATGATTTTATCAAGGATCTTCCAAAGAACCAGCAGAAGATCATCAAGAAAGCCGCTGAAACAGCTACGGAATATGCACGTGAACAGTCTGATGAACGTATCGCTGATAAGATCAAGACGATTGAAGACAGCGGTACTGAGATTGTAACTCTTTCCGATGAGACGCTTGCGGACATCCGGAAGGCTTCTCATGGCGTATATGATTCGATTAAGAAGAGCATTAACAAAGACATCTATGATGCTTATATGAGCGATATTGAGCGGTAAAAACAATATACATGTTGATCGTAAGGAACTGCCATAAGGCAGCTCCTTTTCTCTTTTATATGATTTTTACTATTATCTATTATTGGATGACTCTTATTGTCTATCACTCCTGAATGCTTTGTCCGGCATGTATCCGCTTATGCTGTACAGGCATTCTGAAGAATCTCATTTAATGCATTTCCACTGCTTGTATGGCATCTTACGATCTGTGCATTACATTTTTCCGCTTCTGTTACTGCACAGTGTACCATCTTATGAGATACTGTATTGGTAAATAAGATTAACAGATCGGGACTTCCGATCTTCTCACTTAAATTTCCAGACATCTGTGTGAATACTTTTGCTTTGCATTTGTACTCTTTACAGATCTTTTTATACTGATGAACCATTCTGTCATGTCCGCCTACAATTACTACACTCATGTACTTCCTCCTTTTATGTAAGTATGTTAGTTAGTTTCATCTAACTAACATAATACACTATTTTTCTGAAAATGGAAGAGGGTATATTGAGAACATTTCTCAATATACCCTCTTCTATTATTTTCCTATATATTTCTTTCCTGCTTTTCTGATCAACATATTTTTCTCCAGTTTTCCACCCTTAACTCACTGAAATGTATTCACTAAAACTTTTTTATGCTCAAAAACCGAAACCACTCACCTTCACGGTAAATGATCCCGGCTTTCGCCTTTCCTTCTAACTTTCTGCAAACAACTTCTGCAGCATACGGATATTATCCTTATCTTTTTCCTTTTCCCCTTCTGTCAGTTCATCATATGGAATCAGATCCTTGTGGATCCGAAGCGCAGCATCTTTTCTCGCGCCATTTTCCGGAATTCCCAGACGCCAGTTGTGGAACTGATGATACCTGCACCAACGGATATGTTCGAGTTCTGCCAAAAGTTCCAGCTGTTCCGGGCTCAGTCCGGCAACATCCATACTCCATCCGTCTGTCTTCATCATATGTATCCGTATCTTATGATAATCGGCCGCACTGACATTGGAATATCTGGTGAATCCGTCCAGTTTTCCCCATTCCAGCTCCATATTTTCCGAATTTTCCTCCACACCTCCATACAGATGTGCATAATGAAGATTTAATTTCTTTGCATGTTCGAACATCTCTGTTCCCAGTACGTTGGCCGGGTTCCATGCTTCTTTTTCCCATTCCAGTACATGCAGACGTTCTCTTCCCGATAACAGTTCAAATCCATCGTCTTCCACCGTAAATACTTCAAAAGTGGTACCCGTTGTAGATGCCAGAAGCTTTCCAGCCATCCCGAGCTGCCCTTTCTGTGGGAGCAGGAGAATCCTGTCTGCGGATTCCAGAAGCGGTATATTCTCATACCAGTGTTCCTCATGGAAGATCGCCGGATCACTCATCTGGGACAGTTCCCTGTGTGAAGCCTGAAATTCTGCTCCGTCTCCAAAGATATGATACTCTATCCGCTGTTTTGGATCAAAGATATTATCCTGCAGTGCATATTCCAGAAGTTTTTCCCCCAGAAGTCCGAATCCCAGAAATACGATCTGCAGATGATGTCCATGTGCGCAGGAAGTTTCATACAGGCAATTCCTTCTCCAGTATAATCTGGCTGCCGTTTCCTCCGGACAGAACAGGCGCAAATATGGATCCAGGATTCCCTCTGCTGCGAGATTTTCAGATTTCAGATAAACGGTATGCCCTGCAAATTCTTCTCTGTGCTGGCCGAAAAACCGAAAATTCTCGTCTTCATTTCCAAGAAGTAGATATTTTTTCGCTTTCACCCACTCCCAGTCTTCTCCAGCATCTATCCCGCATGCTCCCAGTGCCTGCGCCATTTCTTTCCGGTGGATGTCATCCCCATATACGGCAATGCTGTCTCCGCGATAATACCGCAGCATCTGCAAGATTCTGCCACGGATCTTTGATATCGACATCAGAACCCCACTGGCCGTCATCAGCGGAGCTGTCCATCTGGCGATCTCGATCAGTATATTCGGCGGTGAATCCGAATAATTCAGGAAATACATCTCCATACTCAGAAACAGTGAATCCACCACCGGCTGACCATCCAGAACCGTAAATCCGGCAACACCCATGACAAACGGAACCAGAATCAGCAGGTATTTTCCTATGTTGCTTTTCTTCTCTTTCATTCTTTATCTTTTTCTCCTATGATTTCTTTACCGCCTGCACAATATAGTACATCAGCGGAATCTGATTCTTACTTTGTTCTTCTATGATTTCAGAAATCTTCTGCTCAATCTGGATCTGCGCTTTCTCCGAATGCATATCCAGATCATATAGTTCTTCCAGCTGTGACTTCAAAATCTCTTTTTCGTATTCTTCCATCCCGACAAGGCAAGCTTCTTTGAACTGTTTGTCCAAAACAGCTAAATAACTGTTTACCCACTCTGTTTCATCGTACTCCGGTCTTGATTTCACCAGGATTTCCCGGTCCACATCATAAGAATCTGCTGTCTTATTGATGCGCCAATCTTTTTCAATTCCTGTGTTTTCTCTTTTTAACCAGCTTCTGCAGCGTCTGGAATTATCCAGTATTTTCTTCTTGTATATCTGCTTCTTTTCTTTACTTGCAGTATCGTATCTTTTCAGATAGATATTGGCAACTGCCCAGAACAGACGAAGCCAGTTTTTCTGATCATCCTCTAATATCTCCGGCTGTTCTTCCCACAGCTTTTCAAGCTGCTCCAGTTCCGAAATATATGTATCTGTAAGATATGCAAGTTGTTCTGTCTCCAGCTGACTGATCCATCCAAAGTTGGAAATCTTCCATCCGATTCCTTGCCTTTTTTCTCCCATTTCATATATTACCTCTCCACATTCCATATCCATCTGTATTAATTTCTGCGTCCATTCCCGACTGTTTATTTCCGAATCAGATAAATGTATTTCTGTATACAGCTTTCTTTGAAGCCTCATATCTTCTATTATACTCTTTGAATCTCTACATTCTTTCTCATCCATCTGTATCAAATGCTTTCCGATGATTCTGCAGACAGTTACAAAATTCTTACTTCCCAATGGCTTATCTATATCCACATAAAACAATGATTTTTTCAGATATGCCCGCAACGCCTGCCGGTCCAGATCCGCTTTTCCTTCTTTGATCTTCAGTGCATATAAGATCCCTGGTGCAATAAAATCACTTATTCTGTCAGATTCTATCACATCTTTGTATTTCTGCATATATTCTTCTATGCGAACGATTAATTTTTCATTGAACGGAAGAGTTTCTGTATGCGCAGCCTCTCCTAATATATTCAGACATTCCTTATATTTTCCCTGATTGCAATACAGCATACCGAGTCTGAATGTCAGTTTTCTATAATCCTGCAGATTGCCTCTTGTTTTTACCGTTTCTCTGATGTTTTCTTCCAGCGGAATGTTATACATACATTCCTTCATAAGTTCTGTGACATCACCTTTTCCATCTGCTACAATTCTGGTTAATATCTCCAGATTCTTGATTTCCAGTCCTTCAACACCTTCTGTCTCACCTGCTTCTTGTTTCTTTTTTCTGACACACAGCTCTGATAATATATATTTCATTTTTACCGGTAACTCGGATGTTTTATATATATCATACTGACGATAAAGCTGTTTTTCTATTACAGGTCTTAATTGTATCTCTTCATATGGCGTATGCTTTCTCAATATGTCATCATATAACCAGTCTGTACACTCTATGACCGATACATCCATACCGTGTTCCACCATCAGAATTCCCACTTCTGCACGTTTTAAAATCTGATAGATTTCTTCTTCTGACTTGATTTCTTCGCTTTCCACCAGATTTTTCCCCTCCATAAGGAATCCTCCCTCTGTAAGGCAGATTTTTTCATATAATTGTGTCAGTAACCCTTTTAACTGATCTGTATTTCCTTCTCTGGCAGCCAGATGGATCTGGATAAATAGTTCATCTTTTTTGATTTTTTCATAGGACCGCTTCCTGTGTTCTAAAATCCACTCTTCTGAAAGTTCCTGCATGATTTTCTGATATTTTTGGAAAATAAGACCTGCTTTTTCTATTTCTTCAAACCAGATCATAGCTCCTGCCGCAAAAAGCAGATTATCCGCCTGATAAAACAGCTGCCATTTGTCAGGCCGCACGATCACGATCTCATTTTCAATTTCTTTTAACCGGTTCATCCACAGAAGTGTACTTTCTTTTTCATATCTGTATGTATAATATTCCATGGCATAGCGGCATATCCACCGGAGATTGCTTATATTTCCAAATTCTTCCTCTTTTATCTTCATATAGAAATTGTATACATCATCCAGATCTTGTTTCTGTAATTTTTGATTTCCCCAAATTACCTTTTTGCTTCTTAATTTTATCCGTTCTGTTTTTGCATCCATTTCCAACAAATAGACAATATCCGGCAGTTTTTCTACTCCAAATTCTTTTTCACATTTTTTTACTTTGTCTATATATTCCAGACAGCCATCCAGCTCTTCTAATAATTCCTGCGCCGGCTTTGTCCCTTTTTGAATATTCACACACTGCAGGTAAATACAAAGGAAATTATGTCGTACGATCTGTATGTCATATTTCTCCACTGCTTCTTTCTGAACTTTCAATGCCTTACTTATATATTTTTCCTGATACTCTTTCTTTACGAGACTGCTCATTGCCCAAAGACAGTAGGCATACTGAGCATAAGACTTTACATTGTCCTGAAACCAGTAGTTTCTCTCACATTCCGCCAATAGTTCCCGGTACAGCTTATATCCTTCATGTGTATTTTTTTCATCAAGGTAGCCATCTGCTCTGCAAATCTTCTGATCCGTCTGCTCCTCAGAGTCTTTCCACAAATATGACGCGTAATTCTTTTCATATATTTCCATAATCGACTGTATACGGTCATATCGTTTCTTTTCGTTTTCCGATGCACATTCATTCGGCGTTCTTTTCATAGCAACATACTTGATCATTCTGTAGTTTTTTGCAATCTCGTCCGGATTTTTCAGAATAATCTCATACATGTTTTCCAGCATAACGCCGGCTGCCTGTCCCACAATCTCACTCAGATAACTTCTGTCCTGAACCATTTCCCAGAATACTTCTTCTGATTTTCCTGTTTTATCTTCTTTTGCATTCTCTAATGCCCGGATCCCGGCCGGCACATTCCCTGATTTCCATGCATAATACAGTTGTAAACCGGAAAATGCTTTTCCTTTGTGTTCATAATAGTTGAGGAAATCTTTTTCATAAATCTTTCGCTCTTCTCCGGTCATATTTTCCAGAAAATACTTACGGTTAGATATATGTCTGAAATTCCATCTTCCATTTTCATCCTCATCGAAGAAATCATACAGATAATACAGTAATTCTTCCAGGATCATCCTTGGAAAATAAGCCTGCCGCAGTTCCAGATATTCCTGTAGTTCTTCGATTTTCATGCCTCCCGCACTGACAGATAGGATTTCCATCATTTCTTCCGGCTCTGCTGCACGTTTCCCATCTACGTCAAAACTACTGTGTTCCCTGTAATCGGCAATCTTGTCAAATGCATCTAATATCACATTTTCTGCAAGTGCTTCTATATTTTCAGGAACGTTCTCTACAAGCTGGCACATATACTCTGTAATTCCGGTCATGCCATGCGACAGTTGTTCTGCCACCTCAAAATCTTTCTGGTTCAGCATGAAGAGCTTCTGCATGAGCAGCGATAATCCATATGGATTCTTCGCATTCGGATTCTTCCGGATTTTCCGCAAAACTGCCATATCCAGTTTCTTTCCACGTCCTGTTGCATGCTTTTGTGCTATGGACTCTATCTCACTTTCTTCCAGGTCTTCGATCGCATAGTTCATCAGATTGCTGATCTTCTGTTCCAGCATAAGCGCCATCTCCCTGGATGCACTGATCACAATGGAAAATCTGATGTTCTCTTTATTATATTCCTCAATATACCAGGACAGCCAGGCGATTAGATGCCCCACATCTCCTTTCAGATGTTCCACCCCATCGATCAGAACCATCTTATTTTCACCCTGCTGTCTTTCTATCCAGTATTCAAAGACCGACCGAAATGTTTTTACATCGTTACATCCTTCATTTTTGCAATAATACAGTAATGTCCGGACTCCGCATGCCTCCTGCAATTCCGAGATTCTGGACAGCAGCATCGTCTTTCCACATCCTGCATCCCCGCAAAAGCAGAAAATCTGCCGACGCATTAGCGCCAGTGCTCCCAGTTCTTCCGGTTTGTGTCTGCCAACGTAATATTTTAAATGCCGCTCCCGCTCTGTCTTTGCATTGCGGATGATCCGCTGCTCTATTGTCTGCTCTGTTTCTTCTATATTTAAATCTTCTTTTAGCAGTTCATTTATTTTTTCTTCTACATCTCTGGCAAAAGAATCCAATGCAACAATTTTCTGACTTTCATCACTCCATTTCCCGCTGTATTCCATCACGACTGCATCCGGATTCTTTCTGATCTGTTCTTTAAATTTCTGAAGACGTATCCGGTGCTCTTCACTTTCTGCGTCATAAAATTTTCTTTTTTCTTCCGGTATGCTGTTTATCACTTCACTGTTGCGGAAACAGAAAATGCAATGCTTTAGATTATCCTGTTCTTTTAACGCTCCATACAGGATCTCCATCTGTGTGATGCTCAAATTCTCTCTATATAATTCCGAAAGACGCTCGTCCTGTATCTCATCTACGACTTTCTGATCCGGTATCCATCCGTACCGTTCCCCGATCAGTATGATCATATATGGTTTGCAGCGGTCAATGGTATCAATGCAGATCTTAACTACATGTCTGCCGCTTTCTTCTTCTGACATATTCGAAGTATCTACACCCCAGCGCAGATCCAGACCTTCGATATCTTCTCCATATTGTTCTAATTGTTTTCTGATTCTTGGAAATACTCTCTGATGCAGGATATCCCGTTCTGCCTGCATGTCACTGAATGTGCTGGATATAAAGAAAGATTTCATGATGTTTGCCCTCCCTGCTTTTTATACCATTATACCGTTTTTCAGAAAATATCTAAATATTTTTACTTTATTCTTTTTTGGATTCATATTTCAAATTTAAAACACCTGCAGACATTACCATATCGTACAGACTGTAATATCAAAAAAACTTTGTTATCTTGCATATATCAAAAATAACAAAGCTTTTTATCTTCTTTTTCTGTCTATTTTATTGTCTTACGCTTCTGTACTTCCTTCCCAGGTGCCTACTTTTCTCGCACCTGCGTTCTCATCGAACCAGTGTGTTGTTACAGTCTTCGCTCTTGTGAAGAAGCGGTATCCGTCTCTTCCAAGTACATGCAGGTCTCCGAAGAACGAATCTTTATTTCCTCTTTCTTGCGTTTTTTATATTACTCATCTACTTCATCCAGCGGCATCTCACAATTGAATACTTCAATGTGATGTCTTACATTCTCATATGTTCCCTGTACCATCGCCACATTCAGATCAAAGTAGTTATGTGCTCCTTCTGACTTCAGATACTCTTCTGCATGTTTCGTCAGACGGTTAAAACTTGCTGTTGCGATATTGACTTTTACAATTCCAAGCTCGATTGCCTTTCGAAAATCTGCATCCGTAATTCCACTTCCGCCATGAAGGACTAACGGAATGCCTGTCTTATCATGAATCTGCTCCAGCACATCGAATGCAAGCTTTGGTGCTACCGGATAATTGCCGTGTGCATTTCCGATCGCAACTGCCAGTGCATCAATTCCGGTACGCTCAACGAATACTTTGGCATCATCCGGATTTGTACAGCGGATTCCGTGATCTTCGCTTCCGTCTTCACTTCCGCCTACCAGTCCCAACTCAGCCTCTACGGTTGCCCCGTATTTCTTTGCCAGTTCTGCTACCTTTGCGGTACGCTCGACATTTTCTTCAAATGGATATGTAGAACTGTCGAACATGACGGACGTAAATCCAAGTTCCAGTGCTTTCTCTACCGTCTCCATGGTAAGACCGTGATCCAGATGCACTGCCACGTCTACTTTCGCCTCTTTTGCAGCCTGTACCATCATTGGTCCCATAAGTGCCAGCGGGGAGTGTTTCAGTCTTACTTCTGCAATCTGTAAAATGATCGGAGTGTCCAGTTCTTCTGCTGCCTGGATTGCTCCTTTTACCATTTCCATATTTCCAACGCTGAATGCGCCGATTCCTCTGTGATTACTCTTCGCACGCTCCAGCAATTCTTTCATCGTTACTAATGCCATCGTTCTTCTGCTCCTTTCCATGTTCTTTCTGTCTTAAGTTATGTCCCAATATTGTCAGACAGATCAATGCGATCACTGCAAATGCAATACCCATTCCAAATACTACATGCATACCATATCCTTTTCCGGTAATGAATCCTGACAATGCCGGTGCACCGCATGTTGCGATCACGATACCAAGCATTACGAATCCGTAATTTTCTCCGGTATGTTCAATTCCAAAGATCGAACTTGTAAAAGATGGGAAACTTCCCATAATTCCTCCATAGCATCCATACATCAGAATGATTGCTGCCGTTACTGTATAAGATCTGGTAAATGTAAGCACTGCCATCGCTGCTACCGATACTGCCAGCACACCTTTGATACATCCCACTCTTCCTATTTTATCGGAAAGTGTCGGAAGTACCAGTCTTGTTCCCGCATTTACGATAGAACCGATCATAACTGCACTGACTGCAATTGCCGATGGGATTCCAAGTTCAATCTGATATGTCTGTGATACCGGCGACACCAGAAAATAAGAAATCAGTCCAAACAGCATCGTTGCAAGAAGAAGATAAAAGTTCTTTGTCTTCATCATCTCTGCGGATGTGTACTGCTTTTGTTCTGCCTGCGCTTCTGTATTTCCATTTGCCACGCTTTGTTCTCTCAATGCCTGTTCAGCTTTTCTTCTCCACTCTTTATCCGGAGCGGTAAAGAAGATTCCACATAAGATCCATGACACCGTGATCGCTGCGCCGATGATCAGGAATGTCTTCCCCGGTCCTTCTGCCTGCAGGATTCTTCTGCTGATCGGTGCCAGAAAGAACCCACACAATCCGTTTGCTGTTACGACCACACCGGATGCGAATCCTGTTCTCCCCGGAAACCATTTCTGAACAGTCGAAATAATTACGGTATAAATGAGTCCCTGTCCGAATCCCTGCATCACACCATAGGTCACATACATAGGAAGCGGCGAAGGTACGATCAGGAATGCGGATGCCAGAATTCCAATGGCGAAGATACCACCTCCGATCCATACAACAATCTTCGGATTATATTTATCCTGTAATCTTCCACCGATTATATTTCCAAATACGAATGTACTCAGTGCCAGGTAAAAACACATGGACGCTGCTGTCTGGCTCCAGCCGGCCTGTTCCATCACGTATGGCTGATAGATTGACCATACGTGAGGATAACCGGTAAAAAAGATAGCAACGGCACCGAATATCATCGTCAGTAGTCTTTGTCTTTTCTGTGTAGTTGTTAACTCCATAATTTTTCCCTCTTATTTTATAAGCCCAAACTGCTGCATTTCCCTTTTTAATTGTTCTGCATGCTCCGGCTCAAGCTCAGTAAGCGGTGCTCTTACCGTTCCACCGCAAAGTCCCATCAGTTCTACCGCTTTCTTCACAGGAATCGGATTCACCTCTGAGAATAATGCGTGGATCAACGGCAATGCTTTTAACTGCAGTTCCAGACTTTCTTTCACCTTTCCGTCCAGATAGAACTGGCAGATATCGTGTGCCGCCTGAGGTGCTACATTCGACAGTACGGAGATCACTCCTTTTCCGCCAAGTGACATCAGCGGTACGATCTGGTCATCATTTCCGGAATACAGATCTAATTTGCCGTCTGTAAGATCCATCATCTTCACGATATTGGAGAAATCTCCACTTGCTTCCTTAATCGCAACAATGTTATCCACATTGTTCACAAGATAAGCCACCGTCTCAGCTTCCATCTTACATCCGGTTCTTCCGGGTATGTTATAAAGGACAACCGGTACTTTCGCTGCATCTGCTACCTGAGTGAAGTGTGCGATCATGCCTTTCTGGGTTGCCTTGTTATAGTATGGTGTCACGACAAGCACGCCGTCTGCGCCATATCCGGCGGCTTCTTTTGATAATTCCATTGCCGTCTTCGTACAGTTTGAGCCGGTTCCTGCGATAACCGGGATTCTTCCTTTTGTTCGTTCAACCGTAAATTTCACACATTCCATGTGTTCACGCTCTGTCATCGTTGCTGCTTCCCCGGAAGTTCCGCAGATTACGATGCTGTCGGTTCCGTTTTCACAGTGAAAATCGATCAATTCGTCCAATCTGTCATAATCGATAGATTCATCTTCTTTGAACGGAGTAACGATTGCTACTCCTGCACCTGTAAATATTGCCATATTGCTACCTCTCCTGATTTTTACAAATGCCACACGGAACCCGTATGGCATCTGTAATATCTTCTTACATTCTAACTTTTATACTTACCACAGATTTTTATACATCTGCTCTACATCAGCCTGTGTAATCGTGCGCTGTGTATTCTGCGGGCTTCCGCTGTCCATTGCATCGTATGCCATTTTCTCGATCACTTCGAAGAATTTCTCTTTGTCAATTCCGAACTCAGCAAGTGTCGGTGTCTCTAATTCTTCTGTCAGCGCTACGACTGCATCCAGGAATTTCGCACTTGCTGCCTGATCGGAATCTTCCGGTGTTGCAACACCAATGGCTCTTCCAAGATCTGCGAATCTGTCATAGGCTCCCTCTAATGCGAAGCTTAAGCACTCTTTCATTAACATTGCATTGGAAAGGCCGTGTGCTACATGGAACAGTGCTCCGATCGGACGGCTCATGCCGTGGATCAGTGTTACCGATGAGTTGTTGAATGCGATTCCTGCTTCCAGAGCTGCTACAGACATCTGTACTCTTGCTTCTTCATTCTTTCCATCGTGGAATGCCACTGGAAGGAATTTGAAGATTCTCTTTACAGCTGACATTGCAAAAGTATCTGATAATGTCTGTGCTTTTCTGGATGTATAAGCTTCTACTGCATGGCACAATGCATCAAGCCCTGTTGCCGCTGTAATCTTCGGTGGTGCTGTCATAGTGAACTGGGGATCGATAATGGCTAATGAAGGAATCAGCACTTTACCTTTCAGCAGCATCTTAATGTCTTTTTTGGTATCTGTAATGATCGTAAATTGTGTAGCTTCGGATCCTGTTCCTGCTGTGGTTGGAATCGCTACCATCGGAGGCATCTCTACGTCGATCACTTTACCCATATAATCAGAAATGCTTCCGCCATTTTTTACGAGTGATCCGATTGCTTTCATAGAATCGATCGGGCTTCCTCCGCCAAGAGCTACGAGGAAATCACATCCTTCTGCTTTGTACTGAGCCAGACCTTTTTCGATCATTACATCTGTTGGTTCGCCTGCGATGTCAGAGTAGATGGTATATTCTACACCCTGACTTTTTAATGCATTCTCTACTTTTGCACAGTTTCCGAGGTCGATCATCACTTTGTCTGTAACTATCATTGCTTTCTTTCCAAGTGTTCCAAGTGTATCCTGTGCCATATCAAGTGCGCCTGATCCTGAGATCATCTGTCCAGGTACGATAAATTCTCTTGCCATAATAATTATCTCCTTTTCTCTTTTCACGTTTCGCTATCTTTTTATTTTTCTATCTTTTTTATCCATTAAGTAATTGCCGTTCATATTCTTTCGACTCTCTGATACTTTAGAACTGTGCGTCATGCATCCACACATATCTCTCATCTTCACATCTGTCCGTCTGAAGCCATGGATTGCCATCGATGTGACGGATCATCCAGCATGTGTACATCTGGAATCCCGGTGCCACTGCCTGTGGATGAAGCTCTCCACCAGGAATTGCGGAAAAGCTGTTGTCTACACTTTTGAATACCTGATCTCCGACGAAGCTTGCTCCAAATCCTTCTGGTCTGTCGAACTTGAACAGGTAAGTCTCCGGCTGAGGATGTCTGTGCGGCAGATATCCTGACCAGTTGCCTCTGTCATTCAGTACTTCACCGAGTACCATATTGGACTCCGGGCAGATGTCGTGATCGAAAATTGTATTTACACGGCGCTTTGCCACATTTCCGAACTTTCCGACACTTGAATAGCCCCAAGGTGCATCGTCCGGCGAATATAATTTGCTTGCAAATGTCTTATCATTGTGTGTGCACTGTACCAGGATCTCGGACTCTTCCTCTGCTGTCACGGTGATCTCTTTGCCTCCGCTTACATGCAGTGCCCATGGTCCTTCTGTAAATACATCTTTTCTGCTGACTGTTGCTTTTTTCTCTTCCCATGTATAGGTTACTTTTCCTGAGAGGAGAAGCACTGCGATCTCCTCTCCGTCTCTTTTGAATGTTCTGGAATATCCTGCTTTCATACTATATACACGGATATCCATCATCATTGCCTTGTAATCATTGTCATAAGTGGTAAGAATCATCTCGCCATATTCATCAAATTTCGGATAACCAAATACCTTACTCACTGTCTTTCGCCTCCTGAATCTCTCTTCAATCCAATCTACTTTATATGCATTGTTATATCTAATTCCGCGGATTGCTGCACTTACCGGCTTCACAATCCGCCATCCGGTCCCTAATAATCTCTTGCTTCTCTTCTTCCTTCCAGCACACCCTCGCAGGCCTGTCTTACGGATTCCTTAGAAGAGGTCGTTGCAATTCCTACATTCCACCATGATTCATATCCGTCGGTCATCGTCTTTGGAATAACCTTTAAGTCGAATAAGCAAGCTTTCTCCTGCTTCTTCGCATCTTCCAGTGCTGCCTCTAATTCTGCGATTGTCTTACATGTATATGTCTTAAGTCCGTATCCTTCGCCGATCTTCGCATAATCAACCGGGATCAGGTCTCCACAAGGCTTCTTGCCGTCTGTGTAACGGAACTCTGTTGCGATACTTCCGATACCATGATTCATTTCCAGGTTGTTGATGCATCCGAATCCGCAGTTATCGAAGACCAGAATATTTACTTTCTTTCTCTCCTGCATGATCGTCATGATCTCGCTGTGTAACATCTGGAAGCTGGAATCTCCGACTACGCAGTATACTTCATTATCCGGTTCTGCAAATTTCACACCAAGTGTTGCTGCTACTTCATATCCCATGCAGGAATATCCGTATTCTGCATGATATCCACCGCGCTTGTCTGTTGTCCACATTCTCTGCATACAGCTTGGAAGGGAACCGCCGGCTGTGATGATGGTTGCGTCTTCATCGATCACTCTGCGGATTGCTGCAATTGCTGCTGTCTGTGTAATCTTTCCATTTGTCATCTTGACAAATTCCGGAATCGTTCTTGGATCTCTTGCCTTGATGATCGGCTCGAAATCATCTCCTGTATATTCAATGCCTGCCAGGCGGACCATTTCTTTGTCCCATACCTTCTTGGCTTCTTCGATTTCTCCGTTGTATGCAGATACATAACCGTGTGCACGAAGTTTTTTGGCAAGTGCTTCTACTGTAACCTTTGCATCTCCGACTGCTTTTGCTGCATCCATCTTGTAAGCGTGGAATCTGCAGTTGTTGATCGTTACAAATTTTACATCCGGGTTCTTGAACAGTCTCTTGGAGCTTGTTGTGAAGTCTGACATTCTCGAACCGATCGCAATGACTACGTCTGCATCTTTTGCGATAATGTTGGAAGCATAAGTTCCTGTCACTCCGATTCCGCCTAAGCAGTAAGGATGGCTTGACTTGCAGGCACTCTTTCCTGCCTGGCTTTCGCCGAATGGAATCTTGAATTCTTCACAGAATTTCTCAACTGTCTCACCCGCTTCTGAATAACGGACACCACCGCCTACGATCACGAGTGGCTTCTTAGCTTCTGCAATGATCTCTGCAAGGTCTTCCAGTTCTTCTTCTACTGCTACAGGTCTTGTGATTCTATGTACACGTTTCTGGAAGAAATATTCCGGATAATCATAGGATTCACCTTCTACATCCTGACAAAGAGCGATGCAGCATGCACCTGTCTCCGCAGGATCTGTCAGGACTCTCATTGCATTGATGAGTGCTGTCATGATCATCTCTGGTCTTGTGATGCGGTCCCAGTACTTGCATACCGGCTTGAATGCATCATTTGTTGTTGTTGCAAGGCTGTTGCTCTGCTCTAACTGCTGTAATACCGGATCCGGCTGTCTGGAAGCAAATGTATCTGCCGGGAACACCAGAAGTGGAATGTTGTTCACCGTTGCTGTTGCGCAGGCTGTTACCATATTTGCAGCTCCAGGTCCTACAGATGAGGCACATGGAATGATTTTCTTACGATTGCTCTGCTTTGCAAATGCGGTTGCTACATGACACATTCCCTGTTCGTTTCTTCCCTGAAGGACTCTTAACTGTCCAGGGTTGGTATCCAGCGCTTCTCCAAGTCCTACTGCAATTCCGTGTCCAAAGATGGTGAAGAATCCTTCTACGAATTTTGTCTCTTCCCCGTCCATGGAAACGTACTGATTATCAAGAAATTTCACAATTGCCTGTGCAACTGTCATACGGATTGTCTTTGTCATTGTTCTCTTCCTCCTGCTGCTTTTTCTATACTCTTGCGATCATTTCGCCGAATTTATCTTTTTCTTCTTTAATAAATGCATGTACTGCGTCCGGTCCCGGAAGGGAATCAGAGCAGTTGTTGCTTCTTACCATCATGGATGCTTCTGCGGAACCAAATTCCAGACAGTCGATTACTTCCCAGCCCTGATATAATCCATATAAGAATCCGGAACCATATCCGTCTCCGCCTCCGAATCCCTTTCTTGCTTCTACCGGGAATGGCTTGATGCTGAACTTCTGTCCGTCACAGGTATATGCAGTAGATCCTTTCATTCCGTGCTTGATCACTACGATCTTCGCGTTGTATCCCTGCCATAAGCTTGCGCTTTCTTCATCTGTCATGCCTTCTTTGATCAGCTTCTCTGTCAGGTCGAATTCTTCTCTAGATCCCATGATGATGTCTGCTTCTTTTGCTACGATCGAGTAGTAAATGGAAATCTCATCATTGTTCTTCCAGTTGTATTCTCTGTAGTCAATGTCGAAGATCACTTTTGTATCGTTCTTCTTTGCCAGCATCACTGCTTTGATCGCTGCTTCTCTGGAAGGGCT
>URTM01000008.1 GCA_900550865.1 uncultured Dorea sp. | reverse complement strand
CATTGCGACACAGAAATCCATCCTCACGGATTATGTGAAAAAGCAGGGATGGCACTTAGCAAAAACGTATGTGGACGACGGTTACTCTGGTACAAATTTCCAAAGACCAAGTTTCCAGAACATGATTAAGGACATTGAAAGCGGTCTGATAAACTGCGTTATCACGAAAGATTTATCTCGTCTGGGGAGGAACTATCTTGATTGCGGACTGTATCTGGAAGTGTTTTTCCCAGAGCATAATGTGAGGTATATAGCGGTCAATGACGGCGTGGACACGCTCAATAAATCCGCTATGGACATCACGCCTTTCCGCAACATCCTAAACGAAATGTATTCCGCCGATGTGTCGGTCAAGATAAAATCGGCGTACCGAGCGTGGTTTCAGCAGGGGAAATTCATGGGGACGACAGCACCATACGGTTACGTCAAAGACCCCGCCGACCACAACCATCTGCTGATAGATGACAAAGTTGCCCATGTGGTAAGGGAAATATTTGACCTTGCGTTAGCGGGCAACGGAATCGCCAAAATCCGCAAGCACATCAACAAACAGCATATCTTACGCCCCGCCGCTTATGCGGCGGAGCAGGGGGCAACAGGCTATGAGAGGTATTTTGAGGAGAATGAGGAGAACCGTTATATTTGGAGCGAGAACAGCGTAAGGGGCATTTTAAGAAGCCCGATATATGCGGGAAACCTTGCAGGCTACAAGCGGATTGCCGCCAACATGAAAAGCAAGAAACGCCCCTCTAAGCTGCCCGAAGAATGGGAAGTGATACCAGACACCCATGAGGGGATAGTCACGCAGGAGGAATTTGATACCGTACAGCAGCTTATTACAAGCCGCAGATTACCAGAAAACAAGGGCGGCTTTGAGAACATCTTTGCAGGCGTTATTAAGTGTGCGGACTGCGGCTATGCGATGCGGGCTATGAGTGCCAACAGGAGGAAACGCCCCGACATCATCGACTGCGTACAATATTCCTGCAATAATTATGGCAGATACGGTAATATCATGTGTACCGCACACAGCATTGAAGCGAGGGACTTGTTCAACGCTGTCCTCACCGACATCAACCGATTTGCGGATATGGCAGTCAATGATGAAAAGGCAGTGAGGGCGATTGAAAAGCGGCTCACGGAAACAGACCAGAGCAAGGCAAAGGCACTGGAAAAGGAGCAAAGAAAACTGAACAAACGCCTTGCAGAACTGGACAGGCTGTTTTCCTCACTCTATGAAGATAAGGTGATGGAGCGTATTACCGAGCGGAATTTTGAGATGATGTCGGGAAAATACCAGAAAGAACAGCTTGAAATTGAAGCAAGGCTGAAAGAGGTAACGGAAACGCTCAGCGACAGCTATGAGAAGACGCAGGGTGTCCGTGATTTCCTCTCCCTAATCCGCAACTATCAAGGCATTAAGGAACTGGACGCAACCATCATAAACGCACTTATAGACAAGATACTTGTTTCGGAACGTGAGAAACTTACAGACGGAATGGTGCGGCAGGAAATCAAGATTTATTATAAATTCATCGGCTTTGTCGGTGAATTACATATCACACCGACAAAGCGGTGGACTGCGTTAAAGCCTAAGAATTGTACGGTGTGCGGTGTTGAATATGTTCCCCGCTCTGGCATATCGAAGTATTGTCCTGCTTGTGCCAAGAAGATACAGAGGGAGAAATCAAACGAGAGCAAACGCAGGAGCAGGGAGCGAAACAGACAGGCATGTATTGAACTGTCCGCAAAAAATGACCGACTGATTTCGTGCAGCGCAACGGACGCATCCTGCGACAGGGCAATCAGTGCAAAAGAGTAGAAATCTTCCGCTATATCACAGAAGGAAGCTTTGACGCATACCTCTATCAGTTAATTGAAAAGAAACAGATTGCGATCAGCCAGTTCCTGGAAGGTTCTGCCTTACTCAGACGAGAAGAGGAAGACTGCTCCAATCTCGTACTGGAATACGGAGAGATCAAGGCACTGGCATTGGGAAATCCAATGATCAAAAGACGGGTAGAAGTCCACAATGTACTTGGACGAACCAGAATGAATCAGAGAGCAAGAAGAAAAGAGTTATTGAAGCTGCAGGAAGTAAAGGCGGCTGCACCGGAACAAATCGAGACAAGAAAAGAACGCATCAGACAGATAGAGGAAGATATCAGACGCTATCAGAATGAAAAGGAAGTTATTCCAAGAGAAGAGCGTATGGCATTTGGCGAAGAACTTTTAGCAGAGATTAGAAGAAATCTGATCCATAAAGAGCGTGTATTTGACATATATCAGGGATTTCAGGTAGTCCTCCCGGATTATATGGAGAGAGACAAACCGTTCGTCTATCTGCAGAGTTCTGGCAGATACAAGGTGAATATGAAGGATGCAAAAGCACTGGGCTGTTCGCAGAGACTGGATCATGTACTGGAAAATCTCGCAGAGGAAAGAGAACAGGCTCTTCTGGCATTACAGGCCAAGGAGGACGAGCTTGTACATGCCAGAGAAGAATTAGCCAAAGGGAATCCATATGACAAAACAGTGGAAGCATTAGAACAGAAACTCGCAAGGATCGATGAAATGTTAGAGAAAGAGGGGACAGCAGTATGAGCGATGGAACAAGTAATATCCCGCAGGTAAGCATAGGAGAAGTGATTGAAAAGATGAGCCGTCTGTATACGGGAGTTGTGAAGGAACACCGTTCCTTCCGTGAGACCCCCGCCCCGTTTTTATGGGGCGCACCGGGAGTAGGTAAGTCAGAAGGAGTCAAGCAGATTGCCGACAAACTGGAACAGACAACCGGGAAAACCGTGATTGTAACAGATATAAGACTGGCCCTCTTTAGTCCGATTGACTTAAGAGGTGTTCCGGTAGCAGATACCGAAAGAACATTTACCGTCTGGCTCAAGCCGAAGATCCTGGATCTGGATCCATCTGTTGAAGTGATTAATCTGTTGTTCCTGGATGAACTTTCAAGTGCCCCGCTGCAGGTGCAGGCAGCGGCATATCAGCTTACTCTGGATCGTCAGATCGGAGAACATAAGCTTCCGGAGAACTGTCTGATCATGGGAGCAGGCAACCGCAGTATTGATCGTTCTGTTACGTTTCGTATGCCGCTTGCATTAGGAAATCGTCTCTTGCACTTTGAAGTAAAACCCGATTTTGAGGCATGGAAGAAATGGGCAATGAGACACCACATTCATCCATGGGTGGTCGGCTTTCTTGGCTTTGACAGACGAAAGCTTTGTAAAGAAGAACTGGAGGCAGAGCAGATGGCATTTCCAAGCCCGCGTTCATGGAGTTTTGTATCGAATCTGCTGTGGATCTTAAAAGATGCGAAGATAGAAGAGATTTATACCGAGATCGCAGCATGCATCGGAAACAGTGAGGCGGCAGAATTTGTGGAGTGGTGCAAGTGCCAGGATGCTCTTCCGGATACAGAGGACATTTTTCACGGCAGAAAAACAGCTTATCCGAAGACACCGGATGCATTGTATGCGGTGATCAGTTCTATTGTAGTGGCTGCTGAACAGAAAGAAAGAGATAAGAGACTTTTGAAAGAGGAACTGGATAATGTAGCAGTATATGCCGCACATTTTCCGGAAGACTATCAGACCTGTCTCTATTCAGCACTTAAGAAGACCGATGGGATCAAAGAGAAAATGGGAGAAGTAAGATTATACAAAGAATGGCTGCGTCAGATGGAAAATGAGACCTGGTAGACTGAGCTCTGACAGGTAATAAGTGAGGGAAGGTGGTAACAAATGGAGCGTAATGAAAGAAGAATGCTAATGAGCAAGCTTACCGCAGCCAGAACGCATATTCAGGTGGAATATCCTTTCTATGGGAGCCTTCTGATGCATGTGCGTTTTGCATTTGCAGACTGCGGTACGGCAGGGACGGATATGAAACGCATCATATGGGATCCGGCATGGCTTGCAAAACGGACCAATGAAGAAGTACAGTTTGTACTACTTCACGAAGTCCTTCATAATGCCTTGCAACACTGCCTGAGAAGCAACGGGTATGACAACCTGGTCTATAACATTGCAGCTGATATCGTGGTGAATTCAAATATTCTGAAGGCAATGGGAGAAAAAGAGTTCCTGGTAGACGGTCAGCCGGTCATGCATTTTACACCGGGTGGCGAGGAAGGCTTTCAGTATTCAGCTGAGGAAATCTATCACATGTTAATGGATAAATATGCCGGAAAGGATGGCCGGTCTGATCCCTTACAGCTTCACGAAACGTTGATTGCTGTCTATGGGGAGAACATTGGACAGATAGATGACCACAACTTCTGGTCGTATATTCCGGGCCTGGAGGATGGATCAGGAGATGCCGGTGAGTTAGAACGCGCCAAGTGGAAGAATTATGTAACAAAAGCAGCAAAGGACGCGTCATACGAGTATGGCACGCCCCACGCAATACGGGAACTTCTGGAGATCAATCTGGAATACCGTTCGAAGACGAACTGGCGCAGGATACTGGAAGAGTTTATCAAACTCTGTGCAGATGGATACGATTATACATTTTCCCCACCGGACAGACGTTTTCAGGATCTGGATTTTCTTCTGCCGTCTTTTCATGTGCTTGACGAAGAGACTATAGAGAAGTTGTGGTTTCTGGTTGATACATCAGGAAGTATCGATGATCAGACACTTACAGTGATTTATCAGGAGATACAGGCTGCGTTAGAACAGTTTACTCATTTTTCCGGCATGATCAGCAGCTTTGATGTAGATGTGACGAAGCCGGTGGAATTCGATGAGTTGACCGGAATCAGAGACGTGAAATTTACAGGTGGAGGTGGAACGAGCTTCCGGGTCATCTTTGACCATATGAGAGAACATATGGCACAGGAGCTTCCGGGCGGCATCATCATTTTAACAGATGGATTTGCAGAGTATCCGGATAAGAAGGCAGCCATGGGTGTGCCGGTATTGTGGGTGATCGTCGGATCAGAGAAAGAAGTACCGTGGGGTAAATCCATTCATCTGGAGGCAGGATAAGGAGGAAGAAGAGAATGAAGGAAAAATCAGGAGCAGGATCAAGAATGTTTTATACCATTTGTGCTTTATGGAACTATGGAGTACTGCTGGCGGTAATTCCGGCTGCTCTGTATATTTGTGACAGAAGATGGCTGACTGTCTGGGTTATGGAATATGCTGCCGGAAATTTTGGGGTAAAGACTAGAATCTATGCTTACATCATTGGAGTGATTATCGCTTTGATCCTGGAAAGTATGAGTGAAGCAGCGGTCAGATACACCTGTGAAGAGATGCAGCAGAGAAGTTTATGGAAAAGGATTCAGATGCATGCAATCAGTGCAGAGGTTACGGTCATACTGGCAGCAGCCGGATTTTATCTTACAGAATTAAACATTCTGTCAGTATCATTCGGTGTGACGTATGGAGGATTCTTATTAATTGTGGCATGTGTCAATTTGTTCCCAGTCAGTGAAATGCATGGAGGATGTATCTTGCAGGAACTGTTAGGATACGAAGGAGAAGGTGAGCTTGGCTGGAAAACGGTGAAGACGGCATGTTCTTCAACAAGGAGGAGAACATTGATGGATGAAAAGAAAGGAATCAATGGTTATGTTCAGTTGGCTGGATGTTGTGTGATTGCGGTTATGCAGAGTCTGATCCTGCTTGTTATCATCTTTTGCATTATATTTATATAGGGTAACAATTGTTGATTGGCTGGCTCGTCATTATCATGAAGGAGGAAGAAAAATGTGGTGGACGATTGCGTTATTTATTATACTGTGTGTATTGATATCTGTCCTGCCTTGGTGCAGAAGACAGGAAATTCTCTGGCTTTTTGTAAGTTATAGTATTGCTGCAGTACCTGGTAATGCGCATATGATTTACCGGTGCGGCAAAATCATAAATGCATTTAACATAAGCGGGTTGGCAGGTACAATTGTGATCTGTGCGGGCTTATTTCTGTTATTGACATGGATCGAACAATTAGCAGTACTTTTGCTGGGTAGACTGATCTGGCCGGAGCAGGAAGCATTTATACTCGAAGACCCGGTAAAGGAAAAAGCAGAACGAAAAACAGAAGAATATGAGAAGGATAGTGAAGGGGAGGAGGAAATCTATGAATTACCTTGTTACCGGAGATAAGCATGGACACTTTGCAAGTGTTTATACTTATCTGGCATCAATAGAAGAAAATCCGGAAGACATCTGCGTGATTGTGTTAGGAGATGCGGGTATTAATTATTACGGCTGGCCGAAGGACGACAAACTGAAAACCAGCCTGAATAAGCTTGGCTGTGCATTCTTTTGCATTCATGGGAATCACGAAATGAGACCGGAATCCATTCCAACATATGAGGAGAGAGAATGGAATGGAGGAATCGTGTATGTCGAGCCGGAGTACCCCAAGTTATTGTTTGCGAAGGATGGTGAAATCTATGATATCAATAGGAAAAAGACACTTGTAATAGGTGGCGCATATTCCCCGGACCGAGATTACCGGATCCAGATGAATCCGCACGCTCCTCTGTGGTGGAAGGATGAACAACCCTCGGAAGAGACGAAAAAGCGTGTAGAAGAAAAGCTTGATTCTATAGGTTGGAAAGTGGATTACGTGTTAACACATACAGTTCCGTTGCATTGCATTCCGACAGAGGCATTTCTGGAATCGGTCAACCAAAGAAAAGTAGACAGATCTACCGAGGAGTGGCTGCAGAGCCTGGAAGACAGATTAGAATACGAGAAGTGGTATGCAGGCCATTACCACATACAGAAAGAAGTCAGGAAACTGGAGATCATGTATGAGAATATACATGAATTTTAGAAGAGAATAAATGCATCTTGAATTTACTATCCGGTACGTTATATGATTAGAAAAAAGACTAAAAAAGACGGGGAAAGAGATGCAAACAGAAAGGGATCATCCATATGAATTTATGTAAAAAATATATTGCGAAGCCGGGAGACTATCTGGTAGAGTCTTCCGGAGGATTTGGGAAAAGTACTTCTTTAAAACATCTTGCAAAATTCCTGACATCAACATCAGAGAGCAAGGGAAAAAATACTGACGGGAAGACACAGGGGAAAAAACAGGTGGCTGTTTATATTCCGGTGAATGATCTGAACTACATAGACAGCACCAATATTTTGTTTGCCTGCCTGAAGAAATATTTTTCCAGTCAGGTTACGGACAAAGCAATTATAGAAATGATCGGGCATACGAAAGATACAACGGAATATGTATTCCTGCTGGACGGAATGAATGAGTTAAATAATCAGGAAGTGAATGGACAGACACGGATGGACTATCTCTGTAAAGACATAAAATGTCTCATGGAATATCCGAATGTACATGTGGTTATCTCGACAAGAAGAGCGGATATCATGCCGGAAACATTCAGAAAAATGTTCCGGATATTAAGATTCCAGCCATTTTCAGATAAAAATATCCGCAAGTATCTGAACATGCAGGAGACGGACGATCTGCCGCAGCATTTGATGAAGATATTATCGAACCCAATGTTCCTGAAGCTTTTTAAAAAGATTTATCAAAGACAGCCGTTGGTTGTACTGGCTGTTACAAATAAGTTCGAATTATTAGAGCTTTATTTTAAGCAGGAGACAGAGCTGCACCGGGAAGGTATGGGAGATCATGCTGCAGAGGTACGGGGATATCTCCTGGAATCTGTTCTGCCATATATTGCATTCCAGGTGGAGAGTGCACTGCTGGAAAACAGATTTTATGAAGAAGAACAACATCTGGATGACACAGTAAGAGAGGCTTTCAATCAGACAAGAGAAGACAGACCGGAGAATACGAGTTTTGAAACGGTCTATGAGATGCTACAGATGAATCTTGGTGTAGTAGATGAAAGAAATATATTTGTGCACGAATTACTGCGTGATTTCTGGGCAGTAAAAGGATTCCGTTTAGAAGCAAATAAAGGAGAATGTGAAAAGATTGAAACGTTTCTGGTGTCCCTGTCAGAAGCACTGGAGTATAGAAAGACAAAGAAAGAGAAAGAACTGGCTAGGCGTACAAAGTATCTGGATCTTGGTGATTTTCTCTATTCGATGGAACGTGCAGGTCTTGAAAAGACACTGCGCAGATGTGGAATGAAACCGGATAAAAAATGCGTGCTCAGAACCTTGGATTTCGTTCAGGAATTAAGCGGTGTTTACGATGATCTGGGTGAGGGAAAAGAGGCCGCGGAGATTGGATGGATTGCAAAGGGCTGTTTATCCAGAGTGGGAGAGACGTTCAGCATTTATGAAAGAGCAGAACGGATGAATTTCATTTATTATTCGATAAAATGGGATATCAAGGCAGGGAATGAAGAAAAGAATAAAAAGATCTTAAATTACATTCTGGAAGCAAGGAAAGAAGTGGAAAAAATCCCGGAAGAAGCAAGGGACATTCAGCTAAATGACCTGTATGGAAGAGTATTGAGTAATACAGGCGCATTTTTTTTCCGCTTGAAAGACTACGATGAGGCCAGGAAGTGGCACCTTTTAGCGATGGAATATAAGAAAAGACACTGCACTGCCGGTGCGGTTGTCAGAAGTTATCAGACATTAATGTCTGATGCATATCATCTTGGTGACCCGCTTGAAGGTTATCACTATTATAAAGAAGCATGGGAAGAGTTATGTCAGGGCAGGACATTAGAACAGTGCCTGCTGCTTGAGGATCACCGGTTCCCGGAAGATATGATAGAAAGAGTGATGGGAAATGAAATCCTTCTTTTGGATATGTACAGTGGGAAGACGGACCGGGCTGAGGAAGACGGAAAAGAAGAAATCACAGAAGAGATCATAGAAGAGATCATTGGAGAACTTCCGGCGCAGATCATGTATGTATATACGAGTGCCACAGGGTATCAGCGGAATAATGTCCGACTGATAAAAAGCTTAAAGGGTAAGCTGGAAGGACTGGTAGAATGTAAGAAGTTACAGGAGCGGAAGGAACTCATGATAGTTGTAGAAGAATACATGGAGAAGTGTGAAAATATTTAAGAGACTGTAGAAGAATACATGAAAAAAGTGAAAATATTTATGACACATATGAAGGGAGAAATTCATGGAATACAAATGGATCAAAGCGTTTGCAGATCAGATTAAGGTGGATCAGATAAATGCGGAAAGCAAAGAAAAATATAGAAAATACGCAGAAAAAATGATTGACCAGTGGAAGCAAAAGATGAAAGGGACGCCGCTGGAAGACCGCTTTAATCTGTATTACTTTAATAACACCATGAAAGCGCTGAAAGAATTAAAAAGATGTGGTGATCCGGCAGACGCTGAAGAATTCCTTACAGAAACGATTCCGAAAATGTGCCGGAATGAGATCAGCAAAGACTATTGTATATTTATTGCTTTTCTTGCAAAAGACCAGAAAATTCCGTTAGATGACCGCTTAAACGGAAAATATATCAACTTATTAAACGGTCTTTTAAAAGCGGCGGATCTCAGTATCGTTACGAATGACAATATGGAAGAGATTCTGCTTACATTTGCATTCAGAACCTGTGCGGCGTGGGAACAGTGGATCGATCTGCAGAAAGAGATGAAGCAGGTACTGGAAAGAGATGCAGAAGAAAATAACAGATCCGAAGAAGATGAATTTCACCGTGCATTTGGAGCTCTGCGGGAGGACTACGAGAATGGCATAAAGTATTACGATCTGAAGAGAATCGTAAATGGAGGTCTGGACGACGATGAGAAAAAAACACGGGAAACCTATGCACAGATGACGTTGGATCTGGGGAATATTATAGAAGCATACAAGGATGATACAGAGAAGGCGCTTGACTGGAGATTTGATGTCATCTTCAAGAAGCATTTCCGTCAACAGGCTGAATACGCGTCGTGGAGACGCCAATGGTATCTTTACAGAATTTTGTTAGTAATTGTGGATCATAATATAACGGATGTAATAGAGGGTATTGATGAAAAGAATTTCACGATCACGGGAAAACCGGAAGACCCGAAGAGTCTGAGAGCCGCATTGAATCGTTGCTACCTGAAGACAAACTATAAGGAAGCCGCAAAAAAAGTTGATAAAAAAGATCCAAAAAAGACTCTCTGGTCATATCTGGAATCTTGTGGAAAAACATCCTGTGAAAAACTGGGAGAAATCTATACCGATGTACTGGGAGAGACCATTTTTTTGAACAAGCAGTATAGTTTTGGCTATTATTATGAAAAAAAATATGAAGAATATTATCAGAAACATTTAAATGATGACAATTATGCGGAAAAAAGACAAGATCTTGCAAGAATAGGTGCATATTTTTTTAAAACAGAAGAAAAAATGAAGGTTTTCATGGAAAAAATATTGGATTCTAAAACAGCTATAGGAGTTCGGATGGGAACAAGAATCAATGTATTAATGTCTGATGGAGGGAATGTGTCGCGTGAAATGCTGAAGCTTACAGCACTGGTTGCCAGAGCGCATGGCTGCAGTGAGATAGACGAAGCGTATATTCAACATATGCTGGAAAACTGCAGATATGATGCCGGAACATTTGCAAATCATCCATTTGATCAATATTATGAAAAAGCAATGAAAGCGGGTTCAGCACAGGAATTATACGAACTGGCAGAAGAGTTTGAAGAGAATGTTCTGGTTATGTATCATACGGCAGCATTTAATAACATTATCAAGGGAAGAGAGGTGGTGTCATCATGCGATTAGGACTGATCAAAGACAATATTGAACTGCCTTTGCAGGACGGGTTCCTGCTATGTGACGAAACAGGTACAGAGCAGGTGAGATTGTTAGCACTCATTAGCAGAGGAGGTTCATGCCTTGCCTATCGTGGAGTAAGGAGCAGAAACGGTAGGAACGTTGCCTGCATCGTAAAAGAGTTTTTTCCGAAAGAAGCATACGAAGATGGCATTTATATTCGGGACAATGTCGGAGATGATATTAAGATCCTGCCGGAATACAGAGAAAAAGAGCTGCAGATACAGAAAGAAAATGTAGAACGTGAGCTTGCCATGAATCAGAATATTTACTTTAATCCGGGCGAGGACCAGAGTAATAACCCTTATGCTTTTCAATTAGAGCGCCTTTGCACAAAAAAAGGAGATACCAGTTATCTCATAATCGATACAGATGAAGGAGAAACCCTGTATTCCACAATGGAGAAATCTCTTTGTCCGGAGGACTGTCTGAAATACATATACCAGTTGTTGGTAATTGTCAGACATCTGAGTAAAAAGGGTTATATCCATGGAGATATCAAGCCGGAGAATATCTATGTGCGTGGACAGGGAGCGAATGCGAACCTTTGTCTGTTAGACTTCGGAAGTGTAGTGCCGTTAAGGGAGTATCAGAAAGACCTGTCACAGCTGAGTGTAAAGGAGATATTTGCATCAGCAGACCAGATCATTCTGAATACCACGCTTGGCAGCACTACCAGAGAGTATGGATCGATGGGGTTATTAGCAATCCGTAATCACAAACGGCTCTATAAAAGCGCTGACCCATCCTTTGAGCGGGCGCAGGCTCTGATCGAAGCAGTAAATCAGCTATCGGTGAAAGACGATCTCTATAGTGTGGTGAAGATAACAGAAGAATTGTTCGAAAAAGCAGATATGGATCAGGAGCAGAGAGCGTCTATAAAGGATACACTGGCAGATATCCGCCTGAAAAATCAGAATACGGGATACCAGTCGGTAGAAGAATTAAGAGGGGATATAGAGATACTGGAAACGATTCTGCATAATGGCGCGCATCCGGCGGTGTTGATAAAAAATATGGCGGAATCCGGAATATTTGATCTGCCGGATGATTTTGATGAAGAGCTGCTGTGTGAGGTATGTGAGGCAGAATAAAAGCAGAAAGTGGTGAGGAACGATTATCTTTTATACGGGAGATATCCACGGAGATATTAAGGGGATTATAAACTGGATGGATTTGCTAAAGCAGCAATATCCGGTAGAACAGCAATATCTAGTAAAAAAGCAGAACACAGAGACACAGAAGACCATACTGCTGCAGCTGGGGGATGCCGGATTGAATTTTTGCATGGACGAACGGGACCAGAAGCTGAAGAAAGAACTACAGGATAAAATTGATGAACTTAAGACAGAAGGCATATATATACAGATCCTGTTTGTGCGTGGGAATCATGAAGCCAGACCCGGGAATTTAGATCGGTATATTGAAAAAGAGGTGTATAGCGGCTGGGTATACGTAGAAGACAATCCGAAAGGTCCGGCATTCCCGGACCTTATATTTTTGAAGGATGGAGAAATATACAGCATTCCTGATGGGGAAGAAAGGAAGAAATTTTTAGTGGTGGGTGGTGCCCGCAGCTCGGATTTCTTTGGAAGATTTCTAAAAGGGATGGAAGGTGCAGGCTGGTGGTTCGATGAAGAGCTTTCAGACTGTGAATTTGAACAGATCCTGGCTACAGCCGGGAAGATAGAAGAACCTGTCTATGTGCTGTCACATATGCTTCCGTCTGACTGGGCACCGGAGCGGGAGCATGACGAAGATGCCGGAGAGAAACAGAAGTCACGGACTGAGCAGTGGCTGCAGAGAATCGCAGATACGTTGGGTGATCGTGTTGTGAGATGGCTGGCCGGGCATTATCATATAGAGATAAGAGCAGAACGGTATGAGATTGTTTATAAAGAGATCAGGAAATTAGAATAAAAGCGAAAGAATGAAAACGGATAGAATCTGCTCAGAAATTGACAGATTTTTGAACAGGAAGGCAAAAAAGATTCATTTATAATATCTCTATCATAATATAAGAAAAATATATGATAAAGATGGAGGTACAGTTATGGATGGAACAACATTTGTAGAAAAATTTACAGAGATCATAGAAAAGATCTCGCAGATCACAGAAAAAAGCTATGGTGACTGGATGGTCATCTCCGATGATCCGGACTGTGATGCAGACTATGGAGTGGACAAGGAAGGCAGACTGATCATTGATGGAAAAGGGACAAATTTAAAATTATCGGAACTTCAGGAGATCCGGTACAGAGCAAAAGACGGATGGATTGATGAAGACCGGGGATATATTTCACTGAGATTTGTTGGTGACCGGGTATTCTACCTGTATTTTGATTCGTTCAGTGATCTTGGAGATGAAAAGTATGGACTGGAATGTAAGGAGAGATATTTTGATGCTTACACAGTAAAAAGAGTGATACATGAGAAAGATTATGTCTGGGGTGAGCCTTTGGTAGTATCAGAGGATCATGAACTGATCGCATATATGGGTGGGGAGAAAGAAGTAGAGATACCGGATGGAATCACAACAATCGGTCCATGTGCATTTCCGATGGAAAGAGGGATTAAGAGCGTGATTTTGCCGGAGTCGGTGAAGAAGATTGGGGATTATGCATTTTTTTCATGCTGGCTGGAACAGATAGAGATGCGGGGGGTAGAAGTAATAGAAGAGGGAGCGTTCTTTAATACGGGGATACGCCATGCAGTGATTCCGGCAACAGTCAGGCATATAGGAGAGAAAGCATTCTATTATACAGGTATGGAGTCAGCGGATTGTATTGAAAATCATTCGAATGTAGTGATAGATGACAAGATTTTTAAGAAGAGTTCGCGGAAAGAGAAGATAAGTGAGCAGTGAATGAAAAGGGGATGTGAAAAAACTCGATTGAGTTTTTTCACATCCCTAGAAGAGGTTTATATTGAAACATGGAAGTTATGTTTCGCGACTCTGAATATATTTCTTATATTCTTCTTCAGACCAGCGCCGGTATTCGGCAGCTTCATCGTTTTTACCCTGCTTTTCCAAAATCTTAGATTTGATATCATAAAGCCAGTATTTCCGGCAATTTTCTTCACCATAATATTCATATTCATAAGTAAAAGCCTGCTCCAATGCATTCGTAGCTTTTGTGCAGTCATTCAAATCAAGATAGGCTTCTGCGATACAGATATAGGCAGGTACACAGATACCAATCTCGTTAATCCGCAGGAAACGCCTGATGGCTTCTTCATAATATTGAATGGCCTTTTCTGTCTCTTTCATCTTAGTCAGCACACTGGCACTGTTGAAATATGCCCAGGCGATCAGCACATTGTCGTCTGAAAGCGTTTCTTTACGGAGCTGCAGAGAATGTTCAAAATAAGAAAAAGCCTGTTCAAAGTCATCCGTATGATATTTTGCCCATCCCATCATAGAATAACTTCTGGAGAGCTGCTGCTTCTTTTCTAAAGAATCCGGAAGGTCTTTCAGTAGGGAAAGGGACAACGCAGCTTCAGAAGAAAGTCCGTCATATTGTTCAAGGCAGCGCAGCTGATTTGAAATGTAGTAGTGATACCAGCTGGCTTTCAGTGGCTCCGGATTCAGTGTCAGAAGCCGTTTCATGATGGCAATACTTTTGTCTCGTATGAAATATTCGGCATAAGCTTCCGCAAGATATTCCATGAATGGAATATCAAAAGAGCGGGATGGACTGCACCATTTCAGATAGTAAACTTCCGCAAGTGAGAGCAGGGTACGCTTTTCCGCTGACTTCAAATGGGTAAAAGATGAGAGTTGTCTGGTCAGATTCCGGATATAAATCTGGCAGTCATCTACAAAATCAGGATCATTTTTCTGAATGGTATTGACGATGAGCGGATGCAGGGATATCACATCGGTAATGTAATTATACTGGATAAAACTGGAATCAATCAGTTCATCTATCAACATAAAATCATCTAGTTCTGTTAAGTCAAAAAAAGTCTCTGTTTCAATACCTTCTACCGGAAGAAGTGCCATATTTTTCAAGATGGAGAGTTTCTCTTCTGTAAGGCTGCCCAGGTGGAACAGATCTGTCATTACATTCAGGATATGTTCCATTACTATGTGAGAACGTCTGGAGGCAGGAGTTTCTTTTCCATTGAAAAAGTCCAGCATACTGGCAGGGGACATTCTGGAGGCTTGCATTTGTCTGGCCAGAAGTTCGATGCCGTAGGTGTGACGGGCAATCTTATCAAAAATCTGCAAGAGAATCATATCATCGCCAGACTGTAGAGGGCGTTTATAAAATTTCTGGAACAAAGCAATAAGATCTTCCGGATTGTCCATTGGATGAATGGAAAGTTCCTGATATCCATCTTTTTCACGACTGATACGGGTAGTGAAAATTACAGAATATGGTCCCTCCAGAAGTTCCTGCGTGCGTTCATCTTCGGCATCAAAATTGTCGATGATAAGAAGCGTATGTTTATCGCAGTGTTCTTTTAAATAATTCAGCTTTTTATAATAATAAGTTTCCCGTGCCTGAGGAGTTGTAAGGTCTTGTTTCTCATTTTCCAGACCATGGATGAGAAGAAACTGATCTGTGATGATCATATCTTCCAGCGTACTGTTGTAAGTGAACCAGAGAATGGTTCGGTATTCGTTCTGAAATTTCAGTCCATATTGTCTGGCAAGTTCACTTTTTCCAATGCCACCGGTTCCGCATAAAAATAATTTATTGTTGTTGTTATGGAGTAAACGGTATATTTCGTTAAGTTCAGATGCCCGGCCGACAAAATTCGTGTTGTGTATGAGGGTGGTACTGCGAATGTTCTGAGGCTGAACGGCCGATTGGGTATTGGTGTTCCATTCATTGCTTTGAATCCAATAAGAAATTCTGGATACAAGGGCATTGATACGGTCTTCTTCTGGCGGTTCGGTACCATCCAGAAAATGAATCCGTCCAAGGTAATACCGGACATCATCCGATATTTCCCTGTTATCGGTTCGGAAAGGTAACAGGCGGATGGATTCATGTTGATGGAACCGGTTAAAAGCACAGTCAATTTCATTGAGTACATGGGCAGAATGAGAAGACTGCTCATTCATAACCAGAAGGAAGACTTTGCATGTATTGATTGCCTTAACAATATCTCCGGCATAGCTTGAATCTACATCCCGCGGGGCATACCAGCATTTGATTCCGTGACTTTCCAGTGCCGCTACAATATGTTCCACAAGTTCAGCAGATGAGTTTCGGTGATAACTGATAAATACTTCGTGCTGCATAAAAGCACCTCGTTTCTGTATTGATAATAATTCTATTTTAGCATATGACAAACAACGGGGAAACTGTAAAAACGGTGAAACCAAGGAAGTGGGACATTGACGTCCCACTCCTTTTGATATAAACTATTATCTATATGTCTATAGTAAAATATAGACGATATATTATAGTTAAAAGGTAAGGAGAGTACATACGAATGAAGAGTTTTTATGAGTGGTACAGAAAACACATCACCGGTGCGATTTTCGTCGGACTGATCCTCGGAATCCTGACCGGACTGTTTTTGGCGGGACGGTTTAAAGTGGTTCTGACTGCAACGAGTGTACTGGGAAACATCTATATGAGTGCATTGAATATGATGATCTTCCCACTGGTATTCTGTTCGATCGTAATGGGTATCGCAAGCATCGGAAGTGCCAGGACGACAGGTAAGATCACAGGAGCGGCAATGCTGTTCTTCCTGTGCACAACAGCACTGGCAAGTTTTGTCGGACTGATCATTCCGAGACTGATCCGTCTTGGAAAAGGCGTCAGCTTTAAGATGGCTACATCTGATATTCAGGCAACAAAGATGGACAGCATCCTTGATACGATCAAAGGACTGATCCCGTCCAATCCGGTGTCTGCATTTGCAGAGGGTAATATGCTGCAGGTGCTGGTATTTGCACTGATCATGGGATTCACACTGATTGCGATCGGAGAAAAGGGTGAACCATTATTAAAGGTAATTGATTCCTGTAACGAAGCATGCCTGAAGATTATCAGTACAGTTATGTATTTCACACCGATCGGAGTATTCTGTACGATCGTTCCTGTCGTAGAGGCAAATGGAACAAAGACGATCATATCACTGGCTACACAGCTGATTATCTTATATGTTGCGTTCTTTGGATTTGCATTTATTGTATATGGCGGTGCAGTAAGCATTCTCGGAAAGACAAGTCCGGTGAAGTTCTTCAAGGCGATCATGCCGGCAGCGTTGAATGCATTTGGTACATGTTCAAGTTCTGCAACGATTCCTCTCAGCAAAAGTTGTGTGGAAGATGAACTGGGCGTACCGAACCAGATATCCAGTATCACAATTCCGCTTGGTGCAACTGTTAACATGGATGCGGTATCAATCTTGATGTCCTTCATGATCATGTTCTTCGCAAATGCATGTGGCGTACATGTCAGCATTCCGATGATGATCATTATCCTTCTGGCGAATGTCCTTCTGTCAGTCGGAACACCGGGAATCCCGGGAGGAGCAATCGCATCGTTTGCGGCACTGGCAACGATGGCAGGTCTTCCGGCCGGAGTCATGGGTGTGTATATCAGCATCAATACATTATGCGACATGGGTGCAACCTGTGTGAATGTAATCGGTGATATGGCCGGATGTGTCGTACTGAAAGAGAAGATTGAGATTGAAAAATAAAATGGAAACTACAGAAAAACATAATAGATTAACAAGGACCTGGGTGGTTGCAGCTCTGGCGTGTGTCTGCTGCATCTTATGGGGCAGCGCAATTCCGGTGATCAAGACAGGCTATCGTATCTTATATGTAGATTCAGCAGATACCGCAAGCCAGATCGTTTTCGCCGGTATCCGGTTTGCACTGGCTGGAATTCTGGTGTTAGTATTTGCATCTATCCGTGAAAAACATATGGTTCTTCCAGATGGAAAAGTATTCCGGTATGCGATTCCTGTCTGTTTTGCACAGACCTTTGTCCAGTACTTTTTCTTCTACATCGGAGTGGCACATACCTCCGGTGTAAAAGGTGGAATTATCACCGGACTTGGAAATTTTATCGCAATTTTGATGGCATGTCTGTTAGTAAGAAATGAAAAGATGACAGGCAGAAAACTTGCCGGCTGTATTCTCGGATTTGCCGGAGTTGTGATCATCAACATGGCAGGCGGCTCTATGGATATGGGCTTCAGACTGACGGGAGAAGGTTTTGTGCTGATCGCACAGTTGTCCTATGGAGCATCAACTGTACTGATCAATATTTTCTCTAAAAAAGTATCACCGGTTATCTTAAGCGGCTGTCAATTCTTCATGGGTGGAATGTTGCTGTTTGTAGTAGGAATCCTCATGGGTGGACATCTGGATCACATGTCTGTTGCGGGAGCGGTATTGATCCTGTATCTGGCGATGGTATCAGCTGTAGCGTATACACTCTGGTCAGTTCTGCTGGCACATAATGAAGTGTCAAAAGTAGCAATCTTTGGATTTGTCAATCCGCTTTGCAGTGTGGTGTTATCGGCACTGGTCCTTGGTGAAGTAAGCCAGGCATTTAATGCAAGAAGTCTGATCGCATTGATTCTGGTATGTGTGGGAATTTATATTGTGAATTATAAAAATAAAAAGTAGATTTCAGGGAATATATTTTTGAAAAACAGTAATGAAATGTGAATAAAGTAAGAGGCTGAAAAGTTCTTTTTAAAAAGAATTTTTACAGCCTCTTTTGTATGTCAGCGATATAGAGTTTACAATTTCCCTTCCGGGATCTTACTGATGATCGTCTTATAAATTCTGATCAAAAATGCCATAGACACAATAAATGATATCACTTCCGCGATCGGGAAAGCCCACCATACAACGTGCAGCCCGCCAATCTTAGACAGGATATATGCTGCTGGGATCAGTACAACCAGCTGACGCATGATAGATACGATCATGCTGAATACTGCTTTTCCGAGTGCCTGGAATACGGTACCGGCGATGATACAGAACCATGCGATCAGGTAGTGGATACCGATGATACGAAGTGCCGGAACACCAATCTTCAGCATGTCAGCAGATGCATTGAACATTCCAAGTAATACCTGTGGGATGCCTTCAAAACAGAGAAATCCGATGAAAGTAAGGCAGAATGCAGTCGTCAGACTGATCTTGATCGTCTTGATCATACGCTTTCTCTGCTGTGCACCGTAGTTGTAAGCAATGATCGGCGTGATACCATTGTTCAGACCGAATACCGGCATGAAGAAGAAGCTCTGAAGCTTGAAGTACACACCGAATACAGCAGTTGCAGTTGAAGAAAATTCAATCAGGATGCGGTTCATCGAATAGGTCATGATTGATCCGATAGACTGCATAATAATAGACGGAATACCGACTGCATAAATGTGTCCGATCAGGCTTATGTCTGGGCGGAATCCTTTGAAACTTAAGGATACTTCATGATTATATTTGTGATTGCAGGTTCCGGCTACGATGCCGGCTACGCACTGTCCGATGACGGTGGCAACGGCAGCTCCGGTTACCCCCATCTTCGGGAATCCGAGAAGTCCGAAGATCATAATCGGATCAAGGATGATATTGGTGATAGCACCACATAACTGAGAAGTCATACTGAAGATTGTTCTTCCGGTAGAAGTCAGTAATCGTTCAAAGAAAATCTGTGTAAACAAACCAAAAGAAAAGATCATAACTGTACTCAGGTAATCAATTCCAAGATTCATGATCTCGACATCTGCATTTCCAATCTGGCTTGCATAGAACGGTTTTACAATCGTAAAGCCAAGGATTAAGAATACGATGTAACTGATGGCATAGATAAATGCTGCATTATCAGCGATCTTATTCGCTTTTTTAAAGTTGCGCTCTCCAAGGGACTTGGACAGGAGTGCATTCATGCCGACACCGGTACCGGTAGCTACCGCAATCAGAAGTGTCTGAAGTGGAAAAGCTAACGAAACGGCAGTCAGCGCATTTTCTGATAATTTAGCTACGAAGATACTGTCAACGATGTTATAAAGTGCCTGTACCAGCATGGAGATCATCATTGGCAGTGACATATTGAATACTAATTTTCCGACGGGCATCGTTCCCATCTTATTTTCTGCTGCAGGAGCAGATCCACGTTCACTCATAGTTCTCATTCCTCCACAGTGACGCCTGGGAATCAGGACGTCTATTCATATTTTTTTTACTTTTTTCATTAGGTACAATGATATATGATAGCATGAATGTAGGAATGATTCAATAAATAATGTAAAATTGTTTTATATCAAACTTTAATGGGTAGTTAGTGTTCTACATATGGAAATATTCTTTCACCTGATCCAGGATAATCTGCATCAGTCTGGTGCGTGCTTCTACGCTTGCCCATGCAATATGCGGCGTAATGAAAAGCCGGCGGCTGTCCTGGATCTTGATAAGTGGATTGTCAGCGCTCATCGGTTCGGCACATAAGACGTCCAGACCTGCGGCAGCAATCTCATCATGAACAAGAGCTTCGTACAGATCCTGCTCGACTACGATCGGTCCACGGCCGAGATTCAGGAAGATACAGCGCTTTTTCATCTTTGCAAATGCGTCTTTATCCAGAAGATGTTCGGTGTGTTCGTTCAATGGTGCATGTACAGAAATGATATCCGAAGAGCCAAGTAAAGTGTCAAAATCAACCTGCGTATAGCCATCCTGTACCGGATGGCCGGAGGCAGAATAATAGATTACCTTTGCGCCAAATGCCCGAGCAATCTGGGCAACGCGGCGTCCAATCGCACCAAGACCGATGATTCCCCATGTCTTGCCGTTGATTTCTGAAAAATGCTCTGCAAAATGAGTGAAAGAAGTATCGTTAATATAGTTTCCGTCTTTTACATAGTCGTCATAATAGCGCAGCTTTTCAAGCAGATAGAAAAGCATGGCAAATGTATGCTGGGTGACAGTCTCTGTAGAATATCCGGCAACATTTCTCCATGCGATATTGCGGGAATCCAGATAGTCTTTATCCAGGTTGTTGGTTCCGGTGGCTGTGACACAGACAAGTTTCAGATTCGCTGCCGTTCCGATAGTCTGTTCATTGACTGGAACTTTATTAATGATGAGAACATCTGCGTCTTTCACACGTTCCGGTGCTTCTTCCGGTCTGGTAAAGTTATATTTTGTAACTTCGCCGAGTGTATCAAAACCGGATAAGTCAATGTCATCGCCGATTGTTTTGGCGTCTAAAAATACGATTTTCATAGAATTTCCATCCTTTCCTGTGTTCAGATTATAAATAATATAGATTCATGTATGCATCTGCCTATATCAGCTGAGCCATAAAATACCAGAATTTAAGGGCATGAGTTTATATGGCAGTCAGAATCAGCGCATGCAGATGTATACCATATAAGCTGCATATAATAAGAGCATGATGATTCCTTCCCTGCGGTTGAGTTCTTTTGAAGTCCATGCAAAGATCAGAGTTATCACACTGATCACAATCAGAACAGCAATGTCGATCATGTTATCCCAGGCGAAAGCCACCGGGCTGATTGCTGCGGCAACACCGAGCACAAGAAGAATGTTAAAGATGTTGGAACCAATGACATTTCCAAGTGCCATATCGACTTCATCTTTTCTGGCGGCAACAATGGAGGTGACAAGTTCCGGAAGGCTGGTACCCATGGCAATAATGGTAAGTCCGATCAGTGTCTGGCTGAGTCCCAGACGGACTGCAATCGCAGAGGCTCCGTCGACGACAAAATCGCCGCCGTACTTGATCGCAATCATACCTCCAAGAATGAAAATGAGACATTTCCATGCCGGAAGAAGATTGATATGTGAGGTAACCTGTTCGATCTCTTCTTCGGAAAGAGAGATTCTTTCTTCCTGCATAGAAGAAAGAGTGTCAGGTGTTGTTTTACGGCGCGCTCTTTTGACTGAGCGGATCATCCAGAGCAGATATCCGGTAAATATAACGAGAAAGAGAATTCCATCGATTCGTCCGAGTGTCATACCCAGATAGCCAAGCAGCAGTAAAAGTCCTGCACAGAAGATAGATAATGGAAATTCTTTCTGTAAAGTACTTTTCTGAACGGCAAGCGGAACAAATAAAGTACAGACACCGCATACTACCAGCAGGTTAAAAATATTAGATCCAACCGCATTGCTGATAGCGAGGGAATTATTGCCGGTCAGGGAAGCCGTTACACTGACTGCACATTCCGGAAGGCTGGTACCCATGGCTACGATGGTCATGCCGATGATCATGGAAGGGATCCGGAGCCGCTTTGCTACGGCAGAACTGCCTTCTACAAAGAAGTCGGCACCTTTGATCAACAGGACAAATCCGATGATTAATATAATGAGTGATTTTAATAATTGCATGTGATTCTCCTTTTTTTCCATCTTTAAACAGATATTAACAGCCAGCAGAGGCTGTCTCTTTGTAATTGTACCATAAAATCAAACAAAGAGGAAATAAGTGCCAGTGTTAATGTATATAAATTATTCTTTCCAAACGCAAGGATTTACTGTATATTTATATGGAAAATAAAACAAGAAGGAGAAATACAAGTATGTTAAGTATGGTCATTGACAGCATCAGTTCATTCATGTACAGTAAACTGCTGGTCATCATGTTAATCGGAACTGGTGTGTATTTTACGATCCGGACGAGATTTCCGCAGGTGCGGCTGTTTCGCAGTGCCTGCAAAGCGGTAATGGAGAAACCGGATGATGAAGATGCAGTCTCTTCCTTTCAGGCACTGATGGTCTCCACTGCATCGAGAGTTGGAACAGGAAATATCGTAGGCGTATCGTCTGCAATCTGTATCGGGGGATTTGGCGCAGTGTTCTGGATGTGGGTGATTGCGGTTATCGGAAGTGCATCTGCATTTGTGGAAAGTACGCTGGCACAGATCTATAAGAAAAAGGGGGAGGACGGAACGTGTTACGGAGGTCCGGCTTATTATATAGAAGCTGCCCTTCACTGCAGACCGCTGGCAATTGCGTTTTGTATTGCTATGATTGCGACGTATGCGTTTGGATTTAATATGCTGGCCTCTTATAACTTGCAGTCTACATTTGCAGGATTTTCTTTTTATCATGCAGATGTGACACCGTGGATCATCGGAGGCATCCTGGCAGTTGTGACCGGATGGTGTCTGCTGGGAGGCGGTTCACGTATTGTAAAAGTTACTTCGACACTGGTACCGGCTATGGGTGTGGCTTATATTGTGGTGGCACTGATCGTAGTAGTGATAAATATCGGTTATATTCCGACCGTGTTTGCAGCTATTTTCGAGGAAGCATTTGACTTTAAAGCGATATTTGGTGCGTTTGCCGGGTCAGCCATGATGCAGGGAATCCGCCGCGGATTATATTCCAACGAAGCAGGTATCGGTTCTGCACCGAATGCGGCAGCATCGGCAAATGTCAGCCATCCGGTTAAGCAGGGTCTGGTACAGATGTTATCGGTGTTCATTGATACGTTATTATTATGTACAGCAACAGCCATGATGTGTATGTCATCCGGTGTGGCTCCGTCGGAAGCACTGCAGGGAGCACCGTGGGTACAGGCGGCACTGCAGGAATCACTCGGAACATTCGGTCCGGTATTCATTACCGTGTCTATGGTATTATTTGCATTTACAACACTGCTTGGGAACTGCTTCTACTGTGACAACCTGCTGACGTACATCCACAAAAAGCAGCCGGGCAGACGCTTTATGGCGGGGTTCCGTGTAGTGTGTGCACTTGTTGTATTCATGGGAGCGGGGATGGAGATGTCCATGCTCTGGAATATCTCGGACGTGCTGATGGGAGTGATGGCGATCATCAATATTCCGGTGATCATCCTTTTATCAAATACAGCGTTGAAAGCACTCAGAGATTATGAGAGTCAGCTGAAAGCGGGAAAGAACCCTGTATTTAAAAGTGCTGATATTGGAATGAAAGACAAGCTTGACTGTTGGAAGTAGGGACAGGATATGGCCTGTAGTTATGGTGAAAAATCAGAGTGCGATCAGAGCATAGATAGTGTAGATGGTATAGATAGAAAAGTTATGGAAAGGCAGTGATTGATATGTATTATGTACCGGATGGGACAAAGGAATGTGGATATTATGAATGTAAGAAGTGTGGCAACCGTTTTCTGTCATTACAGACGATGAAACGTATCCCATGCCCGGATTGCGAACAGGAGATCGATTACGAGATCGGCCCGGACGAGTCGTTGGAAGATGTGCTGGATACGGCGGAACTTCTGGAGAAGATTGAAGGCGAGGAAGAGGTTGAAAAGATGGATGCACTTCTGAGTCTGGCGATCACCGGCGGGGATTGTAACTGGATTTAGATAATATTTACGGGCTGGTATTTATGAAATACCAGCTTTTTTTAAAATATCCACTGTGTGCGACCCGGCCCCCACAAGCTCCGGTCGTTCACACACGGAAAGATGATACCGGATAAACGTCTCAAACGTCTCCTCATCCATCGCATTCAGCACCGGACGCATATAATCCGAAGGTCCATCTGCAGAGATGACCTTGATCCGTTCCAGTCCGGCAGCTTTATTGTAGGCATCCATATCTTCCAGGCGCACATAATCATAGAGGTCTTCCGGCTTCGGCTGTACACGGAAGTTTTCATCGATCTTTCCATTTTCGATACATTCCAGGATATGATTCTGTTTGAAGCCATAAGTCAGGACACTGTATTCATTCATGCAGTAAGCAACCAGGATCACACCGTCATCTTTTAATACTCGTTTGGCTTCGGTCAGTGCTTTGACCTTGTCTTCCATGGAATACAGGTGGTACATCGGTCCGAAGACAAGGACAATATCGAATTCTTTGTCCGGAAAGCGGGAAAGCTTCATGGCATTTCCCTGATAGGCTTTTACGGAACTGTTTTTCTTTTTTAAGATTCCAAGATTGTATTTTACCAGTTCCACAGCAGTAACATCATAGCCTTCTTCGGCAAGCGCAACACTGTAACGTCCGGTTCCGGCACCGACATCCAGGATTTTAGCAGACTTATCTTCTGGAAGATATTCATGGATATATTTCATGGAAGTGGTGAATTCGACCTGTCCGTGACGGCTTCCGAGACGTTTTTCTTCGTTGAATTTATTATAATATTTTTCAAGTTCTGTCATCATGAGAGCAGTTCTCCTTTTTTCATAACTTTATAGCTGTTCGTAATAAATCATTGTTTTAAACAGTAAGGAACCTGTATGTACTTTAACATATTTTTATAAGACATAGCAAGAGATTCGGTGTCCGCACAGAAGAGAGAAAATCCAAAGGCAGCCATAATGATTGGTTAATGGTACATTCTGCATGCAAAAAAGGGCGGGGGAATCTGAAAAAAACCATGCACACGGTCAAAGAAAGAATTGAGAAATTCTGTTGTATTCGCTATAATGGTGTCACATATAAAAGCATCATGCAAGAGGAAAAGAAGTTATAAAATATGATGGAAAATATAGTAGAAAATGTAATAGAAATTACAGATTTTAATGCTCCGGAGCTGGATGTATACGCACGGCTTACAGAAGCCCAGCTTTTGAACAAAGATCATCCAGAAGACGGATTGTTTATTGCGGAAAGTCCGAAAGTGATCGGAAGGGCGCTTGACGGCGGGTATGAACCGGTGTCGGTACTGGCAGAAAAGAAACAGGCTGCAGAAGATGAAGAGACGATAGAGCTTTTAGTAAAGATACGGAAACAATGTGGAGAAATCCCTGTGTATACGGCAGAATTTGATGTGCTTACGAAGCTGACCGGTTTCAAACTGACCAGAGGAATGCTGTGTGTAATGCGGAGAAGAGAACTTCCGGATATGGAAAGGATCTGCAGTGGATGCAGAAGGATCGCAATTTTAGAAAATGTTATGAATCCGACAAATGTCGGTGCAATCTTCCGCTCGGCGGCAGCATTGCATATGGATGCAGTAATATTGACACAGGGATGCAGTAATCCACTTTACCGGCGTGCAAGCCGTGTCAGTATGGGGACAGTCTTCCAGATTCCGTGGACATTTGTGGATAACTCTGTAAAATGGCCGGAAGAAGGAATGCAGATATTACAGAATATGGGATTCCGGACGGTAGCTATGGCATTAAAAGATGATTCGGTAAGTATAGATGATCCGGAACTTATGAAAGAGGAAAAGCTTGCAGTGATTCTGGGAACAGAGGGAGAAGGACTCACGGAAGAGACGATTACCGGATGTGATTATACAGTAATGATTCCAATGTCACACGGGGTAGACTCGTTAAATGTGGCAGCAGCCAGTGCAGTTGCTTTCTGGCAGCTGGGCAACAAAGAATAGATTGGGAAAATAGAAAGGGCAGCGAAAAACATGAAGAAGACAGACAGGAAGGAAAATACAGCGGTACTTTCGGAAGAGATATATCAGGAAAGAATTAATTTTTTGATGAGGCGTGAACAGAATCAGGTTTGTGCAGTGTATATTGATGTCACTGAAGATCAGATGCTTGCAATAGAATCCAAAGCTTTACGTAGAGACGGAAAAGAAATAAAAGAACAAAGCGTGAAGAAATGGCTGGAAGAGTATATCTATCCATATTTCGTATATGAGGATGAAAAGATAGTATTTTGTGAAAAATTCCGCAGATGTGTATTGCTGGAGCGGTTTGAGCAGGGAAAAATGCAGATGGAATTCCGGAACTGCTACTGGGATGGAATGCAGGAAAAAAAGATGTACCGGGTCGAAGTCAATACATTTCAGAATCCGAATAACGGACATATAGAAGCATGCGCGGTATGGAAAGATGAGACGACAGAGTATATAGATGAAAAGATACGGCAGATCATGTATCAGAAGGATTATGTGGCAGTCGGCATCATCGATGTAGACAGAGATGAGATTTATTTCCGCTCATTTCAGTCTGAAAATGTAAATCTGGAATCAGGAAAACGGATGTCGTACAGCAAATGCGTGAAAGAACTTGAAAATCGGGTACTTGCAGGGAAAAACATGGAAATTCTGGAACGGTGCGCAGCAATTGAGTACATAATAGAGAACTTGAATATATCAGGCCAGTATTCATTCCAGATTGGAAATATAGACAATCATGTGCAGCGCTGTACGTATTACTGGTTTGATAAAAAGAGAAAATTGATACTGATGGTCGTAGATGATATGACTGAACAGCAGGAAACAGATACCGTTACAGGCGGACTTAACAGGGAAGGATTTATTCACCGGACAGAAGAGATATTGAAATCGTACCCGGATGAAGAATTTTCTATTATATATTTTAATATACAGAGATTTAAAGCAGTAAATGATCTTTGGGGATATGTGATCGGAGATGAAATGTTGAGAAGTGCAGTGAATACACTTCAGGTCAGTTTTTTAAAACCTCTTGTAGTAGCAAGAGAGGAGGCTGACAGATTTACGGTTCTTATAAAACGCAGGAATCTAGATCTGGAAAAATTACCGGAACTGCTGCATCGGACGCATATTCGTAAGAATACAAAAATAGAAATTTACGGGCGGTGTGGAATTTATCATATTCCGCAAGGATGTAATCTGAAGGTTTCTGATATGTGTGACAGGGCAAAACTGGCAAAGATGGCAATTTCTAACCGTTATGTCAGACCGTATGAGATATTCAACGAAACGATGAATCAGGATTATGAGAGAAGAAGCATGGCACTGATGAACCTGGATGTAGCAATTAAGACGGATGAGATCCAGGCATATTATCAGCCGGTCTATGATGCATGGACAAAAGAAATCGTATCGGCAGAGGCTCTGGCAAGATGGGATTCGGTGGAAAATGGCAAGATGTTCCCGGATCAGTTTATTCCGACACTGGAAGAGAGTGGATACATTACGAAAATGGATCATGAAATATATGAACAGGTCCGCAAATTTCAGAAAAAACGCAGGGAATCAGGGAAGAAATGTGTTCAGATCGCTATGAATTTATCCAGAATGGATCTGATGAATCAGGAATTTATGGATGAAATCATGAAAAATACAAAAGAGACACATGGAAATGAAGACAAAATCAATTATGAGATTACAGAGTCCGCATACACGGTAATATCTGAAAAGGGAGTCGAGTTCCTGAAATGTATCCGGAAAGAAGGAGCAAAGCTTCTGATCGATGATTTCGGAAGCGGAATGTCTTCATTCAGTACGATGCGAGATTACGATTTCGACATTATCAAACTGGATATGGGATTCGTACAGAAAATTGGAAGGGATCGAAAGAGTAACCATATACTGATCGCACTGATCGATCTTGCTCATCATCTGGAGATGAAAGTTGTCGCAGAAGGTGTGGAGACAAAAGAACAGGCAGAATTTCTGGAAAATCATGGATGTGATTATCTGCAGGGATATTATTTTTCAAAACCGGTGACACAGGTGGAATTTGAAAAATTATTAGATGAGACTTCATAAAAATCTGTAAAATATACAGATATGTGATATGATGGAAAGCAAAAAGACAAAAAATTACAGGAGGAATGAGAAAATGTATATTACATGCTTGGATGTTGAAGGGGTACTGGTACCGGAGATATGGATCGCATTTGCAGAGGCAAGTGGAATCCCGGAACTGAAAAGAACGACCAGAGATGAACCGGATTACAATAAACTGATGAGATGGAGACTGGATATTTTAAGAGAGCATGGACTTGGAATCAAAGAGATCCAGGAGACGATCGCAAAGATCGATCCGCTTCCGGGAGCAAAAGAATTCTTAGACGAACTGCGCTCATTTAGTCAGGTAATCCTGATCAGTGATACATTTACAGAGTTCGCACAGCCATTGATGGAAAAGCTCGGAAGACCGACACTGTTCTGCAACAGTCTTGAAATCGCAGATAACGGCGAGATCACAGACTTCAAGATGCGTGTGGAGAATTCCAAACTCAGCACGGTAAAAGCACTGCAGTCCATCGGGTTCGAGACGATCGCAAGCGGCGATTCATACAACGATCTGGGCATGATCCAGGCAGGAAAAGCAGGATTCTTATTCCGCACGACTGAGAAAATTAAGGAAGATTATCCGGAGATTCCGGCTTATGAGACATATGAGGAACTGCTGGGAGCAATTAAATCTGCTATGGGGATTTAATGCATCAGGCTGGCTGCCCGGACCTGCATAAAAGTTAGGAATCCTTTCCTGTTCAGGTTCCGTCGGCGGGTAATACTAAAGGGGTAAAATTCTGCTAAAAGCAGGCATTCAAAATTTGAAACTCGCATACGCTCAAACAGTCAAATTTTGAATACCTAACGCAGAATTTTACCCCTTAAGTATTACCAACGCCTCCTACACATTCACTGGAAAGGATTCCTAACTTTTATTCCGTGGGTATTTCATTTATTAACTCCCGATAATCGCCTCCGCATGTCTAAGCGCCGCCGATATATTCGGACAGAAATTCTCCCGTCCAACCAGCTCCACGAATCCGGCCTTCTCCATAACCTTCATCGGCTGTTCATTTACATGCGAGAATACCAGCGTAATTCCCTTATTTTCACATACTTTTGTCAGGTTAAATAATGCGTTCATCGCGGTACTGTCGATTGCCGGAACACTTCTCATACGAAGAACCAGGCAAGTCGTAAAGTCTTTGACAACGATGTGCTCGATCGCATCTGCAGCACCAAAGAACAATGGCCCGGTGATCTCATAGACACGGATCTGCAGTGGAAGTTTCTTAAGATGTGCATCCACATCCGGTGTATCATCATCCACGTAAGTCCAGCCATCGACATGTGTTTCCTCACTCATACGTTTGATGAAGAGAAGACATGCAAGCACCATGCCGATCTCGATCGCAACCACAAGGTCGAACAGGATTGTAAGAATGAAGGTTGCAAATAACACGATGATATCACTTTTCGGTGCAGTGCGGATTAAGTGTACGAATGTACGCCACTGGCACATATTGTATGCTACGATAAACAGGATTGCTGCGATGGTCGGCATTGGGATCATTCCGGCGAACGGCATTAGTACGACGAGTACGATGACCAGTGTGATGGAGTGTACCATTCCGGCAACCGGTGTACGTCCGCCATTTTTGATGTTGGCAGCGGTTCTTGCGATTGCTCCTGTGGCAGGGATACCTCCGAATAAAGCAGAGGCGATATTACCGGCACCCTGGGCAACCAGCTCCATGTCGGAACGGTGCTTACCGTTGATCATTCCGTCTGCGACGACGCAGGAAAGAAGTGATTCGATCGCAGCAAGCACAGCAATGGTAAATGCATTGGGAATCGCATTTTCTATAATGTGCAGATTCACGGCCGGCAGATGAAATGACGGAAGCGAATTACTGATCGTGTAAAGATTTCCAATTGTAGCAACCTTAAGCGGCAGGAACTTTACCATCAGGATTCCGACGATAACGGCAATCAGAGACCCCGGGATCTTTTTGAAGATCATCGGTGAGATAATCAGGATCGCAAGGCTTACGATACCGACGGCCAGAGCAGCGATATTCATGGTAGAAATATTTTCAATAAATGCTTTGAATTTTTCAGTGGTTTCAATTGGCTTTACGCCGTCCGGATAAGTGACTCCGAAGAAATCCTTTAACTGTCCGATGACGATTGTAACGGCGATTCCGGATGTGAAGCCGGTTGTGATCGTATACGGAATGAATTTGATCAGGCTTCCGAAGTGGCAAAAGCCCATCAGGATCAGAAAGATACCTGCAAGGATGGTTGAAATTACGAGCCCGTCCAGTCCGTCTTTGGCGACAATACCCGCAACGATGGTTGCAAATGCGGCAGTCGGTCCGGCAATCTGTACACTGCTTCCGCCAAGTACGGAGATGACAAATCCCGCAACGATGGCCGTGAAGATTCCGGCTTCCGGTCCGACACCGGAGGCCAGTGCAAGTGCTATGGACAGCGGAAGTGCAATGATTGCGACAATGATTCCTGCGGTCACATCTTTTACAAACTGGGACCGGTCGTAAGATTTCAGTGAAGTCAGTAACATTGGTTTCAATGAATTCATGTGTAAATTTTACCCTTTCTCTTTTGTTTTATTCCTCTAATCTATAAAAACAACTTTAAAAGTATATCATAGGAAGAAAGCCGAAGGGGGAGTGTTTGCATTTATATACAATTTTGTGGGAAATATATAGAGTTGTACATGGAAAAAGGCTTGAAATTCATAGTACGAAAGTCTATAATATGTTGCGGGCAGTTATGATACTGCACACGATAGTTAGAAAATCAATGATAAAATTCAACAAAAAAGGCAGGTGAACAGAATGGACGGTTGCGATAGTCATGGGCGAAGTTGCAGCATAGGATGGAAATTAAAAAGTTTATTAAGCAACAGTCGATTCTGTTTGAGTTAATTGCTGTACATTTAAGAGAAGCTCCAAGTGGCAGGTTCTAGGTACAGGCATTATAGATTTCTTTTATTTCTTATCCTATTTCCCAATGAGTATTACAAGTGAATAATAGCAGTCGTTTCATGGAGGATATGATCGTTACATATCCTGCAGTGTGTTTATGGTGTAGAAAACCGGAAAATATATATCCGGTTATCGTGCACTAGGAAAAGGATAGGAGGTAAAGGTATGGAAAACAAAGATTACACAGTCGAGATACTGGAAATCATCAGAAGTAATACATCACCAGGTATTATGAGAAGCAGACTGGAAGATTATCATGCAAATGACCTTGCAGAAGTATTTCCACAGCTGAAAGTATCAGAGAGAAGAAAAATCTGCAGAATCCTGGATCTGGACATGCTTTCTGATATCTTCGAGCATATCGACGAACAGGAAGCAGCAGAATATCTGGATGAGATGGATATCAAAAAAGCAGCAGCGATCCTTTCGGCAATGGAGACGGATGCAGTTGTGGATGTTCTGCAGATGATTCCGAAAGAAAAGAAAAATCTGCTGATCGAATTAATGGATGACGATGCCAGAAAGGACATGGCAATCATCGCTTCCTTTGATGAGGAAGAGATCGGAAGCAGAATGACAACGAACTGCATCATGATCCGTGAGAATCTGACGGTGAAGCAGGCAATGAGCAGTCTGGTAGAACAGGCAGCAAAGAATGATAACATTTCTACGTTATTTATGGTAACGGAAGATAATACATTTTACGGAGCAATGGATCTGAAAGATCTGATCATCGCGAGAAGAGAGTCTCCGTTAGAAGATCTGATTGCGACATCGTACCCATATGTATATGGAAATGAGCTGATCGATGACTGTATCGAGAGATTGAAAGATTATTCCGAGGATTCGATCCCGGTACTGGACAACGACAATAAACTTCTCGGAGTCATCACATCCCAGAGTATGATCGACCTGGTCGATGATGAGATGGGTGAAGACTATGCGAAGTTCGCCGGTCTGACCGCAGAGGAAGATTTGAAAGAACCATTAAGAGAAAGTATCAAGAAGAGACTTCCGTGGCTTCTGGTATTGCTGGGACTTGGAATGGTCGTTTCATCCGTAGTCGGTCTGTTTGAAGAAGTGGTAAGCCAGCTTACAATCATCATGTGTTTCCAGTCACTGATCCTGGATATGGCAGGTAACGTAGGTACGCAGTCACTGGCCGTAACGATTCGTGTATTGATGGACGAGTCACTGACCGGAAAGCAGAAGGCAGAACTGGTATTCAAGGAAATGAAGATTGCATTTTCGAATGGATCGATCCTTGGAATACTGTCGTTTGCGTTGATCGGTCTTTATATTGCATTATTTAAAGGCAAGACATTCGTGTTTGCATATGCGGTATCCGGATGTATCGGAGCGTCACTGCTGTTGGCAATGGTAATCTCAGGAGCGGTCGGAACACTGATCCCGCTGTTCTTCAAGAAGATCCATGTAGATCCGGCGGTAGCGTCCGGACCACTTATCACAACGGTCAATGACCTTGTAGCGGTTATATCATATTATGGACTGAGCTGGATCTTCCTGATCAATATGATGCATCTGGCTGGATAGAATACACATAGTAAGAGCGAAGAGAAATAAAAATGGACATTAAAGATTTAAAAGTATTTCAGACAATTGCAAAAGAAGAAAGTATTGCAAAGGCATCCCGTATTCTCTATATGACACCTCAGGGGATCAGTAAGATCGTAAAGAACCTGGAGGCAGAGATGGGGTGCCGTCTCTTTATACGCAATAAAGCCGGTATGCAGATTACAGAGAGTGGAAAACGTTTTCTGGAATATGCGGATAAAGATATTGCAGATTATTATCAGGTTAAGAAAGATATCCTGCATATCGAGCAGAGACAGAAGAAAGTGGTAGATCTGTTGTCTGCTTATGGAATCATCCGTATGGTGACACCGGACTGTATTGCAGAATTTCGCAGGAGATATCCGGATATAGAGTTTCATTACAGAGAATATCCGGATCTTCAGACAGAGCATCTGTTTGCAGAGAATGAAGGAAATGTAGCCTTTTCTATCGGAGAATTTGATGAAGAATTATATCATGTGGTTTCTTTGGAGACATTTCCTGTTAAAATGTTAGTGAATGAGCAGGATCCTTTAAGTAAACGTGAAAGTGTTACGATAGAAGACCTGAAGGACAGGCCGTTGTATATAGAGAGCAACCAGTTCGCAATCTACCATATGATTATGCAGAAATGTAAAGAAGCGGGATTTCAGCCGGATATAGCATTCCAGACCAGTGGTTTCAGTCTGTGTCATAAGATGGTGAAAGCAAATAAAGGAGTATCTGTGACGGTGGATTTTGTGTTTGACGATATGAAAGAATCCGGGATGCGGCTGATTCCGTTTTCGGATGGAATATATGAATGGAAGGCATGTATGATCACCAGAAGAGAAGAGGTGGAAAATGAAGCAGTGCAGTGTTTCCGGCAGTTTATACAGGAATGGATTGAGAAAATAAAACGTGGAGAGATTGTACGGTAAGATTTGAATCGGACAATCTGTGGATACAGGATAAGAAAAAAGTTGATAGAAGGGAACAAAAAGTTGAGGATAAGCCATATATTCGACATTATTAACAGATAAACAGTGTCGAATATATGGCATTTTTGTATAGAAATTTTGAAATATAGAGAGAATCAATAAATAACAAGTGCTATAGATTATATCACTTTAACAAATAGATTTCTGACAGATATAATATAAATATATGGGTATTAGGGATACCTGAGAATTATTTGTATTATTAGGAGGAATTACTTATGAACATCGGAGTAACAGAAATCAGCCCAAGAGCGGTGCAGAGAGCGGCAGAGAAGAATTTTAAAAGCGGGTATTACTGTTGTGAGGCATTGATGTGCACCATCCGTGAAGAATTCAAACTGGATGTACCAAAAGAAGTCATTGCAATGTCATCTGGTATGGCTGTCGGAGCAGGCAAATCTGGATGTGCCTGTGGCGCATTCAACGGAGGGCTGCTTGCACTTGGAATGTTCTTCGGAAGAACAGAGCAGGACGGACCAACCAATCCAAAGAGCGTAAAATGTATGGAACTGGTTCACGAACTGCATGACTGGTTCAAGAAAGCTAATGGGAAGAATGCAATCTGCTGCAGAGTTCTGACCAAAGAATTCAACATGGGACAGGGTGAGCACAAAGAACAGTGCATCTTTTTCACAGGACTGTGCGCATGGAAAGTAGCACAGATTGTCTGTCGTGAACTGGGAATCAAGAATCTGGATGAGATTGATGAACCAGCAGAACGTCGTGCAATTGCAGATATCTAGAATACATAGATCCAGACTAGAAAGGAAGACAAGATATTATGAAAGATGTAATTAAAAAAGTACCGGTTCCAATCTGTGGAGTCATGCTTGGAGCGGCAGCCTTAGGTAACCTGTTGCAGAGTTATTCTGAGGGAATCCGTTATGTATGTGGAGTGTTCGCAGCATTCCTGCTGATCCTGGCACTTCTGAAGCTGATTATGTTTCCGGGAGCTGTGAAGGAAGATATGAAGAATCCGATCATGGCAAGCGTATCAGGAACATTTCCGATGGCACTTATGATCTTAAGTACCTATGTAAAACCATTCATTGGACAGGCAGCTTATTATATCTGGCTGTTTGCAATTGCATTACATATTGTGCTGATCATTTATTTCACGGTGAAATTTGTATTCAAACTGCAGATTCCAAAGGTATTCGCAAGTTATTATATCGTATATGTTGGAATTGTCGTTGCATCAGTCACGGCACCTGCTTATGAGAAACTTGCAATCGGAAGTGCGGCGTTCTGGTTTGGATTTGTGACACTGATCCTGTTACTGATTCTGGTTACATACCGCTATGTGACGGTGAAAGAAGTACCGGATCCGGCAAAACCTCTGATCTGTATCTATGCGGCACCGACAAGCCTCTGCATCGCAGGATATGTACAATCTGTCATGCCGAAATCTTACGGATTCCTGATGGGAATGTTTGTAGTTGCAACGGTGATCTACATCTTTGCACTTGTAAAAGCAATCGGCTATCTGAAGATGCCATTCTTCCCAAGCTATGCGGCATTCACCTTCCCATTTGTCATCAGTGCGATTGCTTCAAAACAGACGATGGCATGTGCAATGAATATGGGACATCCGATGCCGTTCCTGAAATATGTAGTACTGATCGAGACGATTATTGCGGTTGTTCTGGTTGTGTATACTTATATCCGGTTTATGGGATTTGTCTTTGGCGGAAAGAAATAAATAAAATAATAAAGGGTGGCTGCTTATTGTAGGGCAGCCGCTTTTTGTGTTCTTGCATAGCCTTGAAAAAAAGGTTATACTCATAAGTATCAGTAAGAGGGAGGTTGCCTTTATGCCAAAACGATTTTGTGTGACAGGAACGTGTATTCCGGAAAAAAATTATATGGTAGATATCAGTGGACGGATTGATCGGATTATTCGGGATTATATTGAAAAAGGTCAGTATTTTACAATCAATCGTGCGCGGCAGTATGGAAAGAAAATACTTGAGGTAATAGTGTGAAATGGTAAAGATAGATCTGATCACCGGATTTTTAGGCTCCGGCAAGACAACATTTATAAAAAAATATGCAAAATATCTGATAGACCAGGGAGTAAATATCGGAATTCTGGAAAATGATTATGGCGCAGTCAATGTAGACATGATGTTATTAAAAGACCTGGAAGGCGAAAACTGCGAACTGGAGATGATCGCCGGAGGGTGTGATGCAGACTGCCACAGAAGACGCTTTCGTACGAAACTGATCGCAATGGGAATGTGCGGATATGACCGTGTGATCGTAGAGCCGTCGGGGATCTATGATGTGGATGAATTCTTTGATGTGTTAAGAGATGATCCAATCGACAGATGGTATGAGATTGGGAATGTGATCACGGTCGTCGACGTAAAATTAGAGCCGGAAATGTCAGATGAAGCAGATTACCTTCTGGCATCCGAGGCTGCGAATGCAGGATGCATCGTACTCAGCAGAAGTCAGGAAGCATCGGAAAAAGAGATTGAAAATACAATTGCACATCTGAATCATGCAATGGAAAAAGTACAATGCAAGAGAAGATTTAAGGACGAAATTGTAGTAAAAGACTGGTCGGCATTTGATGATGCGGATTATGAAAGGCTGTTATCCTGTGGGTATGTGCTGGAGAATTACCGGAAAATGCATATCGAAGAGGGGGAGACGTTCAAATCCCTGTATTTTATGAATCTGGATAAGACGAAAGAAGAGATTGCAGAAGCAGCAGAAAATGTTCTGGAAGACAAAGACTGTGGCAAGGTATTCCGTGTCAAAGGCTTTCTGAAGGATGAAGATGGAAAGTGGATGGAATTAAATGCCACACATCAGGAGATGAGACTGGAACGGATCACAGAGGGACAGGAAGTTGTGATCGTGATCGGAGAGGCATTGAATGAGGAGAAGATAGAGGAGTATTTCTCTTAAAAACTGGTTTTGTTATAAATACAACAAGAATGTTAATAAAATAACCAAAAATATTTGTTGAAAAGGCACAAAATTAATGCATATTAACGAATGAAATTAAAAAGATAATTGTGTATAATATCTGAAAAGCAAAAAAATGACCAGATGTCATTGAAAAGATTTGTGCACTGTGATATAGTAAGCACAGTTGAACAAGGGAGCTGAGACAGGAGAGCGAATACAAGTAATCAGACGATTGCTTTTAGTCGCGCTCCTTTTTTTGAAAATTAATTCAGAATATAATAGAATAAATATATAGCATAGACGTTCAGCAAATAGGAATGAGGATGGAATAAGATGAATCAGATATTTTACGATGCGGTCGGCAATAATCCGATTATTGCAGCTGTGAAGAACATGGAAGATATAGAAGTAAGTTGTGCGATAGAGGAGATACAGGTGATTTTCATATTGTTTGGAGATGTCTGTTCGATAGACCGGATCGTAAAGAGGGTAAAAGATGCAGGAAAGGTTGCGATGGTACATGTAGATCTGATCAGCGGACTGAGCCCGAAAGAAGTTTCGGTAGAATATCTGAAAGAACATACGGAAGCAGATGGCATTATATCAACAAAGCCATCACTGATCAAGAAAGCAAGAGAACTTGGAATGTATACAGTTCTGAGATACTTTCTGCTGGATTCCATGGCATTTGAAAATATCAGACAGCAACAGCATATGGTAAGACCGGATTTTATAGAAGTACTTCCGGGAGTGATGCCGCGAGTGATCGAAAGAATCTGTGGTTCGGTAAAGACGCCGATCATAGCAGGAGGACTGATCACAGACAAAGAAGATGTGATGGCTGCATTGTCAGCAGGGGCAATTGCAGTATCATCGACGAATCATCAGGTATGGAAGATGTAATGGCTGCATATGATGAAACAGAATATTTAATTGCTTATGGGGAGCAATTCAAATAGAACGCATGCGAAAAAAGTAACCAGTAAAAATGAAGAGAGAAATCAGGAGGAAATGAACATGGCAAAATATGTAATGGCGTTAGATGCAGGAACTACCAGTAACAGATGTATTCTGTTTAACGAAAAGGGTGAGATGTGCAGTGTGGCACAGAGAGAATTCACGCAGTATTTCCCAAAACCAGGATGGGTAGAGCACGATGCAGATGAGATCTGGGCAAGTATGCTTGGTGTTGCGGTAGAAGCAATGAACATGATCAACGCAGAAGCAGAAGATATCGCAGCAATCGGTATCACAAACCAGCGTGAGACAACGATCGTCTGGGACAAAGAGACAGGAGAGCCGGTACATCATGCAATCGTATGGCAGTGCCGCAGAACATCAGAGTATTGTGACTCCTTAAAGGAAAAAGGATTAACAGATAAATTCCGTGAAAAAACTGGACTGGTCATCGATGCATATTTCTCAGGCACAAAGGTAAAATGGATCCTGGATAATGTGCCGGGAGCAAGAGAAAGAGCAGAAAGAGGAGAATTGTTATTCGGTACAGTTGAGACATGGCTGATCTGGAAACTGACCAAGGGTGCAGCACATGTGACAGATTATTCGAATGCTTCTCGTACAATGTTATTTAACATCAATACACTGGAGTGGGATGATGAGATACTGGAAGAACTGGATATTCCGAAATGTATGTTACCGGAACCAAAACCATCCAGCTGCATCTACGGAGAGGCTGATCCGTCTTATCTTGGAGGTCCGATCCCGATCGCAGGTGCAGCAGGAGACCAGCAGTCAGCATTATTTGGCCAGACATGTTTTAACGCAGGAGAAGCAAAGAATACATACGGAACAGGATGCTTCCTTCTGATGAATACAGGAGAAAAACCGGTATTTTCTAAAAATGGTCTGGTTACAACCATTGCATGGGGATTAGATGGCAAAGTCAATTATGCACTGGAAGGTTCGATTTTCGTAGCAGGAGCTGCGATCCAGTGGTTAAGAGATGAACTCCGCATTATTGATTCCGCACCGGATTCTGAATATATGGCAAAGAAAGTAAAAGATACCAACGGATGTTATGTAGTACCTGCATTTACAGGACTTGGAGCACCACACTGGGATCAGTACGCAAGAGGAACTATCGTAGGAATCACACGTGGAGTAAACAAATACCATATTATCCGCGCAACACTGGAATCACTGGCATATCAGGTAAATGATGTTCTGGTAGCAATGAAAGCAGATTCCGGAATTGATCTTGCAGCACTTAAGGTTGACGGCGGCGCAAGTGCCAATGATTTCCTGATGCAGACACAGGCAAATATCATCAACGCTCCGGTAAACCGTCCGCAGTGCGTAGAGACAACTGCAATGGGAGCTGCTTATCTTGCGGGTCTTGCAGTCGGATACTGGGAAAGCAAAGAAGACGTCATTAAGAACTGGGCGATCGACAAGACATTTGAGCCGAAGATTGATGACGAACAGAGAAATAAGATGATCAAAGGCTGGAATAAAGCTGTAAAATACGCTTATGGATGGGCGAAAGAAGATTAAAAACTGAATAAAGATAGAAAAAGGGGGAATTTTCTATGTTACCTTATATTGCTGAATTTTTGGGAACAATGATACTGATTATTCTTGGAGACGGAGTAGTTGCGAATGTGAATCTGAATAAATCCGGAATGAAGGGCGGAGGAACGGTTCAGATCACCATTGCCTGGGGTCTTGCAGTTATGCTGCCGGCATGCATATTTGGGGCTGCATCCGGAGCATCTTTTAACCCGGCACTGACACTGGCGCTTGCAATTGACGGAAGCTTTGCATGGTCCATGGTTCCTGGATATATTGTGGCACAGTTCGCAGGTGCATTTGTGGGAGCGGCAGTTGTATATCTTCTGTTTAAAGGGCAGTTTGATGCAACGGAAGATCAGGGAACAAAACTTGGAGTATTTTGTACAGGTCCTTCCATTCCAAATCTTGGACTGAATATTTTCAGTGAGGCAGTCGGAACATTCATACTTGTATTTGCAATCAAGGGAATGGCAAATGTACCAGAACTCACAGACGGACTTGGCAAATTTATCGTATTCGGAATCATCGTTTCGATTGGTATGTCACTCGGTGGTCTGACAGGATATGCAATCAACCCGGCAAGAGATCTTGGACCGCGTCTGGCTCATGCAGTACTTCCAATCAAAGGAAAAGGAAGTTCAAACTGGGGATACGGTGTCGTAACTTTAGTAGGACCGGTAATTGGAGCTGTCGCTGCGGTATTGCTTTATGGTGCCATTCCGTGGTAGAATAACAGAAGAAATAGAATAAGAGGCGTGAGAGAAGAGAGCCTGACAGGATAACCGCATATTCGTGATGCGTTTACTTGTCAGGCTCTTTTTTCAAAAAGACTTTCATATATCCGGGCGGCAGTCGTTGAAATCCGGATAGCAGAACAGGTAAGAGAAGCTGCCGGTGGAAAGTTCTATGAAGGATATGAAAATATAGAAGGAGAGATGAAACATGTATGATGTGATAATAATCGGAAGCGGAGTCTCAGGCTCGGCAGCCGCGAGGGAGTTATCCCGTTATAAAGCAAAGATCTGTGTATTAGAAAAGGAAGAAGACGTCTGCAGTGGAACGTCAAAAGCCAACAGTGGAATTGTGCATGCCGGATATGATGCAAAAGAGGGATCATTGATGGCAAAGTTAAACGTCCGTGGAAATGCGATGATGGAACAGTTATCGAAAAATCTGGATTTTCCGTTCAAAAGAATCGGTTCTCTGGTGATCTGCCTGAGAGAAGAGGATATGGACAAATTACAGGCATTATATGACAGAGGTGTGGCAAATGGCGTGCCGGGACTTCAGATCCTGAACAGAGAAGAAGTACTCGAGATGGAGCCGAACATTGTAGACAATGTATATGCGGCACTCTATGCGCCGACAGCCGGAATTGTATGTCCATTCGGATTAAATATTGCGATGGCAGAAAATGCCTGTGAAAATGGTGTAGAATTTAAGTTTGATACAGAAGTAAAAGAACTGAAAAAAATAGATGATATCTGGAAAGTACATACGAATCAGGGTGTATTCAAGACAAAATACGTGGTGAATGCAGCCGGTGTGTATGCGGATAAATTCCACAATATGGTCAGCGAGAAGAAGATTCACATCACACCGAGAAGAGGAGACTATTGTCTGTTAGATAAGACAGCAGGAGCGCATGTAGGAAAGACAATCTTTGCCTTGCCGAATGAATTTGGAAAGGGAATTCTGGTTACACCGACGGCACACGGAAATCTGCTTCTTGGACCAACGGCAATTGATATTGAAGAAAAAGAAGGAACCAATACAACAAGAGAAGGACTGGATCAGGTACTTACAAAAGCAGGGCAGAATGTAAAAAATATTCCGATGCGTCAGGTCATTACATCATTTGCCGGACTTCGCGCACATGAAGACGGCCATGAATTTATCATAGAAGAATTAGAAGATGCGAAGGGATTCATTGACTGTGCAGGTATTGAATCTCCGGGACTTACCAGCAGTCCGGCAATCGGAGAGATGGTTGCGGGGATTTTGAAAGAAAAGCTTCATCTGGAAGAAAAAGAACATTTCATTGCCACAAGGAAAGGAATCCTGGATCCAAACACTCTGAGTAAAGAAGATAGAGTGAAATTAATCAAAGAGAAACCGGCATACGGTAATATTATCTGCCGCTGTGAGATGATCACGGAAGGTGAAATTATCGATGCAATCCATAGACCGCTCGGAGCAAAGTCGTTAGACGGCGTAAAACGCAGAACAAGAGCAGGTATGGGACGGTGCCAGGCCGGTTTCTGTTCCCCTAGAACGATGGAAATCCTTGCAAGAGAACTGGAAATCCCAATGTCAGAGATCACAAAGTCTGGCGGGGAATCAAAGATCATTGTAGGAGTGAATAAGGAGGACATCTGATTATGAAAACATACGATATAGTAATCATCGGCGGCGGTCCGGCCGGACTTGCGGCAGCCGTATCAGCAAGAGAAAATGGAATCCAGGATATCCTGATCCTGGAAAGAGATAAAGAACTTGGGGGAATCCTGAATCAGTGTATTCATAATGGTTTCGGTCTGCATACATTTAAAGAGGAACTGACCGGACCGGAATATGCCGGAAGATTCATCGAACAGGTGAAGGATCTTGGCATCGAATATAAATTGCATACGATGGTAATGGACATCAGTTCGGATAAAATCGTAACCGCAATGAATCGTGAAGAAGGATTATTTGAAATACAGGCAGGGGCAGTGATCCTGGCCATGGGATGCCGCGAGCGTTCCAGAGGAGCACTGAACATTCCGGGGTACCGACCGGCTGGAATCTATTCCGCAGGAACAGCGCAGCGCCTGGTTAATATGGAAGGCTATATGCCGGGAAGAGAAGTCGTGATCTTAGGTTCCGGTGACATTGGACTGATCATGGCAAGACGTATGACACTGGAAGGTGCGAAGGTTAAGGTTGTAGCAGAACTGATGCCATATTCCGGAGGATTAAAACGTAATATCGTGCAGTGTCTGGATGATTATGATATTCCATTGAAATTAAGCCATACAGTTGTAGATATCAAAGGAAAAGAAAGAGTCGAAGGGATTACGCTGGCAGAAGTGGACAGCAAAGGAAAACCGATCCCAGGAACTGAGGAAGAATATAGCTGTGATACATTATTACTTTCCTGTGGTCTGATTCCGGAAAATGAGATTTCCAGAGGTATGGGCGTGGATATGAATCCGGTGACTTCAGGACCGAAGGTCAATGAAAGTCTCGAAACGAATATCGAAGGCGTATTCGCCTGTGGAAATGTACTGCATGTACATGATCTGGTGGATTTTGTATCGGAAGAGGCAAGAACTGCAGGAAGAAACGCAGCTGGATATGTGAAGAGCTTAAAAGCAGATAATGAGAATGCAACGAATGTAAAAACAGAAGAGAAGGTATGTATATCTGAAGAAGCAGAAAATAATGATAGAAAAGTACAGTACATCGAATTGAATCCGATTGAAGGTGTACGCTACACGGTTCCGAGCACCATCAATCCGGCACACATGGATGAGAATCTTACGGTACGTTTCCGTGTGGGTGGTGTATACAAGAACTGCTATGTAAGTGCATATTTTGATGATGAACGGGTGATCCATAAGAAACGTCCGGTTGTTGCACCGGGAGAAATGGAGCAGATTAAGCTTACCAAAGAACAGCTTATGAAATATCCGGATCTGAAGACGATTACAGTAAAGATAGAGGAGGCGTAGAGGATGGGAACAGTAACAAAAAGAGAACTGACATGTATCGGCTGTCCGATGGGCTGCCCTCTGAGTGTGACAATGGAAGCCGGTGAAGTGATCAGTGTAACAGGAAATACCTGTAAACGTGGAGATATCTATGCAAGAAAAGAAGTGACCAATCCGACCAGGATCGTAACTTCTACGGTAAGAGTATCCGGAGGAGATGCCGATATGGTATCAGTGAAGACGAAAGAGGATATTCCGAAGGGAAAGATCTTCGCGTGTGTGAAAGCATTGAAAAGTGTAGAAGTTCCGGCACCGGTACATATCGGAGACGTGCTGGTGAAGGATGTGGCCGGTACCGGTGTGGATATTGTGGCGACGAAAAATGTTGAACTTGCATAAAATCTGTAAAATATCAGATATAAAAGAAATGTACGAAATACATGAAAATTTGCTATAATGGTTTCAGATTTGAAAAACAGAAATGCAATAAGACGGAGAGAGAATCGTGGAACCATATTATTACAGCAAAATGAATAAAGTACAGCAGGCAGCCTATCATGCCATCCGGCAGGGACTGCTTGAAATCTCAGATTCAATACAGATTCCAGGAATGGAGGCGGAGGAACTTTATAATGTATTCTTCCGCCTGCGTCTGGATCATCCGGAAATCTTCTGGGCAACCGGGTATAAGTACAAATACTATCCGGACTCACCAAATTTCATATTTATCCCGGAATATTTATTCGATAAAAACAAAATAAAAGAACACCAGAAAGCGATGAAATCCAGAGTGGAAAAGCTTGCAAGGCCGGTAAAAGACAAATCTGAATGGGAAAAGGAAAAATATGTACATGATTTCATCTGTGCAAATGTACACTACGATAAATTAAAAAAGCCATATTCCCATGAGATCATCGGACCGCTCGGACAGGGTGTCGGGGTCTGTGAAGGGATTGCGAAATCAGTGAAAGTGCTGTGCGATGCACTCGGGATCTGGTGTATGATCGCAGTCTGTGGTAACAACCCGGAGAAGGGAATCAAATACCGCCACACCTGGAATATCGTAAGAATCGGCGGAAAGTATTATCATCTGGATGCAACATTTGATAATACGCTTGGAAATGGCGAAAGGATGAAAGAAAAGCAGGCGGAAAAAGAAATTCGGTACGATTACTTCAATCTGGATGACAAAAGCATTTTCAGAGATCATGAGCCGCTGATCGCTCCGGCACCGAAGTGTGAAGATGGGGATCATTTCTATTATAAAGAGAAGAAACTGTCATTTACAAAAGTAGAGGATGTGTATAAGCGGGCGTTGCAGACAGCGAAAAAAGGAAGAGTGTTTACATTCCACTGGAGAGGAGGGTATCTGACCAGAGCAGTTCTGGAAGAGTTGTTGGACCAGATCCAGAAAGCTGGAAAAGAGAAGCAGAAGAATGCAAGGATCAGTCTGAATTGGCCGCAGGCTGTATTGCGCTTTGATTATGTAGAAGATCATGGAGAGGTCGAACCGGAAGTTGTGGTGGAAGAGGCAAATGAAGGAGAGAAAGAATAGTGGATGCATTTGTAATGTTGCAGGAGCTTCTGGAGCAGGAACAGTTTGAGCTGATTTTTCCGGAACAATCGGATACCAGACAGCATAGTGAAATGCCAGATGGGAATAGCAAGAGGGATATCCGCCTGGTATACTTGATGAATGATGCTGTGGAAAGTTTTCTTGTATTTCATAATGCCAGAATGACGGGGGAATACAGACCGGACTATGAGGGAGAGATATTGGCATCGATGAGTTATGACGACACGGAGTATATTCTTGTGGTCCATCAGGGAGAGTCTGTTGTCACAATATTTTTCGAAGATCTTCTGACAGATGTCCATCTGTATGATTATGGTGAGATTGGACATTTCTGGGTGAAGGATTATGAATATCTGCGGCAGCTGGAATATCGTCTGGCGATCATGAGAGACAAATATGATTATCTGGGAGAGGAATATTGTACACCGGAGGAACGAAAGCTTGCGATGCTGGTGGATTTTCCGCCGCTTAATTACTGTTGCTATCCTGCAGTGCCGGAAAAATACATTGTTCCACGGGTCGAGCCGTGGGTACCGACAGGAGAAGCAATTGCAGTAATGGAAGAACTGGCTGAAGAGGCGGATGATAAAGGACTGCAGAAGATATTGAAAACCTACCGGGAACATCCAAAGCCACGTGTTGCAAAGAAAATTGCAGCAATGCTTCACCGGAATACACATGTAAAGGTGGTCGATCTGCTGGATGAAAAGTTGAGGAAAACAGTCTCAGAATATAAGAAACGTTCATTTGGAGAAGAAATGGACGAGCGTTGTCAGGCTCTTTTGCATAGCGTAGAAGAGAGACAGCAACAGCTGAAAAAAGAGGGAAAAGAATCTGTTATTTTAAGGGAGGAGCCATTCGAGATCGCAAAAGACAGCATTGGTTATCAGATTCATCTGATGATCTGGGAGAGGGGCATCCTGAACCGAAAAGTGGTAATAGAGAGTTATTCCTTAGAAAAGGAATAAGGAAATAGTAGCGTTTTTCGAATGTATGGCAATACACAGAATTTGCCGTTGGCAACTTCTCTGACATATTTATATGAAAACTTTGAATTTTTTGGTATCAAAAATGGGCATCCACACCGGATGCCCGAAAGGAAAAAAGTTATGAAAAAGAAAAATGATATATATAAACTCGGTTGTTGTCTTTTTTAAATAACCGAAGGATTTTTTAGGCGAAGCCAGACCAGATAAAAGCCGATTCATATTTCTCATACCTGAGTGACTTCTTTGTTGTTGATGATTATATAATACATGGCAAATGTTTCTAATTTGTGTTATAGGACTAAAGAAAATATGAAAAATCTTAAGATAATCTGTAGGAAATCTAAAGTTGGAAATGCAGCCAGTCGCGACTTGAAGAACACAATATAGGACACTTCTTCCTCATGGAACCTGAACAAGAAGTGTCCTATATTGTGTTCTTCAAGGACCGAGCGGCCAACTCCGTTAATCAACGAAATAGAAAATCTACCCTCTCGCAGCCACTTTTCTGTAACCCTCATATTCCGATTTGGCTGATTTCTTTCCTGTCATAGCATACGGATCCAGAAGCTTATCTGCTTCTTCTGCTGTAACATATCCTTTCGCAATTGCCAGCTGACGAACCGGAACATCTGTCTTCAAAGATTCCTTGGCGAGTGCAGCAGAAGCGGCATATCCAATCGAAGGACAAAGCGCAGTTGCGATACCGGCACTTGCATTTACCAGATCTTTACAATGTTTTTCGTTGGCAGTGATTCCAAGGATACAGTTGTCGGTCAGGGTCTGTGCGGCGTGACCAAGCGTTTCGATGGATTCGAATAAGGTATAGAAGATTACCGGTTCAAATGCATTGAGTTCCAGCTGTCCAGCTTCGGCAGCCATTGTGATCGTGTAATCATGTCCGATGATATTGAAAGCAACCTGTGAGACCACTTCCGGAATAACCGGGTTGATCTTTCCCGGCATAATGGAAGAACCGTTCTGTCTTGCCGGAAGATTGATCTCGCCGATACCAGTCTTTGGGCCGCTGCTTAAGAGACGCAGGTCATTGCACATCTTAGAAAGGTTAACGGCGCAGGTCTTTAAGACACCGGATACAGATAAGAATCCGTCCAGGTTCTGGGTTGCGTCAAACAGATCATCTGCAAGATAAAAGTTTCCTTTTGTGATCTTATTCAGATTTTTACAAATGTTCCTGAGATATAAAGGACTTACATTGATGGAAGATCCAATGGCAGTTCCGCCCATATTCAGCATTTCCAGAGTATGTGTGGCATCTTCTAATCGTAAGAGATCTCTGTGAATGACAGAGGCATATGCGTGGAAGGACTGACCGAGACGCATCGGAACGGCATCCTGTAACTGTGTACGACCCATTTTTAAGATAGGATCGAATTCTTCAGCTTTATCCATAAGCGCTTCATAGAGACGGCGAAGTTCTTTGATGGTATCACCAAGCAATGTAATAGCGGTAAGCTTTCCGGCACTTGGAATGATATCGTTGGTGGACTGAGCCATGTTGACGTGATCATTTGGGTGAACCAGAGAATAATCACCTTTCGTTCCGCCAAGGATTTCAATCGCGCGGTTGGCGATCACTTCATTGGCATTCATGTTAGCAGATGTTCCGGCACCTCCCTGTATGGCATCTACAATGAATGCATCTGTGAATTTTCCGGCGATCAGATCGTCACATGCTTTCATGATCGCTGAGGCGATATTCAGTGGGAGAAGTCCGGCATCACGGTTGGTGATGGCAGCGGCTTTCTTGAGTTTCGCCATACTTTTTATGAATTCAGGATGTAACTGCTGGTGTGTGATTGGAAAATTCTCTTTTGCTCTTAATGCCTGTACTCCATAGTAGGCTTCTGCCGGGACTTCCATTACACCAATTGAATCTGCTTCTGTTCTTGTTTTCATCATAATTACATCCTCCTGCTTGTCGTTAAAATAGTGTGATCAGAAATCACATTTCCTGATATCTGGGTATACAAGAGAAGCTGCCGGCGGCAAGTCTTCTGCGCTGTTCTGTGATTTCTGTTTGAATTATGGTGCTAAGGTTACACCTGATAAAAAAATTTGTAAATAGAAGATGCAGGAGTGTGAAAATAAATTCGAATTTTGTGGATCTGACTTTTCATTTTTAAAAGATAAGGGATCTGACTTTATTTTCTTAAGTGCAAATGGAAAGAGAATTGTATTTTTATAAGTACAAACGTATACTTATTAAGTGAAGAGTGAGAAAATGCAATTATAGAAAATCAGAAGTAAACAGAAAAATAATATGGAAAATGAAACAAAACACAGGAAAGGGCGTATGAATATGGACCGCATCGATGAACATTTGATTTATTTACTGCAGAAAAATGCGAGAATGTCTTTGAAGGAGCTGGCAAAAGAAGTATATTTATCCACTCCCGCAGTATCTGCCAGAATTGAAAAGATGGAAAAAGAAGGAATCATAAAAGGATATGGCGTGAAGATCGATCCGTTGAAATTGGGATTCCATATCACGGCATTTATCAATATGGAATTAGAGCCGGTACAGAAGCCGGAATTCTATCCATTTATAGAGAGTATTCCAAATGTGATAGAGTGTAATTGTGTAACAGGCAATTATTCGATGCTTATGAAGGTGGCATTTCCGAGCACGATCGAACTGGACGGATTCATCGGGCAGCTTCAGCATTTTGGAAAGACACAGACGCAGATTGTATTCTCCACGCCGGTTGAGCCGAGGGGATTAAATGTAGAAGCATTGGAAGAAGAGGAAGAAAGGTAGAAGAAGATCGAAAGAAGGGCCGATATAAAAAACACCGCAGGCAGATGCTTCCCGGAATATTGTGAAAAACATCTGTCTGTGGTGTTTGGATTGCCAAGCGTTCGGAAATATCTGTCGGTGGCAAGTTCTGTAGATTAGATGGATTTTTGATAGATCAAGCGGATATCCCCGTTTTGCAGTGTTGTATGTCCGCAGCGGGTGAAGCCTAATTTGGCAAGCAGATGCTGCATCGGGATATTATCGTCGTGGGTATCGATTTTAATATTTGGAAACTGTTCATAAGCCCAGTTGAGGCAGAAGGTGGCAACGCCTTTTGTGTCCGGTGCGGTGGCAACTCTGTGAACAACGGCATAAGGATCAGGATTTAACCAGGAACCGTCAATGTTCTGGTAATCAGGATCTTCTTCCGGATGAAAATAGAATACACCGCCGATCTGTTCCTGACCATCAGCCTTTATGATACAGACATGTAAGCAGCCGGAGCGGATATCCTGTGTAGTCAGTTCTAATGGAGGATAGCTGTCCTTCCACTGGTCAGGGTTGCCGTGTTCTTTCATATATTCCCGGGCATAGGCATAGATTGCAAGGATGTCCGGAAGGTCATTCATTGTCGCTTTTCTGATCTGCATAAAAATCTCCTTTATAAAACGTTCATTTATTTCCGTAACTGTGGGAACATCTCGATACTCCGCTCCAGAATTCCCTTTATGTAAGCAATTGCAGTTCCATAATTCGTGATCGGGATATCTGCGTCACCGGCGCATTTGAGACGGTATTTCATTTCCCGTTCGTTCAGCATACATCCGCCACAGTGGATGATCATCTTATATCTGGTCAGATCCAGAGGAAATTCAGTTCCGCTGGTAAATTCAAATGACACATCTTTTCCGGTATATTCACGTACCCAGCGCGGCAGTTTGACAGTACCGATATCGTCACACTGGCGGTGATGGGTACAGCCTTCACTGATCAGAATGATGTCCCCATCTTCCAGTGTGTCTAATGCCCGTGCGCCTCTGACAACCGTTTCCAGATTTCCCTTGTATCTTGCAAAAAGAATAGAAAATGAAGTTAGAAGGATATCAGAAGGTGTATCTTTGTCAACTTCTTTAAATGCCTGACTGTCAGTGATCACAAGTGCAGGTTTTTTACCAAGTGAAGCCAGAGTGCTCTTAAGTTCGGTCTCTTTTACCACAATTGCAGTCGTACCGGCATCGAGAAGATCACGGATCGTCTGCTGTTGTGGAAGAATTAATCTTCCCTTTGGTGCTGCCGAGTCGATCGGGACAACCAGTACGACAAAATCTCCGGGAGTTACAAGATCACGCACGATGAATCTGGAAGAATCTTCAGAAGGGACCAGAGATCCGAGTCGTTCTTTCAGTTCGTGAATATGAAGATGTTCTGTGGTATTGGTCCACAGAATGTTTTCCAGAGGAATCTTATATTTCAGATGTGTGGATACGATCATTTCCTGATGTGTGTGTTCGGACACCAGATCTGCTTTGTTGAGGACGAGCAGGAGCGGAATCTTCTTATCCTGTATGCGTGTGAGAATGGCGTTGTCCTGTGGAGTGATTCCGGTGGTTCCGTCGATCACGAGCACTGCAATGTCCGTCTTGTTCAGGACCTGATAGGCTTTCTGGATGCGGAGTTTTCCGAGTTCTCCCTCATCGTCGAGACCCGGAGTGTCGATCATGACAACCGGACCAAGCGGAAGCAGTTCCATGGATTTGAATACAGGATCGGTCGTGGTCCCGCGTACATCCGACACGATCGCAAGATTCTGTCCGGTAAGGGCATTGATCAGGCTTGATTTTCCGGCATTCCGTCTGCCGAAGATTCCGATATGTATCCGTTCTGAAGAAGGTGTGCTGTTTAAACTCATGATGTATACCTCGCTTTCATAAATAATCAAAGAATTTTAATTGTTCAGGGAATCTCCCCGGTCAGTTACAACCTGATAACCGACAGATTTCATCCGCATTTCCAGACAATGCCTGCACTGGGCAGATTCGTCTCCAGTACAGATCTTATTATCATATAGAAGATAATCTTTCCTGACTTCTGTCGGTGAAAGATTTGGCATTACGACATTTGCCCCGGCCAGGATTCCGAGTTCACGGCCTTTCGGATGGATGGTCCCAAGTGCGGTTGTGGCTGGAAGCAGAACCTTCGGGATCATCAGCCGGATCAACCCGAGCATATATAAGCTAAGCTCCAGTGTCCCGGCAGGTTCTCCGGCAAACGGCGTATCATGGTGTGGGATGAATGGACCGATTCCGATCATGTGTGGATTCAGTTCTTTCATGAAAAGCATGTCTTCCGCCAGATGTTCCGGTGTCTGGTATGGAGATCCAACCATGAATCCGCAGCCGACCTGATAACCGATGTCCTTTAAATCACGCAGACACTGTTGTCTGTGTTCCGGACTAAGGTTTGATGGATGAAGTCGTCTGTAATGTTCGTGGTTATAAGTTTCATGCCGCAGAAGATAACGGTCGGCTCCTGCATCGTAGTAATCCTGATAACTTTCTTTTGACTTTTCGCCGATGGAGAGCGTAATCGCACAGTCGGGATACTGCTTTTTGATCATCCGGATCAGATGGATGATGCGTTCATCTGTATAATATCCGTCTTCACCGCCCTGCAATACAAAGGTGCGGAAACCAAGTGCATATCCTTCTTTGCAACAGTTCAGGATTTCTTCTTCTGACAGACGGTACCTGTGTGCGTTTCCATTGCTTTTCCGTATGCCGCAGTAGAGACAGTCGTTCTTACAATAGTTGGTAAATTCGATCAGTCCACGCACGTAGACATCATGACCGTAATAGCGGTGGCGTTCCTCGCGTGCCAGGGAAAAGAGATATTCGGAAAGTTCCGGAGTGCGTCCCTCGATCAGCGTGATCCATTCTTCTTTGGTCAGTGTATGTTCCTTATGTAATTTATCAATTAGATTTTTGGAATTCTGGTTACCTGTATTCATTTGTCGTTATCCTTTAATTGGTAGTTGTTGATAATCATCTCCATATAGTATATCATACTAATTAATAAGAGTAGACAATAAATTCATTGGAGACTTCGGAATGTAGTGTGGCAGCATAAAAAGGAAAGGAAGCAAATTATGGGAATCGGCAAAAGAATATTAAATGTACTGATCGGACTATTGTTTATCATAAGTGTAACAGTATTAGGATCCAGTTTTCTGGCAAAACAGGTATTGGTGGATGCGATCAGTCAGGCGGGAATCGATACGGCGATCTCACACCGGATGATGGATGCGGTATTCGGTTATGCAGGAGCAGATGATACGGAATGGATCGCAAAGATACAGAATAAGATTGAGAAAAACGGAGAAGTTCAGGCAATTACACAAAAGATCATGAACGAGATGACGGACGATCTTTCCAGTGGAAAAGCGTACAAAGATGTAGATGTAACGAAAGAACTGAACCAGCTTCTGGATGACAGTATACAGGAAATCAAGGATACGAATCCGGAATTAAGTGATGATATGCTGGCAATGATGAAACAGCAGTTAGAAGAAGAACTGGTTGACGTGCAGGATGTGCTGAACAGTTATGCTTCAAATCTGTATGAGAATATGAATGATACCAGTACGGTGCAGGGAAAGGTTGCAAAGCTTTATACCGTATTATTGTCCACACCGTGCCGTGCGGCTGCGGGAGCAGCAATCCTGATTCTTGCGGTTCTGACGATTTTACTGGGCTATCCAAGATACAGAGGTCTCTTTTCACTTGGTGTAGAAGGTCTGATCTGTGGGATTATCTTTGCGCCGGGAATTGGACTTATGGGAGATAAGGTACTCAGCTTACTGACGGACAGAATGCTTGGACGTACGATCGATGTGGATCTGAAGGCGTTCCTCTGGATGGGATGTATCTTTGCCGGGGCAGGTGTGGTATTCCTGCTTACGGGACTGATCATGAGCTGGAAGGATGACAGATAAAAATCTAAAAGATTGATGGATTCTTCAAAAAAGTTTAAAATGTTTAAAGATTATCAATAGAAAACAGAGGAGGTTATCAAGATGGCAGAGTTAAAAAAACTTCCAATCGGAATTGAAAGTTTTGAAAAAATGAGACGAGAAGATTTTTATTATGTAGATAAAACACGTTTGATAGAACAACTTTTGTCACAATGGGGAGAAGTGAATCTGTTTACAAGGCCGAGAAGGTTTGGAAAAACATTGAATATGAGTATGTTTCAGAATTTTTTCGAAATAGGAAGAGATTCTACATTGTTCGATGGACTGGATATTTCGAAAAATGCACAATTGTGTGAAAAGTATCAAGGAAAATTCCCAGTTGTATTTATAAGTCTGAAAAGTGTAAATGGAAATACGTATGAAGAAGCAGTTGGCCATTTAATAAAAATAATCAACAGAGAAGCGAGAAGAATGCAGTTTTTATTAGAAAGTTTGAAACTGACACAGTACGATAAGAAGTTATTCGAGCAGCTTCTTGATAGAGAAATGGATGAAGAGACAATTGCCTGTAGTATCCAGGAACTTACAGAATTGTTGGAAAAACATTATGATAAGCAGGTAATTGTGTTAATCGATGAGTATGATGTACCATTGTCAAAAGCGAACGAAAACGGTTATTATGATGAGATGGTGTTACTTCTTCGTAATTTTCTCGGAAATGTACTGAAAACGAATGACAGTCTCAAATTTGCAATATTGACAGGATGCTTACGAGTTGCAAAAGAAAGTATTTTTACAGGACTTAATAACTTTAAGGTATATTCAATCACGGATGTAAGATTCGATGAGACATTTGGTTTTACGGATGCAGAAGTAAATAAAATGCTTGAATATTATGGTCTGGATAAATATAGTGAAACAGTGAAAGAATGGTATGATGGATATAGATTTGGAAATGCAGATGTATACTGCCCATGGGATGTAATTAATTTCTGTAGTGATCATTTGGAAAATCAGAAATTGCAACCGAAGAATTACTGGGCAAATACCAGTGGCAATGATGTAATCAATCACTTTATTGAAAGTGTAAATGAACCTCAAAAAGTAACAAAGATAGAGTTGGAACAACTTGTAAATGGAGGTATGGTTCAAAAGGAGATAAATACTGAACTGACATATAAAGAATTGTATTCGTCTATTGACAATCTGTGGAGTACACTTTTTATGACCGGATATCTGACACAACGTGGAGAAGCAGATGGGAATCGTTATAATCTTGTAATTCCAAATCAGGAAATTCGAAATATAGTGACAAATCATATTTTGAAAATGTTTCAGAATACTGTTAAAGCAGATGGGAAAATGGTTGGAGAATTCTGTGACGCATTATTAAAAGGAAGGACAGATGAAGTAGAGAATATTTTTACAGATTATATGAGAAAGACAATCAGTGTAAGAGATACGGCTGTTCAGAAGGCGATGAAAGAAAATTTTTATCATGGTATTTTACTTGGAATATTAAGCTTCAAAGAAGACTGGTCTGTTATGTCAAATAGAGAATCAGGAGATGGATTTAGTGATATTCTGATAAGAAGTGAAGAAGCGGATGCGGGAATCGTGATAGAAATAAAATATGCTGAAGAAGGGAAACTGGAAGAGGAATGCGAAAAGGCATTGAATCAGATTGTAGATAAGAGATACACAGAAGGACTTGCGCAGGACGGCATTCATAAAATTCTGAAGTATGGAATTGCATGTTATAAAAAGACATGTAAAGTTGTATTAAAGATTGAAGACAGGAGCTGATTCAGACATGGAAACACAACATATCATCCACAATTTCGAACCGATCTACGATGAACATTCCAAGATCCTGATGCTAGGAACCATGCCGTCTCCGAAATCAAGAGAAGTTGGATTCTACTACGGACATCCAAGAAACAGATTTTGGAAAGTTATATCTGATGTATGTGGAGAAGCGTATCCGGAGACAAGAGAAGATAAGATCGCATTTGCATTAAGAAACGGAATTGCAGTCTGGGATGTGCTGGCAGGGTGCGATATCAAAGGTGCAGATGACAGCAGTATCCGCAATCCACAGCCGAATGATATGAGCAGGATACTTGAATGTGCTGATATCAAAGCAATCTTTACGACGGGAACGAAAGCGTTTCAATTATATAAGAAGTTCTGTTATCCGAAGACTGGGATTATGGCGATTGGGTTACCGTCCACCAGTCCGGCAAACTGCAGGATGTCGTATGAGCAGTTGTTTGAGGCGTATTCAGAAATTAAGAAATATATGTAATGAGAATCGAGAAAGAAGAGAGAAAATAAAGAAATGGACAATCTGGTATTCAGTTTAAATGCAACAGTCCCTATTTTCCTGATGATGGTATTAGGATTGTTTTTCAATAAGATTGGGTGGATGGATGAAGAATTTGCCAATAAGATGAACAAATTCGTCTTCCGTATCCCACTGCCGGTATTATTATTCGGTGATCTGGCGGTCGTAGATATCAAGAAAGCATGGGATACGAAATTCGTGATCTTCTGCTTTATCATCACGCTGATCAGTATTACGATCGCAATCGGGATATCGTGTCTTCTGAAAGACAGAAGCATTCAGGGAGAATTTATCCAGGCGGCTTACCGGAGCAGTGCGGCGCTTCTGGGAATCGCATTTATCCAGAATATCTATGGTAATTCCGGACAGGCACCATTGATGATCATAGGAAGTGTACCACTTTATAATATTATGGCGGTGGTTGTGCTGTCGTTTTTCAAACCGGGACAAAATGGTATGGATAAAGCACTGCTCAAAAAAACATTGACCGGTATCATTACGAATCCGATCATCATCGGTATTGTAGCAGGTCTGTTATGGTCAGCGCTGAAACTTTCGATGCCAGTGATTTTACATAAGGCAGTCAGCAGCATTGGTGGCGTAGCAACACCTATGGGGCTGATGGCAATGGGAGCTACATTTGATATTAAGAAAGCATTTGGAAAGATAAAACCGACAGTTATTGCGGCATTTATAAAACTGGTCGGATTTGTCGCAGTGTTCATGCCGCTTGCAGTTGTAATCGGATTCCGAAGAGAGAAACTGATTGCAATCTTAGTCATGCTTGGTTCAGCAACCACGGTTAGCAGTTATGTCATGGCTAAGAACATGGGACATGAAGGTGTCGTGTCATCGAGTGTAGTTATGCTGACGACGATGTGCAGTGCATTTACCCTGACGGGATGGCTTTTCATCATGAAATGTTTCGGTCTGGTGTAACTCCTTAAGAGTTTCTGAAAAATCCCTAAAATCCTTGACAAACGGGACTTCGATGGCTATCATATTCAGTAGTTTATATGTAAAGGCATTGATGAAGAGGAGTACACGTAAGTTCGTCCATACCAGAGAGAGTGATCCATCGGCTGAAAGACACTTAAGGAATACGAGACGTCGGAAGGTAGCTTCGGAGCCGGATGAATGAACCTGAGACATATGATAAGACGGCAGTAGTTCATCCCGGAGTCGTTCCCGTTAAAGAATAAGATGAGATATATAGTGAAGACTTTCTTCCTATATAATGAAGGTGGTACCGCGACTACAATCGCCCTTTACGTAATGTAAAGGGTTTTTTCATGTAACCGTGTAAATGCGAAGCATTTGCGCGGTTATGAGTAAGGAGCGAATGCGGATTGCGAATATCCGCTTGACTAAAAATGTGAAAAAAGTGTGAAATGAGGAGGAAACTATGAGCGAAAACCTGGAAAAGACTTACAATCCCAAAGCGATTGAAGCAAAATTATATGAAAAATGGTGTGATAACAAATATTTCCACGCCGAAGTAGACAGAAGCAAGAAACCATTTACCACAGTAATGCCGCCACCGAACATTACAGGTAAGCTTCACATGGGACATGCCCTGGATAATACACTGCAGGACATCCTGATCCGTTATAAGAGAATGCAGGGATACAATGCACTCTGGATTCCGGGAACAGACCATGCGGCTATCTCTACAGAAGTTAAGGTTACAAACCAGTTAAAAGAAGAAGGAATTGACAAGAAAGAATTAGGAAGAGAGAAATTCCTGGAAAGAACATGGCAGTGGAAAGAAGAATACGCCGGAACGATCGAAGGACAGCTGAAAAAATTAGGCGTATCCTGTGACTGGGACAGAGAACGTTTTACAATGGACGAAGGATGTTCCAAAGCTGTAGAAGAAGTATTCATCAAATTATACAACGAAGGATATATTTACAAAGGATCCAGAATCATCAACTGGTGTCCGGTATGTAAGACTTCTCTTTCTGATGCAGAGGTTGAACATGAGGAACAGGACGGATTCTTCTGGCACATCAAATATCCAATCGTTGGAACAGATGATTATCTGGAGATTGCAACAACACGTCCGGAGACATTACTTGGAGATACTGCAATCGCAGTTCACCCGGATGATGAAAGATACAAAGATATCGTAGGAAAAATGTGTAAACTGCCTCTGACAGACAGAGAGATTCCAATCGTTGCCGACTACTATGTAGACAAAGAGTTCGGAACAGGTGCGGTTAAGATCACACCGGCACATGACCCTAACGACTTTGAAGTTGGAAAACGCCACAACCTGCCAGAGATCAATATCATGAACGATGATGCAACGATCAACGAGCAGTACGGTGGAAAATACGCCGGAATGGAACGTTATGAAGCAAGAAAAGCAATGGTAGCTGATCTGGAAGAGCAGGGATATCTGGTAAAAGTAGTTCCACATTCTCATAATGTAGGAACACATGACCGTTGCCACACAACTGTAGAGCCAATGATCAAGCAGCAGTGGTTCGTTAAGATGGAAGAGCTTGCAAAACCAGCCATCGAAGCGATCAAGAACGGTGACTTAAGATTCGTTCCGGAACGTTTCAACAAGATCTACCTGCACTGGCTTGAGAATATCCGTGACTGGTGTATATCCCGTCAGATCTGGTGGGGACACAGAATCCCGGCTTACTACTGCGACGAATGTGGTGAAGTAGTTGTCGGACACGGTGCACCGGAGAAATGCCCGAAATGCGGATGCACACACTTTACACAGGATGAAGATACACTGGATACATGGTTCAGTTCAGCACTGTGGCCATTCTCAACACTCGGATGGCCGGATAAGACAGAAGATCTGGATTACTTCTATCCGACAGATGTCCTGGTAACAGGCTATGATATCATCTTCTTCTGGGTAATCCGTATGGTATTCTCAGGATATGCACATACTGGAAAAGCACCGTTCCATACCGTATTTATCCACGGTCTGGTTCGTGACTCACAGGGACGCAAGATGAGTAAATCCCTTGGAAATGGTATTGATCCACTGGAGATCATCGATCAGTATGGTGCAGACGCACTCCGTATGACACTGATGACAGGTAATGCACCTGGTAACGATATGCGTTTCTACAATGAACGTGTAGAAGCAAGCCGTAACTTTGCAAATAAAGTATGGAATGCTTCCAGATTTATTATGATGAACTTAGGCGACAAAGAGCTGAAGAAACCGGCTGACTTCACGGTACGTCCGGCTGACAGATGGATCATGTCCAAGTGCAACAACCTTGTAAAAGATGTAACAGAAAATATGGACAAGTTTGAACTTGGTATCGCACTTTCCAAGATCTATGACTTCTTATGGGATGAATTCTGTGACTGGTATATTGAGATTGCAAAATACCGTATCTACCATGCAGAGGAAGATCCACAGGGAGCAAACGATGCATTATGGACACTGAAAGAAGTACTGAAGAAATCTCTGAAACTGCTTCATCCATACATGCCATTCGTTACAGAAGAGATCTACAGCAAGTTAGTACCGGAAGAAGAGTCACTGATGATGTCTGACTGGCCGGTATATGAAAAAGACTGGAACTTCCCAATCGCAGAGAACATTGTAGACCACTACAAAGAGATCATCCGTGGTATCCGTAACGTACGTGCAGAGATGAATGTTCCAAATTCAAGAAAAGCAACTGCTTATGTTGTATGTGAAGATGAACAGCTCGGATCAGGACTTGCAATGTTAAGTAATGCAGCTCAGAATATGGCAGCACTTAATAAACTGGTACTTCAGAAGACAACAGAAGGTATTGCAGAAGATGCAGTATCTATCGTAGTTCCGGATGCAACCGTATACCTTCCACTGGAAGAACTGATCGACTTCGAACAGGAGATCGAGCGTCTGACAAAAGAAGAGGCAAGACTTACCAAAGAGATCGCACGTTCCAACGGTATGTTAAATAATGAGAAATTCGTAAGTAAAGCACCTGCTGCAAAGGTTCAGGAAGAAAGAGAAAAACTGGAAACTTACCAGCAGATGATGGCTCAGGTAAAAGAAAGACTGGAAGGATTAAAAGCAAAACAGTCTTAAGAGAAGAAAGTTGTAAATCTTAAAACCTATAGACAACAATATATTTCCGCAGTTATCGGTAACAGGATAGCTGCGGATTAGATATCAAAGGGGATTATATGAAAAAACTTCAGTTAAAGAAACCGGATATCAAGGGTAAAATCCGCAAAATAAAAAATATGAAGAAAGAGGATGTCATTGCATACTGGAAAGGCAGACATGAACGACGTGAGAGAATACTGGAAGCAAGACGTAACAGTGCATTTGCAAAGAAGATGCAGCCGGTCTATGCATTCATGAACCGATTCTCTTTGATATTTCATGCACTGCTCGCGTGCATCATTAACTTTACAATAGAAGCAATTTCCAGACATTCGATGGTTGCTGCCTGGAGCTATATGACAGGAACACCGCTGGTATTTTTGTACAATACGTGTATGATCTTCGTAACCTTTTCTATTGTATATCTGTTCAAGCGGAGGATCTTCGTCCGTATCATTATCAGCGCATTATGGATTATCCTTGGAATTGCCAATGGATATATTCTGTTAAAGCGAGTAACACCGTTTAATGCACAGGATCTTAAGATCGCAGGAGACGGAATCGCACTGATCAATAATTATTGTAACGGATTCGAAGTAGTTGTACTGTCGGTCGGAATCGTAGCACTTGTGATCTGGCTGATCTCCATGTGGAGACGCGGGGGACAGTATGCCGGAAAAGTACATCACATTGCGGCATTGGTTGGAATCGTTGTATGCTGCGTGCTTTATACACTGGTAACAAATGCGGCAATCGATAAACGAGTTGTGTCTACGTATTTTGGAAATATCGCATTTGCCTATGAAGATTACGGTCTTCCATACTGTTTTTCGGCGAGTCTGTTCAATACCGGAATCAGTGAGCCAAACGGGTACACAAAGAAGAAAATGGCAAAGATCAATAAGAACGGAGAACTGAATGAGAGTACCACAAGCCGTTCTTCCGATGAACTTCCGAATATTATTGTAGTACAGCTGGAGTCATATTTTGATGTGGCAAATGCAGAGTTCTTTACCACATCTGAAGATGCGTGTCCAAACCTGCATAATTTATACCAGAACTATTCATCCGGATATTTCAAGGTACCGTCGGTGGGGGCCGGTACGGCAAATACAGAGTTTGAAGTACTGACAGGAATGAATCTCCGTTACTTCGGACCGGGAGAATATCCATATAAGACATATTCAAAGAAACATCCGACAGAGAGCGCTGCAACAGCACTTGCCGCACTTGGATACGGAACACACGCATTACATGATAATACAGGTAATTTCTATAGTCGTGCCAATGTCTTTAATAACATGGGATTTGATACATTTACCAGCAAGGAATTCATGAATGTCCTTCAGACGACAGAGAACGGCTGGGCGAAGGATGAGATCCTGACACAGCATATCATGGAAGCTATGGATACATCAGAGCAGGAAGACTTTGTATTCACTGTCAGTGTCCAGGGACATGGAAACTATCCGGAGACACAGCTGATCGAGAATCCGAAGATCAAAGTTGAAGGAATTGAAGATGAAGCACTGAAAAATAAATGGGAATACTATGTGAACCAGGTCTATGAGATGGATCAGTTCGTAGGTGATCTGATCAAGGCTGTGGAAGCAAGAAATGAACCATCTGTAGTCGTATTCTACGGAGACCATCTTCCAACCATGGGACTGAAGGCAGAAGACTTAAAGAGCCGTTACTTATATAATACGAATTATGTAATCTGGGATAACATCGGACTTGAAAAACAGGATAAGAACATTCCTGCTTACCAGCTGATGTCAGAGGTGCTAAACAGACTGGATATTCATTCCGGTACAGTATTTAATTACCATCAGCAGAGAAAAGGAACGAAGAATTACCTCTCAGATCTGGAACTTCTGCAGTATGATATCCTGTACGGAAAACAGTATGTATACAACAATAATCCGCCGATCACGGAAGGCCACATGGTAATGGGAATCCGCGATGTGTCACTGAGCAGCATCGTTCCGCAGCTGAACAGCGGATACAGTCTGTATGGAGAGAACTTTACGAAATACAGCCGTGTATATGTCAATGGAGAGAAGCAGAAGAGCAACTTCCTGAATAATACACGTATCAATCTGTCAGAGACAGAATTGCAGGACGGAGATGTGATACAGGTTGGACAGGTCGGCTCCAGTGATACAATATTCCGTATGTCTGATAAATACACCTATCAGAATGGCCAGCTTGTAAAACAGGAAGGCACAGCAACCGATAAGAGCAAATCTTGGGTGGATCAGGAATATGATGTTGAATAAAAAAGAACCGGAAGCGTTCACATATGAAGAGGCAGCAGCGTATATTGAGGAAATTCCGAAATTTACCAAAAAACATACGCTGGAGCACACAAAATTATTTTTAAAAAGATTAGGGAATCCGGCGGTGGACAGGAAAATCGTCCACGTCGCCGGAACCAATGGAAAAGGGTCTGTATGTGCATACTTACAGGCCATACTTATGGCAGAGGGGAAGAGAACGGGGTTCTTTACATCCCCTCATCTTGTATCTGTAAATGAACGGATACGGGTGGATAATGTACAGATTGACAATGAGACATTTCTGGAAGTATTCCGTAAAGTTTTAAAAACGGTCCGTCAGATGGTAGAAGACGGGATTGAACATCCGTCTTATTTTGAATTCTTATTCGGAATGGGGATGGCTGCATTTGCAGAGACGGATGTAGAATATATTATCCTGGAGACCGGGCTGGGCGGAAGACTCGATGCGACGAATTCAATCGAGAAGCCTGCACTTTCCATCATCACATCCATCAGTCTGGATCATACGGCGATCCTTGGTGATACGATCAGGAAGATTGCGGGTGAAAAAGCCGGGATTATCAAGCCCGGGGTACCGGTATTCTTTGACGGAAGTGATAAAGAAGCGTCAGAGGTAATTCGTACGAGGGCATCGGAACTGGGCGTATCTTGTAGAGAAGTTACGAAAAATGCGTATGAAATTCGGGAAGTTCACCGTAAATATATTGCATTTTCCAGACGGAGTGCGTATGATAAAGATGTTATCTTCGAGGTACCGATGTGCGGATGTTATCAGGCGATGAATGCAGAACTTGCACTGGAAACGTCGGAATATCTGCTTTCGGGAGAAGAGATACATGTGGACCGGTGGAAGGCGGCACTTGCAGACCTTCACTGGGAAGGGCGAATGGAACGGGTCGGAGCACATATCACGGTAGATGGAGCACATAACCCGGGAGCAATGCAGGCGTTTGTAGAAAGCGTAAAAGCACTGGATGAGTCTGAATGCGGCGAGATGATATTGTTATTTTCCGCAGTGTCGGATAAGAAGTACGATCAGATGATCGAATATCTGTGTGAGAACCTGGATGTGAAGGCATATGTGGTCACGCAGATTGAAGACGAAAGAGGAGTTCCGGCAGTGGAACTTGCAGATGTCTTCCGGAGATATACAGACAGACCAGTGTATTGTAAAGAACGATTAGAAGATGCCGTGAGGACGGCACTGGATGAACGGGGAGAGTCGGGCGAGATATATTGTCTTGGTTCTTTATACCTCGTAGGAATGATGAAGAAGTTACTGGCAGGAGGTGCCATAGATGCTTGATTTTGAAGAAGAATTAAAGAAATTCCAGCCGAGTCTGGAAGTAGAGGAACTGGGAGATGCGATTTACCAGGATGATCTGACAGACATGACAGATCTCTTAAGAGAAGTAATCGAACAGACAAAGCAGGATGATCCACAGTAAACTGCGGTAAAGAAATATAGAGGGAAGTATATGGATTATACAACAAAACTGGCGTATCAGTCTAATTACTGGTATAACGATGGACTTAACAAAGCGAATATCCGGGATCTGACCGGAGCGATCACGTCGCTGAAAAAGAGTTTACAATATAACAGAGATAATATCGCATCCAGAAATCTTCTGGGACTTGTCTATTACGGAAGAGGGGATGTGGTAGAAGCACTGACGGAATGGGTGTTAAGCAAGAATCTTCAGCCGAAAGAGAATATTGCCAACTATTATATTAAAAAGATAAAAGAAAAAAAGGATGATCTGGATCAGATCAATCAGGCGATTAAAAGATATAACCAGGCACTGGATTACTGTTACCAGCGTTGTGAGGATCTGGCGGTGCTCCAGCTTAAGAAAGCGATTGAGATGCATCCGACATATGTGAAAGCATATCAGCTTCTGGCATTGCTTTATATTATGGATGAGCAGTATTCTGAGGCGAGAAAGAATATCCGGATCGCACATAAGCTGGACAAGACTGATGATATCACCATGCGTTACATGCATGAACTGAATCAGGTGCGGAAGTCGAGAAATGTGCGTCTGGTAGATGATAAGGATACAGGAAAGAAGAAAAAAAGAAGACAGACGGTAACTTATAATATTGGAAATGAGACGATCATTCAGCCTGTTGCATCCGGACTTAAGGATAATGTCGGATTGCATACGATGGTAAATATTGCAATCGGTGTAGTTGTAGGAGTGGCAGTCATGGCGTTCCTTGTTATGCCGGCGGTATCGGCATCGAAGCAAAGCAAGCTGAATAAACAGACGGTGAAATTCAGTGATCAGATTGCGACACAGAAATCACAGATCAGTGCACTGAAGAAAGAGTTGGAAATATACCGTGCGGATACTAAAGCCGCAGAGGATCAGCAGCAGACAGCAGAGACCACGAAGACAAGCTATGAATCGCTGATGACAGTTGTAGCACATGAAGCAACCGGCGATATGAGTAATTCGGCACTGGCAGAAGAACTTTTGAAGATCAATGCAGATACGCTGGGAGCCTCCGGAAAAGAAGAGTATGACAGTCTGACAGGAAAGATTTATCCAAAGGTCTGTGAAAGCCTGTATGCAACATCCCAGAAGAACTATCAGGTGGCAAATTACGATACTGCGGTAACGAATCTGGAGCAGGTAGTGCAGATGGATGAAGGATACCAGGATGGAGCTGCCATGCTTCTGCTTGCACAGTCTTATGAAAAGCAGGGTGAGCAGGATAAGGCGAATACGTATTATCAGAAGATTATAGAAGATTATGCAGGAACCCAGGCGGCAACCGATGCACAGGAGGCACTGGATATGCAGAATGCACAGAAGAGCAAGGATAATAATAACTAGGACAGGAGATGTTCTGGTATAGAATTACAGAAGAGAAGGATATACACGGAAAAGGTGTATGTCCTTTTTTAGTTGCGAAAGTATACAAAAATAATAAAAAATATAAATGGGGAGTTGTAACATGAAGTATCAGGTACAGGAAAATTATCTGACTATATTTTTACCGGGGGAGCTGGACCACCACAATGCAGAAGAGATCAGAAAGGAAGCAGATCATCTGATCGATCATAATCACATCCGGTATGTAATATTTGATTTTGCAGATACGAAATTCTGCGACAGTTCGGGAATCGGAGTGATCATGGGGCGTTACCGCAAGGTCTATATGCTGGGCGGCGAAGTCTGTGCGGTACATACCAGTGAACGGATCCGTAAGATCCTGACCATGTCGGGGGTAACAAAAATCATGCAGATATATGAGGAGGAAAAATAAATGGAAAATACCAATGAAACTCAAAATAAAAATGAAATGCAGATTATTTTTGACAGTTATTCGTCGAATGAAGCATTTGCCAGAGTCGCAGTTGCGTCCTTTATGACATCACTGAATCCGACTGTTGAAGAGGTTGCGGATGTGAAGACGGCTGTGTCGGAAGCAGTGACGAATGCGGTGATTCACGGCTATGAATGCCGGGTGGAGAAGATCATCCTGCGCTGCACAACCTGTGGAGACACACTGGAGATCGAAGTGGAAGATCATGGAAAAGGAATCGAGGATGTGACAAAGGCGATGGAGCCTTTATTTACTACAAGACCGGAGCTTGACCGGTCGGGAATGGGATTTTCTTTCATGGAGGCATTCATGGATCAGGTTGAGGTAAGTTCTGAACCAGAAAAAGGAACTATTGTGAAAATGAAAAAGACAATTGGAAAAGGACGAAAGGTATGGACCACACAATCGCTTTAATTCAGAAATCTCACGAAGGGGATGAAGAAGCAAGAGCGCAGATTGTGGAGGAAAATACGGGACTGGTCTGGTGCATTGTAAGAAGGTTTGCCGGGCGTGGAACAGAGATGGAAGATCTGTTCCAGATTGGTTCGATCGGACTTCTGAAAGCAATCGATAAGTTTGACCTAAGCTATGATGTGAAATTCTCAACTTATGCGGTACCTATGATCAGCGGCGAGATCAAACGTTTCTTAAGAGATGACGGAATGATCAAGGTCAGCCGTTCATTGAAAGAACTGTCATACAAGGCGTATCAGGTACAGGAAAAGCTGGGAAAGAAGCTGGGAAGAGAACCGTCAGTTGCTGAGATCGCAGAAGAATTAAAGGTCACACCGGAAGAACTTACGATGGCGATGGATGCCTGTACAGATGTGGAATCACTGCACAGACCGGTCTATAAAAAAGAAGGACAGGAAATGTCACTGATGGAAAAAGTCGGGCAGGAGGATGCTACAGAAGAAAAAGTCGTGGATCATCTGCTCCTGAAAGAGCTTCTGAAAGATCTGGACAGAGATGAAAGAAGGCTGATCTATCTGCGGTATTTTGCAGAAAAGACACAGATGCAGGTGGGAGAAGAACTGGGAATTTCGCAGGTTCAGGTATCCAGAATGGAAAAGAAAATATTGAAAAACCTAAGAGAGCAGTTGTGACAGGCACATCAGGATCAAAGATATGTATGAAATCCATGCATAGAATTGTCAGAATCCGGCATACTAACTCATAAGTTCCGGTAAAAAACCGGGCAGGAACCAGAATGAGACGCAAAATGCATCAGAGGAATAAATCAGGGAAATGGAAATTCTGGGCAGAAAGGGTGAGGACGTTGGATGAAGGCAGAAAGAAGATCAGGATGTGCCTGATTTTTGTCGTTACAATGGCAGTAATCATAGGATTTATCTATTATTTTCATGATGTGAAGGGAAATCACGGGGTGAATGAAGGAACGCTGATCAAGAGGAGAGAGAAGCAGATAGAAGAGAAAGAGGTGCGGATGAAATTTGCAACATCTGACAACGGATTAGAAGAGAAAGAGATACAGGGGAAATGCACTGCGTCAGATAACAGATATGGAGGCGGACAGATATGGCGGAAAAATCAGATACTGTATATATAAAAGCAGACCGGAATATCGAGGTGGCGAAGGCCTCCGTTATGCTGGGGGATGTATTGAAGATCGAATGTACTGATCCGGCAATGCTTGCCAGAATCCGAAGTATTCATCTCCTGACCTTTCATCACACGGATAACAAGAGACAGCGGAGAACGGTGGTATCGGTTCTGAAAGTCATACAGAAGATCCATGAGATCTATCCGGATGCAACAGTAGAAAATATCGGAGAGACGGACTTTATTGTGACGTATGAAGAGCAGGACGGAAAAGGCGGGATCATTCATGCAGCCAAGATCACGGCGGTGGTACTGATCAGTTTCTTTGGTGCGGCATTTTCCACGATGGCATTCAATAATGATGTAGGTGTGACCAAGATGTTCGGACAGATCTATGAACTTCTGACCGGTACAAAGTCCAATGGATTTACGATTCTGGAATTCACATACTGTGTCGGAATCGTAATCGGCATTCTGACATTCTTCAATCATTTCGGAAAAAAACGGCTGTCGGTAGATCCGACACCGATGGAGGTGGAGATGCGTCTGTATGAGAATGATATACAGACAACGTTGGTGGAGACATATTCCAGAAAGGAGAAAGAACTGGATGTGGGTAAAAAACATATGTCTGGCACTTCTGGGGCTTAGTGCCGGGATTACGGCAGCAGGCGGATTGTTTTCTTTCATCATCGGCCTGGGAGTAGTATCTGACTTCGCAGACCGGACGCATACAGGAGAGCATGTTATGCTGTATGAGGATGCGATTGCGGTTGGAGGAAGTCTGGGTGCGGTAATCTCGGTCTATCACCCGGCTATTCCATTCGGAGGCTGGCTGCTTCCGGTCGTGGGACTGTTCGGAGGAATCTTTGTGGGCTGCTGGGCGATGGCCCTGACGGAAATGCTGGATCTGTTTCCTATCTTTATCAGAAGGATCCGCCTGGTGAGAGGAGTCGGGGCAATTATTATCGGAATTGCATTAGGAAAAGGTCTGGGAGCATTGTTATTTTTCTGGAAGAGGTGGTGAGGATATGGACAAGAAAAAGCAGCAACAGGCATACGAAAATTATGTGAAACAGAAAACGCCGGTGCATAATCTGCCGGCAAATATGGCGAAAGCATTCGTCACGGGAGGAATCATCTGTGTAATCGGGCAGTGTATTCTGAATATCTGTGAGAAACTGGGACTGAACAAAGACATGAGCGGGAGCTGGTGTTCGATGCTTCTGGTGCTTACAAGCGTCGTGCTCACCGGATGCAATCTGTACCCGAGGATTGCAAAATGGGGCGGTGCAGGTGCCCTGGTACCGATTACGGGATTCGCCAATTCAGTAGCAGCACCGGCAATCGAATACAAGAAAGAGGGACAGGTTATGGGAATCGGGTGTAAGATATTTACCATTGCCGGACCGGTGATCCTGTATGGAATCTTTACAAGCTGGCTGCTGGGACTGATCTACTGGCTGTTAAAAGTGGCAGGAGTATTTTAATCATCTGTGTGAAAACAGTATGAATTCCAGTGTTCAAAGGAAAATGAGAACAATGGAAGCAGACGGTACAAAATGATTGGAACAGATAGAACGATAGAAAGAAAGGACACAAGTGATGATAAAGGGAAAGCAGAGCATAGCATTTGATACATCTCCGTATATTGAGGCAAGTGCGTCCGTAGTCGGAAAGAAAGAAGGCGAGGGACCGCTTGGAAGCATGTTCGATATGGTGGAGCAGGATGACATGTTCGGGGAGAACACATGGGAAGAAGCAGAAAGTACCATGCAGAAAGAGGCCTGCCTGCTGGCACTGGGGAAAGCACATTTGACTGCAGGTGCGGTCCGGTATCTGTTCGGAGGGGATCTCTTAAGGCAGGGAGTGGCAACTTCAATGGGAGTGGAAACATTGCAGATACCAATGTTCGGATTATATGGAGCGTGTTCAACATCCGGGGAGGCACTTGCCCTGGCATCGATGTGTGTGGCTGCAGGATATGGAGAGCGGATGCTGGCGGTGACATCCAGCCACTTCGGAAGTGCAGAAAAAGAATTCCGTTTTCCGCTTGGCTACGCGAATCAGAGACCACTGTCGGCGCACTGGACCGTGACCGGAAGCGGTGCATTCATTGTTGGAAAGAGCAGGAGTCATGTAAGAATCACCGGTGTGACGGTCGGGAAGATCGTAGATTATGGATTAAAGGATTCACAGAACATGGGTGCATGTATGGCTCCGGCGGCCTGTGACACGATCATTCAGAATCTGGAAGATTTCGGAAGAAAGGAAGATGAGTATGACCGGATCATTACCGGAGATCTCGGATATGTGGGACAGAGCATCTTATTTGATCTGATGAGAGGAAAAGAATATGACATCAAGGTCAATCACATGGACTGCGGAATGACGATATTTGACCAGAACCTGCAGGATACTCATGCAGGTGGAAGCGGCTGCGGCTGTGCGGCGGCGACGCTTTCGGCGTATATTCTTCCGAAGATTGCAAGGGGAGAGTGGAAAAAGGTGTTGTTTGTTCCAACGGGAGCACTGATGTCGACGGTCAGCTATAATGAAGGCGCAAGCGTTCCGGGAATTGCACATGGAATTGTGCTGGAACACTGCTAGATGACTGTCATACCAATAGTGTACTGTTGAAATATGAATTACATGAAAATATGAAAAAGATTGGCAGGAGGAAGAAAAAGATGGACTATATCAATGCATTCTGGGTAGGCGGTCTGATCTGTGCCCTGACGCAGATATTACTGGACCGGACAAAACTGATGCCGGGAAGGATCATGGTGCTTCTGGTGTGCAGTGGTTCTGTGCTGGGAGCACTGAAAATCTATCCGGTTATCCAGGAGTATGCGGGAGCAGGTGCCAGTGTACCATTATTGGGATTCGGTAATCTTCTGTGGAAAGGCGTCAAAGAAGCCGTGGATAAAGAAGGATTCATTGGAATCTTTATGGGAGGATTCAAGGCGAGTGCCGTGGGAATATCGGCAGCACTCATCTTTGGCTATCTCGCATCGCTTGTGTTCGAGCCAAAGATGAAAAAATAAGACTCCCGTCAGAAACTGTCAATGTGGCAGTCCCTGACGGGAGTATATATCGCTACCTAATCAGATATCTGAGAAAACCGCAAGGAGTTGGTTTTCTAAAATACAGGAAAATTAAGCAAGTTCTTCGCCTGTGATCATCTTGTAGCACTGAAGATATTTGTCGATTGTTTTCTGAACGATCTCATCTGGAAGATCCCAGTCATTTCCAGGGTGAGAAGTCAGCCAGTCACGTGCAAACTGTTTGTCAAATGACGGCTGTCCATGTCCCGGCTCATAACCTTCTACAGGCCAGAAGCGTGAACTGTCCGGTGTCAGCATCTCGTCACCGATCACCATGTTGCCATTCTCATCAAGACCGAATTCGAATTTTGTATCGGCAATGATGATACCGCGTGTTAATGCATAGTCTGCACATTTTTTATAGAGAGCGATTGTACAGTCACGAAGTTTGGCTGCGTATTCTTCTCCTTTTCCAGGGAAATATTTCTCAAGGTGTTCAATACTCTGCTCGTAAGAAATATTTTCATCATGATCTCCGATCTCAGCTTTTGTGGATGGTGTATAGATTGGCTCTGGAAGCTTATCCGATTCTTTTAAACCTTCCGGAAGCTTGATGCCGCATACAGTACCATTCTCCTGATAGCTCTTCCAGCCGCTTCCTGTGATGTAACCACGTACGATACATTCGATTGGAAGCATCTCAAGCTTTTTACACATCATGCTGTTACCGTCATATTCTGGTTTCTGGAAGAATTCAGGCATATCTTTCACATCAGTAGAGATCATGTGGTTTGGAAGAATGTCTTTTGTCAGGTCGAACCAGAATTTAGACATCTGTGTCAGAACAGTTCCTTTCTTGGAAACAATATTCTTAAGAATTACGTCAAAACAACTGATACGATCAGTGGCAACCATAATCAGGCTGTCTCCGTTATCATAAATTTCACGGACTTTACCTTCTTTTATTGGTTTCATAACAATACCTCGCTTATTTATTATTTTTTTTAATATGTCCTCACTAATAGTCAAACAGATTTTGCGGGAAAAAACAATAGTAAATTGCAAAATTTCGAAAAAAAGTACAAAATATAAATTATGTTGTATAATAAGAATATCGTAAAAAAGAATACTGATAAGTAATGGTAATAGCGACTGATAATGACAGATAATAAGCATGAAATCAGTCAAAATAAGAAGCAGATAGAAGACAAAAGAAAGAAAAAAGAAAAGACAGTAAGGAATGAAAATATGAAACATATTACAATAGGAATTCTGGCGCATGTAGATGCCGGGAAGACGACATTATCGGAATGCATGCTGTACTTAAGCGGACAGATCAGAAAACTCGGAAGAGTGGATCACAAAGATGCATTTTTAGATACATACGAACTGGAACGGGAAAGAGGGATCACGATCTTTTCCAAACAGGCAGAATTAAAGATGGGCAATCTGGGGATAACTCTTCTGGATACACCGGGACATGTGGATTTTTCGGCAGAGATGGAACGTACCTTGCAGGTACTGGATTATGCGATCCTGGTGATCAACGGGGCCGATGGGGTGCAGGGACATACACGTACACTCTGGAGCCTGCTGAAAAGGTATCAGATACCGACGTTCTTATTCATCAATAAGATGGATCAGGTCGGAACAGATAAGGAAAAAGTACTGGCAGATCTACAGAACAGACTGGATGAGGGATGTATTGATTTTTCAGACATGTCGGAAGAAACGTATGACAGTCTTGCCATGTGTGATGAGAAAGCGATGGAAGAGTATCTGGAATCGGAAAAAGTAGAAGAAGATACGATTGCAGAGATGATCGGAAACAGGAAAGTATATCCGTGTTATTTTGGTTCGGCGCTGAGAATCGAAGGTGTGCAGGAATTCATGGATGGGATGTCTGCTTATATGGAACGGAATGAGCGGATAAATAATACAGACGCTGGTACAGGTGATTTTGGCGCGAAGGTTTTCAAGATATCGAGAGATGCATCTGGAAGTCGTCTGACGCATCTGAAAGTAACATCAGGAATCCTGAAAGTAAAAGATACATTAACCGGAACGACAGGAAAGCAGAGTAAGAATGAGGCAGACGGTACACAAAGTGGATCTGTGGAAGAAGCGAACGGCTGGGAAGAAAAGGTCAACCAGATCCGTATCTATTCCGGTGAAAAATACGAGATGGTGCAGGATGCGAAAGCTGGTATGGTCTGTGCCGTGACGGGACTTAATTATACCTATCCGGGAGAAGGGTTGGGAAGCGAAGAAGATTCCGAAGCCCCGGCACTGGAACCGGTCTTAAGCTACAAGATCGAACTTCCGGAAGGCTGCGATGTTCACAAAATGCTCGGCAGCTTACGGATACTCGAAGAAGAAGACCCGATGCTTAGGATCGTGTGGAATGAAGAACTGGGAGAAATCCATGCAAAACTCATGGGAGCTGTCCAGATCGAGATATTAAAGAGTCTTATCAAAGAACGGTTTGGCGTGGATGTGGAATTTGATACGGGAAATATCGTATATAAAGAGACCATTCAGAACACCGTGGAAGGCGTGGGACATTTCGAGCCACTTCGGCATTACGCCGAGGTACATCTGAAAATGGAGCCGGGAGAAAGAGGCAGCGGTATTGTGATCGGAACAGACTGCAGTGAAGATATGTTAGATAAGAACTGGCAGCGTCTGATCCTTACCCACCTTCTGGAGAAAGAACACAGAGGTGTGCTGACCGGTTCCGTGATCACGGATATGAAGATCACACTGACGGAAGGACGGGCACATCTGAAACATACCGAAGGCGGGGATTTCCGTCAGGCAACCTACCGTGCGGTGCGTCAGGGATTGATGCAGGCAGAAAGTATGCTGCTGGAACCGTATTATGATTTTCAGCTGGAAGTCCCATCCGGGATGATCGGACGGGCGCTTACGGATATCCAGCGGATGAACGGAGAAGCTGGCACGCCGCAGACAGAAGGCGAGATGACGATGATCGAAGGTTATGCTCCGGTTGCAGGTATGCGGGATTATCAGATGGAAGTGAATTCCTATACAAGAGGACAGGGACATCTGACCTGTACGTTCCGCGGCTATGAACCTTGCCAGAATGCAGAAGCAGTGATCGAAGAGATTGGTTATGATCCGGAACGTGACATCGAGAACCCGACCGGTTCCGTATTCTGCTCTCATGGTGCAGGATTTAACGTTTCATGGGATAAGGTACCGGAATATATGCATCTGGAGAATCAGTTAGAAAAGGAACGTGCATTAGAAGAAGCAAAGAGACAGTCTGAACAGGCTGCCCGTCAGATGCCGAGAGCTGCAAGAACTCCGAAAGTCTATTCCAAAGCGGAAGAAAAAGAACTGGAAGAGATTTTTATCCGGACATACGGAAAAGTAGAAAAAAAAGGCGGACTGAGGCCACAGACATATGAGAGTGACTATGCCAAAAAGCAGCGGAAGAAAGAAGAAGCCATGCAGGAATATCTGCTGGTTGACGGCTACAATGTCATCTTCGCATGGGAAGAACTGAAAGAACTGGCGAAAGTCAATATTGAAGCGGCACGGGATAAGCTGATGGACATTCTGTGTAATTATCAGGGATATAAGAAATGCGTTCTGATTCTTGTGTTCGATGCATACAAGGTAGAGGGTTATGCATTAGAGATCCAGAAGTATCATAATATTCATGTTGTATATACAAAAGAAGCAGAGACAGCCGATCAGTACATCGAAAAGGTTGTTCATCATATAGGAAGAAAGTATCATGTAACAGTTGTGACTTCCGATGGGGTAGAGCAGGTGATCACGATGGGACAGGGCGGAACCCGTATTTCTTCCAGAGATTTTTTAGAAGAGGTTGAATATACGAAGAAGCTGATCGAAGAGGACAATGAGAAGCAGAGAGTGAGTGACAGGAATTATCTGTTTGATCATGCGGATGAGGAATTTGTGAAGAAAATGGAAAAAATCAGACTTGGAAAGAATTCGGAAGAATGATAAACTATACATGATATGCACGAAATATACGTGAAATCTGCAAGGATATGCATAGACATAAAGAAATATAGAAAGATACAAAGAAAATCAAATTAAAATGATAAGGAAACAAAGGAGAAAACAAATGCCAGTTTTTGATTTTAATTCAACACCAGACGAAAAGAAACCAGCGGAATGTACTTATACCGTAATCCGCTCGAATGAAAATGAAGCAACAGCCGAAAAGCCAATGATGGTCCTGGATAATAAGATCCGCCAGTGGAATCATCATTCCTGTGGTGTATTCACCAACCCAGTCAAGAGAACATCTTTCGAATTCCAGCAGGAAGACGGAACGGTAAGTGCAGATATTTTAAAGATTGATGCAAGATTCGTAAGCCTGTTAAAATGGCTCGGAGAGAACCATATCAATGTACGTCTCTCAGGTGAGAATACAGAAGAAGGATATGCAGTATACAAGATCCGTGAGATCGCATTTGGCGGTGGTACGAAGTTATCTGCAGAAGATGGATTCCTGCAGTTTATGATTGAACGTCTTCTGGCAAGCAATGCACCGGCAGAAGAAGTGGATGAAGAAGATGAAGACGAAGCGGGAGACGATATGAAGCTTACCAGTCTTCAGAGTATCACTGACTTTATGAACTGTGCGGGAAGAACACTTCCGGACAATATCCGTCTGTGGGCAAGACGTAACCTTGCTGTGGCACGTTCGCACGAAGTATCACCGGAGGAAAGACGCCATGCACAGAGAGCACTTTCCATCATGATGAATGTACAGTGGAAGAGCAATTATTTTGAAGCGATCGATCCGGATGAGGCGCGTCGTATTCTTGATGAAGAGCTTTATGGAATGGAACGCGTAAAGCAGAGAATTATTGAGACGATCATCCAGATTAACCGTACACATACATTACCGGCATACGGACTTCTGTTAGTAGGACCTGCCGGAACTGGAAAGTCACAGATTGCCTATGCGGTAGCACGTATCCTGAAGCTTCCTTGGACAACACTGGATATGAGTTCGATCAATGACCCGGAACAGCTGACCGGAAGTTCCCGTATCTATGCAAATGCAAAGACCGGTATCATCATGGATGCATTTGCCATGGCAGGAGAATCCAATCTGGTATTCATCATCAACGAGCTTGACAAAGCCGCATCCGGAAAAGGTAATGGCAATCCGGCCGATGTACTTCTGACATTACTGGACAACCTTGGATTTACAGACAACTATATCGAGTGTATGATCCCGACGGTAGGTGTATATCCGATCGCGACTGCGAATGACAAGTCTCAGATCAGTGCACCGTTGATGTCACGTTTTGCCGTGATCGATATCCCGGATTATACACCGGAAGAGAAGAAAGTAATCTTCTCCAAATTCGCACTTCCGAAGGTATTAAAGAGAATGAGCCTCAGAGAAGATGAATGTATCATGAGTGAAGAAGGTCTGGATGAAGTGATCGAATTATATTCCAATACCTCCGGAATCCGTGATCTGGAGCAGGCAGCAGAACACATTGCGGCAAATGCCTTGTATCAGATCGAGGTAGACCATGTGAAGTCTGTTACATTCGATGCAGAGATGGTAAGAAATCTGTTAAAGTAAATGATGAAGAGAAAGTAAGGATCTGCAGAATCAATTTACATAAAGAAAACAAAAAGCAGGAATTGTAAAATGATACGGAAAATAGATCGGAAAACGATAAAGATAAAGACACTGATTGTATTTATCATAACATTTTTAGTTATACAGGGGTGTGTATGTCTGCTGAATAAGAACCAGGAAAAGCAGGAAAAAATAAAAGCAGAATATACGGCGGAATCGACAATAAGCAGAGTAGAATCCCAGTTAAATAAGTATCTGGCAGAATCGAATCTGATCAAACGGACGATCGAAGCCGGATATGATATGGATGAGAAGTCTTTTGCAACGGTGTCACAGCTCATGCGGGATGAAACAGGTGTGATCGAAGCTCATGAACTGGCAAAGGACGGAGTTGTGAATCAGGCATATCCGTTAAAGGGAAACGAGGAAGCAATCGGACTGGACATGCTGCAGAATCCGGCGCGAGTAAAGGAAGCAAGACTTGCGAAGAAGAGTGGTAAATATACGATCGCAGGTCCATATGAGCTGGTACAGGGAGGTACGGGATCACTTCTGTTTGATCCGATTTACAGGACGGATGAGAATGGGAAGAAAGAGTTCTGGGGATTTTCAATTCTGGTCATGAACTGGGAAAAGTTCATGAAAGAGATTGAACTGGAGAAACTTGAGGAGGCCGGATATTACTATCAGATATGGAAGAAGGATCTGTACAACGGTGAAAAGATTGTAATTGCTGAAAGTAAAAAGTTAAATACAGAAAATTCAATGAGGGTGAAGTGTTCGGTACCGAATGATACATGGTATTTTGAAATTGTTCCACAGGAGGGCTGGATCACATTTGAGCAGATATTATTTGGCATCATAGTAGGAATCCTGGTGGCAGGGATGCTGGCTGCCTGTTATTATCAGTTTGAAATCCGGAGATATAAGGATTACATGCATGAAGTAAAACTTCAAAAAGCGGTAGATGATGCAAGAGCAGCGAATGAAGCGAAGACCAGATTTTTGTTCAATATGAGTCATGATATACGTACTCCAATGAATGCGATCATGGGATTTTCAGAACTTCTGAAAACGCATATTGATGAGAAAGAGCGTGCGCTGGATTATATCGAAAAGATCCATACCTCCAGTACATTTCTATTGTCGATCATCAATTATGTTCTGGAAATGGCAAGAATTGAAAGTGGAGAGGCTGCTTTAAAAACAGAAGAGGGGAATTTTGAAGAACTGGTGCATTCACTGCAGGCAGTATTTGAACCGACAGTGAACGAAAAACATCTGGAATATACCTGCACACTGGATGTGCAGCATAAGTATGTGATCTGTGATAAGACGAAAGTCAGGGAAATCATTTTGAATATTGTGAGTAATTCTCTGAAATATACACCGGAAGGTGGGAAAGTTGCATTCAACATTACTGAAGAACCATCGGAACATACAGATGAATCTATTTATAAAATCGTGGTTGAGGATACAGGTATCGGTATGAGTAAAGAGTATCTTCCACACATTTATGAAGAATTTACCAGAGAACATTCCACGACAGAAAGCAAGGTGATCGGTACCGGACTTGGACTGCCGATTGTAAAATCACTGGTCGATCTGATGAATGGAACGATCGATGTAGAGAGTGAACTCGGAAAAGGTACAAGATTTGAAGTGAGACTGCCGCTTAAGACCGGACGGGAAGACAATGCATTTAAACAGGAAGAAAGAGATATAGAAGGCAATATAGAGCAGGTAAAGGGGATGCGGATCTTATTGGCAGAGGACAATGATCTGAATGCAGAGATTGCATGTACAATCCTGACGGAATCTGGAATGGAGGTAGAGCGTGCAGAAGACGGAAGAGTCTGCCTGCAGATGTTAAAAGAAAGACCGAAGCGTTACTATGATGCAGTATTGATGGATATACAGATGCCGAATATGGATGGTTACGAGACAGCAAAAGCCATCAGGAGTCTGGACGACAGCAGGGCAAGGATACCGGTGATTGCCATGACGGCAAATGCCTTCGATGAAGACAGGATGAAAGCATTTGAAGCGGGGATGGATGCGCATGTTGCGAAACCGATCGATATCAATATACTGATGCACACATTAAAAGGAGTACTTAGATAATATATGGAATGGAAAGAATTTGAAACAACATTCCCGGTACAACTGAATCAACAGCAAAGAGAAGCAGTACAGAGCACGGAAGGGCCGGTACTGCTTCTTGCTGTGCCGGGATCAGGAAAGACTACGGTACTGGTGACACGTCTGGGGTATATGATCTATTGTAAGAACATACGTCCTGAGAGCATACTTACGGTTACATATACAGTTGCGGCGACAAAGGATATGTCCAGAAGATTTGCAGACCGTTTTGGTGCGGAGATGGCAGAAAGGCTGGAATTCCGTACGATCAACGGAATCTGTGCAAGGATCATCCAGTATTACGGAAGACGGATCGGAAAGACGCCGTTCGAACTGGTGAAGGATGAAAAAACTACAACGGGTATGCTGATCAGGATCTGTCAGGAATATGGTATGGGCTATCCGACAGAGAGTGATCTGAAAAATGTAAGAACGTTGATTACTTACGTTAAGAATATGATGTTGAATGAAGAAGAACTTCAGAAGTTAGAGGAAGAATCCGATATCCGGATCGCAGGAATCTATCATGAATACTGCAGGCAGATGCGGGAACAGAAGCTGATGGATTATGATGACCAGATGTTGTATGCCTATAATATGCTGCGGAAAGATCCGGAGGTGCTTGCATATTTTCAAAACAGATATCCATATATCTGTGTAGATGAAGCGCAGGATACGTCGAAGATCCAGCATGCGATCATTGCGCTGCTGGCAGCCGGAACAGGCAATCTTTTTATGGTCGGGGACGAGGATCAGAGTATCTATGGCTTCCGGGCTGCGTACCCGGAGGCATTGCTCTCATTTGAAAAGAATCATCCGGGGGCAAAAGTCCTTCTGATGGAAGAAAATTTCCGCTCGAATGCAAAGATTGTAGAAGCAGCAGATAAATTCATTCAGAAGAATACACTCCGGCATGAGAAGCATATGAGAGCCGCAAGAGAAGCCGGACCGGATATCAGGGAAATTTCTTTAAAATCGAGAAAGGCACAGTATGTGTATCTGATGAAAGCGGCACAGGAATGTACGGAGACAGCAGTTCTGTACCGTGATAACGAGTGTGCAATTCCATTGATCGATCTGCTGGAAAGAAAGAATATCCCATATCGCATGCGGAATGCGGAACTTTCCTTTTTTACCCACCGGACGGTCCTGGATGTGCAGAATATCATCCGGTTCGCAATGGATCCAAAAGATACGGAACTATTCATGCAGATCTATTACCGGTTGAAATTGTTCTTTAACAAGAAAGATGCATTAAGATATGCACAGATCAGTCAGGAGAAAGATATGGAAGTGCTGGATGCGGCATTAAAATACGGTAATCTGGAGAAATATCAGGAAGATAATGTCCGTAATCTGAAACGGCAGATGGTACGTATCTTAAATATGCCGGGGGATGAGGCCGTCAACCAGATTCTGACATATATGGGATATCAGGATTATCTGAAAAAAATGGGCATGAATGCAAATAAGCTGGAGACGGTCAGGCTGATCGGAAGCAGGGTAGAATCTCCGGAAAAATTACTGGAACGACTGGAAGAACTGAGAGCAATCATTCAGAAAAAAGTATCAGATAAGGATTGTCCGTTTATTCTGTCTACCATGCATGCGAGTAAAGGACTGGAATATGATACCGTCTATCTTCTGGATATTATGGATGGGATACTGCCGGAAAAAGTTCTGGCAAATCCGCGGACGGCATCGAAAGAAGAACTTGAAACTTATGAGGAAGAAAGAAGGCTTTTCTATGTAGGTGTGACCAGGGCAAAGAATCAGCTGAATGTATTTACGACGAATAAGCCGTCCAAATTCTGCAGTGAGCTGCTGGGAAAGAGGAATCTGAGAGAGAATCAGCAAAAAGAATATACAGGACAAAAAAAATGGGGAGATTATAGTCCGGCGGGAACATATGGTATAAAGGGAAATGGAATGTATCATGGATACGGCACCGGTCATGGATTTCAGAAACAACCGGGAAAAAGCTATCAGGAACTTGCGGATGCACTTGGTGAAGGCATGATTGTAAAGCATAAGAAATTCGGGGAGGGTGTTGTTGTAGACATGGAAGGTGAGCACATCCGTATCCAGTTTGGAGACAATGTAAAGAACATGGATCTGAAAGTTCTGGCAAGACTTGGAATGTTGGAAATATAGGAAAATATCAACCTGCAAATGCAGCGATACAATCGGAGAAAATTGTATAAGAATAAAAATGACCAATAGTCAAAAACTGTATTGACTCTTGGTCTTTTTTGATGTATATTGCAATTAGATATAAAAAATGACCAATAGTCATAAATGCTGATAAGAGTAAAAAGCAATAAAAAAGGCTATAAAGAAATGGTCATAAAAGGAGGGGCGGTTATGAATATAGTTGCATTTGGTAAAAAGGTAGTGAAGTTCAGAATTCCGATACTGATCATCAGTATCTTACTCTTGATTCCGGCGGGACTTGGATATGTGAATACAAGAGTCAATTATGATGTGCTGACATATTTGCCGGAAGACATTGAGACGATGCAGGGGCAGGATATCCTAGTAAAAGACTTCGGAACCGGTGCTTTTTCAATGTTTATCGTGGACGGAATGAAAGATAAAGATGTATCGGCATTGAAAGCAAAGATCGAAAAAGTAGATCATGTGCAGAAGGTTCTGTGGTACGATTCACTTGCGGATATCAGCATGCCGAAGAGCATGATACCGAAAGATGTCTATGAAGTATTCAATTCGGATACGGGCACGATGATGGCAATCTTCTTTGATGAAGGTACTTCTTCCGACGGAACGATGGAAGCGATCGGGGAGATCCGTAAACTGGCCGGAAAGCAGTGCTTCTTAAGCGGTATGTCTGCAATTGTTACGGATACGAAGAACCTGGCGGAGAAAGAGACACCGTTATATGTACTGATCGCAGTTGTTCTGGCGGTAATCGTATTAGGACTTACGATGGATTCGTATTTTATCCCGTTACTTTTTATGCTGAGTATCGGAATGGCAATCGTGTATAACCTGGGAAGCAACTATTTCTTCGGAGAGATTTCCTATATTACGAAAGCACTGGCAGCGGTACTGCAGTTAGGTGTGACACTGGATTATTCCATCTTTCTGATGCACAGTTATGAAGAGCAGCAAGCCCGCTATAACGGTGATAAAGAGCGTGCGATGGCACATGCGATATCCCAGACATTCTCATCCGTGATCGGAAGTTCCGTTACAACGGTAGCCGGATTTATCGCATTGTGCTTCATGACATTTACGCTTGGTATGGACATCGGTGTGGTTATGGTAAAAGGTGTCATCCTCGGTGTGATAGCCTGTGTGACGATCCTGCCATCCATGATCCTATGCTGTGATAAGTGGATCACGAAGACCATGCATAAGCCATTTCTTCCGGATATCGGAAGGATATCGGATAAAGTTACGAAGCGCTATATGATCTATGTAATTATATTCCTCGTGCTTTTATTCCCGGCAATCTATGGAAATAATCATACGTCCGTTTATTACAATCTGGATGAGACGCTTCCAAAGGATCTTCCGAGTATCATTGCAAATGAAAAACTGAAGGAAGATTATAACATGAACACGACACACATGATTCTCGTGGACAGTTCGGTTGAATCCGCAGATGTGGCAAAGATGATCAACAAGATGGATGATGTGGATGGTGTCAAATGGGCACTTGGTCTGGATGCACTGATCGGACCGGCAATCCCGCAGAGTATGATCCCGGATTCCGTAACCGAGATGCTGAAGAATGATAAGTATCAGCTGCTTCTGGTCAATTCTGAGTATAAGGTCGCATCGGATGAACTGAATGCCCAGATCAAAGAGCTGAATAAGATCTTGCACAAATACGACAAAGGCGGTATGCTGATCGGGGAAGGACCACTGACGGCAGATCTGATCGATATTACAGATACAGATTTTAAGACGGTCAGTGTGGTATCGATCGGTATCATCTTTGTGATCATATTAATACTGTTCAAGTCCATTTCACTTCCGATCATCTTGGTTGGTGTGATTGAATTTGCGATATTTGTAAATATGGGAATTCCATATTATACAGGAACGAAGCTGCCATTCGTTGCATCGATTGTTATCGGCACGATCCAGCTTGGATCTACCGTAGATTATGCAATTCTTATGACGACAAGATATAAGAGAGAACGCAATCACGGAGCAGAAAAATACGATGCGATCACAACTGCACACCGCGCATCGGCACAGTCGATCATGGTAAGTGCATTGAGCTTCTTTGCAGCGACGATCGGTGTCGGATTGTATTCGAATATTGATATGATCAGTTCACTGTGTATATTGATGGCGAGAGGTGCGATCATCAGTATGATCGTGGTTATCTTTGTATTGCCGTCGATGTTCATGGTATTTGATAAGGTGATCGTGAAGACGAGTAAGGGATTCTTGCCAAAGCATACATAAAAAAGGAGAGAGCTGTATGGAGTTTAAATATTGCAAATTAGAGATATTTCTCCCACCGACGCATCTGGAAGTGGTACAGAAGGCACTGCAGGAAGTCGATGCAGGGCATATCGGAAACTATGATTCCTGTATGTCGGTAAGTCCGGTGACGGGTTACTGGCGTCCGCTTGACGGGTGTGATCCGTATATCGGAACCAATGGCGAGATCAGCTGCGAGCCGGAGCTGAAAGTGGAAGTAACCGTGTATACAGAAAATGTTGACAAGACGATTGAATCCGTGAAAAAGGTACATCCATATGAAGAACCTGTGATTAATGTGATACCACTCTGGAGAACGAGCTTTTAAGTCCAGATTTTCAAGCCTGAAGTTTTAAACTCGAAATTTTTAGTCCGAAGTATATAAAGAAGACAAAAGTGGTGTCTGAAAAATCGTTTCTACAATCTTCAGACACACTCTGAACCGATGGAAAAACAGCCGGGGAAACAGCAGGTTGCTTTCCGGTCAGAAGCTTTTCTGATAAGATATCGGTATATCGATAACGGAGGTAGATGCGATGGAAACAAAGAATGTTATATTAGAACTTCGTACGAAGAAAGGCTTATCTCAGGACGAACTGGCCGGCAAAGTTATGGTCACAAGACAGGCAGTATCTCGCTGGGAAAATGGGGAAACAGTTCCGAATACAGAGACATTGAAGCTTTTGTCAAAGGAATTCGGGGTGTCGATCAATACGCTTCTTGGTGCACCTAGAAAGTTAATCTGTCAGTGCTGTGGAATGCCGCTTGAAGATGATGAAATCATAAGCCATGACAGTGATGGTACGCTGAACGAAGACTATTGTAAATGGTGCTATGCGGATGGCACTTATACTTACAGTAATATGGACGATTTGATTGATGTATGTGTGAAAAATATGGTTAATGAGAATTTCACAGAGGAACAGGTGCGTACTTATATGAAGGAGCTGCTTCCGAAGTTAGATTACTGGAAACGATATGAGGAGCTTGGTGACAACGGAGAATTTGAGGCATTCAAGAAGCAGCTGATACAGGAAATCAATGATCTGCAGATAGAAGGAATGCCGAAAGTTGAAAAGCTGAATGCGCTTGTCGGAAAGTATGTGAATCTGGAGTATCCGCTGCCGAATGGCAAACGTGTGAAATTCCTGGATGACCAGACGACGTATCTGGGGAATCAGCTGGAGTGTGAGTTTGGCGGCGACCGGTGCTTTGGAGTGCTGGCGGGGATGGATTTTATTATGGTTTGTACGTATGAGGAAGGTGGAGAGAATCCGGAGCTGGTGGTGTATAAGAAGAGGTAAGAGAAGAATATGGATACGGAGAGGTTGTCAATGATATCAGGTCAAACTGTTTGTAAAGGAAGTGATGTAAAGAGCAGGCGAGGAATTACATTACGTCAGTTTTGGCTGGAGAATAATTTAGACCATTTGAAATGTGTAGAAAATAACGAAAAAACATGCAGATGGGGATCATTGTTGCAAATATACTCATATAGAAAATTACACAACGGAGATAACTCATGAGAGAAAAAACCATCCGGTGATGTGTGGAAATGTATCCATACGTCACCGGATGGTTTACGTTTCGGGAGTTGATTCCTGATCGCGTTTCATGGCTTCATCGATTGCTCTATTGATAAAGGCAGTGGCACTTTCACCCATCTTTTCTGCGTGGTTCTTAATGATGGCACGCTTCTCTGGGGTGACACGAACCTTGATTTCAACGAAATGATCATTATATTTTTTGTTAGCCCTTCGACGAGCTTTGGTTAAGCCCCAGTTTCTTTCTACGTTCCATTATTCTTTTTTCCGATTTCCTGTAAACATAATTCGCTGTCAGACATTGGTGTAAAAACATCTCCTCTCGTATTGTTAAATTATATCCACAATAGAGGATAAAAATAAGCGCCTATTGTTGACTAAAATCAACAAGACAATATATAATCAAAAAGTAAATTTATTGGATCGTAAAACATTAGATTATGGAACGAGCAGAACATAAATAATGGTATGCATCAATAAATTGACACGAATTTGCGGCGGGGGGGGCATCGAACCGCCGGTCATTGAATAGTAACAAATGGCAGGAAACAAGATATGAAAAAAACGAAAAGGATAGTTAGGAATAGACGGAAAATAAAAGGAAAAAGAGTGATTGCAGGCATTCTGCTTGCGGGAATTTTAGCAGTTACCCTGGCAGGGTGTAAAAACACAGATAACACGAAAGAAGAAACAGAAAAGCCTGTTATTACCCTCGGCAGTGACAGTTATCCACCCTACAATTATCTGAATGAGGATGGCGTACCGACGGGCATAGATGTAGAACTTGCTACAGAAGCCTTCAAAAGAATGGGATATCAGGTGGATGTTGTCCAGATTAACTGGGAGAAGAAAAAAGAACTTGTGGAGAGAGGAGAGATTGACTGTATAATGGGCTGCTTTTCCATGGAAGGACGTCTTGATGATTACCGTTGGGCAGGACCATACATAGCAAGCCGTCAGGTAGTTGCCGTAAATAAGAGCAGTGACATCTATAAACTGAGTGATCTGGAAGGAAAGAATCTTGCCGTCCAGTCCACAACCAAACCGGAAGGTATCTTTCTGAAGCGGACGGATGAGAGAATCCCAAAACTGGGGAATCTGATCAGCCTTGGCCACAGAGAACTGATCTATACGTTTCTGGGAAAAGGATATGTAGATGCAGTTGCCGCACATGAAGAATCTGTTGTCCAGTATATGAAAGATTATGATGCAAGCTTCCGTATTCTGGAAGAACCTCTGATGCTCACCGGAATAGGTGTTGCTTTTGCAAAAAATGATGACAGAGGAATCTGTGAGCAGATGGAACAGACACTGGAAGAAATGCGTCAGGATGGCACATCCCTGAAAATTGTTGAAAAATATCTGGATGATCCGGAAAAGTATCTGGAGGTGGATGATCTTGGATATTAAGAGAAAGAAAAAAGAAAAACGAATCCAGCTGCTCGGTGGCCTGATTGGAATCTGTGTGGCTGTAGTCTCTCTGTTTTATTTCTTCCACGCAGAAAAAGCAGAAGCAGAGAAAAGAATGGTGGAGATTGTAAACTATGTGAAAGTGCAGTGCTCCACCTACACCCATTATAATGAATCTTCGGAATCCAAAAGTCTTCTTCGGGCGATTGAAAGTGCCAGACAAATGAGTACAAATATTAACATAGAAACAGAAAACGGTGGTCAGCTGAGCCAGGAGTTCCTGAAAGGAAACCTGCAGACTCTCTGGGTGGATGGTATCATTGTACTGAATGCAGAAGGAAAGACGGACTGTGAATACAGCACGGATGAATCTCTGACCGATGAGATTACGGAATACCTGCAAAAAGATATTATTATAGATTTTGCCGGATATGAAGAAAGATCTTATTCGGAACGATTTACCAGAGAAGACGGGTCACGTATCGACATTGCAGCCTGTGCCAGAAAAGATGCACCGGGGATTGTTGTAATCTACTATTATACATCTCCTGAATTTGTCAGAAACTATACCCTGACGATACAGGGCCTTTTAAACGGCTATAGTGTCCAGAAAGATGGAACAATTATTGTTGCAGACAACGGGACAGTTGTTGCCAGCAATGATGAGAGTCTGTTGGGGCAGAATACAGCCGACAACGAAGTTGTTCAGGCAATGAAAAAGCATACAGACAGTCAGCACATTTATCATTTGAAGAATGAAGGAACCGGATGCTACGGAATCATGCTGAAGCAGCGTGATTATTATATCTATGCGTATCTTTCGGATACAGAAGTGTTCCATAACCTTCCATTAAATGTGATAAGCGTTATTTTTCTTTATTTCCTGATGTTTAGTATATTCTGGTTTTGGACATACAGAACCAATCAGTCACATCAGAAACAGGAACAGGAAAAAGATGAAAAATATAAAACAGAACTTCTGATTGCTGCAAAAAAGGCAGAAGCAGCCAATGAGGCAAAAACAGAGTTTCTACAGCGAATGAGCCATGATATCCGGACTCCGATCAATGGAATCTGCGGCATGGTACATATGGCAGACTATTATGCAGATGATATGGAAAAGCAGACGGAATACAGAACAAAGGTGAAAGAAGCATCTAACCTGCTGCTGGAACTGGTAAATGAAATTCTGGATATGAGTAAGCTGGAGTCAGGCGAAATCGTTCTGGAAGAGATTCCATTTAATCTGAGCAGTATTTCAAGGGAAGTACTTGCTGTAATCGAGCAGATGGCTGCAGAACAGAATATCAGGATCGTGTGGGAGAAAAAAGAAATCACACACCGGGATTTTATTGGAAGTCCGGGGTATGTGAAACGGGTGATGATGAATATCCTGTCCAATGCGGTGAAATATAACAGAGAAAACGGACATATCTATATCAGCTGCATGGAAATCCCAGCCGGACAGCCAGGAATGACCACAATGGAATTTGTCTGCCGGGATACCGGAATCGGAATGACTGAGGAGTTCCAGA
>URTM01000007.1 GCA_900550865.1 uncultured Dorea sp. | reverse complement strand
GTTCGAAACGGATCTGGTCATTACCTTTACCTGTAGCACCGTGGCAGATAGCAACAGCATTTTCTTTACGTGCAATCTCTACGAGACGTTTTGCAATTGCAGGACGGGCCATAGAAGTTCCCAGAAGATATTCATCTTCGTATACGGCATGTGCCTGAACGCAAGGTACGATGTAGTTATCAGCGAAATCATCTACGATATCTTCGATATATAACTTGGCTGCACCGGAAAGCTTTGCTCTTTCTTCCAGCCCGTCGAGTTCTTCTCCCTGTCCGCAGTCGATACAGCAGCAGATAACATCGTAGTTAAATGTCTCCTTCAGCCATGGGATAATTGCTGTGGTATCAAGACCACCTGAGTATGCTAATACAACTTTTTCTTTCATCTTATATATCCTCCTACATGAAATATAGTTTTATCAATCGCTTTAAAATAATCTTCTCGTATGCAGCCGGAAAAGTCAAGTCTTTCTTTTGAATTATTGGCCTGCATTTCTGACTGCATGGAATACTATACACCTGATTTTATAAATATGCAAGAAAAAATGATAAAAAAGTAAAAAAATTAAGAAATATACAAAAAACTGCATAAAATGGATAGAATAATGCATAAATAAACGAGGCGGAAATAAGTGGGTTCATATTTATGGAAAAACATTAGCATATGTTATGAATAATATCGGAAAATCTGTGAAAAAATGCTTGACGAAATGCTGATGTCAACGTAGAATATATCCGGCACATTGCGAGAAAATAAAGATGCAAAGTCAGAAAGATTTTAACAATACGAAAAGACAGTTGTTTTTCAGATGGATAATAACGTATGAAATACAAAAATAAAGCCGGTAGAAGGGCTTATATATATGTCATGAGAAGGAGAAGATACTTATGAATTATGATGTGATCATTATCGGAGCAGGTCCTGGAGGAATCTTTGCGGCGTATGAGCTGATGAAAAAGAAACCAGAATGTAAGATTGCCGTATTTGAAGAGGGATACCCGCTTGAAAAGAGAAAATGTCCGATTGACGGGGACAAAGTAAAGAGCTGTATCAATTGTAAACGTTGTTCGATCATGTGTGGTTTCGGGGGAGCCGGAGCATTTTCCGATGGAAAATACAACATTACCAATGATTTCGGTGGAACACTGTTCGAATATATCGGTAAGAAACAGGCTGTAGAATTGATGAAGTATGTGGATGAGATCAATATGGAGAACGGTGGAGAAGGAACAAAGCTTTATTCGACAGCCGGAACCAAGTTCAAAAAGCTCTGCCTGCAGAACAAGCTGAATCTTCTGGACGCATCGGTTCGTCACCTGGGAACAGATATCAACTATGTAGTACTTCAGAATCTGTATAACCAGATGAAAGACCATATGGACTTCTACTTTGATACACCGGTAGAGACGATCGAAAAGCTTGAAAATGGTTACAAAGTTGTATGTGAAAAAGAAAGTTATGAATGTGAAAAATGTATCGTCTCTGTAGGACGAAGCGGAAGCAAGTGGATGGAGAAGGTATGTAAGGATCTGGAGATTCCTACCAAATCTAACCGTGTAGATATCGGGGTCCGTGTAGAGCTTCCGGCAGTTATTTTCTCACATCTGACAGATGAACTCTATGAAAGCAAGATCGTATACCGTACAGAGAAATTCGAAGACAATGTCCGTACATTCTGTATGAATCCAAATGGAATCGTTGTAAATGAAAATACCAACGGAATCATCACGGTAAACGGACACAGTTATGAAGGCGATGAGAAGAAGACAGATAACACGAACTTCGCACTTCTGGTTGCAAAGCATTTCTCTGAGCCGTTCAAAGACAGTAACGGATATGGAGAAAGTATCGCAAGACTTTCCAACATGCTTGGCGGCGGTGTTATTGTACAGCGTTTTGGCGATCTGGTACGTGGAAGAAGAAGTACAGAGAAGCGTATCGAAGAAGGTCTTGTAACACCAACCTTATCAGCAACACCTGGAGACTTAAGTCTTGTACTTCCAAAACGAATTCTGGATGGTATTGTGGAGATGATCTATGCGCTGGATAAAGTTGCACCTGGAACAGCGAATGATGACACACTTCTTTACGGTGTGGAAGTAAAATTCTACAATATGGAAGTAGACATTGATGAGAATCTCGAAAGCTGCCACAAAGGTCTGTATGTGATCGGAGACGGAAGTGGAGTAACACATTCTCTTTCTCATGCTTCGGCAAGTGGTGTATATGTAGCAAGACATATCATTGGGGACGGGGAAAGTGGCTCTGACCAGTGAAAACGGGGAAATAAAAAGAAATGTCAGTTTCGGTAAAAGCAAGCCGGAACTGACGTTTCTTTTTATTATACCTTTGAAAGAGGCTGACAGAAAAAAGAATATAAAAAGATTCTGAAATAAAATAACAGAAATCATATTGACATATATAGGTAATCGATATAATATATAGATAACCGATACAAAGTATAGATGATCTATATGTTATGGATGGAAAGGAGAAGAAAAAGATGGCAGTAGATAAAAGCCTGGTTTCAGGAAGTACCACGATGCTGGTATTAAAATTATTAGAAGAAAAAGATATGTATGGATATGAAATGATTGATACCCTGCGCGGCAAGTCAAAGAATGTATTCGAATTAAAGGCGGGAACCCTGTATCCGCTCTTACATGGACTGGAGGAAAAGGGATTCGTGGAAGCATATGAAAAAGAAGCGGTCGGAAAGATTCGAAAATATTATCACATTACAAGAGCAGGAAAAAAGGAATTAAAGAGAAAATCAGAAGAATGGAAAGAGTATTCCCAGGCAGTGCTGGATGTGATGGGTGGTGTGTGCTTTGGATAAGAGAAGATATATACAGACGGTAACGGAACAGATCCGGTGTAAGCGGGCACTTCCACTGGTGACAAAAGAACTGGAAGACCATATCGAAGACCAGAAGTGTGATTATATGGCAGAAGGAATGGAACCTTCAGAGGCAGAAGAAGCGGCGGTTCTGGAGATGGGCGATCCGGTAGAAGTAGGAATCGAGATGGACCGGATTCACAGACCGAAAATGGCATGGAAAATGATCGGGCTTATTGCAATTCTGAATCTGGCAGGAATTCTTCTGATGTATTGTCTAAGAACAAGCGCCCTCGCAGATGCGGGAAATAATCCGGGAGAGGTAGAAGGGATTGCTTCAGGAATAGGAGGCAATATTGATTATCTGAAAAATATTGCGTGGACATTTGCAGGGCTGGCTTGTATGGTCGGAATCTGTTATGTTGATTACAGCTGGATCGGAAAATATGCAAAGCAGCTGGCGGGTATATGGATCGTGGCAATGGGACTGGGGATATTCATGGGAGCAGTGTATATCAATGGTGCGGTATACGGAATTCCGTTTTTATTCGGTCTGGCATTACCGTTACGGCCGCTGTTATATCTGATCGTACCGCTATATGCAGCGATATTATATAGCATGCGAAGTGAAAAAACAGGATATGTCGGTATTGCAAAGGCCGTATTGTGGCAGGTGCTTCCAATATGGTTCATTTTACGAATTCCAAATCTGTCGATGGCAGTCAGTGTAGAATTTACATTTCTGATCTTGTTATCAATTGCAGTCTGGAAAGGCTGGTTTGAAGTGAATAGAAAAAGAACGCTGATCACCATGTGGAGTCTGGTAATCCTGCTTCCGGCAGTGGGACTGGCATTAATGATTAAAATGGGATATGTAAGAGGTTACCAGTTGGCAAGACTGTCGGCATTCATTCATCCGGAAGACAATGATGCAGTAAGCTTATGGGGCACAATAAGAAATATGATCTCAGGGGCACATTTTACAGGACGTGGAGATTGTGAAGAGATAGGGTTTTTTAACAGTGATTATATGCTGACATTTATCATACATTATTATGGAATACTGGCGGCAGTGCTTGTGATTGCTGTTGTAGGCGCTGTCCTGATCTGGTTTCTGCAAAAGACCAGACATCAGAAAAACCAGCTTGGCATGATCATGGGAACCGGATGCGTGGTGGTCCTGTTTGTTCAGTTCATCGGATATGTAGTGGAGAATCTGGGATATTTTCCGCTTTCGAATAATTACTGTCTGTTCCTGACCACGGGAGGAAGCGGGATTATGATCAGTTATATGATGTTTGGAATATTACTTAGTATATATAGGTATCAGAATGTGCTGGTGGAGACGGAAGTGAGGAAGAAGATTGGGATTTAATTTATTAACTGAGTTGGCCTCTCGATCCTTGAAGAAAACAGTATAAAGTGCTTCTGGTTCAGGTTCTATGCTCTAAGAAAAACTAAGAGGGTCAGAATCTCCTAAAAGCAAAGGAACTACGCTCAAACTCGGCGTTCGCCTCAAACACGTTCGCTTCGTTCCTTTAACGGAGATTCTGGCCCTCTAACTTTTTCTAAGAGCATTCCACATTCACCAGAAGCACTTTATACTGTTTTCTTCAAGTCGTGACTGGCAGCGGATGTTAATAAATTAAATCCCAAAACAATTTGAAGAAAAAGCTTGCATAATATGCAACGAAGATGTATAATTATGCAAGTTCGTGATTTACAACACAAAAGTAAATACATGGATTTTTGAAAAAACAATCCCATCAACCTAGACAATCACAGGAATTTGGGGTACTATAAAACGTACGATAATTTATAAAAATTCAATATCGGAAAGGGTGTTATACAGATGATTAAAGTTGGAATTATCGGAGCGACCGGATATGCCGGAGGAGAACTGGTAAGAATCCTCACCGGACACAAAGACGCAGAGATCGTATGGTACGGCTCCAGAAGTTATATAGATAAGAAGTATGCAGACGTATATCAGAATATGTTCCAGATCGTGGATGCGAAATGTCTGGATGATAATATGGAAGAACTTGCAAAACAGGCAGATGTGATCTTCACAGCAACGCCGCAGGGCTTCTGTGCATCGATGATGAATGACAAGATCTTAAGTGAGACAAAGATCATCGACTTAAGCGCAGATTACCGTATCAAAGATGTAGCTACCTATGAAAAATGGTATGGAATCGAGCATAAGAGTCCGCAGTATATCGAAGAAGCGGTGTACGGACTTTGTGAGATCAACAGAGAAGATGTAAAGAACGCAAGACTGATAGCCAATCCGGGATGCTATACAACCTGTTCTATCCTGACTGCCTATCCACTGGCAAAAGAAGGAATCATTGATATGAACACCCTGATCGTAGATGCAAAATCAGGAACATCCGGAGCAGGACGTGGTGCGAAAGTACCGAACCTTTTCTGCGAAGTGAATGAGAATATGAAGGCATACGGTGTTGCAAGCCACAGACATACACCGGAGATCGAGGAGCAGCTCGGATACGCATCCGGAGAGAAGGTGCTGATCAACTTCACACCACATCTTGTTCCGATGAACAGAGGAATCCTGGCAACAGAATATGCAACACTCAAAAAAGATGTAACATATGAAGAAGTCAAAGCAATCTATGATAAATATTATAAAGATGAGAAATTTGTCCGTGTTCTTGAAAAAGATGTATGCCCGGAGACAAAATGGGTAGAAGGAAGTAACTACGTAGATATCAACTTCAAGATCGATCCAAGAACGAACCGCATCATCATGATGGGAGCCATCGACAACCTGGTAAAAGGTGCGGCAGGACAGGCGGTACAGAATATGAACCTGATGTTCGGGCTTCCGGAGACAGAAGGACTGGAACTGGTACCGATGTTCCCATAGACTGATCTATTGGAAAATACAGACAGAGGAGAAAAATAATACATATGAATATAAGAGTAATGACAATTGAGGATTTCGACCAGGTGCACGCATTGTGGATGAGCATCAAGGGATTCGGGATACGAAGTGTGGATGATTCAAAGGAAGGTGTAGAACGCTTCTTAAAAAGAAATCCAACAACAAGCGTAGTTGCCGAAGAAGATGGTAAGATCGTCGGAGCGATTCTCTGCGGGCATGATGGAAGACGAGGCTGTCTGTATCATGTGTGTGTAGATGTGAATCACCGGATGAAGGGAATCGGAAAAGCCATGGTAGTATTTACGATGGAAGCACTGAAAAAAGAAGGCATCAACAAAGTATCCCTGATCGCATTTACACAGAACGATATCGGAAATGCATTCTGGAAAGAAATCGGATGGACGAAGAGAGAAGATCTGAATTATTACGATTTTACATTGAATGAAGCAAATATCACGGCGTTTATCCAGTAAGCAGATTTTGCGGATAAAAAATAAAAGAGTATATAAAAGAACCGGAAGATAAAACGAGAAAATCGAGATCAGAGAACAGCCGGTAATATAAATAAGAGAATTAAGAAAGGTGGAAGAACAGATGAAACAGGTAAAAGGCGGAGTAACCGCAGCGAAGGGATTTGAAGCAGCAAGTACAGCAGCAGGAATTAAGTATAAAGACAGAACAGACATGGCACTGGTATACAGTCAGGTTCCATGCGTGGCAGCAGGAACATTTACAACAAACGTTGTCAAAGCAGCACCGGTAAAATGGGATCAGCAGGTTGTAAAGAGTGGTGCAAAAGCACAGGCAGTCGTTGTAAACTCAGGAATTGCCAATGCCTGCACCGGAGCAGAAGGATTTGGATATTGTAAAGATACTGCAGATGCAGCAGCCAAAGCACTGAATATTTCCGCTGACGGTGTCCTCATCGGTTCTACCGGAGTCATCGGAAAGCAGATCCCGATCGACAAACTGACAGCAGGAATCGAGGTGCTGGCAGGAAAGAAGAACGATACACTGGAAAATGGTACAGAAGCAGCCAAAGCAATCATGACAACCGATACATTCCCGAAGGAACTGGCTGTCACGATCGAAGTCGGCGGCAAGACAGTTACAATCGGTGGTATGGCAAAAGGATCCGGAATGATCCATCCGAATATGTGCACGATGCTTGCATTCATTACAACAGATGCAGTGATCACAAAGGATGCACTTCAGAAAGCATTAAGTGAAGATGTCGGAGATACTTACAACATGATCTCTGTAGACGGAGATACTTCTACAAATGACTCTGTTGTATTACTGGCGAATGGTCTGGCAGAGAACCCGGAGATCACATATGGAACAGAGGATTATAAGAACTTTGCAGAAGCATTACATACAATCAATGAATACCTTGCAAAGAAGATCGCCGGAGACGGAGAAGGTGCAACCGCTTTATTCGAGGTGAAAGCAGTTGGATGTGAGAGCGTAGAGCAGGCTAAGACACTTGCAAAATCAATCGTATGCTCGAACCTTACAAAGACAGCCATCGCAGGACATGATGCAAACTGGGGAAGAATCCTGTGTGCAATGGGATATTCCGGAGCACAGTTCGATCCTGAAAAGGTTGACCTGTTCTTCGAAAGCAAAGCAGGAAAGATCCAGATCATTGAAAATGGTACAGCTGTAGATTACAGTGAGGCAGAGGCAACGAAGATCCTGTCTGAGCCTGAAGTTACAGCAATCGCAAATGTGAAGATGGGTGATAAGACAGCAACTGCATGGGGCTGTGACCTGACTCACGGATATATCGAGATCAACGCAGATTACAGAAGCTAAAAACAGTTCCGAATACACAGGAATGTACAGCTGCGTGATGTAAGTGTAACGCAGCTGTGAAAACGGACAGAGATGAAAAGACAGGAGATTGAAGATGGAAAAAGCAATGCAGAAATACCTGGACAAAGCAGAAGTACTGATCGAAGCCCTTCCATATATCCAGAGATTCAACCGTAAGATTATAGTAGTAAAATATGGCGGAAGTGCCATGGTAGATGAAGAATTAAAAGCAAGAGTCATTCAGGACGTTACTCTTCTGAAATTAGTCGGATTCAAGCCGATCATCGTTCACGGCGGTGGTAAGGAGATCAGCAAATGGGTAGGAAAAGTCGGCATGGAACCACATTTTATTAACGGGCTCCGTGTGACAGATGCAGAGACGATGGAACTTGCAGAGATGGTCCTTGGCAAGGTTAATAAAAGTCTTGTACAGTTAGTAGAACAGCTTGGAGTAAGAGCTATTGGTATCAGTGGAAAAGACGGCGGACTTCTGAAAGTAGATAAGAAGCTGGCAGACGGTGAGGATATCGGCTTTGTTGGAGATGTCAAAGAAGTGAATGCAGATATCATCTATGATCTTCTGGAGAAAGATTTCCTGCCGATTATCGCACCAATCGGTCTGGATGATGAATATAATACTTACAACATCAACGCAGATGATGCGGCTTGTGCAATTGCAAAGGCGATCAATGCAGAGAAACTTGCATTCCTGACAGATATTGAAGGTGTATACAAAGATCCGAATGATCCTTCCACACTGATCTCAGAACTGAATGTATCAGAAGGAAAGAAACTGATGGGAGAAGGCTATATCGGCGGTGGTATGCTTCCGAAGATCCAGAACTGTATCGATGCGATCGAGAACGGAGTATCCAGAGTGCATATTCTGGATGGAAGAATCCCGCACTGCCTGCTTCTTGAGATCTTTACGAACAAAGGTATCGGAACTGCAATTAAAAATGATGTAGAAGAAAGATATTATCACGGAGAATAAGCTATGAATGAATATATGAAAGAGACCAACGAAGCGCTGCTACATACGTATAATCAGTTCCCGGTTGTATTAGAACATGGAGACGGCGCCTATCTGTATGATACAGAAGAAAAAAAATATCTGGATTTTGCAGCCGGATATGCGGTGTCTTCACTTGGATACGGCAATCGGGAATTGAACGATGCCTTAAAGGCACAGATCGATAAGATATTCCATACATCCAATCTGTATTACAATACAGCCTGTGGAAAGGCAGCGGAAGATTTGAAGCGTATTACAAGAATGGATCGTATCTTCTTTACCAACAGTGGCGGCGAAGCGGTAGAAGGAACCTTGAAAGCCGCAAGAAAATATGCATACAAAAAAGGAACCGGACGCTATGAATTCATTGCCATGAAGGAATCTTTCCATGGAAGAAGCTTTGGGGCAGTGTCTGTGACAGGACATGATGCATACCGTGAACCATTCGAACCGCTTGTTCCGGGAGTGTCATTTGCAGAATATAATGATCTGGACAGTGTGAAAGCGCTGGTGACAGACAAGACCTGTGCGATCATTCTGGAACCGTTACAGGGCGAAGGTGGAATCAATGCCGCTACAGAAGAATTCATGAAGGGAATCCGTAAACTCTGTGATGAAGAAGGAATCCTGATGATCTGCGATGAAGTACAGTGCGGTATGGGAAGAACAGGTTCTATGTTCGCATGGCAGGCTTACGGTATCAAACCGGATATCATGTCTATGGCAAAAGCCATCGGAAGCGGAATCCCGGTCGGAGCATTTGCAATGACAGAAGAAGTTGCGGAATATTCACTGGAGCCGGGCGATCACGGTACAACTTACGGGGGCAACCCTCTGGCATGTACGGCAGTCAGCAAGACGATCGAAATCTTTGAAAAGAATGATCTTGTGGTACATGTGCAGGAAGTCGGTGCATATCTGACAGAAAAACTGGAAGAACTGAAGTCAGAATATGACTGCGTAAAAGCAGTCAAAGGAAAAGGTCTGATGCAGGGAATCCAGGTGACAAAACCGTTATCGGAGATCACCGGAGGAGCTTTGAAAGAAGGGCTTCTGATCATCGGAGCAGGAAGCGATGTGATCCGTTTTGTACCGCCGCTGATCATTGAAAAAGAGCAGGTGGATGAGATGATCCAGATCTTAAAGAAAGTACTGTAAAGAATGAAAGATATGGGATCATACATGTAAAAGTATAAAAGCTGTAATATTTCAAAAATAAACAGCATAAAAAACCAGTCATGGGACATATTATCTGCATAAGCAGGAGGTATGAAGATGACTGGTTTTTTGATTGCGCTTTTGTCGGGAGCGCTTATGAGTGTACAGGGAGTATTCAATACGCAGGTGACAAAGACGGCTGGAATGTGGGTGAGTAACGGCTGGGTGCAGTTCAGTGCATTTCTATTGTGTGCCGCAGCGTGGCTGATCGCCGGACGGGATCCGGTCGGAGCATTGTGGAAAGTGGAACCGAAGTATGTACTTCTCGGAGGAGTGATCGGTGCCGGGATCACATGGACCGTAATTAAGAGTATGGCGGCACTGGGACCCGCAAAGGCCGCTCTACTGATCGTGATCTCACAGTTGATCGTAGCATACGTGATTGAACTGCTCGGATTGTTCGGAGTAGACAAAGAACCACTGGAAATACGCAAAATTATTGGCATGTCCATTGCCCTCATTGGTGTTGCAATTTTTCAATGGAAATAGTACAATTAATTCACTGGGCATATGCGGGGATTTACAGTTTTCGACAGGCTGTAAAGGAGAAGTTATGCGTAGGGAAAAACGACAGAACAGAATAACAGAAAAGAAAAAAATACAGAAAGAAATATGCCGGAGAATACGGATCTTTCTGATGATTTCAGGTGTGATATGTACCATGAGCCTGACTGGCTGCAGAGACAAAAAGTCCGGAGAACAGAAGGAACTCATTTCGCTGGACGGACGTGATACAGATTTGGCAAAAGCAGATAAAAACCCGGAACAAGATGCAGAGACAACAGAGGAAGGAATAAGGGATACCGGGACAGGACAATCCCGATCCGGACAGAACTGTCAGAAGAATGAACAGGGAAAACTACAGGTCTGCTATGTGCATGTGTGCGGTGCCGTGAGATCTCCCGGAGTGTATGAACTGACATCGGACAGCCGGTTGTTTGAAGCTATTCAGATGGCCGGAGGGCTGACAGAAGATGCTGCCGGTGAAGCTCTTAATCAGGCAGAAATTATTGAAGATGGTTCCAGGATATATGTCCCGACAAAAGAAGAAGCAGAATCAGGCAGTGAAAATGGCGGCATTTCGGGGCAGGATACGGGCAATGGAAGGACAGACGGAGCGGATGCCGGGAATACGGCAGATGGACGAGTGAATATCAATACAGCGGCAAGAGACGAGCTGATGACACTTTCTGGAATCGGAGAGGCAAAAGCAGATGCGATCATACGTTACCGTGAAGAATGTGGGAAATTCCAGAAGATTGAAGACCTGATGGAAGTAGAAGGAATCAAAGAAGGCGTATTTCAGAAAGTAAAAGATCAAATTAAGGTTTGATAAGGGAGTAGAAACATGAGCAGACGAATATTGGTTGTGGATGATGAAAAACTGATCGTAAAAGGGATCCGGTTCAGTCTGGAACAGGATGGGTATAGCGTAGACTGTGCTTACGATGGAGAGGAAGCACTGAAACTGGCGAAAGAGAATGCATATGATATCATTCTTCTGGATGTCATGCTTCCAAAATATGACGGTTTTGAAGTGTGTCAGCAGATCCGGGAATATTCGGATGTTCCGATCATCATGCTTACAGCAAAGGGTGATGATATGGATAAGATACTGGGACTGGATTATGGAGCAGATGATTACATAACAAAACCATTTAACATTCTGGAAGTTAAGGCAAGGATCAAGGCAATCATGCGCCGTGTTAATAAGCGTGATAAGAATCAGGAAAATGAAAAAGTGATTGTAAAAGGTGAGATGAAGATCGACTGTGAGAGCAGACGTGTGATCATCAGTGAGAAAGAAATCAATCTGACGGCGAAAGAATTCGATCTTCTGGAGCTGCTTGCCATGAATCCTGGCAAAGTGTACAGCAGAGAGAACCTGTTGAATATCGTATGGGGATATGAGTATCCGGGAGATGCCAGAACTGTGGATGTACATATCCGCAGACTGCGTGAGAAGATTGAAACGAATCCAAGTGATCCAAAATATGTATATACGAAATGGGGAGTGGGTTATTATTTCAGGGGTTAAAAAATACTTCAAAAAAAATATATTCAGGAGCATGAAATTCCGGATCATCCTGCTGGTTGTACTGGCAGGAATCGTTCCGGTACTGATCATGAGAGGCGTGTTCCTGATCAGTTATGAGAAACGTGCAGTGGAGGTACGCACTGCGGAGATACAGAATCAATGTACCATTCTCAGTAACCAGCTCAGCAGTTCCGGATATCTGACGGGAGATACGTCAGAAGTCATACGGACAGAACTGGTACAGCTATCTAATATCTACAGCGGACGTGTGATGGTGATCGATGGTAATTTCCAGATACAGGAAGATACTTATGATATGGACAAGGGAAAGACGATCGTGTCCGGCAATGTGATCCGTTGCTTCAAGGAAAAAGGAACCAGTGAATACAATAAGAAAAACCGCTATATAGAAGTCACAGCGCCGATCCTGGGAAAGGATAATGCGGTTGTGGGAGTGCTGCTTGTCAGTGCGCCGACAGACTCGGTACTGGACAGTCTGGAGATATTAAGAAACAAAGCAGATGTGGTAGCACTTGCCTCAGTGCTGGTTATTTTGATGATCGCTGTTCTTGCAGGGATGGCAATGCTGAAGCCGTTTAAACGTATTACAGAGTCCATTTCAGCAGTAACAGAAGGATATGATGATGACTATCTCCATGAAAATACGTATACAGAGACGATGGAGCTGTCAGAGGCATTTAACAAAATGTCCGGCCGTATGAAGACTCTGGATGATTCGAGAAATGAGTTCGTATCAAATGTGTCGCATGAACTGAAGACGCCGCTGACATCTATGAAAGTACTGGCAGATTCACTTCTGTTGCAGGAGGATGCCCCGGTGGAGCTTTATAAAGAGTTCATGGGAGATATGTCGGAAGAGATTGAGCGCGAGAATAAGATTATCAATGATCTGCTGTCGCTTGTAAAGATGGATAAGACTGCGAATACGGCGAACACCATGAATATAAAATCAGAAAATATGAACGAACTGGTGGAAAAGATATTGAAACGTCTGCGTCCGATTGCTGCAACCAGAAATATTGAGCTGGTCTATGAAAGCTTCCGTCCGGTGACTGCCGAAGTGGATGAGATGAAGATCTCGCTTGCCATTTCAAATCTGGTGGAAAATGCAATTAAGTATAACAAAGAAAATGGATGGGTACATGTATCTCTGAATGCAGATCACAAGAACTGCTATATTGAAGTGGCGGATTCGGGAATTGGTATTCCGGCAGAAGCGCAGGAGCACATTTTCGAAAGATTTTATCGTGTGGATAAATCACACTCCCGGGAAATCGGAGGAACCGGTCTGGGACTTGCAATTGCAAGAAGTGCGGTCGTAATGCACCGTGGGGCGATCAAGGTGTTCAGCCAGCCGTCGGAAGGAACTACTTTTACTGTCAGAATCCCGTTAAACTATGTATCTTAGGCAGAAGGAGAGTATGATGATAAAGAAAAAGATTTACCGGATCCTGATGCTTACAGCAATCTGCATCATGGCAGTCTCGGGATGCAAAAAAGAAGGAAAAATAACAGGAACCCGTATCTATTATACGGATTCCGAGGGTGTTTCACTGGTGGAGAAGGGAATCAGGATCAAAGGGAAAACACAGAAAGAGCAGATAGAAGAAGTCCTGAGTACCATACAGAAGAATACAGATAATATTGATTACCGGAGTCCGTTTGTAAAAGGTGTGAAAGTGAAAGAATGGTCCATAAAGGATGGAACACTTATACTGGATTTTAACCGGGACTATCAGAAGATGAGTGCATCAGAAGAAATCGTGCTGCGTGCTGCGGTGGTTCAGTCTGTCGGGCAGATTACAGGAGTGGATTCTGTATTATTTACAATCGACGGGGAAACGCTGGAAAATCAGAACGGGCAGGAAATTGGCTATATGCAGCCGTCTGATTTTGTGCAAAATACAGGATCAAGTCTGCATGCTTATCAGAAAGAGACATTTATTTTATATTACGGAAATAAACAGGGAGACCGTCTGGTTAAGGAAAAGGTTAATATCAGATATAACAGCAGTGTGTCAAAAGAGAAGGTGCTGGTAGAACAACTGATCAAAGGGCCTTCTTCCGATGATGAGACGGCGGTGATCCCGGCAGAGACGAAGGTACTTAGTGTGTCTGTGAAAGATCATATCTGTTATGTGAATCTGGATGAGGGATTCCTGGATACAACAAATGTGATGAATCCGGAAGTTCCGGTCTATGCAATCGTAAATTCGATCATAGAAGGAAGTCCGATCAGCAGGGTACAGATAATGATAGATGGAAAAACAAATGTAAATTATATGGGAAAGATCAGTCTGGAAAAACCACTTTCCAGAAACCTGAATGTTGTGGAAGGGGAGTAGTGCGTGAGGAACAGACCACTTTTGAAAGTTTGTCTGATCGTTCTGTGCGTGCTGGCTTCCTGTACGCTATGGGGCGGGGAATGGTTTGTGAAAAACCTTCGTCCGTCGCCGCTTGAGATCCATACCACAGAAGATGATCGTGTCATCGTCTGTGGCAGGACATACAGGCGGGAGCAAAAAGAAAACGGTCAGATGATCTATCTAAAACAGAATTCTATTTATTCCATTTCAAACAAACAAAAATTTCAAGAATCAAAGATAATCATATATACGAATTCCAAAGAAAAAATACATATAGGAAACCGAATAAAAGCCGAAGGCAAAGTAGCCTTTTATGATAAGGCAAGGAATCCCGGTAATTTTGATCAGAAGTTCTATTATCAGAAACAGGGGATTCATGGAAAAATCCAGGCCGGGCAGATTCAGATTGTAGATGACCGGACAGACCGGTTCAGAGAGAATCTGGAAAGCTTCCGTAATAAATGGAAAGAGCTTCTGCTACAGGAAATGGGGGAACGGGACGGAGGTTCTATGGCTGCAATACTTCTGGGAGAAAAAAGCGGCATGGACCAGGAAATAAAAGAACTATACCAGGTGAATGGAATCGGGCATATACTGGCTATATCGGGGCTGCATTTGTCGTTTGCGGGGCTGGGTACTTACCGCATGCTCAGACGGATAACCGGTTCATACAAAGCCGGAGGAGCAGCAGGAGGTATATTGCTGTTTCTATATGTTTCAATGATAGGAATGACGGTTTCGGTGATCCGTGCATGGGTGATGTTTCTGTTTCGGATTGGTGCAGATATCACAGGCAGACGGTATGATATGCCAACGGCACTTGGAGTGGCAGCCGTGATCGCAATCGGCAGTAATCCGCTGTATCTGTATGATGGAGGATTCTGGCTTTCATTTGGAGCTTTGGCCGCAATCTGTATAGTTGTACCGCTTGCCTGGGAAGAGACAATGCAATCCGCGGCAGTACGTGTGTTATGGCCGGGAATCAGTATGAACTTTGTATTGTGGCCGGTGATACTGTATTATTTTTTTGAATTGCCGCTATACAGTATATTGCTGAATCTGTTGGTGATCCCGCTGATGCCGGCGCTTCTGTTCTGCGGGATGACCGGGTCGCTGATGCGGATGGCGGGAATAGTTCCCGGAACATGGATATTGAGGATATGCCGGTGGATACTGAAAATCTATGACGGGTGTTGTATGATGATGCTGAGGTTCCCGGCGACTAGATGGATAGCGGGAAAGCCGGATAAATGGAGATGTGTCGTTTATTATCTGATATTGCTTGGCGTAATATTGCTATGGAAATATAGCGGGAAAAATCAGACGAAAACGACCGGAAAGTATAGAAAGTATAGAATAAGTTTTGTGTTGTATATGGGGGCTCTGCTGATACTGATATCAGGACCGTTGACAAGAAGAGGGATAGAAGTCACGATGCTGGATGTTGGACAGGGAGACTGTATCTGCGTGCAGGGACCGGAGCATCGGAATTATCTGATCGATGGCGGCAGCAGTGATGTAAATGAGGCTGGGAAATATCGGATCGAACCTTTCTTGAGATCCCGTGGGATTGCAGAACTTGACTATGTATTCCTGTCACATGGGGATCTGGATCATATGAGCGGTATAGAGGAAATGCTGATGAGGCAGAATAAAGGAGTGCGTATACGGAATCTGGTGGTACCGGAAAAGCAGTACTGGGATGGGAAAATCCTTGAACTTGTAACAATGGCAGAAACATATGGTACACAAGTGAAGATAATGAAATATGGTATGGAACTGAAGGAAGAAAAAATGAAGTTTACATGTCTGGGACCGGTTGAAAAAAGCAATGGAAAGAGTACGGACGGGGCAGGGGATAGAGAGAATACCGGAAATATCCTGGCAGCAGGAAATGCGGCATCTATGATCCTTCATCTGGAATATGATGGATTTGATATGCTGTTTACCGGGGATGTGGAAAAAGAAGGAGAAGAGAGATTAACTGGGGTTCTTGATGGGATACAGAAAGAAAAGAATATTACGTGGGAAGTGTTAAAGACGGCACATCATGGATCGAAAAATTCTACAACGGAAACATTTCTTCAGACGGTACAGCCACAGTATGCGTGGATATCGGCGGGGCGGAAGAACCGTTACGGACATCCGCACGGACTGACACTGGAAAGGCTGAAAGAATCGGGGGCAGAGATCTATTCTACGCAGCAGAACGGGGCGATTGCAGTAACAGTCAGGAAAAAAACTATGCGGATTCACGGTGGAAACAGTTGAACTTAAAGTCGGAATTCAGTATACTTTTAAGAGGTGAAAAGATGGGAGAGAACCGATGAAAACATTAAATGAAGATATAAAAACAGGAAATTTTAAGCCGGTATATCTCCTGTACGGAGAAGAGGCTTATCTGAAAAAGCAATACAGAGACCGGATCACAAAAGCGATATTTCCGGACGGGGATACGGTGAATTATGCCTATTATGAAGGAAAAGGGATCAATCCGGGAGAGCTTATTGATCTTGCGGAGACGATGCCGTTTTTCGCTGAGCGTCGTCTGATCGTAGTGGAAAATTCCGGATTTTTCAAAAATGCATCACCGGAGCTGGCAGATTATATCAAGACGATGCCGGATACCGCATGCTTTCTGTTTGTGGAAAATGAAGCGGATAAGCGTGGAAAGATGTATAAGGCGGTCAAGAGCAAAGGGCGTGTGGTGGAGATGGCACGTCAGGATGAGAAGACGCTTTTATACTGGGTTGCCGGTAATGTGAAAAAAGAAGGGTATAAGATCAAAGAGCAGACGGCCAGATATCTGTTGTCTACAACAGGCACGGATATGGAGAATTTGGAAAAAGAGCTGGAAAAGCTGTTCTGTTACTGTATGGGGAAAGAAGAGATTGAAATCCCGGATATTGAGGCAATCTGTACGACACAGATCACGAATAAGATATTTGAGATGGTAGAAGCGGTGGCAGTTAAGAACCAGAAACAAGCACTGGATTATTATTATGATCTGCTGGCTTTAAAGGAACCGCCGATGCGTATCTTATATCTGTTGACGAGACAGTTTAAGTTACTTCTGGAAGTCAAAGATCTGGCGGGGAAACGTTATGATAAGGCAACAATTGCAAAGACGGTCGGACTTCATCCGTTTGTTGCCGGAAAATATATGCAGCAGTGCAGGACATTTGAAAAAAAAGAACTGAGAAACATTCTGGAAGATGCCGTGGATACAGAAGAAATGGTAAAAACCGGACGTCTGAACGATGTGATGAGTGTGGAACTTTTCATTGTAAAATACAGTGCTGCATGATAAAATTGATAAGATAAACGTGTAATAAGGAGAAGATATTAGTGTCAGGAATAGATCAGAGTAAAATTCGAAATTTTTGTATTATAGCACACATTGACCATGGTAAATCAACGCTGGCAGACCGCATCATTGAGATGACCGGTCTTCTTACCAGCCGTGAGATGCAGTCACAGGTGCTGGACAATATGGATCTGGAAAGAGAACGTGGAATTACGATCAAAGCCCAGACGGTCAGAACAGTATATAAAGCAAAAGACGGGGAAGAGTATATCTTTAACCTGATCGATACACCGGGGCATGTGGATTTCAACTATGAAGTATCCCGGAGCCTCGCAGCGTGTGACGGGGCAATTCTGGTAGTAGATGCCGCACAGGGTGTAGAAGCACAGACGCTTGCCAATGTATATCTTGCATTGGATCATGATCTGGATGTGGTACCGGTACTGAATAAGATCGACCTTCCAAGTGCAGATCCGCAGCGTGTGATCGAAGAGATTGAAGATGTGATCGGAATCGAAGCAGAGGATGCACCACAGATTTCGGCAAAGACCGGATTGAATGTAGATCAGGTACTGGAAGAGATCGTAGCAAAAGTACCTGCACCGACAGGAGATCCGAAAGCACCGCTTCAGGCTTTGATTTTTGATTCTCTGTATGATGCATATAAAGGAGTTATCGTATTCTGCAGAATCAAAGAAGGAACCGTAAAAAAAGGAACACCGATCCTTATGATGGCGACAGGAGCGAAGGCTGAAGTTGTAGAAGTCGGTTATTTCGGAGCCGGACAGTTTATTCCATGTGAGGAACTGAGTGCCGGAATGGTTGGTTATATCACGGCCAGCCTTAAGAATGTCAAAGATACCCGTGTAGGTGATACGGTGACAAATGCAGCCAGTCCATGTGCTGAGCCGCTTCCGGGTTATAAGAAAGTCAATCCGATGGTGTATTGTGGATTATATCCGGCAGACGGTGCAAAATATCCGGACCTCAGAGATGCACTGGAGAAATTACAGTTAAATGATGCATCACTGCAGTTCGAACCTGAGACTTCAATTGCACTGGGATTTGGATTCCGCTGTGGATTTCTTGGACTTCTGCATCTGGAGATCATTCAGGAACGTCTGGAAAGAGAATATAATCTGGATCTGGTAACGACAGCTCCGGGTGTTATCTATAAAGTACACAAGACGAACGGAGATGTGATAGAGCTTACGAATCCGTCAAACCTTCCGGATCCTTCAGAAATCGAATATATGGAAGAGCCAATGGTAAAAGCAGAGATCATGGTGACATCGGAGTTTATCGGTGCGATCATGGATCTGTGTCAGGAACGCCGTGGTGTATACGAGGGAATGGAATACATTGAAGAAACCCGTGCGGTATTACATTATCAGCTTCCGCTTAACGAGATCATCTATGATTTCTTTGATGCATTAAAATCAAGATCCAGAGGTTATGCATCGTTTGATTATGAGATGGCAGGTTATGTGAAGTCAGAACTTGTCAAACTGGATATCCTGATCAATAAAGAAGAAGTCGATGCGCTGTCATTTATCATTCATGCAGACACTGCATACGAACGCGGAAGAAAGATGTGCGAGAAGTTAAAAGAAGAAATCCCGAGACAGTTATTCGAGATCCCGATCCAGGCAGCAATCGGAAGCAAGATCATCGCGCGTGAGACGGTTCGTGCGATGCGGAAAGACGTGCTCGCAAAATGTTACGGAGGAGATATCAGCCGTAAGAGAAAGCTTCTGGAAAAACAGAAGGAAGGAAAGAAACGTATGCGTCAGGTGGGCAGCGTAGAGATTCCTCAGAAAGCATTTATGAGTGTACTGAAGCTGGACGATAAATAATGAGACCATTAGAATTATATATTCACATTCCATTTTGTGTGAAAAAATGCAGATACTGTGATTTCCTGTCTGCGCCGGCAACACCTGAGGCGAGACAGGAATATGTCCTGGGATTATGCCAGAAGATCCGTTCGTATTATGATCTTGCCGGTATGTATCATGTGAGCAGTATCTTTATCGGAGGCGGAACGCCGTCCATTTTGGAGACACAGCAGATGAGGAGCATCTTTGATGCGATCCGTGCTACATTTCCTATCGATTCAGATGCTGAGATCACAGTAGAAGTTAATCCGGGAACGGTAGATAAGCTGAAACTGATGGCTTATCGTAATATAGGGATCAACCGTCTGAGCATCGGACTGCAGTCAACAGATGACCAGGAACTCAAGATGCTTGGAAGAATCCATACATATCAGGATTTCCTGGATACATATGCGCTTGCAAGAGAAGTGGGATTTCAGAATATCAATGTAGATCTGATGTCCGGAATTCCGTTCCAGACACTGGGGGGATGGGAAGACACGATCAAAACGGTAGCAGAACTTGCACCGGAACATATCTCGGCATATAGTCTGATCATTGAAGAAGGCACACCATTCTATGAAAAATACGGAGAAGGAGAACGTGCTGAGGCCAGAAGAAGACGGGAACTTCCGGATGAAGATACGGAAAGACTGATGTATCAGTTTACAAAAAATATCTTGCAGAATTATGGCTATCACAGATACGAGATATCTAATTATGCCAAAGAAGGGTATGAATGCCGGCATAATCTCGGCTACTGGAACCGTACCGAATATCTGGGGATCGGAACCGGGGCAGCATCCCTGATCAACAACCAGCGCTTTGTAGAAGGTGGAGAGATCGAAGTCCTCACACCACAGAACCAGATGGAAGAGTATATGTTCCTGGGACTCAGAAAAATCGAGGGCATATCCAAAGCGGACTTCCGCCGGACATTCGGAAGAAGCGTCGAAAACGCATACGGAAAAGTACTGATCAATATGTACCAGAAACAACTTCTGGAAGATACAGGAGACTATATCCGTCTGACAGAAAAAGGGATAGATGTGAGTAATTACGTGATGAGTGAGTTCCTCTTTTAAATTGAATGGGGGGAATTCGTCAGGCTGGCGGATACCCGGACCGGAATAAAGGTTAGAAACACTTAGGCCGTGGGAATTTACGTTAAAATAAAATTGCGAGTTGTCTGAACCCCGAAAGGGGTGAGTTCTCGCAGTTTTATTTTGTTCTTAGTAAATTTCCACGACCTTAGTGTTTCTGCCTCATGGAACCTGATTATAAGAGCTTCGCCATCACCAACGCATAAATCTCCTGATTCCGTTTCTGCCAGTTGTTCGCGATGGTTGTGGCTTCGGATTCTGTCGGGGCTGTTACGGTAAGGTCGATGAGGGGAAGTCCCTGCTCGATGACCTGACAGCGCACTGAATATTCCATATTAGAATTCTCGAAATAATCTGCTTTCACAGACATTTCGTTCTTTAATTCATAATGTTTTTCTTTCAAAAAATCATCGATATCATGCTGGATTGCAGGTGAGATATCGTTGGTAAAATAGTGGATGGTCTCTGCACCTTCTTCCGTAAGATGGTAAAACGTACGGTGATGTGTAGATTCTTCCCGGATAAATCCGGATTCCAGAAGTTCGGACAAAGCCTGCTGCAATTTGAAGTAGGTTGTATATCCTTCGTCCAGAATAAATTCAGATATCTGGGAATTGGTGAGAGGAAAATCAACTTGATTCAACATATACAAAATGATCAATTTATATAGCGTAAATGATTTGGCCATGGTTAACACTCCTTTCCCTGCCAGATGTCATGTGTTTTAAAGTAAGACTGTAACTGATTCAGAACCTGTCTTTTGTTACAGGTCCATAAAGGGGCGATCAGAAGATCTTTAGGTCCGTCTCCGGTCAGTCTGTGGATGACAATATCCGGCCTCAGATGGCTGATACACGCTCCGAGCAGCTCATAATATTCCTGTGGATCAGGAACCGGAAATGGATCGGATGTGTAGATGTCTGCAAGATCTGTATCTTTTAATATGTGCAAAAGCTGCAGCTTAATACCCTGAATGTCCTGACTGTTCAGATAGTGTATTGTCTGAAGCATATCCTGTCTGGTTTCTCCGGGAAGACAGAGGATCGTGTGGACGATCACATCGATTCCGCGTCTGCGAAGTTCAGATACGGCAGTTTCGAACACCGGAAGATCGTAGCCTCTCCGGATATAACGGGCACTTTTTTCGTGAATCGTCTGAAGTCCGAGCTCGATCCATACAGGTTTGATGTGGTTCAGGCGTTCCAGAAGATCCAGAATTTCTTCACTCAGGCAGTCTGGTCTGGTGGCAATGGACAGAATCCGGATATCGGGATGCCTGATGGCTTCCATATACAGTTTTTCCAGATATTCGACAGATGCATAAGTGTTGGTGTATGCCTGGAAATAAGCAATGTATGAAGATCCGGTGTATTTTTTTGCAGACTGTTTTTTCCCGGATTCGATCTGCTCTGTGATGGACAGTGTATGACTTTCGGCAAAATCACCGGAACCCCCGCGGCTGCAGAAGATGCATCCGCGGGTTCCAAGTGTTCCATCACGGTTCGGGCAGGTCATACCGCCGTCAAGAGAAATCTTATAGAGCTTTTCGCCATAAGTAGTTTTCAGATAATAATCGAGAGAATAGTATCTTTTTTCTCCCCAGCGTACGGTCATATCAGATCAGTTCCTTTACAGCACGACTTACAACGTCGGCAACGCGTGGGTCAAAAGCTTCCGGAAGAATGTTGTTCTCATTTAATTCTTCATCCGGAACCAGACCGGCGATTGCTTTGGCTGTGGCAAGTTTCATTTCTTCAGTGATTGCGGTTGCACGTCCTTCCAGAGCACCTTTGAAGATGCCAGGGAAAGCAACGACGTTATTTACCTGATTCGGGAAGTCGGAACGTCCGGTTCCAACAACCTTTGCGCCGGCAGCTTTGGCAAGATCCGGCATGATCTCCGGTACTGGGTTGGCCATGGCAAAGAGAATAGCATCTTTATTCATAGAAGCAACCATTTCCTGCGTAACGATGTTTGGAGCAGATACACCAACGAAGATGTCAGCACCTTTTAAAGCATCGGCAAGAGTTCCTGTTTTCTGATCCAGATTGGTTACTTCAACCATCTTTTTCTGCATCCAGTTGAGGTTTTGAGAGTCTTTTCCAAGGATTCCGCTGATGTCACACATAGTCACATCTTTGAAACCATAGGTAAGCAGAAGTTTTGTAATGGCGACTCCGGCAGAACCGGCACCGTTTACAACTACTTTTGCAGTTTCTTTATTCTTTCCGGTTACTTTCAGGGCATTGATGATGCCGGCGAGAACAACGATGGCTGTTCCGTGCTGGTCATCGTGGAATACAGGAATGTCCAGAAGTTCTTTTAAACGTTCTTCAATTTCGAAACATCTTGGAGCACTGATGTCTTCCAGGTTGATACCTCCAAATGCAGGAGCGATATTTACAACGGATTTGATAATCTCTTCTGTGTCCTGTGTATCAAGACAGATCGGTACGGCATTCACACCGCCGAATTCTTTGAACAGAACAGCTTTTCCTTCCATGACCGGCATTGCTGCGAGCGCACCGATATTACCAAGCCCGAGTACGGCGCTGCCATCAGAAACAACGGCAACTGTGTTGGATTTCATCGTATAAGTATAGGCAGCCTCCGGATCCTTTGCAATTACCTTGCAAGGTTCTGCAACACCTGGAGTGTAGGCAATTGCCAGATCTTCTCTTGATTTTACGTGGGATTTTGCACAGGTTTCAATCTTTCCGTGCCATTCTTCGTGCATTTTTAAAGCTTTTTCGCTATTTGTCATTTTATGGATACCACCTTTTCATAAGTTTGTTTAATCATATCATTCATAGAAGTGCAAGTCAATATAGACGGAAAGTATGAAAAGAAGAACAATTTATGTAAAAAGGTAATATTTGACATAATATAATAATATGTGAGGGATTATAAAAAAGTTCTTTAAAAATATGGAAAGATATAGTATAATAGATCCATGTTTCAACTAGTATCGTCATTTCTGACGTAATTTTCCAGAGAACCTGTAAATAAGAGAAGTTGATTTTGAATGATCAAGTGATTAACGAGAAACTAGATAAAGAAAAATAATTTGAGGTGAAAGGGTTATTATGATGAAAGAAAAGTATGAATCTCTTCCGCTGGCGACATTAAAGGACCTCGCAAAGGCAAGAGGATTAAAGGGAATCTCCACCATGAAAAAAGCGGAACTGATCGAGCGCATGCTGGAAGAGGATGAAAAAGAAAAGAAGACTGTAAAAGCCACGGTAAAAGAATTATCTGCCAATACCGGGGATAAAGAAGTCCATGACATAGATAAGTTAGACAGTGGTATTACAGTAAGAGGGATTCTTGAAGTTATGCAGGATGGATATGGATTTATCCGTAGTGCCAATTATCTGCCAGGAGACAATGACGTATATGTATCTCCGTCGCAGATCCGCAGATTTAACCTTAAGACAGGTGATATCCTGGAAGGAAATACCAGAATCAAGACACAGCAGGAGAAGTTCAGTGCACTTTTATATCTGTCAAAGGTAAATAATACTGATCCGATGAAGATCATGCACAGAAAGAATTTTGAAGATATGACGCCAATCTTTCCAAATGAAAGACTGAGTCTGGAGTGTGGAAAGACAAGCACTGCTATGCGTATCATGGACCTGATGTCTCCGATCGGAAAAGGACAGAGAGGTATGATCGTATCACCTCCGAAAGCAGGTAAGACAACCTTATTAAAGCAGGTAGCATTATCTGTACAGAAGAACAATCCGGAAGTACATCTTCTGATCCTTCTGATCGATGAACGTCCGGAAGAAGTAACGGATATCCGTGAATCCATTGAGGGAGAAAATGTAGAAGTGATCTACTCTACATTTGATGAACTGCCGGAACACCACAAGCGTGTATCCGAGATGGTGATTGAGCGTGCAAAACGTCTGGTAGAACATAAGAAAGACGTTATGATCCTGATCGACAGTATCACAAGACTTGCAAGAGCATACAACCTGACTGTACCGCCGTCAGGAAGAACCCTGTCCGGTGGTCTTGATCCGGCGGCTCTTCATATGCCGAAACGTTTCTTTGGTGCTGCGAGAAATATGAGAGAAGGTGGAAGCCTGACGATTCTTGCAACCGCACTGGTAGATACCGGAAGCAAGATGGACGATGTTGTATACGAAGAGTTCAAAGGAACCGGTAACATGGAACTGGTACTGGACCGCAAGCTTTCTGAAAAGAGAATGTTCCCGGCAATCGATATTCTGAAATCAGGAACCAGAAGAGAAGACCTTCTGCTTTCAAGAGAAGAACTGGAAGCTGTAGAAAGTATGCGTAAAGGTCTGAATGGACTGCGTCAGGAAGAAGCAGTTGATAACATTCTGAATATGTTCTCGAGAACAAAGAATAATGAAGAATTAATACAAATGGTAAAAAAGACAAAATTTATCTAGACAAAAAGCAATTCTTGTGCTACAATGAACGAGCTGTGTAAATGAAAAGAAATTTACTGCACATATATGTGCGTGTCAAGAAAATAAAGAAGAGGTGAAAATCATGAAAGAAGGAATACATCCAAATTATTATCAGGCAACTGTAACTTGTAACTGTGGTAATACATTCGTAACAGGATCTACAAACGAAGAAATCCACGTAGAAATCTGTTCTAAATGTCATCCATTCTATACAGGACAGCAGAAAGCAACTCAGGCTCGTGGCCGTGTTGATAAGTTCAATAAGAAATACGGAATGGACAAATAAGATTACAAGTATTGGGTTGAGGTTTTTGAATCTCAACCCTTTTTTTCTTATGATTGAATGATGCAAAACTATAATGATACAGAGCATATAAAGGAGAGTATATGAAATCATCAAATATCGGCGGACAGGCGGTGCTGGAAGGCATTATGATGAAGAACAAGGACCGCTATGCCGTGGCTGTCAGAAAGCCGGACGGGGAGATTTTTGTTCAGACGGAAGAGTTCCACAGTATTACCGGCAATTGTAAGAAGTTGACGACGATCCCGTTTGTCAGAGGGGTCTTTAATTTTATTGACTCCATGGTACTGGGGATTAAGACGTTGACATTTTCGGCAGGTTTTTATGAAGAAGAAAAAGAACTTTCCGAGAATGAACAGAAGAAAAAAGAAAAACAGGAAAGCCTTATGATGGCAGGAACGGTTGCGTTCTCTGTTGTGGCAGCAGTGGCAATCTTTATGGTACTGCCATATTTTCTGGCATCGCTTATGAAGCCTGTGATTCCGTCATATCATCTGCGGACAGTGATCGAAGGCTTTGTAAGAATCGGAATCTTCATCATATATATTTTACTGATTTCCAGAATGGAAGATATCCAGAGAACATTTATGTATCATGGCGCAGAGCACAAATGTATCAATTGTATCGAGCATGGGCTGCCGCTTACGGTGGAAAATGTAAGGATCAGTTCCAGACAGCACAAACGCTGCGGAACAAGCTTTTTATTCTTCGTGCTTGCGATCAGTATTATTTTGCTGCTTCTGATTCAGGTGGAATCACCGCTTATGAGAGTGGTTGTGCGTATCACACTGCTTCCGGTGATCGCAGGTATTTCTTATGAAGTACTGAAACTTGCCGGGAACAGTGAGAATCCGGTCATCAATCTGCTCAGTAAGCCGGGAATGGCGATCCAGAAGATGACGACCAGAGAACCGGATGACGGAATGATCGAAGTTGCGATACAGGCAGTAGAAGCAGTATTTGACTGGAGGGCTTATGAGCAGGAAAATTTTCACGCTTCGTAATTTGTACCGGGAAGGAACGGAACGTCTGGAAAAAGCAGGGATACCGGAAGCAAAGTTAGATGCATGGTATCTGCTGGAATATGAGACCGGAGTCAGCCGCGCCATGTTTTTCACAGACCCGGACAGAGAGATAGAGAAAGAACAGGCAGAACACTATCAGAAAGATATTGAGACGAGAGTGGGAAGAATCCCGCTTCAGCATATTACCGGTGAACAGGAATTCATGGGACTGAATTTTAAAGTGAATGAGCATGTGCTGATTCCGAGACAGGATACAGAGACGCTGGTAGAAGAAGCGCTGAAAAAGATCCGGCCGGATATGCAGATCCTGGATATGTGTACGGGCTCGGGCTGCATTCTGGAAAGTATTCTGAAATTCGCAGAAAGAAAAGGAATCCACATGTCAGGAACCGGATGTGACATATCGAAGGAAGCACTGAAAGTTGCAAAGGAGAATGACAGCAGACTTCAGACGAATGCCATGTTCATACAGAGTGATCTGTTCGAACATATAACGGAAAAATTCGATATGATCGTATCGAATCCTCCGTATATCAGAACGGAGGAGATCAGCCGGCTGGAAGACGAAGTAAAGCTTCATGATCCATGGATCGCGCTGGATGGAAAAGAGGATGGATTATATTTTTACCGCCTGATCGTGAAAGAAAGTGTAAAACATATTAAAAAAGGTGGATATCTTTTGTTTGAGATTGGTTTTGACCAGGGAAAAGACGTAACAGGCCTTCTGGAAGAACAGGGATATGAAGAAATCCAGGTAAAAAAGGATTTGGCGGGACTTGACCGCGTTGTTATAGGAAGGTACAATAAAGAGTAATGTTAAGGAGGAAATACCATGTTTGATAAATTAGAAGATCTTCGCATCCGTCTGGATGAGATATTAAACGAACTTCAGGAACCGGATGTGGCAAATGACCAGAACCGCTTCCGCAAACTTATGAAAGAGCAGAATGACCTGACTCCGATTGTAGAGGCGTATAATGAATACAAAGAATGTAAGCAGGCAATCGAGGACAGCCTTGAGATGTTAGAGGAAGAGTCCGATGAAGAGATGCGTGAACTTGCAAAAGAAGAATTAAATGATAACAAGAAACGTGTAGAAGAACTGGAACAGGAATTAAAGATCCTTCTTCTGCCAAAGGACCCTAACGATGAGAAGAACGTTATCGTCGAGATCCGTGCCGGTGCAGGTGGAGATGAGGCAGCACTTTTTGCTGCAGAGATCTATCGTATGTACATGCATTACGCAGAAAGCCAGAGATGGAAAGTCGAGCTGGTGGAATGTGAAGAGATCGGTATCGGCGGAATGAAGAATGTAACATTCATGATCGATGGTAAGGGTGCATATTCCAAGATGAAATATGAATCTGGCGTTCACCGTGTACAGCGTGTACCGGAGACAGAATCCGGCGGACGTATCCACACTTCTACAATTACGGTAGCAGTTATGCCGGAAGCAGAAGATGTAGATATCCAGATTGATGAGAAAGATATCCGTATCGACGTAATGCGTGCATCCGGTAATGGTGGACAGTGTGTCAATACGACAGACTCCGCTGTACGACTGACTCACTATCCGACAGGAATCGTGATCTACAGCCAGACAGAAAAATCACAGTTACAGAACAAAGATAAAGCATTTGCGCTCTTACGTGCGAAGTTATACGATCTGGAATGCCAGAAACGTCATGACGCAGAGGCTGAGGCAAGAAAGAGCCAGATCGGTACCGGAGACAGATCCGAAAAGATCCGTACTTACAATTTCCCACAGGGACGTGTGACGGATCACCGTATCGGACTGACATTATACAAACTGGATAAGATCATGAATGGTGATATCCAGGAGATCATCGATGCATGTATCGCAGCTGATCAGGCAGCCAAACTTGCAAACATGAACGAAGAAATGTAAGAAGCCGGAATATAAGATTAGAAAGAAGCCGGAATTTAAAGAAGGTAAATACAGTATATGGAAGCAACACAGTTTAAACGTGCAGAATTAGAAGATCAGGAGATTATCTCACATTATTTTGAGCACCACACAAGCAGAAGCTGTGAGAGAACATTTGCCAATGTATATCTCTGGTCCAGACAATATCCGGTAAAGTGGGCAATCATACAGAACGCGCTGGTCTTCAAAAGCGAAGATGAGAATCATGTATCCTTTGCCTACCCGGCAGGAGCACCGGAAGATGTGAAGAATGCACTGGAAGAGATGATGGAGTATTCCAAAGCAAAAGGCAGACCGTTCCTGATGTATAATGTGACACCGGAATATTTTGCCCAGCTGGAAGAGTGGTATCCGGGCAGATTCCAGATCGAATATGACAGAGATTCTGCCGATTACGTCTATGAATCAGAAAAGATGGCAACGCTTTCGGGCAAGAAGCTTCACGGAAAGCGGAATCATATCAATAAATTTAAGAGCCTGTTTGAAGACCGCTGGTCTTATGAGAGCATATCGAAAGACAATCTGGAGGATTGTTTCCAGATGGCGTTAAGATGGCGGACTGAGAATGAATGCGACGATGACGAGGAGAAAAGGGGAGAGATGTGTGTGGCACTGAATTCCCTGCGCTTGTTCGAAGAACTTCATCTGACAGGAGGGGTCCTTCGAATCGATGGCGAAGTCGTTGCATTTACGATCGGAGAACCGATATGCGAAGATACCTATGTCGTGCATATCGAAAAAGCATATGCCGATGTACAGGGTGCATATACTATGATCAACCAGCAGTTTGTAGAGCATGAATGCATGAACTATAAATATGTAAACCGGGAAGATGATACCGGTGCAGAAGGTCTTAGAAAAGCCAAGCTTTCTTATCGTCCGGTCTTTATGGTAGAAAAGGGCGATGTGACAGAGAAAGAGGCGTTGTAAAACGAATCTGAAAAGATTTGTAAAGACCTTACAGAAAAGACTTAAGAAAAAGACTTGTAGTGAGAAAGGAGCAACAAAATGATAGCGGATAAGATGAAAAATATGGTAGCCAACAGCTCGGCTATCCGTGCGATGTTTGAAGAAGGTAACCGTCTGGCAGGAATTTATGGAGCTGAGAATGTGTTTGATTTCAGTCTTGGCAATCCGAACGTACCGGCACCGGAAGCTGTAAAGAATGCGATCATCGAGATCGTAAATGATACAGACCCGGTTGCACTTCACGGATATACCAACAGCAACTGCGGATATGCAGAAGTAAGAGAGGCAGTAGCAAAATCCCTGAATGAGCGTTTTGGTACACACTTTGAAGGAAAGAATATTGTCATGACAGTCGGTGCCGCAGGCGGACTGAATGTCATTCTGAAAGCAATTATCAATCCGGGAGATGAAGTGATCGCATTCGCACCATATTTTGGAGAATATCGTTCTTATACGAATAATTATGATGGTGTGTTAGTTGAAATCTCGCCGAATACCGTAGATTTCCAGCCAAAACTGGATGAGTTCGAGCAGAAAATCACACCGAAGACAAAAGCGGTCATCATCAACAATCCGAACAACCCTACCGGTGTGGTATATTCCGAAGAGACAATTAAGAAGCTTGCTGCTATCATGGAAGCAAAACAGAGAGAATTCGGAACAGATATCGTACTGATCTCAGATGAACCATACCGTGAACTTGCTTACGACGGAGTGGAAGTTCCTTATCTCACAAAATATTATGACAATACAGTTGTAGGATATTCTTACAGCAAATCGCTGTCCCTCCCGGGAGAACGTATCGGATATCTGGTTATTCCAGATGAGATGAAGGACAGTGAAGAAGTACTTTCCGCAGCAAATGTGGCAACACGTATCCTTGGATTTGTCAATGCGCCGACTCTGCAGCAGAAAGTAGTAGAAAAATGCCTGAATGAAAAGACAGACCTTTCCTTCTATGACCGCAACAGAGAAGACCTTTATAACGGTCTGAAAGAATGTGGATTCGAGTGTATTAAACCACAGGGTGCATTCTATCTGTTTGTAAAATCACCGGTTCCGAATGAGAAAGAATTCTGTGAAGCTGCTAAGAAATATAATATTCTGATCGTACCGGGAAGTTCCTTTGCGTGTCCTGGATATGTAAGACTTGCATACTGCGTATCCCATGAGACGATCGTGAATTCCCTTCCGAAATTCAAAGAACTGGCGAAAGAATATTTCTAGGAGAGCAGTATGAAAGCATTTGAAAAGAACATTCGAAAAGTAGAACCATATGTGCCGGGCGAACAGCCACAGCGCAAAGTGATCAAGTTGAATACCAATGAGAACCCATACGCACCTGCACCGGGCGTAACAAAAGCACTGGAGGAGATGAATACAGACCGCCTGCGTCTGTATCCGGATCCTACGGCAGCGCCACTTGTGAATGCACTGGCTGATTTTTATCATGTAAATCCGGAACAGGTATTCGTAGGAGTAGGATCGGATGATGTATTATCCATGTGTTTCCTGACATTTTTCAACTCAGAGAAACCAGTCTTTTTCCCGGATATCACATATTCCTTCTATAAGGTATGGGCGGATCTGTACCGCATTCCGTATGAATGCCAGAAGTTAGACGAGAACTTCCGGATCGTAAAAGAAGATTACTATAAAGAGAATGGCGGTGTGATCTTCCCGAATCCGAATGCACCGACAGGACTTTACGAAGATCTGGCTGACGTGGAAGATATCATCGCACACAATCAGGATGTGATCGTGATCGTAGATGAGGCATATGTTGATTTTGCCGGACGTTCTGCGATGGAACTAATCGATAAATATGAGAATCTGATCATTGTTCAGACATTTTCAAAAGCAAGATCGATGGCAGGAATGCGTATCGGTTATGCAATCAGTAATCCGACACTGATCAAATATCTGAACGATGCAAAATATTCTTTCAACTCCTATACTATGAACCAGACATCACTGGTATGTGGTGTGGAAGCGGTAAAGGATAAGGCATATTTTGAAGAGTGTGTGAATAAGATTATCGAGACACGTGAATGGGCAAAAGAAGAGTTAAAGAATCTTGGATTCCAGTGTCTGGATTCCAAATCGAACTTTATCTTTGTCATGCATCCGGATTATGATGCAAAAGAATTATTTGAAGCACTGAAAGAGAATGATATCTATGTGCGCTTCTGGGGCAGTGAGAGAATCGAGCAGTATATGCGTATCACTGTAGGAACCAGAGAAGAGATGGAGGCAATGTTTGCGTTCCTGAAAAAATATATGAATAAATAAGAGGAGTTTCTTATGACCAATACATTAATACATGGAATTATTGATGCATTAAGCGGAAGTGTGAGTAAGGAAGTAATCGTATTTCTGATATCGATGATCCCGATCCTTGAACTTCGTGGTGCGTTGCTTGTTGCAGGACCGATCCTTGGAGTAAAAGTATCTACTGCGATTCCACTTTGCATTATCGGTAATATTATCCCGGTTCCGTTTATTTTACTTCTGATCACTCCAATATTTAACTGGATGAAAGGAACAAAGACATTCAAGCCGCTGGTGGATAAGCTGGAAAATAAAGCGATGAGTAAAAAGGACCAGATTGAAAAATATGAATTCTGGGGACTGGTGTTATTCGTAGGAATCCCGCTTCCGGGAACCGGGGCGTGGACAGGATCGCTGATCGCGGCACTTCTGGGAATGAAGTTTAAGAAAGCGTTTCCGGCTGTTGTCATCGGTATCTGCATGGCAACTGTAATCATGTGGTTTATATCGTATGTGCTTCTTGGAGGCGTACACCTGTTAGGATAAAAGAGGAAAAGATTATGTCTATGAAAGTAAATAAAGTTCTGCCATCACCGGCAGAACTGAAAGAAGAATATCCTCTGCCAGAGGAACTGATCCAGTTGAAAAAAGAACGTGATGCGGAGATCCGGGACATTTTTACCGGAAAATCCGATAAATTTGCAGTGATCATCGGACCGTGTTCGGCAGATAATGAAGATTCGGTATGTGAATATGTAAGCCGGCTTGCGAAAGTAAATGAAAAAGTCAAAGACCGTCTGGTGCTGATACCGAGGATTTATACCAACAAGCCGAGAACAACAGGGGAAGGATATAAAGGAATGCTGCATCAGCCGGATCCGGACAAAGCACCGGATCTGTATGCGGGAATTATGGCAATCCGTAAAATGCATATCCGTGCAATGAAGGAAAGTGGTCTGACGGCAGCGGATGAAATGTTATATCCGGAAAACAGAAGCTATCTGGATGACATTCTTTCCTATGAGGCGGTAGGAGCAAGATCGGTGGAGAACCAGCAGCACAGACTGACTGCAAGTGGTATGGACATTCCGGTTGGAATGAAGAACCCGACCAGCGGGGATCTCTCTGTAATGCTGAATTCAATCGTAGCGGCACAGATGGGACACCGGTTCATTTACAGAACGATGGATGTGACGACATCCGGCAATCCGCTCGCACATACCATTCTCCGCGGCGGAGTGGACAAGTACGGACAATGTATGCCGAATTACCATTATGAAGAATGTGTAAGACTCTGGGAATTATATCAGAAAAAGGATCTTAAGAATCCGGCAGCGGTGATTGATGCGAATCATTCGAATTCAAATAAGAAATACAAAGAGCAGATCCGTATCGTAAGTGAGGTACTGCATTCACGCAGATACAACCCGGATCTTAAGAAGATGATCAAGGGTGTTATGGTAGAAAGCTACCTGGAAGAAGGCAGACAGGATATATCTGCAGATATGATCTATGGAAAATCTATCACCGATCCATGCATTGGATGGGAAGATACAGAAAAGCTGATCTATAAAATTGCCGAAGAATGTTAAAAACAAAAAAGATTATCGGAAGGAGCTGTCGGTGGCAGCTCTTTTTGAATGCATGGCAATCTACGGGACTTGCTATCAGAAAGTTTTATGATAATAAATGAAGAAAGTCACATAAATAGTTTTGGCGGAAACTTTTCATGTGGCTTTCTTACAAAACGCTATCAAGAGAGGGTTCGTGGGAGGGGGTAGTACCGTCCAAACACGAACATTTTGCGAAATCGTCGTTTCACAATGTAAAATAATACATCAGGTAACTGTATTATTTGTTATTATTTTATCAATCATTTTTCGATTCGTAAATAGGCAAAATGACAAAAAAATAACGAAAATTTATCAGGAATTGGTAAAAATGCACTTTAAGAGCATGTGCCTTTAAAAATATGAGATTGTATGATAGAATATGAAACAAATGTAAGATTCAGAATAAGGAGATTTCAAGATGGAAAAGATATATGATGTAACAGCACTTGGAGAAATGCTGATCGACTTTGCAGTGAATGGAGAAAGTGAGCAGGGCAATCAGTTATTTGAAGCATGCCCTGGCGGAGCGCCGTGTAATGTACTTGCAATGTTGAACAAACTTGGAAGAAAAACAGCGTTTATCGGAAAAGTCGGAGATGACCAGTTCGGTAAACTGTTAAAAGATACAATTACAAATATCGGAATAGAAGCAAAGGGGCTTGTGATGGATCAGGATATCCACACAACACTTGCTTTTGTACATACGTTCCCGGATGGCGACAGAGAATTTTCTTTCTACCGTAAACCGGGGGCTGACATGATGTTAAAGGAAGAGGAAGTGGATTATGACCTGATCCGTCAGTCAAAAGTATTCCATTTCGGAACACTTTCCATGACAGATGAGCCGGTAAAGAGCGCAACGAAGAAAGCACTTGCAGTTGCAAAAGAAGCCGGATGCATGATCACATTTGATCCGAACTTACGTCCGCCACTCTGGAAGACACTGGATGAGGCGAAAGAACAGATGGAGTATGGATTTGAGAATTGTGACGTACTGAAGATTTCAGATAATGAGATCCAGTTTGTATCTGGAAAAGAAGACTATGATGAAGGAATTAAGTATCTTCAGGAGAAGTATCAGATCCCGCTTATCTTCCTGACCATGGGAAAAGAGGGAAGCAGAGCTTATTACAAAGGCCTGTGCGTAGAACAGCCGGGATTTACTGTAAAAGCAATTGAGACAACAGGTGCAGGGGATACATTCTGCGGATGTTCGATCAACGGTGTGTTAAAGTATGGTCTGGATAATCTGGACGAAGCAAAATTAAAAGAGATTCTGACATATGCGAATGCAGGTGCAGCACTGATCACAATGAAAAAAGGTGCGATCCGTTCGATGCCGGAACCGGAAAATATCAAAGAACTGATCGGGGAATAGGTAATTATGGGAGTACGCAGAATGCTGGCCGTATGGGCAGCAAAGATAAGTGAAAAAGCAAGTGTACACATCTTTCACCGCCAGGGCGTGACCTGGGCGGGAAAGATTGCGCTTAAGATTGATCCGAGTATCCTGCATGATCTTGCAGGACAGGTCAGAAAAAACATTTTTATTGTATGTGGAACGAATGGTAAGACGACGACTAACAATATGCTTTGTGCCGCAATTGAAAAAGAAGGCTATAAAGTAATCTGTAATCATACCGGATCCAATATGCTGAACGGCGTTGTGGCAGCATTTGTATTAGGTGCAGGATTAAGCGGTAATCTGGATGCGGATTATGCCTGTATCGAGATCGATGAAGCATCGACAAGAAGGGTGTTTCCACACTTTAAGCCGGATTATATGGTACTGACGAATCTGTTCCGTGACCAGCTAGATCGTTACGGTGAGATCGACATTACGATGAATATCTTAAAAGAAGTGATGCAGAGTGCACCAAAGATGAAGGTGATCGTGAACGGGGATGATGCATTATCTGCTTACCTGGCAATGGAAAGCGGCAATCCGTATGTGACTTATGGTATCAGCGAAAAGGTAGTGGATGATAAGGATTCGCATGAGATCAGAGAAGGACGCTTCTGCAAAAAATGCGGGGCGCCTTTGAAGTATAATTTCTATCATTACAGCCAGCTTGGTGATTATGCATGTACAGGCTGTGATTTCAAGAGACCGGCAATTGAATTCGATGCATCGGATGTGGCAGTCAGTGATCATCTGGCATTCACTGTAGATGGCAGACGTCTGGAGGCAAATTATAAAGGCTTTTATAATGTATATAATATTCTTGCAGCATATGCGGCGGGAAGAACCGGCGGACTTGGACTGGAGCATTTCCAGGACATGCTTACAGATTTTAATCCGGAAAATGGCCGTATGGAACAGTTTGGCGTAAAGGGTACGAAGATCGTGCTGAATCTTGCGAAGAATCCGGCGGGATTCAATCAGAATATTTCTGCAGTAATGCAGGATGATTCCATGAAGGATGTGATCATCGTGATCAATGACAATGCACAGGACGGAACAGATATCTCCTGGCTCTGGGATGTGGATTTTGACAGATTTAAGGGAGCGAATATCAATTCCATTACGGTAAGCGGTATCCGCTGCCAGGATATGAGATTGCGTATGAAATACGTAGATATTCCATCTATGCTGGAAGCAGATGTGGAGAAGGCAATCCGTGAAAGAGTAGAGAATGGCTGTGGTAACCTGTATGTACTGGTGAACTATACTGCTCTGTTCAGTACCAGAAATGTATTAAAGAAGATGGAAGGAGAAAGATAATGGATACAAAAGATATGAAGCTTACAATCGGTCATCTGTATCCGGATCTTTTGAATCTGTACGGAGACAGAGGAAATATTGCATGTCTGATGAAACGCTGCATCTGGCGCGGGATTGAAGCAGAGACAATTGAATTCAATACAGGAGATCAGATCGATTTCTCAAAACTGGATCTCGTTCTGTTAGGAGGCGGTTCCGACAGGGAGCAGGCAATCGTATGTAAAAGTCTTCTGGAAATCCAGAGTGAATTCAAAGATTATGTAGAAGACGGCGGTGTGGTCATCGCAGTATGCGGCGGCTATCAGCTTCTCGGGAAATATTATAAAACAGATGCCGGTATGATCGAAGGTCTGAATCTGGTTGATATCTACACGGAACAGGAAGAAGGACGTCTGATCGATAACATCGTTCTGGACAGTGACCTTGTAGATATGCCGGTGGTAGGATTTGAAAATCACGGAGGAAGAACCTATCTGAATGGGAATAAACCATTCGGGAAGGTATTATATGGAGCGGGAAATGACGGAAAGAGCGGTTACGAAGGTGTTGTATATAAGAATGTGATCGGTACTTATCTGCACGGCCCGCTGCTTCCGAAGAATCCACAGGTCAGTGATTATCTGATCAGGAAAGCACTGGAAAGAAAGTATGGAGAGGAAGTAGTCCTTTCCCCGCTGGATGACAGTCAGGAAAAAGAAGCGAATGATTATATTTATCACCGCTTTGTGAAAGAATAAAAAAGAAGAGATCAGCGGGCGGGTCTGTTGCGCGCAGATTCATCTCTTTGTTCCAGATATTGAAGAAAGTCCAGAAATTCTTTCTTGGAATGTGTGGATAAATGATGAAAATGTGAGAGCAGATAACGTTCGGCTGTCTGTATGGATATTGTATCGGAAAGAGAAATCTCGCTGATATCATCGTCCAGCAGATAATCAACAGAAACATGAAAAAGCTCTGCAAGAATCGTCAGTTTTTCGTGAGAAGGCTGACGGTTTTTTGTCTCATAACCGGCAATGGTAGAACGGGAAACGTTCAGACGTTCGGCAACATATTTTTGTGTATAATGATTTTCTGCACGTAAAGATTTGAGTTTTTCGGCAAATGGCATAGCGGACACCTCCAGAAGTGATTGCTATATTTTACCAAGTGTTGCGGTTCGGAACACGAAATGTGTCGAAACTCAACAAAACGTGTCTGTTATGTGTCGAAACGGAACAAATATAAGGGGAATGGAAAGAAAAAGGAACACATGTGCCGGAAGGATAGCGGCATAAAGGGAAAGGAAGTATCTAAGATGCGTGTGGAACGTTTTAAAATGGAAAGAGAGGGTCTGGTAACAGAAGGACAGGAAGTAGAGATCAGTGAACGAAGTGCCGTTACCGGTCAGTATACGTATCTGGTCGAACCATCAATCGCAATGTCGGGAATCTACCGTACCAGACAACGGATCAAATCAAGAAAAGGAAGAATCCAGAAGATCGAGCAGACGGACAGAGGATTCTACCTGCTTGTAGAGATTGACGAGTAAAGGAAAGAAGAAACAAAAGACCTGTCGTTGACACGAGGAGAAAAAGCACATATAATTTATAGTAAAGGGAATGCTAACAGACATAAATAAAAAGAAGGGAAATGGATAGATGATAGCAAACAATGATGAGGCAAAAAGAAGTAAGATATGGACAGTCGTTACGGCTGTTACATCTGTCCTGATCGTAATCGTAGCAATATTTCTTCTGATGAAGATGTTTACGGGGAATCCGTTAGAAGGATCCTGGGCGGATGAGGATGGTAATATGAGTCTGAAGATTGGCCGTGACGGACAGATGACGGTAATAATTCCGGCTTCGGGAGAAGGAAAAGATACGGAAGTTCCAATGACGTACACACTGAATAAGGAATCGAAGACAATCTCCATACAACAGGATGATACGAAGATTCAGGAGATCGCAGAACAGTCGGATGGCCAGTATACAACGGAGACGTTGAAAAATGCAGTACAATCCATAGGAACGACATTTGAATATAGTATTGATGACGGAACGCTGACATTGACAGAGCGTGAATATGGAGAACAGATGATGTTCAATAAGAATTAAAAATGACAGCCCCTCTATATGTATGGTATAGAGGGGCATTTGTTGCTATAGAGACAAATGCAGATGTGGAAGACGAAAGACAGAAAAAAGAGGTTTATATATCATAAAAACGGAGGAAAACAGATGGGAAACTACAGAAATAAAACGAAAAAAGTACAGATCGGTAATGTATGCATCGGCGGCGGGGAGAAGATCGCAATCCAGTCTATGACGAACACGAAGACGGAAGACGTGGAAGCCTGTGTGGCACAGATCTTAAAGCTTGAAAAAGCAGGATGCGATATTATCCGAGTGGCGGTTCCGACGATGGAAGCAGCGGAGAGTATCCGTAAGATCAAAGAGCAGATACATATTCCGCTGGTAGCAGATATTCATTTTGACTACCGCCTTGCGATTGCAGCAATTGAGAACGGGGCAGATAAGATCCGTATCAATCCGGGCAATATCGGGGATGAAAAAAGAGTCCGTGCAGTGGTAGAAAAGGCAAAAGAATATAATATACCGATCCGTGTCGGAGTTAACAGCGGTTCGCTGGAGAAACATCTGGTAGAAAAATACCACGGCGTAACGGCAGAAGGTCTGGTAGAAAGCGCACTGGATAAAGTACACATGATCGAAGAGATGGAATATGACAATCTGGTAGTGAGTATCAAATCATCGGACGTTATGATGTGTGTAAAAGCACATGAACTTCTGGCACCGGTATGTCCGTATCCGTTACATGTCGGAATTACAGAATCCGGAACGCTGCTTGCCGGTAATATCAAATCTTCCATCGGACTGGGACTGATCTTAAGCCAGGGAATCGGTGATACGATCCGTGTATCGCTGACCGGAGACCCGGTAGAAGAGATCAAATCCGCAAAGCTGATCTTAAAGACGCTGGGACTTCGGAAAGGTGGAATCGAAGTAGTATCCTGCCCGACCTGTGGAAGGACCAAGATTGATCTGATCGGACTTGCAAATAAAGTAGAAGAGATGGTGGCTGATATCCCGCTGGATATCAAGGTTGCCGTTATGGGCTGCGTGGTCAACGGACCGGGAGAAGCAAAGGAAGCAGATATCGGAATCGCTGGCGGGATCGGAGAAGGACTTCTGATCAAAAAGGGCGAGGTCGTAAAGAAAGTAAAAGAAGACGAATTATTGGAGACATTGAGACAGGAGTTGTTACACTGGAATGAGTAAGCCGTTTTTTGAGGTATTTCCGACATTAAAAGTAAAAGATGATATTCAGATGATGTTTCAGGGCGTAGAAGTGACGAAGGTTTCCACGAATTCTACGAGAGATTTCATCCGTGTCAGCATTTACAGCAGACATCTGATCCAGAAAAAGGATATATACGAAGTAGAACGTATGCTGAAGCAGCAGTTATTTGCCAGAAGCCATATTCAGGTGACGGTGCAGGAACAGTATGATCTGTCAGAGCAGTATACACCGGAGAATCTGATGAATGAATACTACGACAGCTTTCTGATGGAGCTGGATCAGAAGAGCGTTGTAGAGCGGAACATGCTGCAGAATGCCAGCTATGAATTTGAAAATGGGAATATCCTCTGTCTGACACTTACCGATACAATTGTTGCACAGGGAAAGAAAGATTCCCTGTCGGAGTATCTGACAGGTGTATTTGCGGAGCGTTTCCAACGACCGGTGGAGATCCGTGTCCTTTATGAAAAGGCAAAAGACAGTAAGTTAAAATATAACGAAGCCAAATTAGAGCAGGAAGTAGAGGCAATCCGCGAACAGTCTGAGGCAGTCAGGGCAAAGAAAGCACAGGCGCAGGAACAGAAAGAAGAGAAAAAAGAGGAAAAAAGTGCAGCAAAAAGCACTTCCGGTGGAGAAAGCGGCAATAAAAGCAGCGGCAAGAGTTCCGGAGGCTTCAAGGGCAAATCATTTGGAAAAGGCAGCTATTCGTTTGTACGTAAGGCGACGGATGATCCGAACCTGATCTACGGACGTGACTTTGACGATGAGACGATCGAACTGCAGAATGTGTTAGGCGAGATGGGTGAGATCACGATCCGTGGTAAAGTCATCAGCATGGAGACCAGAGAGATCCGTAATGAGAAGACGATCATCATGTTCGCAGTTACAGACTTTACCGATTCGATCATGGTGAAAATGTTCGTGCGAAACGACCAGCTTGCGGATATTCTGGGAGATATCAAGAACGGTGCATTCCTGAAGTTAAAAGGTGTGACAACGGTGGACCGTTTTGATTCGGAACTGAATATCCAGTCGGTAGTCGGAATCAAGAAGATCAGTGACTTTACAGAGTCGAGAGTAGATACTGCACCGGAGAAACGAGTGGAACTCCACTGCCATACCAAGATGAGCGATATGGATGCAGTAACAGACGTCACGACACTTCTAAAGCAGGCGCATGACTGGGGACATCCGGCGATGGCGGTCACGGATCATGGTGTGGTTCAGGCATTCACGGATGCCAATCATTATATTGAGACGCTGGACAAGGACGATCCGTTCAAGGTTATCTATGGTGTGGAAGGATATCTGGTAGATGACCTGACCGATGTAGCGGTAAATGAAAAAGGACAGTCGCTGGATGATACGTATGTAGTCTTCGACCTGGAGACAACCGGGTTCAGCCCGATCAAGGATAAGATCATCGAGATCGGTGCAGTGAAGGTAGAACATGGCGAGATCACGGACAAGTTCAGTACATTTGTCAATCCGAAAGTGCCGATCCCGTTCCAGATCACACAGCTTACCAGCATTACCGACCAGATGGTTATGGGGGCACCGGATATTAAGACGGTTCTTCCGCAATTTCTGGAGTTCATAGGAGATGCGGCACTGGTCGCACACAATGCCTCTTTTGATGTAAGTTTTATTGAACAGAACTGCAGATATCAGGATATCCAGCCGGATTTCACATCGGTGGATACGGTGTCGATGGCGCGTATCCTTCTGCCGACGTTGTCAAAGTATAAGCTGAATGTGGTGGCAAATGCACTGCATATTTCGCTGGAAAACCACCACCGGGCGGTCGATGACGCCGGGGCAACGGCTGAAATCTTTGTAAAATTTGTGGAAATGTTAAAGGACAGAGGAATCTATGATCTGGCGAAGCTGAACCAGTTTGGCGAGAACAATGCAGACGCTGTCCGGAAACTTCCGTCATACCATGTGATCATTCTGGCATTGAATGAAGTGGGACGTGTGAATCTGTATACCCTGATCTCGATGTCCCATCTGAAATACTATGCAAGAAGACCAAGAATTCCAAAGAGTGAATTGTCAAAATACAGAGAAGGACTTCTGGTGGGAAGCGCCTGTGAGGCGGGAGAACTTTATCAGGCAATCTTGAATGAAAAATCAGAAGAACGGATCGCAAAGATCGTAAACTTCTATGATTATCTGGAGATCCAGCCGCTTGGCAACAACCAGTTCATGATCGAAAGCCCGAAGATCACGAAGGTACAGAACGAGGAAGAATTAAAAGAGATCAACCGGAGAATCGTGGCACTTGGCGAACGGTTCAATAAGCCGGTTGTCGGAACCTGTGACGTGCATTTCATGAATCCGGAGGATGAGGTATACAGAAGGATTATCATGGCAGGAAAGGGATTCGGTGATGCGGACAGTCAGCCGCCACTGTATCTTAGGACGACGGATGAGATGTTGGAGGAATTCGAATACCTGGGTTCCGCGAAGGCAAGAGAGATTGTCATCGAGAATCCGGTGAAGATTGCCGGAATGGTGGAAAAGATCACACCGGTGCGTCCGGACAAGTGTCCGCCGGTCATCCCGGATTCGGACAAGATGCTGCGTGACATCTGTTATAACAAGGCGCATTCGATGTACGGGGAGGATCTTCCGGAGATCGTTACCGAGCGTCTGGAACGAGAACTAAATTCTATTATATCCAACGGATTTGCCGTTATGTATATCATTGCACAGAAACTGGTGTGGAAGTCGGTGGAGGACGGATATCTGGTAGGATCCCGTGGCTCCGTAGGGTCTTCCTTTGTAGCGACCATGGCCGGGATTACAGAGGTTAACCCGTTAAGTCCTCATTATTATTGTAAAAAATGTCACTACAGCGACTTTGATTCGGAAGAAGTCAGGAAGTTTGCCGGAGGCTGCGGATGGGATATGCCGGACCGGACCTGTCCGGTGTGTGGAGAGAAGCTTACAAAAGACGGCTTCGACATCCCGTTCGAGACTTTCCTTGGATTTAAAGGAAACAAAGAGCCGGATATCGACCTGAACTTCTCGGGAGATTATCAGAGTAATGCGCATAAATATACAGAAGTCATCTTCGGTGCGGGACAGACTTTCCGAGCCGGAACGGTTGGTACACTGGCGGATAAGACGGCATTCGGTTATGTCAAGAATTATTATGAAGAACACGGACAGGGCAAGAGGAAATGTGAGATCGACCGTATCGTACAGGGATGTACGGGAATCCGGCGGAGCACCGGACAGCATCCTGGAGGAATTATCGTACTTCCGCTGGGAGAAGAAATCAACTCCTTTACACCGGTACAGCATCCGGCGAATGACATGACGACCGATATCGTCACCACACATTTCGATTACCATTCGATCGATCACAACCTGTTAAAGCTTGATATTCTCGGACATGATGATCCGACCATGATCAAGACGCTGGAGGAATACATCAGCTCTCCGGCGATGGACAATGAATACAATGAGACGGATAATCGTTTTGATGCAACCAAGATTCCGTTGGATGATCAGGGGGTGATTTCGCTATTCCATGATACATCGGCACTTGGGATCAAACCAGATGATATCGGCGGATGTCCGGTCGGATGTCTGGGAATCCCGGAATTCGGAACAGACTTTGTTATCCAGATGGTCGTGGATACGAAGCCGAATACAATCTCGGATCTGATCCGTATCTCCGGGCTGTCACATGGAACAGACGTATGGCTGAATAATGCCCAGGAACTGATCCGGAGCGGTAAGGCAACGATTTCTACTGCAATCTGTACCCGAGATGATATCATGACGTATCTGATCAACAAGGGAATGGACAGTGAGGAATCCTTTACCATTATGGAGCGTGTCCGTAAGGGAACGGTTGCCAAAGGAAAATGTAAGGAATGGCCGGAGTTCAAAAAAGACATGGCAGAACACAATGTACCCGACTGGTATGTTTGGTCCTGTGAACAGATCAAATACATGTTCCCGAAAGCGCATGCGGCAGCATACGTTATGATGGCATACCGTATCGCATACTGTAAGATCAATTATCCACTGGCATATTATGGGGCGTATTTTGGAATCCGTGCAGATGCATTTTCTTACGAGATCATGTGCCAGGGGAAGGAAAAGCTTCAGTACTATATTGATGATTACAACCGCCGTTCTGCGACACTCAGTAAAAAAGAACAGGATACGATGAAGGATATGAAGATTGTGCAGGAGATGTATGCAAGAGGATTCGAATTTGAGCCGCTTGATATCTACAAAGCACAGGCGACAAAGTTCCTGATCGTAAACGGCAAGCTGATGCCGCCACTTTCGAGTATCGACGGTATGGGAGAAAAAGCTGCCGAGGCAGTTGCAGAAGCATCTAAAGACGGAACTTATCTGTCACTGGATGACTTCAGACAGAGAACAAAAGCAAGTAAGACCGTTATTGACACGATGGTAGAGCTTGGGATCCTTGCAGATCTTCCGGCATCGAACCAGCTGTCATTGTTTGATTTTTAGAGTGCTAGATAGCAAAAAAGCAGGAGAAAGATAACAGATGGGAAGAATGAAACAGTCACAGATCACATACTGGTGTCACGAGATCATCCGTTCACAGGCAGAAGCGGGCGGATGTTATATTGATGCGACCATGGGAAAGGGGAATGATACCTTGTTCCTGTGTGAGCTTGCCGGAGAAAATGGAAAGGTACTTGCATTTGATATTCAACAGGAAGCACTGGATGCGACGCGAGAATTACTAAGGATACACGGAAAAGAGCAGCAGGCGGAACTGATCCTGGACGGGCATGAGCATATGGACCGGTATGCAATGGAAGAGAGTACAGATGTGATCTGCTTTAATTTCGGATATCTTCCGGGAGGCGATCATAATCTTGCAACCACATACAGGACCAGTATTGAGGCAATCGGAAAAGGCCTTGGCATATTGAAACACGGTGGTATGATGAGCCTGTGCATTTACAGCGGCGGAGATACCGGGTTTGAAGAGAAAGAGAAAATCCTGGAATATGTGAAAGCACTTCCGGGAAAAGAGTATACCGTGATCGTCAATGAATACTATAACCGGAAGAACTGTCCGCCGATGCCGGTATTTATCTTCAAGGAATAAGTCGGATGATGACAGGAATCGGAAAAGAATAAATCAGAAATGAGGGTATGCAGATGAGAAGAAAAGACAGAGAAGTAACAGAGATGGAAGAAATCCAACAGATTTTTGATGAATGTAAGGTGTGCAGAATCGGGATCATGGATGAGAACGGGCCGTATATTGTGCCGGTGAACTATGGATACGTAAGGAAAGAAGGAAAAGTGATCCTTTATATCCATGGTGCAAGAGAAGGAAAAAAGATCGATCTGATCAGAAAAAATGCAAATGTCGGAGTTGAAATTGATTACAGACATGAACTGGTGGAAGGAGATACCGCATGTCAGTACAGTTATTACTATGCAAGTATCATCGGAAAAGGAACTGCAAGTATTATCGATAATCCAAGAGAAAAGCTAAAGGCCCTGAATGTTATCATGAAGCACCAGACCGGCAGAACATTTGATGAATTCCAGAAAAATCCAAATCTTGAAAAAGCGGTAGCAATCATTCGTATAGACCTGAATGAGTATAGCTGCAAGAAACATATATAAAAAACCATGTTTCTGCCAAATTAATGCTTTAACTCGCGAAAGCATTGTGTTATACTATTACAAGGTGGCGTAAATGGAATGCCGCTTACACGAAAGGATGGAAAAGAAGTATGTCAGAAAAAGTAATTATGCTTGGAAACGAGGCGATTGCCAGAGGTGCATATGAGGCCGGAGTAAAGGTATCGGCAGCATATCCTGGTACGCCGAGTACAGAGATCAGTGAGAATCTGGTCAAATATAAAGACAGTTTATACTGCGAATGGTCACCAAATGAAAAAGTAGCAACAGAAGTTGCAATCGGTGCATCCGTAGCAGGAGTACGTGCCATGTCCTGTATGAAGCATGTAGGATTTAACGTGGCAGCAGACCCTACATATACCGTATCTTACATGGGAGTGAACGGAGGACTTGTAATCGTTGTTGCCGACGATCCGGGACTTTACAGCTCTCAGAACGAACAGGACACCAGAATGGTCGCACGTGCGGCACAGCTTCCGGTGATCGAACCGTCAGACAGTGCAGAGGCAAAAGAATTCATTAAGATCGCATTTGACTTAAGTGAACAGTTTGACCGTCCGTTTGTATACCGTACAACTACAAGACTTGCACATTCACAGGGACTTGTAGAATTAAATGAACGGAAAGAAATCGAAGATAAACCATACGAGAAGAATATCCGCAAGAACGTCATGATGCCGGGAAATGCAAAACTCCGTCACGTAGAGATCGAAAAACGTAACCTGGAACTTGCAGAGGCAGCCAACACACTTCCAATCAACAGAGTGGAGATGAATGATACAAAGATCGGTGTGATCACAAGTGGAATTCCTTATCAGTATGTAAAAGAAGCACTTCCGAAAGCATCTGTATTAAAACTTGGAATGGTAAATCCGCTTCCGAGAAAACTCATCGAGGACTTCGCTTCAAAAGTAGATACATTATATATTGTAGAAGAACTGGATCCGGTCATTGAGACACAGGTAAAATCCTGGGGAATCAAGGCAATTGGTAAAGAAATCTTCACAGTACAGGGAGAATACAGTGCGAACATGATCCGTCAGGCAATTCTGAAAGAGGATCTTGAAATCAGCAAACCGGCAGAGGCACCTGGAAGACCACCGATCTTATGTCCTGGATGTCCACACAGAGGTGTGTACTATGTACTGAATAAGTTAAAGATCCATGCAGCAGGTGATATCGGATGTTATACACTGGGAGCAGTTGCACCACTTAGTGTTGTGGATACAACGATCTGTATGGGTGCAAGTATCTCAAGCCTTCATGGAATGGAAAAAGCAAAAGGAAAAGAATATATCAAGAACTGGGTAGCAGTGATCGGTGATTCTACATTCTTACATACCGGCGTCAATTCGCTTATGAATATGATGTACAACAAGGCAACCGGAACAGTCATCATCTTAGATAACTCTACAACCGGTATGACCGGTCATCAGGATCATGCAGCAACCGGAAAGACCCTTCAGGGAGATCCGACCTATGCAATCGACATTCCTGCTTTGTGCCGCGCGATCGGTGTGAAGAATGTTGTAGAAGTCAACGCAAGAGATATCCAGGCAGTAGAGAAAGCAGTGAAAGAGGAAATCGCAAAAGATGAAGTATCTGTGATCATTACAAAGACACCTTGCGTTCTTTTGGATAAATCGAAGAAACCGTTGTATCAGACGCACACAGACAAATGCAAAAAATGCGGAATGTGTATGAAACCGGGATGTCCGGCTATGACAAAGAATGCAGACGGTACCGTTTCTATCGATGATACGATGTGTACAGGATGCGGACTTTGTGCAAGCCTGTGTAAATTTGACGCGATTGAGTTAGTAAAGGAAGGTGACAGATAATGGCAGCAAAGAATATTATGATCGTCGGAGTCGGCGGACAGGGAACACTGCTTACGAGCAGAATCTTGGGAGGACTTGCTATTGCCGGCGGATATGACGTAAAACTTTCCGAAGTACATGGAATGGCCCAGCGCGGCGGAAGTGTTGTAACATTTGTCAGATATGGAGATAAAGTGGCAGAACCGATCGTAGAAGAGGGACAGGCAGATGTGATCATCGCATTCGAACGTCTGGAAGCACTCAGATATGCACATTTCCTGAAAAAAGACGGTGCACTGATCATCAATGACTGGAGGATCGATCCGATGCCGGTTGTGATCGGGGCAGCACAGTATCCGGAAAATATTATTGAGACACTCGGGGAAGAGCATAAAGTCTATACAGTAAACGCTACAGAAGAAGCAAAGAAGATCGGTAATCCAAGAGTGTTCAATCTGATCGTGCTCGGTGTAGCGGCTCAGCATATGGACTTTACAAAAGAGCAGTGGTACGAAGTGATTGAAAAGACAGTTCCTCCGAAAACCATTGAGATTAATAAAAAAGCATTTGACGTTGGCTATCATTTATAAGGAGGTACAGAACAGGTTATGGCAAGAGTAGCACTGAAAGACTGGAAAGAACAGATCAGAGATCCGAAGATTGAGTGTATGAGCAGAGATGAGATGACTGCACTGCAGAGCGCACGTCTGGTAAAACAGGTAAAAAATGTATACGAGAATGTAGAGTTTTACCGTAAGAAAATGGATGATCTGGGAGTAGAGCCAGGAGATATTAAAGGGATTGAAGATATCAATAAGCTTCCATTTACGACAAAAGAAGATTTAAGAGCAAATTATCCATTCGGACTTCTGGCGGTTCCACAGGATAAGATTGTCAGAGTGCAGGGAACATCCGGAACAACCGGAAAACTTACCCTTGCTTCTTATACACAGAAAGACGTAGATGTATGGGGAGAATGTGTGGCTAGAGGGCTTACGATGGCAGGACTTACAGCAGAGGACCGTCTGCATATCTGCTATGGATACGGCCTTTTCACCGGCGGTATGGGATTAGATTTCGGAGCAAGAAAGCTTGGTGCAATGGCTATCCCGATGTCGGCAGGTAATACCAAGAGACAGCTGATGTGTATGGAAGACTTTGGTGCGACTGCATTTGCATGTACACCGTCATATGCACTGTATCTTGCAGAAGCTGCCAATGAGGCGGGAATCGTCGATAAACTTCAGCTGAAGGTTGGAATCAACGGAGCAGAGCCATGGACAGAAGAGATGCGTCTGAAGATCGAAGAACTTCTGAATGTAAACTGTTTCGATATCTATGGACTGTGTGAGATCACCGGACCTGGTGTGGCTTTAGAGTGTATCCATCATAAAGGTATGCACGTATATGAAGACTATTTCTATCCGGAAGTACTGAATCCGGCAGATAACAGTCCTTGCGCAGACGGCGAGATCGGAGAACTGGTATTTACAACCCTTGCAAAAGAAGGTATGCCATTACTTCGTTACAGAACCAAAGACCTTACAAGCATTGATCATTCTACCTGTGAATGTGGAAGAACACTTCCGAGAATCTCCAAGTTCAAAGGACGTACCGATGATATGAAGGTTATCCGTGGAGTCAATGTATTCCCAACTCAGGTTGAGACGGCACTGCTTTCTATCGGCGGAGGAGTTGCACCACATTATCTGATGATTGTCGATCGTGAGAATAACCTGGATGTGCTGACCGTTATGGTAGAAGTGGATGAGAAATATTTCTCAGATGAGATCCGTAAACTGGATGAGTTAAAGAATAAAGTTGCGGCAGTCTTAAAACAGGCACTCGGTGTTGCAGTAAGAGTGAAACTCGTAGAGCCAAAGACCATCGAAAGAAGTGAAGGTAAGGCAAAACGTGTCATTGATAACAGAGGTTTATAAACAGGAGGAAATAACATGGGCGTAAGTAATACCGTACAACAGTTATCGGTTTTTTTGGAAAACAGAGAAGGACGTCTGGAAGAAGTATTAGATGTGCTGGCAAAAAGCGATGTGAATATCGTAGCACTGAGTCTTGCAGATACATCTGATTATGGAATGCTTCGTATGATCGTATCAGATCCGCATAAAGGACGTCTGGCATTAAAAGAAGTAGGGATTACTTCGATGCTGACAGATGTAGTAGCACTTCGTGTACCACATGCAACCGGTTCATTGAATAAAGCAATGCACCAGATCGTGGACGGTGAAGTGAATATTGAATACATGTACGCATTTGCCAATGGGGATGATGCGGCAGCAGTATTAAAGAGTGACGATCCGGCAAGAGTGATCGATATTCTGAAAGGAAGCGGATTTGATGTGTACAGTGCGGACGAAGCATATCGTGCAAATCAATAAACTTGAAAGAGGAACAATATGAGCGTAGATAAGAGTAACATTTTAAAGAAATTGCGGGAATCAGAAGCCATCTATGTACTGATGTCTGATTGTACCAGAATGCCTTTTGTAGTATGTGATCCGGAGACGTATGATGATCAGGTGCTGATCTTCTTCTCCGAAGAGGAGGCCATGAAGGGCGGACAGGAATTCCTGAAAGAAGGAAATCCTCTGAAGATATTTAATATTGAGAATAAATATATGCTTCCGTTTTACAGCAGTTTATTCCCGGCAGGAGTGAACGGCATGTGGGTTGGAAAAGATACGGAAGATGAGATCAAGCTTCAGCTTACGGATCTGGTCAGAAGACCGGAAGAGAAACCGGGTGAGGAACCAATCGAGAATCCAAGCTTCCAGATCACAGCTATGTATTTCATGCAGAAAGCACGTAAGCAGAAGGAAATGAAGATTACGGAAGATATGAAAGATATTCAGGAAGAACTGATGGCACATTACCAGAAGGCAACATTCATTACTGCGATCACGGAAGAGAAGAAGATGCCGGTATTGAATAAAAATGACGGACAGGTATTATTGCCGGTATTTACCGATATTCAGGAATTTCTGAAATTCCAGAATAATAACGCAGATACCAGATATTCTATGGGAATGTTGGAAGCGGCAAAGGTTCCGGAAGCAATGGGACCTGGAATGACGGGAGTTGTAGTCAATCCATTTGGTGTGGATCTGCAGCTGAATATTACAAGACCGCAGGAGCAGAATTAACAATAAAGCAGGAACAGATACGAAAAAAGCCGGGTAACAGTTGTTATCCGGCTTTTTCACGTAATCTCTCTCATTAAGTCATGTATTACTTTTAAATATTCAAATCTGAAATAGATATATTTTAATATATAAAAGGTACATCAAAAACTTAGATTCGTTATGATTAGAGTGGTGTTACATTAACGGCCTGTGGTCCTTTAGCGCCGTCTGTAACTTCGTATTCCACTTCCTGACCTTCTTCAAGTGTCTTGAATCCGTCCATGTTCAGTCCTGAATAATGAACAAATACATCATGACCTTCAGCGTCAGAAATGAAACCGTAGCCTTTTTGGTTGTTAAACCATTTTACAGTACCTTTCATCATTATACCTCCATAAAATTTTATTAAAGCGCACAATTATATAGGGAATCTATAAAATGCGCTGTTGTCAGATTAGCATATATTGATAAATACGTCAATGGATATATGAAATGTTTTTGTGCTTTTGTACAAAAAATCAATCTACTTGACGAATGAACGTCAAACGTGTAAAGTAATATTGTTCAAACTAACAAAGGATTAAAAGGTTGGAAAAAGTATGATTACATTGACAGGAAAAAAGATATCGGAAGGAATTGCAATCGGAAGACTTTCCTTTTATAAGCGTGATACAAAAGAAATCCGCAGGATCTATGTCAAAGATGTAGAAAAAGAAGTGATGCGTTTCCAGAAGGCCAGACAGAAGGCGCTTCAGGAATTGCGTGACCTGTATGATTCGGCAGCCAAAGATGTCGGAGAAGCGAATGCAGCGATCTTCGAGATGCAGCAGATGATCCTGGAAGACCAGGAGATCATCCGTCAGATCACGAGTATCATTGTAGAGCATAAGCTGAATGCGGAATATGCGGTAAAGAATGCAATCGAAAATGTACTGGCAAGTGCTTCAAAGAGTAATAAGAATTATGTTCAGGGACATGAAGCGGATGTAAAGGATGTATCGACAAGAGTACTCCGGATCCTTGCGAGAGCATGGAAAGACAAGATGCTGACGGACGAGCCGTTTATTCTGGCTGCGGGAGAACTGTATCCAAGTGAGGCTGTAAAGCTTGACAAGAGTAAGATCCTTGGATTTGTGACCAGATATGGAACCATCAATTCACATACGGCGGTACTTGCAAGAACCAAAGGAATCCCATCGGTGATCGGACTGGGAGAATCCCTGAAAAAAGAATACGAAGGCAAGACGATCATCATCGACGGATTTGAAGGAAAAGTGTATATCGAGCCGGATTACACGACGATATCCAAGATGAAGCAGAAGCAGGATGAGAATCACACACAGGTACAGAATCTGGAACGTCTGAAAGGAAAAGAGAATATTACACAGAGCGGTCAGAAGATTGATGTATGTGCGAATATCGGAACCAGAGAAGATATTGAAAACGTACTGCGAAGCGACGCCGGCGGAATCGGATTATTCCGCAGTGAATTCATCTATATCGAAAATGGAACCAAATTGCCGACAGAAGAGCAGCAGTTCCAGGTATACCGTTTGGCGGCAGAAGCGATGGGAACAAAAAAAGTTGTGATCCGTACGGCAGATCTGGGAGGAGAGAAACAGGCAGAATGTCTGGATCTCGGAGAAGAAAATAATCCGGAGATCGGCTACAGAGGAATCCGTGTATCGCTGGATAAAGATGAGATATTTAAGACACAGCTCCGTGCGATTTTACGTGCATCCGTATATGGAAATATGTCGATCATGTTTCCGATGATCACAGATGTAGAGGAAGTGAAACAGGCGAAGCTGATCCTGGAAAAAATAAAGAAGGAACTGAAAGATGAGAAGATTCCGTTCAACGAAGAGATTAAGATCGGTGTTATGATCGAGACACCGGCAGCAGTTATGATCAGCGGGGAACTGGCAAGAGAAGCCGACTTTTTCAGTATCGGAACGAATGACCTGACACAGCTGACACTCGGAATGGACAGAACGAACAGCAGACTGGAGCGTTTTTATAATACACATCATCCGGCACTTCTTAAGATGATCCGTATTATTGCCAATAATATCCACCTGGAAGGAAAGAAGATCGCATTGTGCGGTGATCTGGCGGCTGATTTAAGCCTGACAGAGAATTTCATCCAGATGGGAATCGATGAGTTGTCAGTAGCGCCGAATCAGGTACTTGCTTTGAGAAAAAAAATAAGAGAAATACAGTAAGTTATAGTCGTTATCTTATTTTTTGAGAGTATAAGGAGGAAAAGAGAAACATGTTGGAAAAATTATTTAAGCTCCGTGAGAACGGAACCGATGCCAAGACAGAGGTTATGGCAGGTATTACCACGTTCATGACCATGGCGTACATCCTTGCAGTCAATCCGAGTATCCTGTCTGCGACAGGTATGGATTCCGGTGCGATTTTTACATCGACAGCACTGGCGGCAATGATCGGTACATTTCTGATGGCATTCTTCGCGAATTATCCGTTCGCACTGGCACCGGGAATGGGACTGAATGCATACTTTGCATATACTGTTGTTCTTGGAATGGGGTATAAGTGGGAAGTTGCACTGACAGCAGTATTTGTAGAAGGTATTGTCTTTATCGTGCTTTCACTTACAAATATCCGTGAGGCAATCTTCAATGCAATCCCGAAGAATCTGAAATCTGCGGTCAGTGTCGGTATCGGATTGTTCATTGCATTTATCGGGCTTCAGAATGCAAATATCGTAGTAGGTGGTTCTACACTTCTGCAGTTATTCTCTATTGATGGATATAACAGTGCAAAAGGTGTGGAAGCATCCATGAATAATGTAGGGATCACGGTTCTTCTTGCATTGATCGGTGTGGGAATTACAGGAATTCTGGTAATCAAGAATGTAAAGGGTAATATTTTATGGGGAATCCTGATCACATGGATTCTCGGAATCATCTGTCAGATGGCAGGTATCTATGTACCGAATCCGGAAATTGGATTCTACAGCCTGCTCCCGGATTTCAGCAAAGGATTCGCAATTCCAAGCATCATGCCGGTATTTGGAAAGCTTGACTTCAGCGGAATATTCTCTCTGAACTTCATCGTTGTTATCTTTGCATTTTTATTTGTTGATATGTTTGATACGATCGGAACGTTGATCGGTGTATCTACCAAGGCTGGTATGTTAGATGAGGAAGGACGTCTTCCGAATATCAAAGGGGCACTGATGGCTGATGCGGTTGCAACAACCGTCGGAGCAGTTCTTGGAACAACGACGACTACGACGTTCGTGGAAAGTGCATCAGGTGTATCTGAGGGAGGAAGAACCGGGCTGACTTCCGCAACAACAGCCATTTTATTCGGGCTGTCGCTGTTCCTGTCACCAATCTTCCTTGCAATTCCATCATTTGCAACAGCACCGGCATTGATTGTAGTAGGATTCTACATGCTGACAAATGTGACACACATTGACTTTGATGACTTTTCAGAAGCACTGCCATGCTACATCTGTATCCTGGCTATGCCATTCTTCTACAGCATCTCAGAAGGTATCTCTATGGGAGTTATCTCTTATGTGATCCTGAACCTGATGACTGGTAAAGCGAAAGAAAAGAAGATCAGTGCATTAATGTATGTGCTTGCGGTATTATTCATATTGAAATATATCTTTCTGTAAAATATAATAGAAAGAGGAGAACGAAAAGAGATCGGTGTTTCCGGTCTCTTTTCTGACTTATCAAAGTATCCTGACGGAGATGCCTGCGGCAGATCCGAAAGGTATATGAAGGAGAACAAACGTATGAATTTACTTACGATGGAACATATTACGAAGGCCTATACCGACCGTGTCCTTCTGGATGATGTTGCATTCAGCATCAATGAGAATGAGAAGATCGGTGTAATCGGTATCAACGGGATGGGAAAGTCTACGCTGTTAAAAGTAGCAGCGGGAATCGAAGCCTATGATGAGGGTAAGATCAGTATGGGCAATCAGGTGAAGATCTGTTATCTTCCGCAGACACCGGAATTTGAAGAGGGAACGACAGTCCTTCGTGCGGCGATCGCTGATAATGTAAATGAACTGAACCAGTGGACGATCGAGGCAGATGCCAGATCTATGCTGAATCAGCTTGGCTTCTATGATTATGATGAGAAAGTAGAGCATATGTCGGGCGGGCAGAAGAAGAGGATAGCACTGGTCAATGCACTGCTGACACCGGCGGATATTCTGGTACTGGACGAGCCGACCAACCACCTGGACAATGCGATGTCGGAGTGGCTGGAGGAATATCTGATCGGATTCCGCGGGGCCATCCTGATGGTTACGCATGACCGTTACTTCCTGGACCGTGTGGCAACCAGGATCGTGGAAGTGGATCAGGGGAAATTATACAGTTACCCGGGCAATTATTCTGAATTCGTCAAGCTGAAAGCAGAGCGTCAGGATATGGCACTGGCTACGGAACGGAAGCGGAAGAGTCTTCTCCGTACGGAGCTTGAATGGCTGGGAAGAGGCGCAAGAGCCAGAAGTACGAAGCAGAAGGCTCACATTGACCGCATCAAAGCGATGCAGGAGATCAAGGACATTCAGGAAGAAAAGAGAGTGGTGCTGGATTCGGTGGCATCCCGTATGGGGAATAAGACGATCGAACTTGCGAATATCAGCAAATCCTATGGTACAAGGAAGCTGATCGAGGATTACAGCTATATATTCCTGAAAAATGACCGTATCGGAATTATCGGTCCGAATGGATGCGGCAAGACGACACTTCTTAAGATCATCAATGGAATTGTGAAGCCGGACAGTGGAACGATAGATATCGGACAGACGATCCGGATCGGATATTTCTCACAGGAGAATGAATACATGGATGCGTCTATGAAGGTGATCGATTATGTTAAAGAAGTGGGAGAATATGTTACAACATCGGACGGGAAGATCACGGCGTCCCAGATGCTGGAGCGATTCTTATTCGACGGAGCCATGCAGTGGTCGAAGATCGAGAAGCTTTCCGGAGGAGAGAAGAGAAGACTGTATCTGATGCGTGTGCTGATGAGTGCGCCGAACGTGCTGATCCTGGATGAGCCGACCAACGATCTGGATATCCAGACACTGACCATCCTGGAAGATTATCTGGATCATTTTGACGGAATTATCATTACGGTATCGCATGACCGTTATTTTCTTGACCGTATCGTGAACCGTATCTTTTCATTTGAAGGGAACGGAAAGGTGCGTCAGTTCGAGGGCGGATATTCGGATTATCTGATCCGCAAAGAACTGGAAGGTCTGGATACGGAGATGTCACTGAAAGGACACACTGCCGGAACAGAAGAACAGCCGAAGAAAGCAGAGAGCTCTTCCAAAGATACCTGGAAGCAGAGAGAGCCAAAGCTTAAGTTCACGTTCAAAGAGCAGCGGGAGTTCGAGACAATCGATGATGACATTGCAAAGCTCGAAGAAAGGATTGAGACACTGGATGCACAGATCGCAGCCAACGCAACAAATTCGGTGAAATTACGGGAACTGATGGAGAAAAAGGAAGAGACCGAGAATGCACTGGATGAAAAGATGGAGCGCTGGGTCTATCTGAATGATCTGAATGAAAAGATTCAGAATGCAAAACAGTAGGGATAGTGTGAAAGAACAGAATAACGTGTTGTAGAAAACAAAATGGACATAAGAGACAGATGTAACAAAAGAACAGACAAGGAGGACATGACATGAACTGGACAAGAGAAAGACTGAAAACAAATGGTAAGGTTGCATTTAAGAAGAACTACTGGGCATGTGTGGCTGTGGCAGTGATCATGGGAATCATCACAGGACTTAGCGGTGTAAATGGAGGAAGGGCAGGAAGCGGCGCTTCGCAGAACCGTTTGTATGGGGGTGATGGATTCTCGTTCTCATATCATTATGGATGGAGATTCCCATTTGCAGGACTTGCGGTTGCAATGGCAGCAATCATATTTATCATCGTAATATGGGCATTGAAGATCTTCGTGGGAAATCTTCTGGAAGTAGGTGGAAAACGTTTCTTCGTGCTGAATAAGACAGAGAATCCAACGGTTGGAACGATGTTTGATACATTCCGTTCCGGACATTATGTGAATATTGTACTGACAATGTTCCTGAGAGAATTGTTTACATCCTTATGGACGTTACTGCTGGTGGTTCCAGGAATCGTAAAGCATTATGAATACCTGATGATCCCGTATATTCTTGCAGAGAACCCGGGAATGGACAGAAAAGAAGCATTCCAGATTAGCAAGCGTATGATGGAAGGACAGAAGATGGAGACATTCATTCTAGATCTGTCATTCCTTGGATGGGATCTTCTTACGGTTATTACCTGTGGAATGGTGGGAATCTTTTATGCATCACCATACAAACAGGCGACATTTGCAGAATTATATGCATTTAATAAGGCGAAAGCATACGAAGAAGGATATATCAGGTAAAAGAATAAGTAAGAAAAGATAATGATAAAGGAAGTAATATGGCGATTAACAAATCAATGAGAAGAGTGTTAAAAGCACTGTCTTTTGACGGCATCGAAGTGGAGGCTTCGAGGCATTTGGCGAATTTAAAAGCAATTGATCCGATGAAGATTTTTCATAAGACAATTGATTATAAGATCTATAACGGGGATCATCAGATTCCGGTGCGGATATTCCTTCCGGGAGAGAAGATGGAGGATGATCTGCCGGTATTTCTGTTCTTTCACGGAGGCGGATGGGTAACGGAAAGTATTGATAATTATGAAAGAATCTGTGCCCGTCTGGCATCGGCAACGGAGCATATCGTGGTATCGGTAGAATACAGACTGGCGCCGGAATATCCATTTCCGATTGGTTTCTATGACTGCTATATGGCGGCAAAGGCTATGTTTACGAACCGTTTTATCCTGAATACCGATCCGGATAAGATCACATTGATCGGAGACAGCGCAGGCGGAAATCTGGCAGCGGCTGTTTCGCTGATGGCAAGAGACCAGGGAGAATTTCTGCCAAAGAGACAGATTCTGATCTACCCGGCGGTAAATAATGATTACAGTGAGAATTCCCCGTATCTGTCGGTCAGACGTTACGGGACGGAATATCTTCTGACAGCAGGAAAGATGCGGGATTATATTAACTTTTATGCTTCGGCAGAGGAAGACAAGAAGAGTAAATATCTTGCACCGCTGATGGAGACGGATTACAGCAACCAGCCGGATACACTGATCTTAACGGCAGAGTGTGATCCGCTCAGAGATGAGGGAGAAGAGTATGGAAGACGTCTGAAAGAGGCGGGCAATCGGGTGGAGGTTCACCGGATTCAGGATGCGCTTCATGGATTTTTTGCACTGGGAGTAAAATATTACCATGTGCAGGAAAGTTTTGCGATTATTAATCGTTTCCTGAGCAGCTATACATGGACGGAAAGCGGAAGAAATGCAGATTTGGCAGACGGTGAATAGTAGCGGGAGAGATAAGGGGGAAAAAGCAGTGTTTGAACAAAAACGTGCTTACTGGAGAAGTCTGGATAATGCGGCGAAGTTATTTTCGGCAGCCAGCAGCCCGAAAGATACCAGAGTATTCCGGTTCTATTGCGAGCTAAAGGAAGACGTAGAAGAAAGTGTCCTGCAGGAGGCACTGAATCAGACGATCGAAAAATATCCTGTATTCTTATCGGTCATGAGAAAAGGCCTGTTCTGGCACTATCTGGAGAAAAGCGAATTAAGACCGGTAGTAAGAGCGGAATATAAAGAGCCTTGCAGCAGCTTGTATGTAAGAGATAAGAAGACACTCTTATTTGAAGTTACATATTATAAGAGACGGATTAATTTTGAAGTATTTCATGCACTGACTGATGGAACCGGTGCGACGGAATTCTTGCGGGAGCTGGTGAAGAATTATCTGCATCTGGTTCATAAGGAAGAGCTTGAATCGGTTGAATTGTCAGACCAGTATCTGACGGTAAAGGATCAGGAGGATGACAGCTTCAGCCGTTATTACGATCCGGATTTTCCAAGAAAGAAACAGAAGAAGAGCAAGGCGTTCCAGATTAAAAAGAGCGGAAAAGGATACGAAGAACTGCAGATCAATGAAGCTGCTATGTCGGTAAAAGAACTGTTGGGGATAGCCAGGGAAAAAGGTGTCTCCATGTCAGTGCTTCTGACTGCGGCATTTATCTGTGCGATCCATGAAGAGATGAGCCGGATGCAGGAAAAAAAGCCGGTCATCCTGATGGTTCCGGTGAATTTGAGAAAGATTTTCCCGTCGGATTCGATGCTGAATTTCTTCGGCTATATAGAACCGGGGTATCAGTTCGGAGAGGGAAAAGATTCCTTTGAAGATGTGCTGGAAGCAGTAAAAATATATTTTCAGGAGAATCTGTCCAAAGAACATATGGCAGGACGGATGAATGAACTGATCGCAATGGAAAAGCACAAGATCTTAAAATGGGCACCATTGGAGCTTAAGAACCGATGCATCCGTGCGGGAGCCAAGATGGCGGAACAGGAAGTGACGGCAGTACTTTCCAATATGAGCGTGGTGAAGATGCCGGAGGATTATGCAGAATATATCGAAAAATTCGGTGTGTACACCAGTACGAACCGGACAGAATTGTGCATCTGTTCTTTTAAAGATACGCTTTCGCTCAGCTTCACATCACGATACGACAGTACGAATATCCAGCGGAATTTCTACCGGATACTGAAAGAGCTTGGCGCATCGGTCACGGTGGCAGAATCGGATTTCCCGAAGGATGCAAGACCGAACTATGAAGGAAAGAAAGTATTGCAGATATTTACATTCTGCTGTATTGCAGCAATTGTGATCAGTATGATGACAGATATCATCATATCTCCAGGCGTGCACTGGTCGGTATTCGTGGCGGCCGGATGTGCAACGATGTGGCTTACGATGGCAGTTGGGTATGTGAAGCGGTTCAATCTGCTTAAGAATGCGGCTTGGCAGCTCCTGATCATGTCTGCCATCTGCGTGTTGTGGGATCTGGGAACCGGATGGAGGGGATGGTCGGTAAATATCGGGATCCCGGATATCTGCCTGTTGATCCAGGTCGTAATGCTGATCATATCCAGAATACGGTCATTATCACCAAGAGAGTATATGATCTATTATGTAATGGCATCGGTGTATTCTATGATACTGCCGCTGGTATTGCTTCTGACAGGTGTGGTCCGGTATAGGACACCGTCTGTTATCTGCATCGGCTGTAGTTTCTTGCTGATGATCGGGCTTATCCTGTTCAAAAGAAAAGAATTTAAAGAAGAAATGCATAAAAAATTTCACGTTGGCTGATACTGATATAAAGGAAAATATTGGTGAATTTGTGGGTGTATGGGTGTTTTTGAGAGAAATTCTTAAAAAAATTCTTACATCGCAAAAATGGTTGTGATATGATAAGTATATCAAGAGTTTATGTCAGCGCGTTTACAAATTTCATAATACGATACCAGAAAAAATGGCGTGCAGTTCGATATAACTTCGGATTGTGCGCTATTTTAGCGTTGTCATACATCTGCAGGTTACCATGAGAGAAGCTTTTAGAACAGGAGGCAAAAATGTTCAAAATAGGAGATTATGTGGCGCATTATAAGGAGGGCGTCTGTGAAGTAGTAAATATTGGTAAGATTGACATGGGCAGTTCGGACAAAGAGTATTATACGTTAAAACCGGTATATGATGCAGGTGGAACGGTATACACACCGGTCGACAACAAGAGGGATCAGATCAGACAGCTGATCACAAGAGATGAGGCAGAGAAGCTGATCAAAGAGATGCCGGAGATTGACACAATCGGCGTGACGAATGAAAAGCAGAGAGAAGGAATGTACAAAAATGCGTTGTTACACAATCAGTGCAGGGAATGGATCTCACTGATCAAGACTTCATACGGAAGGAATAAGAAGCGATTACTGGCTGGAAAAAAGACGATCAACGTAGACGAGAGATATATGTCCAGTGCCGAAAAATTCCTGTACGGAGAACTGGCAGTAGTGATGGAGATCCCGAGGGATAAAGTCAGCGGGTATGTGAAAGAGTATCTGGATGCGGAGTTGGTGTAGACAGATATATAAGGAGACAGGAACTGCTGTTGGCAGGTTCTTGCGAATATATGATAATTAAAATAATGCTGCAAAACTGCGAAGTGTTTGCAGCATTATTTTTTAGTTGTTCTGTATTAGTTAGAAGCTTCGGTATCTTTAACGGCCTTTTCTGCATAAGTGGTAGTTACGAGATCTTTGTAAGGCGCGCGTTCTTTCAGTTCGCCTGCGTCTTCTAAGATATCCTGAAGAAGATCAAAGCTTTCCTGCCGGAAAATCAGATCTTTTTTCCATGTATCCTGTTCATAGTAACGGGAAACGATGGTTGTGATCGTATCCAGTGTGGTTTCTTTAAACTGTGGAGCGATTGCCTGAGCAATGTCTTCCGGTGTGTGTGATGCCACATAGTCCATGCCTTTTTGCAGTGCATTGGTGAATCCCTGGATGACTTCCGGATGCTTATCAATGTAACTCTTCTTTGCAGAGAATGCAGTATATGGAACATAGCCGCTGTCTGTTCCGAGAGAAGCTACAACGTACCCTTTCCCCTGTTTCTCGAGGTTGGTTGCACCTGGTTCGAATTCTACCGTATAGTCATAGTCGGATTTATCTTCTGCGAAAGCAGCAGCCGTAGAACCGAAATCAATGTTCTGGTCAATTGTAAGGTCTGAAGCTGGATCAATCTGGTTCTGCTTTAAGATATACTCAAATACCATTTCAGGCATGCCGCCTTTTCTGCCTCCAATGACTTTCTTGCCTTTCAGATCTTCCCATTTGAAATCCTTGATATCTTCTCTGGCAACAAGGAAGTTTCCGGCACGCTGGGTGAGCTGTGCGAAGTTTACAACATAATCATTCGCGCCCTCGTTATAGGTATAGACCGAAGCCTCTGAACCCATAAAGCCGATGTCGGCAGTTCCGGAGAGGACAGCCGTCATAGTTTTGTCGGCTCCAAAACCGGTCACAAGCGAAAGAGCGATTCCTTCATTGGAGAAATATCCTTTTTCAATTGCCACATACATCGGAGCGTAGAAGATGGAATGTGCAACTTCGTTCAATGTGACAGGAGTCAGTTCCTGCTTTTTATCGCTGGTGGATTTAGCTGTTTTAGCCGATTTATTTGATGTGGATTCCGATTTGTCAGCTGATGTACATGCAAAGAGTGAAGTAACAGATAGTGTAAGAAGTAAAAGAAGTGCGGTGATACGCTTTTTCATAAGATCCTCCAGATGAAATATGTTCTATGGTTTATAGTATATTCAGAGAGAAAAAATCGGTGATTTGTAAGAGCTTTAATTACAAAAGCCTTTGTGATGAGAAAATATATCAATAGATGGAATTTACGTTCCGCCATATTGACATCAAACATACAAAAAAATATACTTATAACAGTGTTATATAACACTGTTACAGATTAGGAGGTACAAGTGTCTAAACAGGTAGAAGGTGTTTCGGAAAAGATAGAAACATGTGCAAAAAAAGAATTTCTGGAGAAAGGATATGTGGATGCATCGCTCAGAACGATCGCAGCGGAAGCGGATACAACGACAGGTTCGATCTATTCGCGTTACGGTGGAAAAGAAGGACTATTTTCCGCTATCGTAGAACCGGCAGCGAGAGAATTTACGGAGAAGTTCGTAAGTGTGCAGGAGAGATTCCATGCAACAGACCCGGAGAAGCAGGCGGAACAGTTAGATGATTTCGCACAGCAGGGGATGGAGATGCTGGTGGAATATATGTATGAGCATTTCGAAGAGTTCAAACTTCTGGTGAATGGTTCCTATGGAACAAAGTTCCAGAATTTTGTAGAACATCTGGTGGATATCGAGACGGAATATACATATAAGTTCATGGAAGCAACCGGACTTCATTTTAAAGGAGGAAAACCGGTTACGAAAAACTTCATGCACATTATGAATAAGGCATTGTTTGAGAGCTTTTTCGAAGTAGTAAGACATGATATGTCGAAAGAAGAGGCGGCAGAATACGTGGTCATGCTGGAAAAATATCACAGTGCCGGATGGGACATTATATACAAAGAAGGCTGTGAATCATAGGTGTATCATTGGTCTTGAAAAAGAAAATAAACAGACTGCTATAGTGTTACTGTGCATCTGCTGAAAAATGGTGATAGAAGGCACAGGTAACTGGCAGTCAATTATTTTCGCCTGTGGTTAGATGCAACTTACAAAAGATGCTTCGGACTTACTGAACGTAACAGCAGTTATATTACGTTATAACTATGATGAAATGAGATAAAGGAGTGAAGTTCTATGGCGAAAAAAACAGAGAAAAAACCGTCATCCATTCAACGGCTGTTTGAGTTTGCCGGAAACTACAAGTATCTGGCAGTTGCTTCGTGGATACTTGCGGCAATCAGTGCATTCGTCGCACTTGTTCCATTTTACTTTATATGGCGGCTGATCAAAGAAGTGCTTCGGGTTGCACCGGATTATGGAAAGGCTGAGAATCTGTCCACTTACGGCTGGAGTGCAGTGGGATTTGCACTGCTTGCAATGGCAATCTACATAGGAGGACTGATCTGTTCCCATCTGGCAGCATTCCGCATTCAGGCCAATATGCGTTCCAGACTGATGCGTCATATCCTGACACTTCCGCTTGGATTTATGGACGATGAGGGAAGCGGTAAGGTAAGAAAGATTGTAAATGATTCCAGTGCAGCGACAGAGACATTCGTTGCGCATCAGCTGCCGGATAAATATGTAGCAAATGCAACACCGGTTGGCCTTGCATTGTTACTTCTGGTATTTGACTGGAAACTGGGACTGTTGTGTCTGATCCCGGTTGTGCTCGCATTTGCAGTGATGAGTATGATGATGGGCGAAAACATGAAAAAGAAGATGGCAGAGTACCAGAATGCCCTGGAAGAAATGTCCAGTGAAGCAGTGGAATACGTAAGAGGGGTTCCGGTGGTAAAGACATTCGGACAGTCGGTATTTTCATTCAAGAGATTCCGTGATTCCATCAAAAAATATGAAAAATGGACGATTTCCTATACAAAAGATCTGCGCATTCCGATGATGGGATATACGGTTGCGATCAATTCTATATTTGCGATCATGATTGCTGCGACATATTTATTCGGTAACGTAAAGAGCGGCACTGCAGACAGTACATTTTTACTGAATCTTTTGTTCTATATTATCATCACACCGATCATTACAGTGACACTGACCAAGATGATGTATGCAGGGGAAAATACAATGGTTGTAGAAGATGCATTTTCAAGAATTGACAGTATCTTAGAAATGCAGCCACTGAAAGAAACAGAAAAAAAGGAAACACCGGCAGATACTTCGATTACATTTGAAAATGTATCATTCCGTTATAAGGGAGCATCAAAGGATGCGTTACATAATATCAATCTGCAGATTGGTGTCGGAGAGCAGGTTGCATTTGTCGGTCCGTCCGGCGGTGGTAAAACCACACTGGTACGTCTGATCGCCAGATTTGCGGACGCAACGGAAGGAAGCATAAAAATCGGTGGCGCAGATGTTAAGAACATCAGTCAGAAAGATCTGATGGATACGGTATCTTTTGTCTTCCAGGACAGCAGGCTTTTGAAGATGTCGATCTTTGAAAATGTCCGTATGGGCAAAAAAGATGCAACACGGGAGGAAGTACTGGAAGCACTTAAGAATGCCCAGTGCGAAGATATTATCGAGAAACTTCCGGAAGGGATTGATACTGTGATCGGTTCGAAGGGCACCTACCTGTCAGGAGGAGAGGCACAGCGCATTTCCATTGCAAGAGCGATGTTGAAGAACGCACCGATACTGATCCTGGATGAGGCCACCGCATTTGCTGATCCGGATAATGAAGCAAAGGTACAGGCAGCATTTAGCAGACTTTCCGAAGGAAAGACGGTTATCATGATCGCACACAGATTGTCTTCGGTTAAGAATGCAGACAGAATCTTCGTACTGAAAGACGGCGAGATCTGTCAGACCGGAAAGCATGAAGATCTGGAAAAAAAAGATGGTATGTATGCTCATATGTGGGAAGAATACAATAAATCCGTATGCTGGAAGGTAGGTGTATAGTATGAGTCTGAAAGAAAAGTTAATGCATAAATATGCCCTTTCACAGCAGGGCGCGTCAGATATGATAAAAGCGTTTGTATCGGTAACTGTATCGGATCTGGTGTTGATGATTCCGGTATCACTTCTGTATTTCCTGGTGAAGGATTACGTGGAGGGAAATCTGGCTGGTAAAGGTGGATTCTATATTGCCGGAGTACTGGTCACATTGATTTTGATCGGTGTTACTACTTATATCCAATACAATGCAACATTTTTATCTACCTATGTAGAGAGTGGCGTGCGAAGAACTACACTGGCAGAAAAGCTTCGTAAGATTCCGTTATCTTTCTTTGGAAAGAAAGACTTATCTGATCTTACAAGTACGATCATGGCAGACTGTGCACAGATGGAGACGGCTTCCTCACACTTTATTCCGGAGCTTGTAGGTGCGTGCATCTCGACGGCACTGGTGGCAGTCGGAATGTTCTTTTTCAACTGGCGTATGGCACTTGCCGCACTCTGGGTGCTTCCGATATCTTTTATCATCGTGGGCTGCTCGGGAAAAGTGCAAAAAGGCCTGAATAAAAAACAGATGGAACTTAAGATGGCATGCGCGGATGGAATTCAGGAGTGTCTGGAAAGTGTCAGAGATCTTCGTGCTTATAATACAGAAGAAGCGTACATGAAAGGTCTGGATGTGAAGATTAAAAATGTGGAAAAACATGCGATCGTGACAGAGCTTGGTACGGCAGTCTTCGTCGGAAGTGCACAGATGATCTTAAAGCTTGGAATTGCAACGGTAGCATTAGTAGGTGGTAACCTGCTTGCCAGAGGTGAGATTGATGTGCTTACGTTCTTTATGTTCCTGCTGGTCGTATCCAGAATTTATGATCCGATGCAGGTATCATTACAGAATCTGGCAGCGATCATTGCTTCGGATGTACAGAGTGCAAGACTGGATGAGATCCTGTCGCATGAAGTGCAGGAAGGGACAACAACTCTGGATAATCAGGGATATGACATTGCATTCCAGAATGTTGGATTTTCCTATAACACAGGAGATGTGGTATTAAAAGATGTTACATTTACGGCAAAGCAGGGGGAAGTCACCGCACTGATCGGACCATCCGGAGGAGGAAAGACAACCGTATCGAGACTGGCTTCCAGATTCTGGGATGCAAATAAAGGAACGATCACGGTTGGCGGAATGGATATTTCCAAGGTAGATCCGGAGACGCTTATGTCACTGTATTCCATCGTTTTCCAGGATGTGACGCTGTTTAATAATACGATTATGGAAAATATCCGTATCGGAAAGAAAGATGCAACCGATGAAGAAGTTCTTGCAGCAGCACGTCTGGCGCACTGTGATGAATTTGCAGAAAAGCTTTCTGACGGATGGAACACGATGATCGGTGAGAATGGATCAGAACTTTCCGGAGGAGAAAGACAGAGACTTTCTATTGCGAGAGCATTCTTAAAAGATGCTCCGATCATTCTTCTGGATGAAGCAACGGCATCACTGGATGTAGATAACGAGACGATGATACAGGAATCCCTGTCACGACTGATTAAGAATAAGACGGTCATGATCATTGCACACAGAATGAGAACAGTCGCAGATGCGGATAAGATTGTGGTATTGAAAGACGGTGTAGTGGCAGAGAGCGGTACACCGGGAGAACTGGAAAAACAGAATGGTATATATGCCAATATGGTGAGGACACAGCTTAAGGCGACAGACTGGAGCCTGTAATAGACAAGACAGATGAGGTATTTTCATATCTCATCTGTTTTTTTTGTTTTATTTTTGCTGAATTAATGGTAAAATATCGAAGTATTAACAAAAACGAGAGGAAAAAAGAGTATGAAACAAAAAAATAGCTTTAGCGGGCAGATTGGATTCGTATTTGCGGCAGCCGGAAGTGCAGTTGGTGTGGGAAACCTCTGGCGTTTTCCGTATCTGGCGGCAAAAGATGGAGGGGGACTGTTCCTTCTTATCTATCTGGTGCTGGTACTGACGGTTGGATTCGTATTACTGACTACGGATATTGCAATTGGTCGTAAAACAGGAAAAAGTGCAATCTACGCCTATGAATCAATGAGAAAAAAATGGAAATTTCTTGGAGTGATCACATTCCTGGTTCCGGTATTGATCATGACTTATTACGCGGTAATTGGCGGATGGATTTTAAGATATATCGTGATCTATCTTACAAGTTCAGGAAAGCAGGCAGTAGCAGATAACTGCTTTACTTCATTTATTTCTTCTCCGTCTTCCGTGTGGTACGGACTGATCTTTATGCTCCTGACAGCACTGATCGTATATAACGGAGTAGAAAAGGGAATTGAACGAGTTTCCAAATTTATTATGCCGGTTCTGTTGATCATGGTAATCGGAATTGCAATTTTCTCACTTACATTAAAGACTACGCTGGATGACGGTACGGTCCGTACAGGATTACAGGGACTGAAGGTGTATATGAAACCAGATCTGACAGGAATCACGATTGGCCGTTTCCTTCAGATCACACTGGATGCAATGAGTCAGTTGTTCTTTTCACTGAGTGTATCTATGGGAATTATGATTACATATGGATCTTATGTAAAGAAAGATGTAGATCTGAACAAAGCGGTATCGCAGATTGAGATCATGGATACCGGAGTCGCATTCCTTGCCGGTGTTATGATCATTCCGGCGGTATTCGTATTCTCCGGTCTGGATGGTATGTCAGCAGGACCGGGACTGATGTTTGTCTCATTGCCGAAAGTATTCTATTGTATGGGAGCGGTAGGAAGAGTTATCGGAATTCTGTTCTTCGTGCTGGCAGGATTTGCGGCATTAACATCCTGCATCTCGGTACTGGAATCCATCACCGCAAACTGTATGGAATTATTCCACACAGAGCGGAAGAAGACGACCAGAGTGTTATCGGTGATCTACCTGATCGCAACAGCAGTGATAGCACTTGGATACAGCGTCTTCTATGTAGAAGTTGCACTTCCAAACGGAAGTACGGGACAGCTTCTGGATATCATGGACTATATCAGTAACAGCTTTATGATGCCGTTTATCTCACTGTTATCAGCAATCTTGATCGGCTGGATCATGAAGCCGTCATGGATTGCGGAGGAGATGGAACTGAATGGCGAAAAATTCAAGCGTAAAAAGCTGTATAATGTGATGATGCGTTATATTATGCCAGTCATTATGGTGATTCTGTTCCTGCAGTCGACCGGTGTGCTGAATCTGATTATGAAATAAGAATATTAGAAACCGTAGTTTGAAAGGGAGTCGGGGAAATCTGGCTTCTTTTTGTAATCTGAGTATGTGAAAAAGTCAATGTTTAACCCCCCTCGAATTCGAGGGGGTTAGAAAGCAGGCAGGAACAAATGCATTTACAATGTCACCCCAAAAAGAAAATCTGGTTCCGCCAGAATTAACTAAAAATGAAATAAAAAGTAAAAATATATAACCCAAAGGAGAATGGAATATGAGTACAAAAGCAGAACATGCAGTAGAATTACACAAGAGAGGATGCAACTGTGCGCAGGCAGTAGCCTGTACATTCTGCAAAGAATTCGGAATCAGCGAGGACGATATGTTTCGTATCGCAGAAGGTTTTGGTCTGGGTATGGGCGTGATGGAGATGTGCGGTGCATTGTCTGGAATGGCAATGATCATCGGCCTGGATAACAGCCAGGGGAGCACAGAAGAAGGCTCAAAAACGAAAGGCGACACCTATAAAAAGATCCGAAGCAAAGTAGAAAAATTCAAAGAAAAAAATGGTTCCTGCATCTGCCGGGAGTTAAAAGGTGTAGAGACAGGAAAAGTTCTCTGCAGTTGTCCACAGTGTATCGCAGATGCCGTAGCCCTGACAGAAGAATATCTGGCAGAGCAGGGAAAATAAAGTCCGGATATCGAAGCATTTGCAAGAAAGCTTGAAAAGTTGTATCCTGATATCAGATATGTCAACCGGCTGATGATACACAGCTGGGGGCAGAAGGCGGTCCGGTTCTATGATCCGGATGGAAATCTGATCGAAGTAGGAACACCGATGTAAAGAAAATCTTGAATGATAGCGGAGGATAAGAAAGATGGGAGTTCAATCAATTGATGCAGAAGATGAAGATCTGGTGAAGATTCAAAAATAAAAACCTATATATCAAGATATGCTTTTGGAGCATGAAAAATAATATAACACAAGTATTAGACATATCTTGAACGTGAATTTATAATATCAGTATATGATATGATTTTTACAAGAAATACAGGAGGTTTTTGTTATGGCAAAAATAGTACAGACCGCAGGCAGAAATGCACTCGGAGAATTCGCTCCGCAGTTCGCTCATTTTAACGACGATGTTCTTTTCGGAGAAAACTGGAATAACAATGATATTGATGTAAAGACAAGAAGTATTATCACAGTAGTAGCACTGATGGCACAGGGAATTACAGATTCTTCACTGAAATTCCATCTTCAGAATGCCAAAGACCACGGAGTTACACAGAAAGAGATTGCAGCAGTGATCACACACGTGGGATTCTACGCAGGATGGCCGAAAGCATGGGCCGTATTCAACCTTGCAAAAGAAGTATGGGAAGTTGCAGAAGGTGATCTTCCGTATGAAGATGAAGCAATGAGAGCACATGCGAAATCTATGGTATTCCCGATCGGAGCACCGAACGACGGATTTGCACAGTACTTTGTAGGACAGAGCTATCTGGCACCGGTATCTACAAGTCAGGTTGGTGTGTTCAATGTAACATTTGAGCCGGCCTGCAGTAACAACTGGCATATCCACCACGCAAAGAATGGCGGAGGACAGATTATCATCTGTGTCGCAGGACGTGGATACTATCAGGAGGAAGGAAAAGAAGCCATCGAGATGAAACCGGGCGACTGCATCAACATTCCTGCTGAAGTAAAACACTGGCACGGTGCAGCACCGGACAGCTGGTTCTCACATCTTGCAGTAGAAGTTCCGGGAGAAGAGACTTCCAATGAATGGTGCGAGGCAGTATCCGATGAAGAATACGGAAAATTGAAATAATCCTACCGAAGAATAAAAAATGTGATAAAATGGTTGCAGTCAGGAAACTGATTGCAGCCATTTTTTTGTATCGCCATGCGTTTGTAAGGAGCTGCCAGTGGCAGGTCATGTAGATACAAAAGTATGCAGGAGAAGTTGCCGGCGACCGATTCTGTGGATTAACAGAGGCAGAATATGAAAGGACAAGAATCATGAAGATAACATCAGTTGCAGTATTAGGTGCAGGTGCGGTAGGTTCCTATGTGATCTGGGGACTTGCGGACCGTGAAGATATAAAGCTTGGCGTGATCGCCGAAGGAGAAAGAAATGAAAGACTGAGCCGTCAGGGCTGTGCGATCAACAGAAAGGTCTATCATCCGGAGGTGTGGACACCGGAGGAAGCAGAAAATGTGGATTTCCTGATCGTTTCGTTAAAATACGGTGCATTGCCGGGAGCATTGGAAAGCATTAAAAAAGTAGTTGGAAAAGATACCATTGTAATGAGCCTGATGAATGGCGTGGACAGCGAAGAGATCATCGCAGAACAGATTGGAAAGTCACATATTCTTCCGGCTGTGATCAAAGTGGCGTCACACAGGGAAGCGGACGGTTATCATTTTGATCCGGAGACAACACTTGGAGTCATCTTCGGTGAATATGAAGCACCATATGAAAGTGAAAGAGTAAAGGCTGTGAAAGAATTGTTTGCAGGTACAGGAATCCATTACCGTTCGACAGAATATGCGATAGAAGAAGTGTGGTGCAAATTCCGCTTAAATGTCTGCAATAATCTCCCGCAGGCAATTCTGGGAGCCGGAGTTGGATGTTACAGAGACAGTGTACATATGAAGGCGATTCAGAATGGACTTAAGGATGAATTAGAAGCAATTGCAAAAGCCAAAGGAATTGACATCAGTAAAGCTGACAGGATGTCCGGCAGAGGAAGTGCAGTTCCACCATCAGCACGTTATTCTACGCTTCAGGATCTGGATGCGGGACGGCATACCGAGATTGATATGTTCTCCGGTGCACTTATCAGGATGGGAAAAGAACTGGGGATTGCGACACCATATAATGAGTATACCTATCACATGATCAAAGCACTGGAAGAAAAGAATGACGGCAGATTTGCCTATACAGGAGAGGAAGAGCCAACCTGGTCGAAGTAACAATGCATGTACGGGGATATTATGGAAAGCAAAAAATAACAGCAAAGTAAAAAACAGAAAATAAGGAAAACAAGAAAGAAATGAAAGCAGGAAGATGAAAAGTAAAACGAACATGGAACAACATATGTTTTCAAATAAAATGATCGCCAGTATTCTGATACCGGTCGTGTTGGAACAGTTATTGAATTCGATCATGGGAACGGCCGATACAATGATGGTAAGTAATGTCGGTGCTGCGGCAATCTCGGCGGTATCGCTGGTGGATTCTATCAATATTCTTGTGATACAGGCATTTTCCGCACTGGCAGCGGGGGGAGCAATTGTCTGTTCACAGTATATCGGACAACAGAATAAAAAGATGGCGAATGAATCTGCAAGACAGGTATTGTTTATCATCACGGCAATTTCGATTGCGGTCACTCTGTTATGTCTGGGATTTAAGAAACCGCTTCTGAGCCTGATCTTTGGTTCGGTAGAAGCGGATGTTATGAGAGCTTCGGAGATATATTTCTTCTATACCGCAATCTCGTTCCCATTTATAGCAGCATATGATTCTGCGGCATCGATCTTCCGGGCACAGGAGAATACGAAGGGACCGATGGTCATTTCCATGATTTCGAATGTGTTAAATATTGTCGGAAATGCAATTATGATCTGGGGTTTCCATATGGGAGTAGCCGGTGCCGCAATCTCAACGCTGGTTTCCCGTATCTTCTGTGCAGTGGTTGTGCTGTGCCAGTTAAGAAGAGACAGACAACCGATCGTGGTAAGAGATTACCTGAAGATACGTCCGGACTGGGCAATGATTCGGAGGATACTGGCAATCGGAATCCCGTCCGGTGTGGAAAACAGTATGTTCCAGCTTGGAAAACTGGCAATTCAGTCAACTGTTTCAACTCTGGGAACTGTTGCAATTGCTGCGCAGGCGATGACGAACATTCTGGAAAATCTGAATGGAATTGCAGCAATCGGAGTTGGTGTCGGACTGATGACGATCGTAGGTCAGTGTATGGGAGCTGACAGAAAAGATGAGGCAGTCTATTACATAAAGAAACTGAGCGTGATTGCAGAAGCAGCGATCATAATAAGCTGCCTTCTGGTATTCGTCCTGACAAAACCAGTGACAGCATTGGGAGGTATGGAATCAGAAAGTGCCGGAATGTGCTTCCATATGGTCATGTGGATCACGATCGTAAAACCAATTGTATGGGTACCGGCATTCATACCGGCATATGGACTTCGTGCGGCAGGAGATGTAAAATTTTCTATGATTACGTCCTGTCTGGTCATGTGGCTGTGTAGGTTCTGTCTGTGCGTGATCCTGATCCGTTTTCTGGGATTTGGACCGATGGGTGTCTGGATCGGTATGTTTGCTGACTGGACTGTGCGTGCAGTGATATTTACGTGGAGATTCCATAGCAGAAAATGGTTAAGATATAAGGTGATTTAAATATAAGGTGATTGAAATATGAAGTATGTGTGCTACCATAGAGAAAAATAAATTATAATTAGGAAAAGCAGAGGAGAAGAAAAGATGAATGAATTATATGAAATCATTGAAAAGAAAATAAAGGCATCCGGATATCCGAGACCGATCTCAGGTGCAGATGTATACGATGATATCTGTGATCAGATTGACGGAAAGGAAAACGGAACGTATTTATTATTGTCAAAATTTGAAGAGGATGTGGTATTTGAGTATCATATTACGATTCGGGATGAAGACTTTAATCTGGGAGTTCTGACAATGAAGACACCGGAAGGTACATTTGAAGCAGACTTTGATGCATAGCGGTGTCAGAGAGAAAAATGTATGGGAGAAAAAGAAATGGAACTGGGATTAGCGTTAGTGTTGTGTGGTCTTGGCGGTGCGTTCTGGATTACGGCGGGAATTCTGACTGGAATCGGCCGAAGAAAGAAGAAAAAATGTACAATGGATGCGACAGGAATTGTGATCCGTATTAATACCAGAAATTCCGGAGAAAATGGTTTGGAATTTCATCCGGTGTATGAATATTATGCTGCCGGAGATTATCATACCGGAGAAGGCGCGTATATATCGGGAAAGGTTCCGGAAGTCGGCGCAGATGTTCATGTAAAATATGATCCGGACAGACCAGACAGATCTTATATCGATGGCTATGATAACAAAGCTTTAAAGATCCTGAGTATTGTATTCTGGATAATCGGTTCGGTACCTGTACTTGTGTGTGTCGGGATTGCAGTTTATTGCAGATTGTAGTTTGTTACGACTTATAATTTATGCGAATGGATTTTGCAGTATTTACAGAAGAAAGAACGAAGTGAAAATGGAAAAAGCAGGAAAGACAAAAGAAATGGATATGCTGAATGGTGGTCTTGCAGGAAAATTAATCATGTTTGCAATTCCACTTGCGTTCAGCAGTATTTTACAACAATTATTTAATTCGGCAGATGTAGCGGTGGTCGGCAGATTTGCGGGAGATAAAGCACTGGCGGCAGTAGGAAGCTGTGTGGCGCTGGTTGGAATCTTTGTAAATCTGAATGTGGGACTTGCAGTCGGACCGAATGCGGTTCTGGCAACGGTAATCGGACAGAACAAGAGGAAAAGGATTAATCCGATGATTCATACGATCATAACATTCGGAATCATTATGGGAATACTTCTTATGATAACAGGAATGCTTCTTGCAAGGATCGTACTGGAAGCATCCGGAACACCTGCGAGTGTGATGGATGAGGCGCTTTTGTACATTCGGATATATTTTCTCAGCATTCCATTCATGGTGACATATAACTTTGGCTCAGCAATCCTGCGAAGCTACGGAGATACGAAAAGACCGATGTATTATCTGATGATCACAGGTGTTGTGAACATTATATTGAATCTGATTCTGGTAATTGTCTTTTCGCTTGGTGTGGCAGGAGTTGCAATTGCGACATTGATAGCTAATATCCTGAGTGCGTCACTGGTGCTGATTCACTTATATAGAAGAGAGGATGAATTCCAGTTCCGTATTGGAAGAATGAGAATAGAAGCGGATGATCTGAAAAAGATCTTGATCATTGGAATACCGGCAGGAATACAGGGAGCAATCTTTTCTGTTTCGAATGTATTTATCCAAAGCGGTGTAAACTCATTTGGCGAAAGTGCGATAGCCGGGTCTTCACTAGAACTGAACTTTGAATATTTTTCTTATGATATAGCAGTAGCATTTGCGCAAGCGGCGGTTACTTTTACCAGTCAGAACTTCGGAGCGGGCAATCTGAAGCGCTGCAAAAAGATATTCTGGGAATGTATGTTATTTGGAATCGGATTTACAGAAATTTTAAGTATCATCTTTTTGATCTGGGATAAGTTCTTTATCGGAATCTATACGACGAGTAAAGTAGTTGCTATGTACGGTATCCTGAAACTGCACCGCGTATGCGCATGGGAAGGAATCACAGCAACCTACGAAGTAGAAAGTGCAGCACTCAGAGGAATGGGAAAAGCACTGGAACCATCTGTAGTAACGGTTCTTGGAACAGTTGTATTCCGTATGATCTGGCTGGTTACAGTATTCAGGATGATGCCAACGTATGAGGTGCTGATGGATGTGTATGTGGCATCGTGGATATTTACGGGGGGAATTTTGTTTGTGATTTATATGATGCATATGCGGAAGTTAGAGAAGAAAGCTGCTATTTAGTTCATCAGACTGACTACCCGGACCGGAATAAAGGTTAGAAACTTGTCACATTCACTGGAACAAGTTTCTAACCTTTATTTCGTGTGTATCGAATGTCTGAAGAATTATAATCAATTTAATAACAATTACACTCTATCATGATTAATCTCGCGATAAAACAACCGCGCAATCTCATCCTGTTTATCCGTCTGACCAAGAATCCACATCAGTTTCGCAACAATCGATTCCGTCGTCATATCATCTGACTGCAGGATTCCCTTATGATTACTGAATTTCTTTCCAACCTGATAGACACCAAGATCACAGCCTTCTTCCGGAACCTGTGTGGTGACGGCGATCGTCTTGCCGGAATCAACCCAGGAGAAGATTGCTTTTTCGAAGGAATCATCGTATTCCGGAATGCCGCCGATTCCAAATGTCTCAAGGATGATGGCATCGTAGTGTCCGCTTAACAGATCGAAGATCTCAGCTTTTACTTCCGGTGTGAGCTTCAGGACGAAGACGCGGTCATTGAGGCTTGCATAGGACTTAAGGTCCTGCGGAGCCGGACGTGTCTCGGTATAATAACGGATGATACGGCTGTCGCGGATGATGGCGAGTTCAGGGAAGTTCATGCTGTCAAATGCATCAAAACTTCTGGTACGCTGTTTACGTCCTCGGGTTCCGGCAACGACTTTTCCATTGAATACGATGCAGACATTGCAGGAAAGATCGTCCGCAGCGTACAGGATACTCTGGAACAGATTGATCTTCGCATCGGTATAAGGATTGGCCATTGGTTTCTGGGAACCGGTCAGTACGATCGGCTTTACACTGTCCTGGATCAGATAAGACAGGGCGGCAGCAGTATATGCCATGGTGTCTGTTCCGTGAAGGACGACAAACCCATCGTAGTTGTTATAATTTTCCATGATCGCATCACGGATCATCAGCCACTGGCGTGGGCGCATATTCGTGCTGTCGATATTCATAAGCTGAAGTACTTCCAGATGACAGAGATCTTTGATTCCCGGCACGCTGGCAGCAAGTTCTTCCCCGGTCACAGCCGGTGTCAGTCCAAGATCCCCCTCTTTGGATGCAATCGTACCACCGGTTGCTATCATTAGTATGTTTTTCATGATCAGTTACCTCTCAATATATATGATATATTTTTTACACTTCTATAAGATTAGCTGTGATTGGAAGGCATGTCAAGGAAAAACAGGTATTTTGCAGAGTATTTTCAGATGAGCATTAACCCTTAATATCAGATGGATTTTTACCGGAAGGCGGAGCCTGCTCCGGAGCATCATCTGCGCATGAGACCGGAGGAAGGAATGGATAAAGTTCCTCATACGAATCCAGTTCCGCAGGATTAAGAGGTGCAGAAGGAATCAGACCGGTACAGTCATGGGAAGAGGCAGCAGTTGCGAGATAATCGTAGGAATCAATGAGTTCCTGGTTGGACAAAGGGTTTACATTTACAGTTTTTTTTTCGTGTTTCTTCATAATAAAAACTCCTTTATAATTCAGATATATTAGAGGGGTGAATAAATAGTGTTTATTTAGTAAAAAAAGAGGAAAACTTGCTTTCCGGTATAGAATGAGTAGAAAAAAAGAAAATTATACGGTATAATACTTCATGTTGTGAAATATTAGAGCGTTAAAGCTGAAAAGAAGAAAAAGTACAATTTAAAATAATATATAAAAATAACAGATAAAGAAGATCTGATGAAATATAACAGAAAGGAGAAGCAGGAAATGAGAGTAGAGATTGACACGCATACGCACACGCTCGCAAGTGGACATGCATATAATACGCTGAATGAGATGGCAAAAGCAGCAGCGGATAAAGGACTGAGAGGGCTTGCAATCACGGATCATGCACCGGAGATGCCGGGAACTTGTCATTTGTATTATTTTCAAAATTTAAGAATTGTTCCAAGAAAAAAATACGGGATTGAGCTGTTATTAGGAACAGAGCTGAATATCATGAATGCGCGGGGGAAGATCGATCTTCCTGATTCGGTTCTTGAAAGACTTGATATTGCAATTGCCAGTATTCATCTGCCGTGTTTTAAAGATGAACGGACAATAGACAATGTAACTGCTGCATATGAGAAAGTAATGGAACATCCGTATGTGGACATCATTGGACATCCGGATGACGGGAGATTTCCTGTAGATATGAAGCGTCTGGTAAAAAAAGCAAAAGAAACCGGAACATTACTGGAAGTGAACAATTCATCACTGCGTCCGGAAGGATTTCGCGAGAATACAAAAGAAAACTGTCTGGAGATGGTAAGGGAATGTAAAGCACAGGGAGTGATGATCGTGCTTGGCAGCGATTCACATGTGGACGCAGATATTGCAGAATATCCATATGCGGAAGAAATATTGAAAGAAGCAGACTTCCCGGAAGAATTGATTGCCAATGTTTCACTGGAAAAATTGAAAGCTTGTATAAAACATGGGAAAAAACTATAGACTTTACGATTTTAGTGTGTTAAAATGTAAAAGTAATGAATCTGCTACGAAGGAGATAATGCTATGAGTAAGAAAATCAGAACAGAGGCAGTTGACTATCTGTTTCAGGGAATTTTAAGCCTCAAAGATAAAGAGGAGTGTTATACATTTTTTGAAGATATCTGTACGATTAATGAATTGCTTTCATTATCACAGCGGTTTGAAGTTGCAAAGATGTTAAGAGAACACAAAACCTATCTTGAGATTGCAGAAAAGACAGGTGCCTCGACAGCAACGATTAGCCGTGTGAACCGTTCACTGAATTATGGAAATGACGGATATGACATGGTGTTTGAGAGAATTGGACTTGGGGAAGCCAAAGACGAAGAAGCAGAATAAAGTGCGAAAAGGCAGTGCGGATGCATTCGGTAAAGATGTGGAAGTAGCCGGGAAAGAAGAAAAAAAGAAATAAGACGCGCGGTCTTATTTCTTTTTTTTCGAATCTTTTTTAGTACCGGTATTTCCGGAGTGAAGCAGATCCGGAAAATTGTCTAACATTTTTTCGACAATCTGTTTTTTTACATAAATGTCAAAACTCAGGTTGCAGATAAATGCGAACAGCTGAAGAGAATCCCGGTCTTCTTCTGGTACTTCATCGAAACATTTCTTAGAAGAATTATAAGAGCGGATGATCTCTTTTTCGAATTCCGGAATTCTGGACTTTTCCAGTTCACACACTTCTTTATAGATAGAAGTGATGTCAAAATCCTGATCCGTGTCGAAATACTTATCCGTGATCGGTTCTAACATGGTCTCGATATCTTTAATAGAAAGAAAATTTTTAAAATAATAGATAAAGATCATTACAAGCAGATGCTCTTTGGAATACTTCTTCTTCACCGGTGGAGGGAGAAGGTTGTTCTTGGCATAGTTGTTGATCATGGTCTTGGTAAGGATCTTGTCCTCTTCATGGCGCTTGCTGGATGCCAGCTCTTTCTCCATAAAAGTTGTGACCTGATCCATGTATAAATCTATATTCGGAATATCATCCGGCCTCACGTAATTAATCCGTGAGATACTTGATAAAATGCTGTTCAGCATATCTTTTGTGTCTATTGTCATTTTTCATCACCTCAATGTAATTATTATATAGTTTTGAAAACTAGATAGCAAGCGTTTTTTCAATACAGGTTGGAGAAAATGTCGAAAAAATTTTGAGGAATATTGGAGAATGTGTTGACATTCGGACAGAGCGTGATAAAATATGTTCGATAACAAACAATTCGAGCATAAACAATTCGAAACCGAACAGTTTAAAAGTTTATGTGTCTGGAAGCGGCAAGTACTGAAGAATGTCGTATATTCGAAAGAAATGCTCAATGGAAAGCTGAACAAAGATGAAAATGATATGAACAAAGATGTAACAGGAAAGGATGGTAATGTGAAAGAGAAAGGCAGAAAGATCGGACCGGAGATACACTGTGCGGATCTGAAATTGTCAAGGAATCTGTCTGCACATGTGCGAAAGTCCGGTGTGGATGAAGTAACTATGATGCATGGATGGATCATCCGGTATCTCTATGAGAACCGGGAACGGGATATATTTCAGAAAGATATCGAACAGAAATTTTCGGTGGGGAGATCTACAGTCACAAACCTGCTCCAGTTAATGGAAAAGAAAGGATTCGTAAGACGGGAATCGGTTAAGCAGGATGCGAGACTGAAGAAAGTAATTCTGACAGAAAAAGGGATTGCAAGTCAGGAGTCATTTGAAGATATTGTAGAGCATATCGAAGAGGAACTATCCGAAGGTATATCAGAAGAAGAACTGTATATTTTTTACAAGGTGTTAGACCGGATTAAGCAGAATGTGGAAAAAAACAAAATCTGATAATCTTAAAAATGTAACTATAAAATCGTAAATAAAACAGAAAAGGCATAAATGGAATGATTAAGACATTAGCAAAACAGATTAAAGAATTTAAAGCAGCATCCATTGCAACTCCGCTCTTTATGATCCTTGAGGTATTGATGGAGATGATCATCCCCTATCTGATGGCATCAATTATTGATAAAGGGGTCAATACCGGGGATATTCACCACATCTACAAGGTCGGCGGAATCATGGTTGTTGCGGCGACCATCGGATTATTTGCCGGAATGATGGGCGGAAGATTCGGTGCGAAAGCATCGGCAGGATTTGCAAGGAACTTACGAGAGGCGATGTTTAACAATATTCAGACATTTTCATTTTCGAATATTGATAAATTCAGCACGGCGGGACTTGTGACCCGAATGACAACAGATGTAACCAATATACAGAATGCATACCAGATGATCCTGCGTATGTTCACCAGAGCACCGGCCAGTATGATCTGTGCGATGGTCATGGCATTTACAATCAATGCAAGACTGGCATGTATCTACCTTGTAGCGGTAATCATTCTTGGGATTTTATTGTTCCTGATTATGAGCCATGCGACGAAGTATTTCCAGCAGGCATTTCCAAAGTACGATGATCTGAATGAATCCGTGCAGGAAAATGTATCTGCGATCCGTGTCGTAAAGGCATATGTAAGAGAGGAACAGGAGACATCCAAGTTACGAAGAGCAAGTGAGAATATCTATAACATTTTCGTAAAAGCAGAGACAAATCTGGTATTCAATGCACCGATGATGCAGACAGCGGTATACACCTGTATCCTGTTAGTGAGCTGGTTTGGAGCAAAGATGATCGCAAGCGATTCCCTGACGACAGGAGAACTGATGAGTCTTCTTACATATTGCATGAATATTCTGATGAGTCTGATGATGTTGTCGATGGTATTTGTTATGATCACGATGAGTATGGCAAGTGCGAGACGTATCTCTGAAGTATTGAATGAGACGAGTGATCTTGAAAATCCCAAGCATCCGGTCATGGAAGTAGAAAACGGAAGCGTTGTATTCCGTCATGTAGACTTTGCATATAAAAAAGGCAGTGACGAACCGGTATTGAAAGATATTAATCTGGAGATCCATTCCGGTGAGACGATCGGGATCATCGGAGGAACAGGAAGTGCCAAGACAAGTCTGGTCAACCTGATCAGCCGTCTGTATGATGTGACGCAGGGCGAAGTACTGGTCGGCGGCAGAGATGTCAAAGACTACGATATGGAAGTGCTTCGTAACCAGGTATCGGTGGTATTACAGAATAACGTGTTGTTCTCCGGAACAATCCTTGACAATCTCCGCTGGGGAGACAAAGAGGCGACGGAGGAAGAGTGCAGACATGCGTGTGAACTTGCATGTGCGGACGAATTTATTGATCGCTTTCCGAAGGGATATGAGACTTATATTGAGCAGGGCGGAAGTAACGTATCAGGAGGTCAGAAGCAGAGACTTTGTATTGCAAGAGCGTTACTTAAGAAGCCGAAGGTGCTGATCCTGGATGACAGTACCAGTGCGGTAGATACCGCAACGGATGCGAAGATCCGGAGATCATTCCGTGAAGAAATTCCGGATACAACGAAGCTGATCATCGCACAGAGAATTTCCAGTGTACAGGATGCAGACCGGATTATCGTCATGGAAGACGGTAAGGTCAATGGATTCGGTACACACGAAGAATTACTGGAAAAGAATGACATTTACCGGGAGGTCTATGAATCACAGACCAGCGGTGGCGGTGATTTTGATGAGAAGGAGGGTGAATAAGATGCCGGGACCGGGAAGACAGCCGAGAGGAATGAAAGCACAGGTAAAAAATCCGGGTGAATTATTCCTCCGCCTTATGAAATATGTATTAAAAGATTATAAGTTTCACTGCATCAGTGTAGTAGTATTGATTATTGTCAGCGTGCTTTGCAATGTACAGGGAACGATGTTCATGAAGAACCTGATCGACGAATATATCACACCATTTTTATTATCGGATAACCCGAACTTTACACCGCTTGCACATGCGATCGCCAGAGTGGCTGTATTTTATGCGCTGGGTGTACTGGCAACATTCGGTTATAACCGTCTGATGGTCAATGTGACGCAGGGGACACTCCGCAACTTGAGAAATGATCTGTTCTCCCATATGGAGAAACTGCCGGTCAAATATTTTGACACGCATGCACATGGAGATATCATGTCGGTATATACGAATGATATTGATACATTAAGACAGATGATCAGCCAGAGTATGCCGCAGCTTCTGAACAGTGGGATTACGATCGTCAGTGTCTTCATCAGTATGTTGATCTTAAGCATTCCTCTTACGATCGTAACGATGATCATGGTAGGAATCATGGTATTTTGTTCGAAGAAATCTGCCGGACAGAGCGGGGCATATTTTGCAAAACAGCAGAAAGACCTCGGAACTGTAAATGGTTATATTGAAGAGATGATGAACGGACAGAAAGTCGTAAAGGTATTCTGTCACGAAGAAGAGAATATGCAGAACTTCAAGAAGCTGAATGATGAATTATATGTCAGTGCAGACAGAGCCAATACATTTGCCAACTTCTTAGGACCGATCAATGCACAGATCGGAAATATCAGTTATGTAATCTGTGCGATCATCGGGGGTGTACTTGCGCTTGAAAAAGTCGGAGGATTTACCCTCGGAGGTCTGGCAAGCTTCCTGACATTCAATAAGAGCTTCAGTATGCCGATCAACCAGATCAGTATGCAGATGAATGCAATTGTTATGGCGATGGCCGGGGCTGACCGTATCTTTAAGCTGATGGATGAAAAAGAAGAACTGGATGAAGGGTATGTGACACTGGTCAATGCCAGAGAAGAAGATGGAAAACTCACGGAATGTGAAGAGAGAACAGACCGCTGGGCATGGAAGCATACACATCAGGATGATGGCAGTGTGGATTATGTGGAAGTGAAAGGTGAAGTCGTATTCAATGGTGTGGATTTCGGCTATAACGATGAGAAGATTGTATTGCATGATATCAAATTATATGCAAAACCGGGACAGAAGATTGCATTCGTCGGATCGACCGGAGCTGGTAAAACAACGATCACGAACCTGATCAACCGCTTCTATGATATCCAGGATGGCAAGATCCGTTATGATGGAATCAATATTAATAAGATTAAGAAAACGGATCTCAGACGTTCACTTGGAATCGTTCTGCAGGATACACATTTATTCACCGGAACGGTGCGTGACAATATCCGCTTTGGTAAACTGGATGCGACCGATGAAGAAATCGTGGCAGCAGCAAAGCTTGCCAATGCCGACAGCTTCATCCGCAGACTTCCGGATGGCTATGATACGATGCTGACCGGAGACGGGGCGAACTTAAGCCAGGGACAGCGTCAGCTTCTTGCCATCGCAAGAGCCGCTATTGCCGACCCGCCGGTACTGATCCTCGATGAGGCAACCAGTTCCATCGACACCAGAACGGAACGGATCGTACAGGATGGTATGGATAAGCTGATGCATGGAAGAACAACATTTGTTATTGCCCACAGATTATCGACCGTCCGCAATTCCGACTGCATTATGGTTCTGGAGCAGGGAAGAATCATCGAGCGTGGTACACATGATGAACTGATCGGAGAGAAAGGCAGATATTATCAGCTGTATACCGGAAATGCGATTAGCGCGTAAATTAACCGGATGATTAATGGAAATTAAAAAGGGACAGGACATTTTTAATTTGGGACGGAGGATTTTAAAAAATCCCCCGTCCCAAATTGTTTCTTGCAGAACCCGGGCAAAGCCACTATAATGGAAACAGACATTCGAAAAGGGGTAGAATGCATATGAGATCAATAATGTTATGCTATAATCTGAAAGGCACGAAAAAGGGAAGAAAAATTGGTATATTAGGAGGCTTTCTTGGCTTTCGTGTGAAATATGTAGAAAAAGAAGAATATTCAAAAACAATCGGAGTACTGACTGGACTGAAAAAAGAGACATCCGGGGAAGAAATTTCCGGGGCAGACGATGTGGAAAACGAAGAAATCACAGATTTTAAAGATGAGATGATTGTCATGCTGCTGGCAGATAGTCAGATACTGGATAAGTTATTATTCCAGATGAGAAAAGAGAAAGTACAAGTCCCGTTGAAGGCAATTGTTACTGCGAAGAATCAGAACTGGACCTCGACCGCTCTTTATAAAGAAGTGAAAAGAGAACATGAATCTATGATGAAAGCAGAACAGGCAGATAAGTAAAAAGAAGAATAGAAAACCGGAAAGAAAGGAAAACATAAGATTGAGTATATACGATACATTAAATGAACAACAAAGAGAAGCCGTATTCCATACGGAAGGGCCGCTGTTGATCCTTGCAGGTGCAGGATCCGGAAAGACCAGGGTTCTGACACACAGAATCGCTTATCTGATTGAAGAACAGCAGGTGAATCCATGGAATATTCTGGCAATCACATTTACGAATAAAGCAGCAGGAGAGATGAGAGAACGTGTTGACAAATTAGTTGGATACGGTTCTGAGAGTATATGGGTAAGTACTTTCCATTCCATGTGTGTGCGTATTTTAAGACGTCACATTGATCTGCTTGGATATGATACCAACTTCACGATTTACGACAGTGATGATCAGAAGACCTTGATGCGTGAAGTCTGCAAGCTTCTTCAGGTGGATACGAAGATATTCAGAGAAAGAGCACTGTTATCAGAAATTTCCAAAGCAAAAGATGAACTGCTGACACCGCAGGAATACCGTATGCGGGCGGAAGGTGATTACAGCCGTAAGAAAATTGCAGAAGTATATGAAGAATATGAAAAGCAGCTCCATTCAAACAATGCATTGGATTTTGACGATCTGTTGTTTAAGACAGTGCAGCTCTTTAAGACACAGAAAGACGTGCTGGAATATTATCAGGAACGTTTCCGTTATATCATGGTTGATGAGTATCAGGATACGAACATGGTACAGTTCGAACTGATCCATCTTCTGGCATCCAAGTACCGCAATTTATGCGTGGTAGGAGACGATGACCAGTCCATTTATAAATTCCGAGGTGCAAATATTAAGAACATTCTGGATTTTGAACATGTATTTGACGATACCAAGGTGATCAAGCTGGAGCAGAATTACCGTTCTACCGGAAATATCCTGAATGCGGCCAATGCCGTGATCCAGAACAATCAAGGACGAAAAGATAAGACACTCTGGACAGAGAATGAAGATGGAAATATGATCCAGCTGCGTCAATTCGATTCGGCATATGAAGAAGCAGAATACGTAGTCGGTGACATCAGACGCCATGTTAATAAAGAACTTTGCAGTTACAAAGATAATGCCATTCTTTATCGTACCAATGCACAGTCACGTATGTTTGAGGAACGTTTCGTTCGTGACAGTATTCCATACAAAGTTATTGGCGGCGTAAACTTCTATGCGAGACGTGAGATCAAGGATCTTCTTGCATATCTGAAAACGATTGATAACGGAAGGGATGACCTGGCTGTTAGACGTATCGTAAATGTTCCGAAGCGCGGTATCGGACTGACCAGCATCAACCGCGTGCAGGAATACGCATCGTCCAGAGAATGCAGCTTCTATGATGCACTCCGTGCCGTAGACCTGATCCCGAACATCGGAAGAGGACAGGCAAAACTGGAATCGTTTGTTGCAATGATCGAGCATTTTAAGAATGATACAGAAGACATGAGTGTATTGGAACTGTTGGAAGAAGTTATCAAAGAAACCGGTTATATCGATGCGCTGATCCATGAATGTGAAAGCGAAGAAGCAACATCAAGAATCGAAAATATAGACGAGCTCCGCAATAAGATCGCAGCTTATGAAGAAAACTGTGAGACACAGAATGAAGCACCGACACTCAGCGGCTTTCTTGAAGATGTAGCACTGGTGGCAGATATCGACAGTCTGGATGAAAGCACGGATTATGTCGTACTGATGACGTTACATAGCGCAAAAGGTCTGGAATTTCCACATGTATATCTGGCTGGAATGGAAGACGGGCTGTTCCCGAGTTATATGACGATTACAGCAGATGATCCGGCAGAACTGGAAGAAGAAAGACGTCTCTGCTATGTAGGAATCACAAGAGCCGAGAAAGATCTGACGCTGACCTGTGCAAGAAAACGTATGGTACATGGAGAGACGCAGTACAAGAAAATGTCACGTTTCTTAAAAGAAATCCCATTAGAACTTCTGGAGACAGGACCATCCGCAAAGAAAGAAAAGAAAGAGGAAAGCGAACCGGTAAGAGTGAAGACTTCTTTCATGCAGGCTAAAGAAACCTTCAAGACAAAAGCATTTACCGCACCGAAGCCGGTACAGCAGTTTGGAACACCAAAGGGCGGAAAGCTTCCTTACGGAGTCGGAGACCGTGTAAAGCATATCAAATTCGGTGAAGGAACGGTAACAGCAATTACCGAAGGCGGCAGAGATTATGAAGTAACAGTTAATTTCGACGGACCGGGAACGAAAAAGATGTTTGCCGCATTCGCCAGATTACAGAAAGTGTAGAATACGGAAAATATTACATACAATTAGGTAAATGTGTATAGAATCCATGACGGATACGGGACAAAAATCTGAAAAAATAAGTAGTAATACGGTACACAAAGTGTTATAATAAACGCAGAATTGATTTGCCAAAAGAGCAGAGGAAAGGACGTGGGAGCATGAGTAAAGTAGAAGATATTATTGCAGCATCCAAGCTTAGCGAACTGATGAATAAAAAAGAAGAGGATAAACACGGCAAGACCGTACTTTGGATTCTGGCAGTAGTCGGAGCTGTAGCTGCAGTTGCAGGAATTGCTTATGCAGTATATTGCTTCTTTACACCGGATTACCTGGAAGACTTCGAAGACGATTTTGATGATGATGATTTCGACGATGACTTTTTCGATGATGACGATCAGGTATAAGAACCGGGCGGATGAATAAGTGAAGAAAGAAGCAGGTTAGAAACCGATCTGATAAAAGAAAGGCGACTGGCCTGCTTTTCTCTTGCATATAATGGGAGGAAAAACATGCAGGAACAGTGTTATGCACTGCTGATCGATGCAGACAACGTATCAGCAAAATACATCAAGCCGATCCTGACAGAATTGTCAAAATATGGGATCATTACATACAAAAGAATATACGGAGACTGGACGAGTACCCAGCATTCAAGCTGGAAGGATGAACTTCTGACGAATTCGATCACTCCGATCCAGCAGTTCAGTTATACACAGGGAAAGAATTCCACGGATTCGGCCATGATCATTGATGCCATGGATATCCTGTATACGAACGATGTGGACGGGTTCTGCATCGTATCCAGTGACAGCGATTTTACAAGACTGGTCAGCCGGTTGAGAGAGAGCGGCAAGATGGTCATCGGTATGGGAGAGAATAAGACACCGGAACCGTTCCGAAAAGCATGTGATAAATTTACTATTCTGGAAAATCTGATGAGTGAACAGAATCCGGGAACATCGAAGAATGAGACGTCACATGACAGACGAAGTAAAGAGAAAATCGAAGATGCGATCATCAAGATGATTATCGAGAATCAGGATGTTAACAAACCGACGGGACTTGGTGAAGTAGGAAGCCGCCTGGTCAACCTTTATCCGGACTTTGACGTGCGAAGTTATGGCTATAACATGTTGTCAAAATTTCTGGAGGAGTTTACAAGAATCCAGATGGTAAAACATGGCAATATCGTGTCCGTTACGTTAAGAGAAGATCAGGATATGAAGGAAAATATCGACAGCTATGTTGTACAAATCGTGAAAAAAGCCGGAAAATCCGGAGTAGAACTGAGCACACTGGGCAATAAAATGTATGAGAAATACAAAGATTTCAAGATCCGCGATTATGGATATTCCCAGTTCAACCAGTATGTGAAGAGCCTGAAACATGTGAAAGTGGAGCAGGAAGGGACGATCCTGAAAGCAGTATATAAAGGATAGAAAAGCGTAACAAGAGACAGAATCAGAAATAGTAAAGATAATGAAATAAATTGCAATAGAAAAAAGCTATGACAGAAAGGATATATATGAAAAAAGGACAGGTATACGAAGGAATTATAGAATCCGTAGAATTTCCAAATAAAGGGCGCATTTATCTACCGGAAGAAGACAGATGGGTAGTCGTAAAGAATGGCGTACCGGGACAGAAGGTAAGGTTTTCTGTCAATAAGATCAGAAAAGGAAAGGCAGAAGGACGTCTTTTGGAAGTACTGGAACCGTCAGCCAGCGAGATTCCGTCAGCCTGTCCACATTTCGGACAGTGCGGAGGCTGTACTTATCAGAACCTTCCATACGAAGAACAACTTGCCATGAAAAATGAGCAGGTGAAAAAGATGATGGATGAAGCGGTAAATGGGGAGTATGTCTGGGAAGGAATCAAACCAAGCCCGGTCAGATCCGAATACCGGAATAAGATGGAATTCTCATTTGGAGACGAATACAAAGATGGACCGCTGGCACTCGGTATGCACAAAAGAGGAAGCTTTCATGATATTGTTAACGTAACAGACTGCCAGATCGTAGATGAAGACTACAGAAAAATCCTTGCATGCACATTGGAATGTGCGAAAGAATCCGGACTGCCATATTATCATCGTATGCGCCATGTCGGATACTTTAGACATCTGTTAGTAAGAAAAGCAGTAAAGACGGGAGAAATCCTGGTGGATCTGGTCACAGCATCGGATACGGCAGAACTCGGGATTGATCTGACAGAGGCAATTTCAAAAATCCAGACATTTAAGACTACATGGCTGGAAAAGATGACCGCAATGAACTTTGATGGAACTCTGGTCGGAATCCTGCATACCAAGAATGACAGTCTTGCAGATGTTGTAAAAGACGAAGGAACAGAGGTGCTTTTCGGACAGGATTATTTCTATGAAGAATTACTTGGATTAAAATTCAAGATTACGCCATTCTCATTCTTCCAGACCAATTCACTGGGAGCGGAAGTCTTATATGAGACAGCCAGAGAATACATCGGAGATACGAATGAGAAAGTTGTTTTCGATCTGTACAGCGGAACCGGAACCATTGCACAGATCCTGGCACCGGTTGCGAAGAAGGTCGTTGGTGTGGAAATTGTTGAAGAAGCGGTAGAAGCAGCGAAAGAAAATGCAAAGTTAAACAATCTGGACAATTGCACATTCTGGGCAGGCGATGTACTGAAAGTCATTGATGAACTGGGCGAAGTTCCTGATCTGATCATGCTCGATCCGCCGAGAGACGGCGTGAATCCGAAGGCACTTATGAAGATCCTGAATTTCGGAGTGGAGCGTTTGGTGTATATCGCATGCAAACCGACCAGTCTGGCACGTGATCTGGAGATGATACAGGGACGAGGATATAAAGTGGAGAAGATCAGCGGGGTGGATTTATTCCCGGGAACGTATCATGTCGAAACAATTTGCCAGCTTGTGCGAAAATAAGCGGTTTTAAAGGCTTTTTCTTATAGAGTTCAGTCTATTTGCCACCCATTTGCCACCATGATTTTTAAAATCATCACTGAACAAAGAAAAGGGAGTGAACACGCTGAACTATCAGCGGATTCACTCCCGGTATTTTTATTTATGATGTTTTTACATTGGTGATCTGTTCAAAGAGTGCAACAGATTGTTCTGCCATCTTTTCAGTATCATGCACGTAAGTCTGTAGTGTGGTTTGAATATTGGTATGTCCTAACCTTACCTGAACGTTTTTTACATTTGCACCTGCTTCAATCAGCATAGTAGCATGAGTATGTCGTAAACTATGATAATCAAAAGCAAGTTGCAATTCCCGGTGTATTACCCTTGAACAGAATTTGAAAGAATCGGTTGATGTGTACTGACCGTTTTCAGCAACACAGATCAGCCGGACACGTTGCAACTGACTATCAATGCACTTCTGAACAGGAACAACCCTGATCATATCATTACCCTTTCAAAAGTACCTATCACAGTATTCAAGAGACAGTTCTAAAAACTGCTTCAGCATATCGAGGTCACGGTACATACCGTGATTGCAGTTGGGAAATTCAAAATAATCATACTCTACACCGTTATCTTCTAATGCAGAAACCAATTTGTACTTTAACTCTCTCGGTACAAGATGATCTTTCAATCCATATCCCAGTAATGTGGGAACAGAGTTTTCATTTACCAGCCTTGCGGGAGAAATCATATCGACATACTTCTCATATTCGCCGCTTTTAATAATTTCCTCTGTAATATTTACGCCTGTCATCATAGAAAGAAATTCAGCATCGGTATCGAGCTTGTTGACCTTTTTAGTATATCCCAATCGCTCGGTTCAAAGTCAGCAGGTGCAGCAAGTTGAAACACAAATTTCACAGGAACGACGGAGGTTTCGGCACAGGTGTAGGCATAATTCATTGCAAGCGTTCCGCCTGCGGAAACACCGCAGGTTGCCATACCATCAAGGGTATAACCGAGTTCTTTGCACTTTTCGTTGATTGCGTTCACACACTCTTTTATTTCCGTGTTCATTCTCACAAGGCTTGCGTCCTCTTGAACAGTTTGAAGAGAGTAGTCAAGTGAAGCTGCAATATACCCCTTTGAAGCGTAATATTTGCACCAAACTTCTCCGTCCTCTTTTGCACCGGAATTAAAACTGCCACCGTGGATAAAAAGAATAAGCTGCTGTGCGTTTCCTATATCAAGGCTTGCAGGAACATACAAATCGTATTTATGTCCGTAATCATTTTCATAGTTTAAGTCGTTGTAAATCGTCCCTACGGTATCGTCCCATTTGACCTGCATCAGCCTCATAGGTGCCGAACCGAGCAAATTTACTCTGATTAAAGCACTGACGGTAAACACGATAACGAATAGTATACTCCAAAGTGTTATTTTTGTTCTTTTCTTCATACCGCCA
>URTM01000006.1 GCA_900550865.1 uncultured Dorea sp. | reverse complement strand
TTTTACACCTTTTGCTGACGATATTATGCGAAAATAAACCAGGTTATGCCAGAAAACAAAAATTTGCAAAGGCTTACAAAGCCCGAAATACCAAGAAAAACTAAGAAATGCGAGGTTATGCAACAATGATAAAAGTGCTTTTCATCTGCCACGGCAATATCTGCCGCTCCACCATGGCAGAATATGTAATGAAAGATTTAGTAAAAAAAGCGAACCTGGAGTCATCCTTCTACATCGATTCCGCCGGAACCAGCAATGAAGAAGACGGCAATCCGGTTCACTACGGAACGCAGAACAAGTTAAGAGAAGAAGGAATCCCGTGCGGTAACCACAGAGCACGCCAGATGACGAGAAGAGATTATGAAGAGTTCGATTATTTGATCGGCATGGAGCAGTGGAATATCCGCAACATCAACCGCATCATCCGGAAAGACCCGGAGCATAAGGTGCATCTGTTGCTGGAATACGCAGGAGAAGCAAGGGATATTGCAGATCCGTGGTATACAGGGAATTTTGATGTGACTTATGAGGATGTGAAAGAAGGCTGTGAGGCATTCTTGCAATATCTGATTGAGAATGAACCACTATATTAAGAACAATAGGAATAATCAGTAGAAGAAATTTAAAATTTCCTGTTATTTTACTGAAAAAAAGAAAACAAAAGTAAAAAAGAATCATCTAATATATGTGAAGATGAAGAATACGGTAAAAAACGGATGTATATAAGGATAAAAAGCCGGGGACAAGCTGTCTACGTATACATACAAGATACTAGAATATTCAGATAATTTTGCATATATTTGATGATTCTTTTACATTTTTGCGGAAATAATTTCATAGAATTTAACGTAATATAAACTTCGGGTACGATTTTACATAGATTTAACATAGATTTGATATAGGCTGCATACACCTCCGTTACAATATGCCCGTAACGTCGATGGATGGCGAATAAAGGAGAATGGAAAATATTATGAATGAGAAATTGCAGATAATATTCGGGCTTTTAGGAGGCCTGGCAGTCTTTATTTATGGAATGAATATGATGAGTGAGTGCCTGCAGAAAGCGGCAGGAGAGAAGATGAAGAGTATCCTGGCACTTCTGACCAAGAACCCGATACTTGGGGTTATCGCAGGAGCACTTACGACAGCCGTATTACAGAGCAGTAGTGCGACAACCGTTATGGCGATCGGATTTGTCAGTGCGGGACTTATGAGCCTGCCACAGGCAATCTCAATCATCTTTGGTGCGAATATCGGTACGACAATGACGGCGCAGATCATTGCATTTAAGATCAGTGATTATATTTATATCATTATTTTTATTGGATTTATCATTTCGTTTATTGCGAAATCTGAAAAAGTGAAAAGTATCGGTCAGACAATCTTCGCATTTGGTCTGTTATTCCTTGGAATCGAGACCATGGGAGATGTCATGAAACCGCTGGCATCCAGCCCGGTATTCACAGATCTGATTGGAAGAGTAGCACATATTCCGGTACTTGGAGTATTTGTCGGAACACTGATGACACTCGTAGTACAGAGTAGTAGTGCGACGATCGCAGTATTACAGAACTTTGCGTCACAGCCGGGACCTGACGGAGTGACAAGTATACTTGGACTTGCAGGTGCGATCCCGATCCTTCTTGGAGATAACATCGGTACTACAATTACAGCACTTCTGGCAAGTATCGGTCAGACAAAAGATGCGAAACGTACAGCCGTTGCACACTGTATTTTCAACATTTCCGGATGTCTGTTATTTATCTGGTTTGTGAAGCCATTTGCAGCACTGATCCAGCATATTTCTCCGAAGGGACCGGAGATTGAGGTGATCTCAAGACAGATTGCAAATGCACATACATTATTTAACATTACGATGACGTTGATCTGGGTCTGTCTGATCAATGTTATGGTGAAGATTGTTATGACACTGATTCCGGATGGCAAAGCAGCCGCTATAGATCCTGCAAAACCGGTATTTCTGGATGATAAGATCATCAGCCAGCCGGCAGCAGCACTTCAACTGGTTGCAAAGGAAATCCTTCATGTAAGTGAAATGGTAAAGATTGCTGTAGCGGATACGATTACGATTGTCAAGACAGAGGATCTTGGTGCGCTGGAACCACTGGAAGAAAAAGGACAGCAGATCAAGCAGCTGACAGGTCAGATTACGGAGTATCTGGCATCTCTGTTCTCTGCCGGAACCATGACCGAGCAGCAGGCAGCACAGACGGCGAGTCTTATGTATATATTGAGTGATGTGGAACGTATGGGTACGCTGAGCGTAGAAGTCGCAAAATGTGTACGGGAAAAGGTAGACAATCGGTACAAATATACGCCGGAAGCGATGGACGAACTGCAGAAGAGTCTGAAGACACTGGAGAAGATGTTCAGTGATTCTCTCAAGGCACTGCAGGGAGACGAGACTGTACAGATCGATAAACTGATCAAGCGGAAAGACAAGATCATGGATCTGGATCTTAAGATGCGTAAGGCACATGTACAGCGAGTAAATAAAGGAAAATGCAAAGCGAGCCTTACAGCACCATTTACAAATATCCTTCATCTGATTGACCGTATGGGAAACAGTTGTGTAAACCTTGCGGATGTGGCAACAAATGAAATCAGCCTGAATTATTTTATGACAGTAAATTAATTATTTTAGAAATGAATAAATAGCGGAAGAAGCTGCCGGTGGCAGGTTCTGTAGATATCCAGGTCAAGGAAAGCTGTCAGTGGAAGAAAATGTCACTGGCAGCTACTGGCAGATGTCTGGGCAAGTAGAAAGGTCTGCAGTACTATGTGCTTAAAATAAATGACCGATGGAAAATTCAGTAGACTGCGATACATAAAAGAAACGGAATCACGCATACTACAAAAAAAGCAAGTGATATAAGAAGGAGGAAGAATCATGGACACAGCAACCTATGAACTTTTGAAAGAGTGTAATTCCGGATGCCGCATGGCACGAAATAGTATCGAACAGTTAGCGGTATATCTGAAAAGCCAAGAACTGCAGGATCTGTTCTGTAAATATAAAGAAGAGTACGAAAATATAGAAAAAGAGTCGGTGAGGTTATCGAAGGGCGAACTACAGGAAGAAACAATGTCAGAAAAGGCAGCAGAAACATTTGCGCGGATCAGTGCAGAAGTAAAGCTGATGATGAATGATGACAGTTCGAAGATAGCGGAAATGATGATCGACGGGGCGAATATGGGAATAAAATCCATTACGGAGACATTAAATCGTTATCCGGAAGCAGAAAAAGATAGTATAACGCTGGCAAAGAAGTTTGAAAGAGTGTGTGAAAAGGTAATGCGTGATATGAAGAAATATCTGTAAATATCTGTAAAATGTACAAAATAGCGATAAAAGATATAGAGAAAAAATCTCCTTACATTTCCTCTGATTTTGGATACATTATTGTTATAAGATTTGAAATTAAGGGGAAATTATGAAAGATATATCAGAAAAAAGATTAAGCGATTATATGGCGGAATAGATCGCAGATGAGATATTATCTGGAAGAATTCCCGGGGGAAGCGAGTTGAAACAGGAAGAACTGGCGGAAGCATTTGAAGCTTCGAGAATTCCAATCCGGGAAGCATTTCAAATTGCTATTTAGTTGATTAACGGAGTTGGCCTCTCAGTCCTTGAAGAACACCGTATAGGACACTTCTTGTTCAGGTTCCATGAGGAAGAAACACTAAGAGCGTGGAAATTTACTAAGAACAAACTCAAATTACGAGAACTCACCCCGTTCGGGGTTCAAACAACTCGTAATTTGAGTTTAACGTAAATTTTCACGCTCTTAGTATTTCTAACCTCATTCCACATTCACTAGAAGTGTCCTATACGGTGTTCTTCAAGTCGTGACTGGCTGCGGAAGTTAATCAATTTAATAGCGGAGGCGGTAACAGAGTGAATCCACTACTGTACAGAAAATAGCGATAAGCATTGTAAGTCCACTGCTTTTCCAAGGTTTTCACGGCTATTTTTATTCCGGTCCGGGTAGCCGTCGCTTCATGCATTAAATAGAAAAATTCTGGAATAAAATCCCATCCTCCTACATAAGAATACTATGAGGGTAAAGAAAAACAGCCACATTCAAATGAAACAGAAATGGAGGAGCATTATGGGACATACTATCAGCCGGAAGAGCATAAAGAAAATCATTACCATACTGACGGCTGCGATCCTGGTACTGCTGCCCGTGGGAGGGAGTATCAGGGAGGTGCATGCCGAGGGAGAAGAGTCGTCGGATTCTGGCATGTCTCTGGAGCATGAAAAGACGGTGACAGAGAATGCGGACGGAACCTACGATCTGAAATTAACAGTAAAAGGAAAAGTAAACAGCGAGTCTTCGAAAGCGCCGCTGGATGTCATCTATGTTTTGGACAGATCCGGAAGTATGGCTTATCCGATGGATCATGACAGTCAGAATAGCTGGGAAAATAACGGGGAAAGAAGGAATGCGGCAAGTCAGGCAATCAACAGCATGACGAATACACTGGCGGATAATGAGAATCTGGATGTCAGATTTGCGCTTGTGACGTTTAGTGGAAATAAGAGTGACTACCGGCCTGGTGGATATAGGGATGAGGCATGGAATGATGCAGCGATTGCTGTGAACTGGACGAATCAGGCATCTGCGATCATGAATCAGACTTCTCCGAAATCGGACGGCGGAACCAATTATCAGGCCGGGATCAGAAGTGCGGAAGGACTGATGAATGGGAAAAGACAGAATGCCAAGACAGCAGTGATCTTCGTGTCTGATGGAGATCCAACTTTCCGATATAGATCAGACGGTTATACAGAAGGCGATGGAAGCAGCGACAAAGATGGAAAGAGTCTGCAGGCAGGAAAAGATGCAGTCGCTGATATGCAGACCGATTATTTTTTTACGGTCGGTGTAGGACCGTCAGGGAATTACAAAAAACTTACCGACCTTGCCAATTCAGCAGTCAAAGCCGGAAAACACGCATCTTATGCCGGAACAACGCTGGCGAATCTGAACAAGGCATTCGATGATATTCAGGAACAGATCACAGAGCTGGCATGTACAAATGTCACGCTTTCCGATCCGCTGAGTGAGAATGTTGAGATGGTGAAGGGAGCAGATGGAAATGTCCTTGCGCCACAGGTGCAGATATTTGACGTATCCGGAAACCCGGTTAATGCATCAGGTCTTGGAATCACGGCTTCTTACGATACTGTATCAAAGTCCGTAAAACTGCAATTCCCGGCAGACTATAAACTGCAGGAAGGCTATACCTATGAGGTCATTGCCAAGATCCAGCCAACAGAAACAGCATATGAAAAATACAGAACATCAGGCTATACAGATCAGGCAGACGCAGGAACAGGAACGTATGCAGGAGACACCGGATTCTATTCGAACCAAAATGAACATGCAGTACTGACGTACAAATATGGAGAACAGAACTATACAGAATATTACAAGAAACCAGTCATAAAAGTGCATCCGGGCAATTTAAAGATTTCGAAAGCCATTACAGGATTGGAAGATAACCCGGAAGCGTTGCAGAAGGTATTAAAGAAGCTCTCCTTTACCTGTGCGCTGACGAAACCAGACGGAAAAACAGAGACAAAAGAACTGAAACTGAATGCAGACGGACTGGTATGGAATGCAGAAAATAACGCATACGAATATACATTTACCAATCTGACACCGGGAACAACATATAAGGTAAATGAAAATGCTGCCGCACTTGATGGATATGATCTGACGGTATCACCGGATACAACAGAAATATCCGGACAGATTGCAAGAAGTACAACCTCGGAAGCAAAATTCGTCAACCGGTATATCCGGAGTGACCGTGTACTGACGATTGCAAAGAGAGTCGGCGGCAACATGGGAGACCGTACCCATGCCTTCCGGTTCCGGGTACAGACAAAGCTGAACGGGAAATCCTATACAGGCGGGATCAGCTATGTGAAATATGACGCACAGGGCAATCCTGTCAGTGAGGAAGAATTAAAAGACGCAGTTACGGTAGAAAATGGAGTCTATACATTCCAGCTGAAGCATATGGAAAAAATCGAGATGACGATTCCGTATGGTGTAGAATATATCGTTTCCGAAGAACCGGAAGACTATGATGTCCAGATTACAAAGAAAGTTTCGGAAGAAGAGGAACAGAAGCTGGACAATGGCAAAAAAGAACTTTCGGATATTCTATCAGAAAATACAGATCTGACATTTACGAATACGAAAGAAGTACAGCCGACAACCGGAATTCGGCAGACTTCGACTCCGTATATGGTCATGACAGGGGCAGCATTCGGAATGCTGGCATTTTTCGGACTGGTATACGGAATCCGCAAATGGGGAGATCCGACAGGAGAATAACATCTGACAAGGAGCATATATGAAAGAAAAAAGAGAGATCATACTGTTCTTTACCCGTTTACTCATGCTGGCAGTGATGCTGGCGGTCCTGTTTGGTGTGATTTTTGGAATGACTTCTGCGAAGAATCAGGATATGTCCCCGAAAATATGTGCCGGAGATCTGCTCTTATATTACAGGCTGGAACGGAAATATTCCGACCGGGATGTTGTGGTATTTCAAAAAGAGGGGACATTGTATACAGGGCGTATTGTGGCGAGAGAGAAAGATAAGGTAGAGATTACAGACAAAAATGAACTGAAGATCAACGGAAGCATTGTGAATGAGCCGGATATTTTTTATAAGACACCGGCCTATATGGATGGTATATCATATCCGGTGAAAATAAAGAAAGGCCAGTATTTCATTCTTTGTGATTTCCGGGAAGGTGCAAAAGACAGCAGATACTTTGGTGCGGTCAGTGCAAAGGACATAAAAGGCAGAGTAATTACTGTTCTTCGCAGATCGAACCTGTAGGATGGATGACACGATTGTAGAACATGGAAAAAGAAAGGAAAAGAAATGATGGAAAAAAGAATGTTAAAAAAAGTATCCACTGTTACAGCAGCAGGAATGATGATGACAGCAATGCTCGGAATGCAGGTGTCAGCAGCAGATAGTTCAGGTACTGGAGCCACAGTTAAGAAAAATCCGACGATCACAAAACGGATTACGAAGGAAAAGAATGTATATGCACCGAATACAACATTTAAGTTTACTGTTGTTCCTGGAACAGCAGTGCCGGCAAGTGGGAATCAGGAGGCAATATATGCAGGACCGGCAAATGGGGTAACTATGGATAATGACGTTATTGCCTCAGTACCGGCAGACAGCGATATTGGCCAGGATAAAATTATAGTAGGAACAACAAAACTGAAGATTAATGAATCGGTATTTACAACAGGAGCAAATGCAAGACCTGGAATTTTCCGCTATGTAGTAAGTGAGGCTGCAGCGGACAGCACCGGAAAAGCGTATGAAGGTGTTGCTTACTCCACAGAGCAGAAGTATTTTGATGTGTATGTAACATCCGATGATGAAGGAAAGCTGGAAGTCAGCTCTTATCTGTTTGTAGATAAGAATGATTCGAAGTCAAAGGACGGAGGAGTTTTCACAAATGATTACAGCAGTACTCATGATACGCTGAAAGATCTGACTGTAAAGAAAGAGGTTACCGGTAATCAGGGAAATCGTAACAAAGACTTTTCATTTGCAATAAAAGTAAAGGGAGCAGCAGGAGAGCAGTATTATGTAACATTTTCAGATGGAACAGATCCGATCACGCTGGTATCGGGAGAGTCGCGGACGATTACATTGAAAGATAATGAGACAGCAAAGATCTGGGGATTGTCAGAGAAAGATGAATATACAGTAACAGAGGCAAGTTATGCAGATGATGGTTATACAACAACCATTGATAATGTAGAAACATCGACAACAACTGGAACAGTTAAAAAAGGTGCAGGAACAACTGAAGAGAATGGCGACAGGAACATTACCGTTGTAAATGATAAAACAACGATCTCTCCAACCGGAATCTTCCTTCATGTCGCTCCATATATTGCATTGATCGGCGCAGCAATTGCATCCAGCCTTCTGTTCTTCAGAAGAAAACGTGTAAAAGATATGGATATTGACTAAACAGCCGGACGAAAAAGCAGATAGAAGGTATAAGAAAGCATTAGGAGAAAGGAAGTGGCGGAATGAAAAAGGCAGCGATGGCAGCAAGAGTGGGCAACCGGATACTCAGTATCATAGCAGGAATCCTGATCTTTCTGATGCTTTCTTATGGAGTGTATTCGTTATGGGATACCTATAAGATCTATGCCGATTCATTTGCAGACGAAGAGTTATTGAAGTTCCGGCCGGCAGACGATGGAGGAGATAATCCGACACTGGAAGATCTGAAAAAACTGAATCCGGATGTGAAAGCCTGGCTGCAGGTGCCGGAAACGAATATTGATTATCCCGTGGTACAGGGACAGGATGATATGGAATATATCAATAAGAATGTATACGGAGAATTTGAACTGTCCGGAGCAATCTTTCTGTCATGCCTGAATAAGGATGATTTCTCTGATCCATACAATCTGGTCTATGGACATAACATGAAAAATGGCGGGATGTTTGCAGATGTGGTGGATTTTACCAATAAGAAATATTTTGATGAGCATAAAAAAGGAAAGCTTTATCTGACGGATGAGACGAAGAAGATACAATTTTTTGCCTGTATGAAGGTAACTGCGTCGGATACAAGGATTTATCATCCGGATGGATACCGGAAAGAGAATCTGGATGATCTGCTGAATTATATCAGAGAGCATGCAGTGCAGTATAGAGATCTGAATGTAACGAAGGAAGATTCCCTGATTGCACTCTCGACCTGTTCCGAGGCAGAGACGAATGGACGCGTGGTTCTGATTGGAAAATTTGCAAAATAACATCAGACAAAACGGGGCAGAATACAAAAGCATATATAAAGGAGGTGGCAGAAGAAACAGTGAAGATTCAAAAATATATGAGGGTGAAGAAAGTAAAAGTCCTGTCGGCGGTGCTGGCGGTATGGATGACGGGAATCCTGCTTGCAGGAGTTATGGGGCTTGCCGGTGGAGTTCCTGTAAGTGCGGCAGAAACGGATGTGGAAGTCAGTATTCCGGTGACAGTAAAGGAAGCGGCGGGAACCGTTGTAATGGAAGCAGAAGAATCAGATGCACCACTGCCGGAACAGACAGAGCTTCAGATAGGAACAGACGAAAATCAGAAATTTGGGCCGATCCGCTACAGCGAACCAGAAGATTATCATTATAAGATCTATCAGTGGACCGGGAATGAAGAAAATGTAATCTATGATACGACCGTATATGAAGTAACCGTACGCGTGACAAATTCCGCTGCGGGAGAACTGGAAGCTGCAGTCTGGTGCCAGAAAGACAGCGAAGAGGAAAAATCAGACCAGATTACATTTTTTAATTCGGTAAAGAAGCCGGTGCAGGAGAATACGCCGGTCAGGAATGTCCCTGTCTATAAAAGTAAGACGGTAAAAACGGGGGATGCGGTGCCAATCGCCGTACTTGCTGCGATGTCAGGAATATCAGCAGGTGCGCTGACAGCAGTGGAAAGATGGAAGCGGAAAAACGAAAAGTAAAAAAGCAGAGGGAGTCGGAGAGAAAATCCGGCTCCTTCTAGCGTTTGTAATAGAGGAAAAATACTTGAAAACATGCACAAAGTATACAATAAACGCAGTGCGTTGTAATTTTATACAAACGAGAACTCCGGATTTATTACATATGCCAAAATGCACCGACAACAAGTATGAGAATGGAAAAAATGTCCTGTCCCAAATTGAAAATGTCCTGTCCCCACTTAGTGTAGGTTTGTGATATACTGTATGGGATTAGAAAGTGAGGAAAAACTAATGTTATATACAATCCCGGATTATTACCATGAATTTTCCTGTATTGCAGGAGAATGTGAAGATACATGCTGCGCCGGCTGGCAGATTGTGGCGGACGAAGCATCGCTGAAAAAATATAGGAAAGTAACCGGATCATTCCGGAAAAGATTAAGAAAGTCCATTAACTGGAAAGAAGGAACCTTTAAGCAGGACAAGAATAAGCGTTGTGCCTTTTTAAATGATGAAAATCTCTGTGATATGTATACAGCACTCGGTGAGAAAAGTCTGTGCAGAACCTGCAAGATGTATCCAAGACACGTAGAAGAATTTGAAGATGTCCGAGAGATGACGTTGTCTGTATCCTGTCCGGAGGTGGCAAGAATTCTGCTTGGAAAAAAAGAACCGGTGCATTTTCTGACCTATGAAAGTAACAAGGAAGAAGAATATGATGATTTTGACCCGTTTCTGTATTCAAAACTGGTGGATGCAAGAAAAGTGATGATCGATATTCTTCAGGACCGAAGTAAGAGGCTGGACCTGCGGGTTGCTCTGGTACTGGCAATTGCACATGACTTGCAGGTGCGGATCAAGAGAGAGGATATCTTTTCTATTGATGCTGTATTTGAAAAATATCAGACGGAGAAGGCAGTGCAATTCGTTGAAGCAAAATTATCGGAAGATGAGGACTATGCATTTATTAGGAAAATGTTCCAGAATCAATATCTGATGGAACGCTTACGGGATGACTGGGAACCGCATCTTCTGGAGGCGGAGAGCCTGCTTTACGGAGATGCAGTCTGTAGTGGAAATGAAGAACAATGTACAAAGTACAAAGAACAGTATACAAAGAACAAACAAGAATTCCACACGTGGCTGAACACATATATGCCGGACTATGAGATCCAGTATGAGCAGCTCCTGGTATATTTCATCAGCACCTATTTCTGCGGTGCAGTCTATGATGGAGAGGGATATGTGAAGGTGCAGATGGCGGTTGTCAGCGTGCTTTTGATTCATGAGCTTTTGATGGCACAGTGGCTGAAGAATGAGAAGATGCTGGAGATGGAGGATGTTGTAGATACGGTGTACCGTTATTCCAGAGAGCTTGAACACTCGGATCCGAACCTGAATCTGATGGAGAAGATGATGCGGAGAGATTTACTGGGATGGTTTAAATAAAGAAGAATAGACAAAAATTATGTTTGCAAACGTAAGATAAGTATGCTATAACTTTTAGCAGGGAATGAAGTTCTCCCTTAGTAAATAATACTAGAACCGCTTATAAAGCTGATGACTTCTGCGAAAATATAACGCAGAGAGTCTCAGCTTTTTCTGCGTTTAAGGATAAGGAGGATTAAAAATGTTACTAAGTATTGCACTGATCCTGCTCTGTGGTATGAGTATGAGCTGGATCTGTAAAAAATTAAAACTGCCGGGACTGCTGGGAATGTTACTTACCGGTATTGTACTTGGACCGTATGTACTGGATTTGTTAGATCCGAATATTCTGAACATCTCATCAGAACTCAGGAAGATGGCACTGATCATTATTCTGATGCGGGCCGGACTGGGACTGGATATATCGGGGCTTAAGAAAATCGGCCGCCCGGCAGTTATGATGTGTTTTGTACCGGCAAGCTTTGAATTACTAGGAATGCTGTTGCTGGCACCGAGGTTTTTGGGACTTTCTATACTGGAAGCTGCCATTTTAGGATCTGTTCTGGCAGCAGTATCACCGGCAGTTGTCGTCCCGAGAATGGTGAAATTAATGGAAGAAGGATATGGGACTGAGGAAGGAATCCCACAGCTGATCCTGGCCGGAGCATCCGTGGATGATGTATATGTGATTGTGCTGTTTACGACATTTACGGGAATTATGCAGGGAAAAGGCGTATCTGTGGTAAGTTTCCTGAATATTCCGGTATCGATCATTCTGGGAATTGTCATAGGATTATTAACCGGCTGGCTTCTTGCAAAATATTTTGAAAAAGTACATATCCGTGATACGGTAAAGGTATTGATCATGCTTAGTATTTCGTTCCTATTGGTAGCAGCGGAAGATCATATGACAACGGCAATTACATTTTCCGCATTGATCGCGGTGATGTTTCTTGGTGTCAGTCTGCAGAAATACAGGGAACCGGTGGCAAAAAGGATATCTGTGAAATGCGGGAAATTATGGGTGGCAGCAGAGGTATTCTTATTCGTACTGGTCGGTGCGACTGTAAATATCGGATATCTGTCTCATGTAGGAATCAAGGCAGTCGTTTTGATCTGTGGCGCACTGATCTTCCGAATGGCAGGGGTCTTTGCATGTCTGCTTGGAACAGATATGAATGAAAAAGAAAAGTTATTTACGATGATGGCATATACACCGAAAGCGACAGTGCAGGCGGCAATCGGTGGAATCCCGCTGGCACTTGGATTTGCATGTGGGGACGTGGTTCTGACGGTAGCAGTGCTTGCAATTGTACTGACTGCACCGCTTGGAGCATTTGCAATTGATAGCAGTTACAAAAAATTTCTGGCAAAAACAAAGTGATTCCATTGCAATGTATTCTCTGTAAAATGGTTAAAACAGACAGAAGAAAGATAAGAGAAAATTCGGTTGACAAATGGCGGTTTCGTGATATCATATAAAACATATAGGAAAAGAAAGAAAAACGGTCGTATAATAAAAGAACGCAAAAATAATATGGAATAAAATAATGTGAAATAAAAATAAGACAACATAAATGGAGGACTGCCATATGACAAGAGAAGAAGCGTGGGAATTATTAACTGAATATAACCAGGATGAATTTCATATCCTGCATGCACAGACGGTAGAGAATACGATGCGTTATTTCGCAAGAGAGCTCGGGTTTGCAGAGGAAGAAGATTTCTGGGGAATCGTAGGACTTTTACACGATCTGGATTTTGAAAAATATCCGGAAGAACACTGTATCAAATCGCAGGAGATCATGAAAGAACGGGGAATCGATGAGAAGATTATCCATGCAACGGCGAGTCACGGCTATGCGATCACAGTGGATATCAAACCGGAGCATGAGATGGAAAAAGTATTGTATGCGGTTGACGAGCTGACGGGTCTGATCGGAGCTGTTGTATTGATGCGTCCGTCAAAGAGCGTACAGGACCTGACATTAAAGTCTGTAAAGAAAAAATATAAGAGCAAGAACTTCGCTGCAGGATGTTCCAGAGAAGTCATCGAGCGCGGAGCGGATATGCTCGGATGGACACTGGAAGATCTGATCCAGCGGACGATTGATGCGTTGAAAACATTCCAGGATTAAAAAAGGCGAAAAAGGATAACGGACGAATGGTTCGGAGGATTGGCATTTGTCAAAAAATGTGATATCATAGTAATTAAGTAGGAGATGAACCGGGAGAAGAGACCCGGATGAAAGGTGAAGTACTATGAAGATATCAACAAAGGGCAGATATGCTCTAAGAATTATGATCGATCTGGCAGAGAATGCAAATGGGGAATATATCCGTCTGAAAGATATATCGGCAAGACAGGGAATTACATTAAAATATATGGAACAGATTATGCCGATGTTGACAAAGGCCGGATATGTAAGAAGTTATCGTGGCAATAATGGTGGTTATATGCTGGCAAAAGAGCCGGAAGAATATACAGCCGGGGATATTATCCGCACGACAGAAGGAAGCCTTGCACCAATCGCATGTCTGGATGATGTGCCGAACCGCTGCGAGAGACAGGATCAGTGTTCCACACTTAAGTTCTGGGAAGGACTTCAGAAAGTAATCGACCAGTATGTGGACAGCATAACACTTGCAGATCTGGTGAAAAATCATGAAGAGAAGTGTGAGAAGCTGGATCTGAAAAATGATGTGCAAGAGTAAATGAATAAAAAGCAGGAAAAAATACAGCAGGTGAAGACAGGCTGTATTTTTTATACACAAATATGCAAAAGAAGCTGCGGGATATTACATAGGAAGCGAATTTCATAGCTGTAAACTGGCATGCACAAAAACATAAAAACTGGATGTTTTAAAAATACCAGATAAGCGTATGATAAGACTTAAAGAAAAATCACAGAAAACAGATAGGAAAGGTACAGGAATTATGAAAGAGAACAGATATGAATTAAATAAGCAGCTGGCACAGATGTTAAAAGGCGGAGTCATTATGGATGTAACAACTCCGGAGCAGGCAAAGATCGCGGAAGAAGCAGGTGCATGTGCAGTCATGGCACTGGAAAGAATCCCGGCAGATATTCGTGCAGCAGGCGGCGTATCCCGCATGAGCGATCCGAAGATGATCCGCGGCATTCAGGAAGCGGTATCCATTCCGGTTATGGCAAAATGCAGAATCGGACATTTTGTAGAAGCACAGATTCTGGAAGCAATCGAGATCGATTATATCGATGAAAGCGAAGTGCTTTCACCGGCAGATGACGTTTACCACATTAATAAAAAAGAGTTCAAAGTACCATTTGTATGTGGTGCAAGAGATCTCGGCGAAGCACTCCGCCGTATCGCAGAGGGGGCATCCATGATCCGTACAAAAGGAGAACCGGGAACCGGAGATGTTGTACAGGCAGTACGTCATATGAGAGCCATGAATGCGGAGATCCGCCGTATCCAGAACTTAAGAGCAGACGAATTATTCGAAGCAGCAAAACAGTTACAGGTTCCGGTTGATCTTGTGGAATATGTTCATGAAAATGGAAAGCTTCCGGTCGTAAACTTTGCAGCAGGTGGAGTAGCGACACCAGCAGATGCGGCACTGATGATGCAGCTTGGAGCAGAAGGTGTATTCGTAGGTTCTGGAATCTTCAAATCCGGTAATCCTGCAAAGCGTGCGGCTTCTATTGTGAAAGCAGTTACGAACTACACAGATGCAAAAATGATCGCTGAACTTTCGACAGATCTTGGTGAAGCAATGGTAGGAATCAACGAACAGGAAATTGAATTAATAATGGCAGAAAGAGGAAAGTAAGATGACGATTGCAATCTTGGCAATGCAGGGAGCATTCTTAGAACATGGACAGATGCTGGATTGTCTCGGCGTAGAACATTTCGAAATCCGTAAAAAAGAAGATCTGGAGCGCTCTTTTGACGGACTGATTCTTCCGGGCGGGGAAAGCACGGTTATGAGAAAGCTTCTGATCGAGCTGGATATTTACGATATATTAAAAGAGAAGATTGAAGACGGACTTCCGGTATTCGGAACCTGCGCCGGACTGATTCTTTTGGCAGAGCAGGTGGAAGACGGAGTCCCGTGTTTTGGCACAATGGATATTCTGGCAAAGCGGAATGCGTATGGAAGACAGCTTGGAAGCTTTTATACAGAAGATGAGATGAAAGGACTCGGCGAGATTCCGATGACATTTATCCGTGCGCCATATATTGCCGATGTCTATGGGGAGGCGGAGACACTTGCCGTAGTAGACGGAAAAGTTGTGGCCGCCAGACAGGGCAATCAGCTTGCAACCGCATTTCATCCGGAACTGAATGATGATACAAGTGTGCATGCATATTTTGTAGAAATGATAAAAGAAAACAAGACACAGGTAGAGTGATTACCTGTGTCTTGCTTCCTTTTAACAGTATTTTATGGGATAAATAAAAAAATTTTTCTGGATATTGTGCGAAAGATGATACGAGTTCTTGACCTTTGAAAAAAATTTCGTCAAAATAAAACTTAAATATGAAAATAGATGTGAAAGTAAACGGCAGAAAATAAACCAGCCGGGGAAAGGAATGAAGTAAGAATCATTATGCAGAAGTTACCAAGCAGTATATTTAATGATGTTATCGGTCCGGTCATGCGCGGGCCTTCAAGTTCTCATGTGGCAGGCGCAGCAAGGATTGCAGATCTTGTGAGACAATCCATGAAGGGAAAGATCATAAAGGCGGTTGCAGACTTTGATGTCAATGGCTCTTTGGCTGCGTCGCATACCGGTCACGGAACGGATATGGGATTTGCATGCGGGCTTATGAATCTTCCACTGTCAGATCCACATGTAGATCAGTATGAACGACTGGCAAAAGATGCAGGAATAGAGATCGAGTATAGAATTCTCGATTACGGAGCACTTCACCCGGGAAATTATCGTATGGAGGTGACAGATAATACAGGGTGTGTCCGGCACTGGGAAGGGATTGCTGTCGGCGGCGGTATGGTCGAGATGCAGAAACTGGAAGAATTTGAAGTCAATATTTGTGGAGATTTCTTTGAACTTCTGGTGATGCTGGATGCGGAAAAACGTCCGGTGGAAGCGTATGAAAGCAAGATTACCGGACTGACGGGAAAAAGTGAATTTTCACTGCAAAGTAAGAAAACCGACGAAGATCAGATAGCGAACCGTGAACTCTTGAATTTAAAATATGCAAAACCTGTCAGTGAAGAGATTAGAAAACAGATAGAAGAGACAGATGGTGTTCTGGATGTGATCTATCTGGAACCGGTACTTCCGACACATTCAAGCGGCCATTGTGAAGTACCATATTCTTCGGCAGAACAGCTTTTGAATTATGCAAAAGAAAATATTATGGAACCGTGGGAATATGCGGCCTGTTATGAGAGCTGCCGCGGTGGCAAGTCTGTAGAAGAAGTATTTGCACAGATGGAAGAGATTTTAAAAATCATGGAATCTGCCGTGGATGCAGGACTTGCGGGAACGGAATACAAGGACCGCATTCTTGGAGCACAGTCACAGAAGATCCTGGAAGCAGAACAGAATGGAAAGCTGATTCCATGCGAGCCATTGAATACAGTGATCAAGTCGATCACAGCCGTTATGGAGACAAAAAGTTCCATGGGACTTATCGTGGCAGCTCCGACCTGCGGTTCTTGCGGATGTCTTCCGGGAACAATCATCGGACTTGGAAGAGCCATGAATCTTTCAAAAAAAGAGATGGTAAAGGGTCTGCTTGTTGCCGGTCTGGTTGGAATTTTCTTTGCAGAAGAAGCAACATTTTCGGCGGAAGTCGGCGGCTGTCAGGTAGAATGTGGTGCCGGTTCCGGTATGGCGGCAGCAGCACTGGTACAGATGATGGGTGGAAATGTGACACAATGCATGGATGCGGCATCGGTCGCACTTCAGAACATTACGGGACTTGCCTGTGATCCGGTCGGAAACAGGGTTGAGGTTCCGTGTCTTGGAAAAAATATCATGGGCGGAAGCAACGCAATCTCCAGTGCCAATATGATTCTGGCAGGCTATGATAAAGTGATTCCATTGGATGAGACGATACAGGCGATATTTGAAATCGGGAAGTCTCTGCCATTGGAACTTCGCTGTACGTTTGGAGGTCTTGGAAAGACGAAGACGGCGATGGAGATATTGCAGAAGACGGAGAGACATTTTATGTAATAAGACAGTACTGTATTTCCAAATAGATATTTTCATAATATATGAAAATATTTTGGAAATATGGTACTGTTTTGCATTTACGCGAGCAACGAGCCGAAGTCTGTGCTTGCACAAGACCTTGGCGACTGCCGCGATAACTTGAGAAACTCGCGGAGCGTGTTTCTCATAGTTGTCAAAAAATAAATTTTAAAATTTATAAAATTTAATCTTGAAATTATATTTTTAATATGATATCCTAAATTCACTTTAAAGAGTAAGTTCTATATACTCTTAAGTAATTCTGAGCCGGAAGGTATCAAGTTTCAATTGTCTCACACCTTAAAATGTCTGAAACAGAATTCACAACTTGACAGAACAAAAATTTAATATTTTTAGGAGGACATGCCTATGATGAACAAACTTCAACAGTATTTTCCAATGATTCGGACAAGGGAGGAGGTGTTGAATGAGATTGAGAACAGAAGAAAATTAAATGATATCTTTTATGGATGGAAGCAGGATGACAGGAAGGAATTTCTGGATTTTTGTACGGGGGTAAAAGGAGTGAAAATCATGTATGATTTCATGATAAAAGAAATTCTGAATCCAGAAAGTACACCGGAAAGAGTAAATGAATTGCTTTCATTACTTCTGAATCAGGAAGTAAAAATTGTGGATATTCTGCCAAATGATGGAACGCGGCTTGCCGATGAATCATCGTTGTTGGTGACGGATATGGTAGTACAGTTAGAAGATGGAAGTATTGCAAATCTAGAAATACAGAAAATCGGATATTATTTTCCAGGAGAAAGAAGTGCATGCTATTCTGCCGATTTATTGTTACGACAGTATAAAAGAGTAAGAGGAATAAAAGGAAAAAAGTTTTCTTATCGAGATATTAAACGTGTGTATACAATTGTGTTGTTTGAGAAAAGTCCTGCAGAATTCAGAGAATTTCCTGAATGTTATATACATCGATTTGTACAAAAATCTGATTCAGGAATAAATATAAATTTATTACAGGAATATTTATTCATACCACTTGACATCTTTAAAAATATTCAGCAAAATGAAGATAGAAGTATAAAAATAGAGAATCGGCTGGAAGCATGGCTTGCTTTTTTCTGTATGGATGATCCGGATGCAATTGTGGAGATTATAAATAAATATCCAGATTTTAAAGAAATGTATGATCAAGTTTATGATATCTGCCGGAATATCGAAGAGGTGATGCAGATGTTTTCAAAAGAATTGCTGGAACTAGACCGAAATACTGTTAAGTTGATGGTTGACGATATGCAGAAAAAACTGGAAGAAAATAAAGATGAGATTAGCCGGAAAAATGAGAAGATAAATCAGCAGAGCGAACAGATAAATCAGCAGAGTGAACAGATAAATCAGCAGAGCGAACAGATAAATCAGCAGAGCGAGCAGATAAATCAACAGAGTGAAGAAATCAAAAGACTAAAAGAAGAATTAGAACGTGAACGAAAAAGATGAATTATGATGAAAAAGTGAAGGGTTAAGAAAATCCTTCACTTTTTTCTACTAAAAGAAAATTTCCGGTCGGAAAGCTGGCGGTGGGGATACTATGCTGTAGTTATGCAGTGATGCAATACCGGAAAATTTATAATCATGAAAGTATATACCTGCTTGCGCTGTTCTTTGCAGGAACATATCTGATCGTTCGAAGCAGTATGGCACTGACATTAAATAATATACGGAACAGGCAGGAAAGAAAATATTATCGTCATCTGTTACAACGCAATAAACTGTATTACCGGTCAAAAACAGCTGCAAGATATGGAGTATTATTCTTTGTACTGAGTTTTCTGGTCTGCTTTTACTTTGGATTCCAGGTGATCAGTGTGGCAACGGCAGAGCCGGTGTCGTCATTATATCCATATGACTTTATGTGTATTGCCGATGATAAGGATGAAAAACTTTTACGGAATCCGGAGAAAACATATCAGTCAGATATCAGTATCACGGAGTACCCGAAAGAAGAAGCGCACAAATACATAGGTAACTATGATTTTACCGTAAGGTTTCATTATGATTCAGAGACTGCGAAAGCAGATATGACCTCAGAAAGAGCAGTAAAAATCTTGATCAACAGTTACCTGATGCTTATGCTGGCAATCATAGACATGATTATTTTCTATACGATGTGTCAGATGGAATTAAGGGAGATTACTTTAAGAGAAAGATTCCTTAAAAATCTGGGAATGAATGAAAAAGAAAGAAGAAAGATATATCGGAAAGAAATCAGTTTCTACTATTATCTTCCGGCATGTATGTTGGTTGTGGCACTGGGACTATTTCTCAGGGCAGTTCTGAAAGCAAGGATGTTTCCGGAGACAATAGCGCAAATGTGTATACGATTGGAAGTATTGTTAACAGTGGGAGTACTTTTCTTAAGGATGTTGTATGCAGTGATTATATATCAGGTATTTTCCAGAAAGGCAGGGATGAGAGATGAAAGATAATACATTATTAAGAGTAAGAAAATTACTGGGACTTGAGGATGTGATCAGTGTCGGAAAGGCAGATCCAAAGCGCCCGAATGTATCAAGAAGCGACTGGGCATTTACCCTGGATGAAAGTGACGTAGATCCTGTACTTGGAATTCATTATATCAGCGAAGTGTATCTAAACGCAGACCCGGATTATCAGGGAAGATTCACGGTACCGGCACTGGTTGATCTGAAGACAAAGAAGGTTGTAAATAACGATTACTTCCATCTGACACTGTATTTTGAAACCGCATGGAAGAAATACCACAAGCAGGGAGCTCCAGATCTTTATCCGGAAGAATTACGGGAAGAGATCGATGCTCTGAATGATATCATTTTCAGAGAAGTAAATAACGGCGTTTATAAAGCAGGATTTGCAAGAAACCAGGAAGCATATGAGGAAGCTTATCATATGGTATTCAATCGTCTGGACTGGTTGGAGGAAAGACTGGCTGACAGAAGATATCTGTTCGGAGATAAGATTACAGAATCGGATGTCCGGTTATATGTAACACTGGCAAGATTCGATGTGGCTTATCATAATATCTTTCGTGTGAATAAGAAGCGTCTGAGAGATTATGATAATCTGTGGGCTTATGCAAGAGACCTGTATCAGACACCGGGATTCGGGGATACGACAGACTTTGCTGCGATTAAAAAGCATTATCATATTGACTGCAATCCTGGAAACATCCATCAGATCATTGCAAAGGGACCGGATGAAGAAGCATGGCTGCTTCCACATGGAAGAGAGAAACTTTCAGAAAATAAAAAATAGCTTGTGAGGTATTATTAAAAATTTGAAAAAGAGGATGTGAAATAAGTTCCTAAAAGAAATAGGTAAAAGAAATAGGAGCAAGTGAAAAACTGAAAAACATACTTGACAAATATGACATAGCGGTAATATAATAAAACCAATTCATAAAACCTATCGAAACAATAGGAAATATAAGGATTGGTTTTATTTAGTTTAAAGAGCGGAAAGGAGCGTGCAGGATAATGACAAAAGAAAAGCGAATGTGGGGACGAATGCGATGTTGTTGCGCTTGCGCGCATGTAAAATAAAAATATAAAAAACATACTAAACATAGTTGACAAATAGGAATTAAAGTAGTATAGTAAATTCATCAAGAAAACATACCAAAAAAGTAGGAAAGGCAGGAAGCAAAATGTCAAAGATTTATAAAGGAACATTAGGACTGATCGGAAATACACCACTGGTAGAAGTTGTAAACATAGAAAAAGAACTTGGTTTGGAAGCAACACTTCTTGTAAAGCTTGAATATCTCAACCCGGCAGGAAGTGTCAAAGACAGAATTGCAAAAGCAATGATCGAAGATGCAGAAGAAAAGGGAATCTTAAAAGAAGGTTCCGTTATCATCGAACCAACATCCGGTAACACAGGAATCGGTCTTGCATCCATCGCAGCAGCAAAAGGATACAGAATCATCCTTACCATGCCAGAGACGATGAGTGTGGAAAGAAGAAACATCCTGAAAGCTTACGGCGCAGAGATCGTACTTACCGAAGGAGCAAAAGGAATGAAGGGAGCCATCGCAAAAGCAGATGAGCTTGCAAAAGAGATTCCAAACAGCTTCGTTCCGGGACAGTTTGTAAACCCTGCTAACCCGGCAGCACACAAGAAGACAACAGGTCCTGAGATCTGGAATGATACAGACGGAGCAGTCGATATCGTGATCGCAGGTGTCGGAACAGGCGGAACACTTTCCGGAATCGGTGCTTACTTAAAAGAGCAGAAACCGGAAGTTCAGATTGTAGCTTTGGAGCCGGCTTCCTCACCGGTACTTTCAGAAGGAAAAGCTGGCCCGCATAAGATTCAGGGAATCGGAGCCGGATTCGTTCCGGATACATTAGATACTAAGATCTATGACGAAATCTACAAAGCGGAAGCAGACGAAGCATTTGAGACAGCAAAACTTCTTGCTAAGAAAGAAGGAGTTCTGGTAGGTATTTCATCAGGAGCTGCACTTGCAGGAGCTATCGCACTTGCAAAACGTCCGGAGAACAAAGGCAAGACAATCGTAGCATTACTTCCGGATTCAGGTGACAGATATTATTCAACACCATTATTTACAGAATAAAAAGATATAGAATCCAAGACAGAGCGGACAGTATCAACAAATAACGATAAAATTATGAAGAAAAAGGAGATCAACCCAATGAGCGAAAAAATCACAAGAGAGAATAGAGAGTTAAAATTTGAGACATTACAGTTACACGTAGGACAGGAAAGTCCGGATCCGGTTACAGATGCAAGAGCAGTGCCGATCTATCAGACATCTTCTTATGTATTCCGCAACAGTGATCATGCAGCAGCACGTTTCGGACTGGCAGATGCAGGTAACATTTACGGACGTCTTACAAACCCTACAGAAGACATTTTCGAAAAACGTATTGCAGCACTGGAGGGCGGAGTTGCAGCACTGGCAGTAGCATCTGGAGCAGCAGCAGTAACATACACGATCGAGAATCTCGCACAGAACGGAGATCATATCGTAGCAGCTAAGAATATTTACGGTGGATCTTTTAACTTGTTAGAGCACACACTTCCACAGTATGGAATTACAACCACATTCGTTGACATCTTTGATTATGATGCAGTAGAAGCAGCAATCCAGGACAATACAAAAGCACTCTACATTGAGACACTTGGAAATCCAAACTCAGATGTTGTAGATATTGAGAAGATTGCAGATATCGCACATGCGCATAAGATTCCGCTCGTTGTAGATAATACATTTGCAACACCTTATCTTGTAAGACCGATCGAGTACGGTGCAGACATTGTCATCCACTCAGCAACAAAATTCATCGGTGGACACGGAACAACAATCGGCGGCGTCATCGTTGACAGCGGTAAATTCGACTGGGAAGCATCAGGAAAATTCGCTTCTCTTACAGAGCCAAACCCGAGCTACCATGGAATCAGTTTTACAAAAGCAGTAGGACCTGCAGCATTTGTTACAAAGATCCGTGCGATCCTTTTAAGAGATACAGGAGCAACCATTTCTCCGATTCATTCATTTATCTTCTTACAGGGACTCGAGACATTATCATTACGTGTAGAGCGTCATGTTGAGAATGCACTGAAAGTAGTAGAATATCTGAACAACCATCCACTGGTAGAGAAGGTTAACCATCCGGCTGTATCTGATGATCCGAAGCAGCAGGCATTATATAAGAAATATTTCCCAAATGGCGGAGGATCTATCTTCACATTTGAGATCAAAGGTGATGCACAGAAAGCAAAAGATTTCATCGATAATCTGGAACTCTTCTCACTGCTTGCTAACGTTGCAGATGTAAAATCTCTGGTTATCCATCCGGCAACAACAACACACAGCCAGTGCACAGAAGAAGAATTACTGGATCAGGGAATCAAGCCAAATACAATCCGTCTGTCAATCGGAACAGAGCACATTGATGACATTATCCAGGATCTGGATGAGGCATTCAAAGCCGTAGAATAAGAAATAATGAAGGAGTGTGGAGATATACATGAAACTTTCAATGAAAAGCAGATATGGTCTGAGAGCGTTGATCGATCTGGCCATCAATTCAAAAACTGAACAGGTGGCGCTCAACAGCATTGCAGAGCGAAACAAGATATCTCCACAGTATCTGGAACAGGTATTTGCAAGCCTTAGAAAAGCAGGCATTGTAAAAAGTATCAAAGGCTCTCAGGGCGGTTATTTCTTAAGCCGTCCGCCACAGGAGATTACCGTTTCTTCTATTATAGAAGCTTTGGAAGGTGACTACCGCATCGAGGATGAGGAGCTTCCGAAAGAAGGTAAATATACCGGGAGTGTCAAAGCAATCCAGAAACTGGTGATCGACAGGGTAAATGACAGTGTGACAGAGATTCTCCAGTCAGTAACCTTGCATGATCTGGAGAAAGAGTATCAGGAATACATTGATTATGGACAGGATATGTATTATATATAATATCAGTTCACGTATCAGAAAAAGTCTGCGGAATTTATGCTTGCATAAGGATTCGGCAGTCTTTTTTCTGATACAGGGAGCGCCTGCTTATGAGTAAAAAAGGAGCTGCAAAGCAGCGGAAAGCACCGAAGGTGCGGTTTTACGAATGGGCGCGGAGTGAATGTCCGGAGAAATAAAACGCATCAGAATACTGTATTAGCGGGAAACCACTGGTACAGTATTCTTTTTTGTGGTAAACTTTTCTAGCGTATAGTTGAAAGATATTAAAACACATTTTAGTTCCTTGACAGACAGGGAAAAACATCATATAATACCAGATAAATAACAAAACCTATCTGGTTAATAGGAATATATACTGCATGAACAGTAACCCACAAAGAGAGGTTAAAAGATATGAAGACAATCACGATAGAAGAGTTATTACAATTAGATCAGAATACAATCACAGTACTGGACGTACGTCCTGCAGATGCATATATCAGAGGCTCTGTACCGGGAGCGGTCAGCATCCCGCTTGCAGAAGTAGAAGAACGTATGGAAGAACTTCCGAAAGAAAAGCCAGTGTATGTATTATGCCATACCGGTGAATGGAGTGTCGATGCTGTTTATGAACTGGAAGCAGCCGGATATGATGCGGCGAATATTGAAGGCGGATACCGTTCCTTTTTGAGAAAGAAACTAAGTGAATTCGTACAGGATGAAAATACTACCGGAGAGAAGCAGAAAGAGATTGAACGCAGTATCATCAAGAAATTCCGCAAGGGAATCTGGAGAAAGTTTACGAAAGGAATCAGAGAATATGATCTGATCCAGGATGGAGATAAGATTGCAGTCTGTATTTCCGGTGGAAAAGATTCCATGCTGATGGCAAAGCTTTTTCAGGAACTGTTAAAACATGGCAAAGCGAATTTTGAATTAGTATTTCTGGTAATGAATCCGGGATACAATGAAGATAACTGGAAGATCATTCAGGATAATGCCAAAGTACTTGGAATTCCGCTTACGGTATTTGAGACACAGATTTTTGATACAGTGGCAGATATTGATAAGAACCCGTGTTACCTTTGTGCGAGAATGAGAAGAGGATACTTGTATTCTCATGCAAAAGAACTGGGATGTAATAAGATTGCGCTCGGACATCATTTCGACGATGTGATTGAGACGATCCTTATGGGGATGTTCTACGGCGGAAAGGTGGAAACGATGATGCCGAAGCTCCATAGCCAGAATTTCGAGGGTATGGAGCTGATCAGACCAATGTATCTGATCAAGGAAGATGACATTATAGCATGGAGGGATTACAATCAGCTCAACTTCATCCAGTGTGCATGCAGATTCACAGAGAACTGTGTATCCTGTGGCGGCGGAAGAGGTTCCAAACGTGACGAGATGAAGGAGCTGATCAAGGAATTCAGAAAACAGGGAGATATTATCGAAAAGAATATTTTCCGGAGTGTTCATAATGTCAACTTAAGAACCATTATCGGATACCACAAAGATGACATGGAATATAATTTCCTTGATGATTACGATGAAAGAGGTAAATAGACAATGAATTACGGATTTGAGACACGATGTATACACGGAAACGGAACAGATGAAAAGACACATTCTTACGGTTCGGTAGCAGTACCGATCTACCAGGCAGCGACATTTGCCCACCCTGGAATCGGAAAGTCTACAGGATATGACTACACAAGAGAAAGCAACCCGACAAGAACAGAGCTTGAGCATACCATGTCAGCTCTGGAAGGTGCAGTGGACACCGTTGCATGTGCAAATGGAATGGCAGCGGTAGGACTTTGCATGGAATTATTCGACCGCGGAGATCACATTCTCTGTACAGATGATCTGTATGGGGGATCTGTAAGAATGTTTGAATCTGTCGGCGAAAAAAGAGGACTTGAATTCTCTTATGTAGATACAGCAGATGCAGAGCTTGTAGAAGCTAATATTAGAGAGAACACAAAGGCACTTTATATCGAGACACCAAGTAATCCGACCATGCGTGTCACAGATCTTAGAAAGATGAAAGAAATCGCGGACAAACATAATCTTAAGATTATCGTTGATAATACATTCCTCTCACCATTATTCCAGAGACCGATCGAACTTGGCGCAGATCTGGTCATCCACAGCGGAACTAAGTTTCTTGGCGGACATAATGATACACTGGCAGGATTCCTGTGTTCGGCGGATGAAGAGACAGCGAAGAAGATCCGTTATATATATAAGACAGTCGGAAGCTGTCTTGCACCATTTGATAGCTATCTGATCTTACGTGGAATCAAGACATTATCTGTAAGATTAAAAGCACAGCAGGACAATGCAATGAAGATTGCAAACTGGTTAAAAGGACATGAGAAAGTAAAAAAGGTTTATTACGTTGGATTAAAAGAGCATCCGGGATATGAAGTGAATGCATCACAGGCAACTGGATTCGGAAGCATGATTTCTTTCAAGGTAGACAGTGAAGCAACTGCAAGAAAGCTTCTGGAAAGCGTCAAATTGATCGCTTACGCAGAAAGCCTTGGAGGAGTAGAGTCACTGATCACATATCCAATGCTTCAGACGCATGGAGATCTGCCGGTAGAAGTAAGAGAGAAGCTTGGAATCACAGAAGACTTCTTAAGATTATCCGTAGGAATTGAAAATGCAGATGACCTGATCGCAGATCTTGAGCAGGCGCTTGCGTAAGATTGAAGAAAAAGTGAAAATATATAAAAGAAGGCTTGCGGCAGTTATGCGGCAAGCCAAAATCATATAAGAGAAAAATGGAGGATGCACAGATGAAATTCGATTTTGATAAAGTGGTGGACAGACACGGAACGAAATGTCTGAAATATGATTTCGCAAAAGAAAGAGGGAGAAGAGATGATATGCTTCCACTCTGGGTGGCAGATATGGATTTCCCGACAGCACCGGGAATCCAGAAAAGCTTAAGCGATGCAGTCGCACACGGAATCTACGGATACAGCGAAGGAAAAGATGATTACTTCCAGGCAGCAGCCGGATGGTATGAGAAGCATTTCGGATGGAAAGTAGAAAAAGAATGGCTGATTAAGACACCGGGCGTGGTATTTGCACTGGCAATGGCAGTGAAAGCCTACACAGAAGAAGGCGATGCAGTGCTTCTGCAGCAGCCGGTATATTACCCATTCAGCGAAGTCATCACAGATAATCACAGACGCCTGATCAACAATCCGCTTCAGCAGATAGCCGGACATTATGAGATCAACTTTGAAGAATTCGAGCAGAAGATCATTGATGAAAATGTCAAATTATTCCTGATGTGCAGTCCGCACAATCCGGTCGGACGTGTATGGAAAGAATGGGAGCTTCGTAAGATCGGAGATATCTGTCTGAAGCATAACGTGCTGGTAGTCAGTGATGAGATACACAGTGATTTTACATATGGAGACAATGTACACCATGTATTTGCAGCACTGGATGAAAAATATGCAGCGATCACTACCACATGTACTGCACCAAGCAAGACATTTAACATAGCAGGACTTCAGATTTCCAATATCTGGATCTCGAACCCGGAACTTCGTGCAAGATTCCAGGCGGAAGTGACGGCGGCCGGATACAGCCAGGTGAACCTGATGGGACTGGTGGCATGTCAGGCAGCTTACGAAACAGGAGAAGAGTGGTTAAAAGAATTGAAAATCTATCTGGCAGAGAATCTGGATTATGTGCGTACATTCTTAAAAGAAGAACTGCCGGAGATCAAGCTGACAGAGCCGGAAGGAACTTATCTTTTATGGCTGGACTTCAAGAGCCTCGGCATGAAAGAAGAGCAGTTAAAAGATCTGGTGGAGAACAGAGCGAAGCTGTGGCTTGACAGCGGGGCCATGTTCGGACCGGACGGAGAAGGATTTGAGCGTATAAATATTGCGTGTCCACGAGAAATTTTAAAACAGGCATTGACACAACTGGCTAAAGCGGTGCATGATAGATAAGTGAAAATACGTTAAAGAAGGGAATTTTTCATGAAGAATCCATTGCACTATCAATTTTCCGAGTATGACTGCGGACCGACAACCATGCAGAATGCCATCAGCTTTTTGTTTGAGAGGGAGGAGATTCCGCCGGAGATATTACGAAATATCATGTTATATTGTCTGGACTGTTATAGTTCCGATGGCAATCCGGGCGAGAGCGGAACATCCTGTGCGGCAATGATGTTCTTAAGTAACTGGCTGAACAGCATGGGAAATATTGACAAGCTGGCGGTTTCCAGCAAATATTTGTCCGGAAAGTCAGTCTATATCGGAAATGAAAGTTACGTGAACGATGCATTAAAACGCGGTGGTGCAGTTGTGTTGCGTCTGTATACAGATGAGTGGCATTATGTGTTGCTGACCGGAATAGATGGTAAAAATGTGCGGATGTTTGATCCTTATTACTGCGACCAGGAGTATGAACAGAAGGATATCATCAGAGTGTCGGATCAGCCTGCATGTTGTAACCGGATCGTACCGTGGAAGTATTTTAATAAGACGGCACTTAACATGTATTCCCTTGGACCGTACGATGGGCGGGAAGCTGTCATTTTATTTAATGAAAAGACAAGACTTACGGAAGAAGAGACCATCGAATACTTTATTTAGAGGTGAAAGTCGGAAATGAACGAAGAAATCAAAAATGAAATCCAAAAACTGAAAAAAGAAAAAGATGCTGTAATCCTGGCACATTATTATGTAGATGGGGAAGTGCAGGAGATTGCAGACTATGTAGGAGATTCCTATTATCTTGCAGAGATCGCAACAAAAGTTCCGGAGAGCACGATTGTTTTCTGTGGAGTCTCTTTCATGGGAGAAAGTGCGAAGATCCTGAATCCAAAGAAGAGAGTCGTAATGGCAGACGGCCACGCAGACTGTCCGATGGCACACATGGTAGACGTAGATAAGATCAGAGAAGTGAGAAAAGAATACCCGGATGTATCTGTAGTCTGTTATGTGAACTCAACTGCAGAGATCAAAGCAGAGTCAGACGTATGTGTAACATCGTCAAATGCACTGAAGATCGTGAAGAATCTTCCGAATAAAGATATCTTCTTTATCCCGGATGAGAATCTTGGACGTTATGTGGCAAGTCAGCTTCCGGAGAAGCATTTCATCTTTAATGATGGTTTCTGTCATGTACATAAGAGCATCCATAAAGAAGAACTCCAGAAAGCAAAAGAAGCACATCCGGAAGCGCTGGTACTGACACATCCGGAATGTACAGGCGATATTCTGGAATTATCCGACTTCATCGGAAGTACATCACAGATCATTGATTATGCGACAAAGTCAGAAAACAATACATTTATCATCTGTACCGAGATGGGTGTGTTCTATGAACTGCACCAGAAGAATCCGGAGAAGAAGTTCTACTCTGTAGGACACAGACAGTTCTGCCCGAATATGAAGATGGTGCGTCTGGAAGGTGTGAAGGAAGCACTTGAGACCATGCAGCCAGAGGTGAATCTGGGTGAGGAGATGCGCCAGAAGGCGGCACTTCCGCTGGAGAAGATGCTGAAGCTGGCAGCGCAGTAAGCCAGGGGGACAGGTACATCGGCTTTTTTAGTGTCCCAGGTGGCTTGAGTAAAAAGAGAAACTTGATTGTACATAAAAAGACTTCGTATCTAATATTGGGATACGAAGTCTTTTTAGTGCACTGACGTTTGGAAGAATCTTACAGGTCTCCGTGATTCCGGTACTCGCTGGGCGAAAATCCACAGTTTTTTTAAAAACTTTGCTGAGAGCCACGGGGACGGTTAAAGCGGCTTTTTTAGTGTCCCAGGTGGCTTGAGTAAAAAGAGAAATTTGATTAACAGAAAGACTTCGTATCTAATATAGGGCTCGAAGTTTTTTTGATACACGCCAGAGTCGACTGGAAGTCAGAGCCAGGAGGGACAGGAAAAAAGCCAATTTACCCGTCCCCATGGTTTTCCCCATGGTTTTCCGCGGGCCAATTGTTCCCCGTGGTTCTCCCGGAAAGCAGAGATAAGATGAAACTGATACTGAAAGATCTGGGACTGCCATTTTACGATCCGATTATGATTATAGAGAAGACAGAAGGACGGATGGCCGAGGATGATTTTTGGATTCGTATAGAGAGGTAAATGAATGATAGAACTTTTTGAGCAGAACATCAGGACAAATGAGCGTCAGTCGTCAAAAGGAAATCAGTTAAAATGGGAGAATGATGGGATCTGGTACAAAGTCGATTATACAGGATATGAAGGACTGGCAGAGTATATGATATCGCATCTTCTGAAAAAATCTACGCTGGCTGAACAAGAATTTGTATGTTATGACCTGGAAGAAATAAAATATGGAACGGTAATTTATAATGGAGCAAAGAGTAAAAATTTTCTGAATGAAGACTGGCAGATTATAACTTTAGAGAGGTTGTTTCATAATTTTTTCGGAGAAAGTCTGTATAAAAGCATGTATAGAATACCCGATCATGAGGAAAGATTACGTTTCTTAGTGCAACAGGTGGAACGAATGACGGGACTTCAGAATTTTGGAGTATATATGAACAAATTGCTGACGATAGATGCAGTTTTCCTGAATGAAGACCGGCATATGCATAACATAGCCGTCTTGATGAATGGAAAAGGCGACTATGTATACTGCTCGATCTTTGATAATGGAGCAGGGCTTTTAGCAGATACAACGATGGATTATCCTTTGACGGGAGATATTTACACACTTATGGAGAATGTTCTGTCCAAAACAATATGTAATGCATTCGATGAACAATTAGATATTTCCGAATCTTTATATAAAATGAATCTAAAGTTCCGTTTTACAAAAAAAGACGTGACAGAATTGCTTGCAAACGCAGAAGGCTATTCAGATGAGATACGAAAACGGGTGGAAACGATTATATTTGCACAAATACGGAAATATTCGTATTTGTTTTCGAAGACGTAGAGAAGTATAATGGGGAAAGAATGGTAGAAATAAGTAATTGTTAAGGAATAAAGGAGAAGATAAAAATTATGATAAATGAACGAATCAAAATCTGGAAAAAAGAAGAGTATCATTATCCGGCAGCACATGGCTTCATACCGGTGATGTTCAGCTATATTCATGAGGATGAAAAGAAGCATCCGGCAATGATCATCGCACCGGGCGGCGCATACCGGGAAGTATCCCCATCGGAAGCGCACCTGCCGGCAATGGAATTCTATGGTGCAGGGTACAATGTATTCGTTCTGGAATATACGATTAATCAGTTAGATGAAGCGCCGCTGAAGTTGCAGCCGTTAAATGACATATCAAGAACCATCCGGATGATCCGTTCCCGTGCAGAAGAATACCATATCAGACCAGAGCAGGTTGCAATCTGCGGATTCTCAGCAGGAGCACATCTGTGTGGAAGCCTTTGTGTACATAATAAAGATGTGGAAGATCCGGAAGAAGCATACCAGAATATATCCAACCGCCCAGATGCGGCGATTCTGTCTTATCCGGTTATCACTTCAGGAAAATATGCACACAGAGATTCATTTGTCGCACTGTTTGGAAAAGAGCCGTCAGAGCAGGAACTGGACTATATGTCGCTGGAAAATCATGTGACAAAAGATACACCGCCATGTTTCCTGTGGCAGACCGTAACAGATCAGACAGTTCCGGTGGAGAACAGTTATCTCTTTGCACAGGCTTGTGCACAGGCTGGTGTACCATTTGCACAGCATGTATTTTCAGAAGGAATCCATGGACTATCTGTGGCAACCGAAGAGTGGTTAGAGCAGAATATAGGACAGGAAGAAGGAAAAAGATATACACAGGAACAGGTGCAGATGCTTGCAGAGGCAATTGAGGCCGGCGAGACTCCATTTCCAAAGAAAAAAGGAGAGGAACTTCTGGTGAAGTTCGGTATCGGACGTAAAAAGCCGGCAAGATGGACGGAAAAGCAGAAAGAGGGAATCCGCAAAACTTTGAAGGAAGTACAGAGCTGGACGAAATTAACGGAAGAATGGCTGGAGAAATATCTGGAAGTGGAATAGAGGAGAATATATATGCGTATTGCACTGGCACAAATGAAAAATTCAGGAAATATGCAAGATAACCTGGATAAAAGTATAGAGTTCATAAGAGAAGCTGCAAAAAACAGAGCGGATTTAATCCTGTTCCCGGAAGTTCAGCTGACCGAATTCTTCCCGCAATATGAAGGACAGGATGTCACAAAATACCGGCTGAAAATGGATTCGGAAGAAATAAAAAAGTTTCAAGCTGTGAGCCGGGAATATTCGATTATATCAGTACCGAATATTTATCTGGAAGAAAATGGAAATGCATACGATGCAAGCCTGTTTATCGGAGCAGACGGAGAGATAAAAGGAATCCAGAAAATGGTCCATGTGGCACAGGCGGAGCAGTTTTACGAGCAGGATTATTATACCCCGTCAGACGATGGATTCAAGGTATTTGACACCGAATATGGAAAAATCGGAATTGTAGTCTGTTTTGACAGACATTACCCGGAAAGCATTCGGACAGAGGCACTGATGGGAGCAGATCTGATCCTGATTCCGACCGTGAATACAAAGGCGGAGCCATCCGAGATGTTCGAATGGGAATTAAGAGTACAGGCATTTCAAAATAGTGTGGCGATCGCGATGTGCAACAGAGTCGGATGCGAAGGACAGATGGATTTCGCAGGAGAGTCCATTGCAGTTGATGCCAATGGAGAAGTTGTCTTGAAAGCAGATGATGAAGAGCAGATATTGTATGTAGATGTGGAGATTGCTGATTCGGGGAGAATCAGGAAGGGCAGACCGTATACGGAACTTAGAAGAATGGAATTTTATCGATAAAAGAACACGGGAAGCACTGGATTTGAATCTATAAACAGGAAATTACTTGTAGTACTAAATTGATAATTGTATAATAGTGAGAAAAGAAGGAACAAGAAAATTGATATAGGATGAGAGGCAAAATGGAATTATACAATGGACGCCCGGAAGACACATCCGGACGAAAAGAAAAAGAAATAAAAGTATACGATATACTGGACAGTCTGCATATTCCCTACATCAGAGCGGATCACGAAGCGGTCATGACCATGGAAGCCTGTGAGGAGATTGATAAAGCACTGGGAATGGAGATATGTAAGAATCTGTTCTTATGTAACCGGAAGAAAACGGCATATTATCTGCTTCTGATGCCGGGCAGCAAAGCGCTTAAGACAAAAGAACTGTCACAGCAGATCCCGACCACGAGATTGTCCTTTGCATCAGGAGAAGACATGGAAGACTATCTGAATGTAACGCCGGGATCAGCTACCGTTATGGGACTGATCTTTGATCCGGAGAATAAAGTGCAGCTTCTGGTGGATGAGGATTTGTTGAAACTGGAAGAATTCGGATGCCATCCATGTGTGAACACTTCCAGTATCAAGATGAAGACAGCGGATGTATTTGATAAATTTCTGAAAGAAATCCATCATGATTACATTACGGTGAAGCTTTCGGATGGAAATGAACAGGAGTACTGAAAATGGATAAACAAGAACTGGCATTAGAGGTCATCGACCGCTTGAAAAAAGAATATCCAGATGCAGGATGCACGCTGGATTATGATGATGCATGGAAGCTGTTAGTCAGTGTACGTCTGGCAGCACAGTGCACGGATGCAAGAGTCAATGTAGTAGTAGAAGGACTGTACGCAAAGTACCCGGATGTCAACGCACTGGCAGAAGCAACACCGGAAGAGATTGAAGAAATCGTAAGACCATGCGGACTTGGAAAGAGTAAGGCGAGAGATATCAGTGCCTGTATGCGTATGCTCCGTGATGAATACGGTGGAAAAGTTCCGGACGATTTTAACAAATTGTTGAAACTTCCGGGAGTCGGAAGAAAGAGTGCGAATCTGATCATGGGGGATGTGTTTGATAAACCGGCAATTGTCACGGATACACACTGCATCAGACTCTGTAACCGGATTGGTCTGGTAGATGGAATCAAAGAACCGAAGAAAGTTGAGATGGAACTTTGGAAGATCATCCCGCCGGAAGAAGGCAGTGATTTCTGCCACAGGCTGGTATATCACGGAAGAGACGTCTGTACAGCGAGGACGAAGCCGCATTGTGAGAAATGCTGTCTGGCAGATATCTGTGGAAAACATATTTAAGTAATTGCATTTATGAAAATAAAGCTTGCGTAAGTAAAATGAAATTCATATAATATTCTTAGAGACGAGGGAGTAGCATAGAAAATGTGTTACTCTCTTTTTTAGCAGGAAAGGATTGAGGATTATGGCAGACGTAGTAAGTATATTAGACGAATTACAAAACAAAGCATTAAAAGATGAAAAATTAAAACAACAGCTTCTCGCAACCAGAACAGAAGCAGATCCATTATCTGCGTTCTGCAAGACCTGCAGGGATCTTGGCTATGAATTATATGAAATGGAATTAATTGCGGCAGGAGAAGAATTCCATGCCGCAATGAAAAGAAGCACCAACGGCGGAGGGGAGAACTCGCCGATGATCGAGGCGGAAGATGATTTCTATGAATTATTCTTTGCAAACCTTGAAGATCATTAACCGAGGATTTTCTTCATATCCTCTTCCACAGTACTGATCTTCTGAATATTATAATTCTCCACCAGTATCTTCCACACATTCTCAGAGACGAATGCAGGAAGGGTTGGTCCAAGCAGGATATTTTTCACACCGAGAGATAATAACGTAAGCAGGATACATACGGCCTTCTGTTCATACCAGGAAAGAACCAGGGTGAGTGGGAGGTCATTTACTGTGCAGTCGAAGACATCTGCAAGTGTAAGAGCAACTTTTATAGCGCTATAGGCATCATTGCATTGCCCCATGTCCAGAATTCTCGGAATGCCATCGATGGAACCAAGATCCAGGTCGTTCAGCCGGTACTTTCCGCAGGCAAGTGTCAGGATCAAAGTATCCATCGGTGCAGCCTTGGCGAAATCTGTATAATAGCTTCGTCCCGGAGCGGCACCGTCACATCCGCCGATCAGAAAGATGTGGCGGATCTTACCGGCCTTTATAAGTTCCACGATATGTCCGGCATTGGAAAGAATGGCATTGTGAGCGAATCCGGTTGTGACCGTAGACCCGCCGTTGATTCCGGTCATCGGATGGTCTTCCGGATATCCCTTGCATTCCAGAGATTTCTCAATAACCGGAGTGAAGTCTTTGTCCTCTCCGATATGCACCAGATCCGGATATGATACGATGGAGGTGGTAAATACCCGGTCGCAGTAACTCTGACGGACCGGCATCAGACAGTTGGTAGTAAATAGCACAGGTGCCGGAATGTTGTGAAATTCCGACTGCTGACTCTGCCAGGCAGTTCCAAAGTTTCCTTTTAAATGAGAATATTTCTTTAATTCCGGATATCCGTGTGCCGGAAGCATCTCGCTGTGGGTGTAGATATTGATTCCTTTTCCTTCCGTCTGCTTTAATAGCAGTTCCATATCATGAAGATCATGTCCGCTGACAACGATGAAAGGCCCCTTTTCGATGGTCAGTGGAACTTTTGTCGGTACGGGATTGCCGTAAGTGCCGGAGTTCGCATGATCCAGAAGCTCCATGCAGCGGAAATTGATCTCGCCCGTTTTTAATACGAGTGCCAGTAATTCATCACTGTCTTTTTCCGAACCGATGGCTTCTAATCCTTCATAAAAGAAATCAAGAACATTTCTGTCTATATAATCCAATGCATAAGCATGATAAGCATAAGCCGCCATACCGCGCAGTCCGAAAAGGATCAGAGACTTTAAAGACAGGATATCTTCCTGATCTTCCCAGATATGTCGGACATCATAATTCATGATATCCGGATAGATCCGGTCCTTTTCGACATTTACTTCATGAACGAGTTCGATAATCGTATCATTGAAAAAATTAACATTGGTAATCGTGGTGAATAACCCTTTTAAGATAAGTTCATCCGCATGTTCGAAAGAAGCATCCGGATTCAGGGCAAGCTTTTTACGCACAGCGCGCGACAGTCCGATCAGCGCACTGGTAAGCTCATCCTGGTAATTGGCGGTGTCACTTTTCTTTCCACAGACACCGGCATGACCTTCGCATCCGGAATTATGAGCGGTCTGCTGACACTGGAAACAAAACATTTCTTCCATAATAAATACCTTCCTTGCTATATATTTGTGACGGAATTAGTATGTTTCCACAGAATAAAAAATATGCAGGAAAAATTAACCCTGCATATTTTTAAAAGAATCGAAAAGTTCCATGTCATCGGCTTTCAGCTTGACATTGGTACAATAATTTTTCCCTTCCGGTGTGGTTACGTTGATCTCAATGATTGTTCCTTCCACTAACGCATCCTGTGATACGGCACGTAAAAACATCGGAAATTTGGGGTGGTTGGCACGGAAACGATCCATGCCTGATTTTATCTTCTGCATCATGGTAATCTGTCGGAAATCCATCTGGTTATCCTCCTTTATTTTATAATTATTCTTAAGATATTATTTTTGTTTATTCAGAAACTGAAATAATTATACTGAAAAAAGTATGCAAAGTCAAAAGGATTTGTCCGTGAAAGATGGGATGAAAGATAGGAGCAAATGTGATAAGATAGTAAGACATAGTGGGTGTGGGAAAATCTGCGGATCAAAAAAGTGATGAGTAGAAAAGAAACGGACAGAAAAGAAACGAATAGAAAAGAAAAGTACAGGAAAGAGAAGAAGAAAAAAGAGACGGATAGCAAAAGACGAGATATAAGGAGCAAAGACAGAATGAGTGAGGCAATCAAAGAGGCAGAAAAGATACTGAAACAATATTACGGCTATGATCATTTCCGGGAGGGACAGGTCCCGGTGATCGAAGCGGTGCTGGAAGGCAGGGACGTGTTTGGAATCATGCCAACCGGAGCAGGAAAGTCGGTGTGTTATCAGGTGCCTGCGCTTATGATGGAAGGAATCACAATCGTAATCTCGCCGCTGATCTCACTTATGAAAGATCAGGTGGGAACGCTGAACCAGATGGGAGTCCATGCTGCTTTCTTAAATAGTTCCCTGACTGCAGGACAGTATTATAAAGCACTGCAGCTTGCAAAGCAAGGAAGATACAAGATCATATATGTGGCACCGGAGCGTCTGGAGACAGAAAGCTTTCTGGATTTTGCACTCTCTGAGCAGGTGCAGATATCTTTTGTAGCGGTAGATGAGGCGCATTGCGTATCGCAGTGGGGACAGGATTTCCGGCCGGGATATCTGAAGATCCTGGATTTTCTGGACCGCCTGCCATACCGTCCGGTGGTCGGTGCATATACGGCGACAGCGACGGCAGAAGTAAGAGAAGACATCCTTGATATCTTAAGGCTTCAGAATCCATATGTGGAAACAACCGGGTTCGATCGTGGAAATCTTTTCTTCGCAGTGAAGAAGCCTGTGGATAAGTATAAGGAACTGGTCAGTTATCTGAAAGAAAAAGGATGTGATACATCCGGTGACAGCGGAATCATTTACTGTCTGACGAGAAAGAGAGTGGAGCAGGTTAGTTACGATCTGAGGAATGAAGGATTCTCCGTGACCAGGTATCATGCCGGGCTATCGGATGAAGAACGGAAGGAAAATCAGGAGAACTTCATATATGGAAAGCGTCAGATCATGGTAGCGACGAATGCATTCGGAATGGGAATCGATAAGCCGGATGTACGCTTTGTCATTCATTATAATATGCCGAAAAATATGGAAAGTTATTATCAGGAGGCCGGACGTGCCGGAAGAGATGGGGAGCCGTCAGAATGTATCCTGTATTACGAGCCAAGAGACGTAAGAACGAACCGTCTCTTTATTGAAAATGGAGAAGAAAACAGCGAACTGGATGAAGAGACGCGCAAAATCGTGAAAGAACGGGATCTGGAACGGCTGAAGCAGATGACATTTTACTGCTTTACGTCGGAATGCTTAAGGCAGTACATTTTGAATTATTTCGGGGAAAAGAGCAGTTCTTATTGCGGCAATTGTCTGAACTGCCAGACACAGTTCGAAGAGGTGGATATTACAATGGAAGCAAAGTCGATCTTAAGATGTCTTGTAGCGCTGGACTGGAATTACGGTGCATCGACAGTGATCGATATCGTGCACGGCGGAAAGAGTCAGAAGATTCTAGGCAAGAATCTGGATAAGAATCCGGAATATGCAGTGTTAAGTGAGAGGACGGTTCCGAGATTACGACAGATATTAAGGGAATTACAGTTCCGTGAATATGTGGAAGAAAAGGGCGAACAATATCCGGTGATCTGTCTGACCCCGGAAGGGAAAGCATTTATGAAAACGGAAGAACCGCTGATCATGAAACTTCCGAAAGAAGAGACAGAAAAGAAATCTGAATCAAAAGAGAAAAAGAACAGACGCAAAAAAGGCGCAGTGGCGGCAGAACTTTCAGAAAAAGATGCAGAATTATTCGAAAGCTTACGGGAACTCAGACGTGAGATCGCATCGGAAGAAAAGGTACCGCCGTATATGGTATTTGCAGATAAGACGCTTGCCGGTATGTGTGTGATGCGTCCGGCGACACGGGATGAGATGTTGGAAGTATCGGGGGTCGGAGAGCATAAACTGGAGAAGTATGGAGAAAGATTCTTAGAAAGGATAAACAGATGATAGATTTAGATCATGCAAAGGAAGCATTTGAACGGTATCTGGATGGATATGACCGGGAAAATGATAAGGTAAAATTGAAGATTATCCATACTTATGGTGTTGTTGAATGTAGCAGAAAGATTGCAAAAGGACTTAAGCTTTCAGAAGAAGACCGGAGGCTGGCTGAGATCATAGGACTTCTTCATGATATCGGAAGATTTGAACAGCTAAAGCGTTATGACAGCTTTGAACCGGGAACGATGGATCATGCATCTTTCGGTGTGGAGATCCTGTTCGAAGAAGGAATGATCCGACAGTTTGTGAAAGAAGATACCTGGGACGGGATCATCCGTACGGCGATCGCAAGGCACAGTGATTATTGTCTGGATGGAATCAGAGATGAACGAGAATTATTACATGCCAGAATCATCCGGGATGCGGACAAGCTCGACAACTGCAGAGTAAAACTGGAAGATTCGGTTGAAGCAATGCTTGGAGTGTCAGCCGAAGAGGTTGGAAGAACGAAGATCACTCCAGAGATCATGCAGCAGTTCGAAGCACAGACGTCTGTCCGTTCCGAGACAAGAAAGACGAAGATGGATTACTGGATGTCGTATCTTGCGTACTTTTATGACATTAATTTTGATGTGACGTATGAAATGATCGAGGAGAATCATTTTGTAGATAAGCTGGTGAAACGGATCCCGTATGAAGATCCGGAGACGGCGGAAACGATGGAAAAGGTAAGACAGGAGCTGAACACATATATTTATACAAGAGCTCAGGAAGAGTTAAAACAACCGATGCAAATAGATTGTAAATAAATAGTAATTAAGAAGGGAAATATATATGGCAAAAAAGAAAGTGTATGCAGTAAGAAAAGGACATAAGACCGGTTTATTTGAGACCTGGGCAGAGTGTCAGAAAGCGACAGCCGGATACTCGGGAGCAGAGTTCAGAGGTTTTACAGACCGGGAAGAAGCGATGGCATTTTTACAAATGTCAACAACGGAGAATGTGTCCGGGGATAAAGAAAAAGAGGCAGCAGGAATTGTGGAAGTGCCGGAAAATATGGTGATTGCCTATGTGGATGGAAGCTTTGAAAAAAGTATCGGAAGATATGCCTTTGGCTGTGTGATCCTGACACCGGACGGAGAAGAATTCAGAAAATCCGGAAGCGGCTGTGATCCGGAAGGCGTAAAGATCCGGAACGTTGCAGGAGAGATGCTTGGTGCGATGAACGCGGTACAATGGGCAAAAGAACATGACTATCCGGCGGTAGAGCTCCGCTATGATTATGAAGGTGTGGAAAAATGGGTGACGGGTGTATGGAGAGCAAGAACACCACTCACCAGCAAATATGCAGCGCATATGCAGGAAGCAGCAAAGCAGATAAAGATATCTTTCTGCAAAGTCGCAGCACATACGGGAAATCATTATAACGAAGAGGCCGACCAGCTTGCGAAAAGTGCGTTACTTCGCACGGATGAAAATGTGAGTATATAGAAATTGAGATGCAGTTTACATATGAAAAAAGTGAACTGCATTTTTTCTTCAAACATTCAGAAGAAATTGTAGAAAAGCGTTAATAGTAAATTTTGAAAGAACTTACAGGACGAAAGAATCATAGTAGTTTAATAAATTTACATACAGAATTCATAAAGTGTTAATACAATATTGGCATATTCTGGTGTATACTAAATACAAATGATAGATAAAATCAGAATGTAGCTGCAGAATGCAGCCAACAAGGAGGAATTCTATGCAGAAAAAAGACAGGCGAAAACGAAAACTACAGGAAGAAGCCTGTGATTATGAGATAGAGAGAACACCGACAACCAGATACGAACCGGATTATGAAGAAGGTCTGACAACGGCACAGGTAGAGGAACATAAGCGTGACGGCTGGAGCAATATGTCAGTCGACCCACCGGCACAGACGACGGAAGAAATCATTAAGGAAAATGTATTTACCTATTTTAACCTGATCTTTCTGGTGCTGGCAATCCTTCTGACGATTGTGGGATCATTTCGGAATCTGACATTTTTACCGGTTATTATCTTTAATACACTGATCGGTATCGTACAGGAGATACGTTCCAAGAGGACACTGGAAAAGCTGAATATGCTGAATGCCCCGCATGCAACGGTGGTCAGAGATGGAAAGACTTCACGGGTCAATTCCGAAAGTCTGGTGCTGGATGATATCGTGATCTTTAAAGCAGGAAATCAGGTCTGTGCAGACGCGGAAGTGGTACATGGAAGCGTACAGGTCAATGAATCCCTCCTGACAGGAGAATCGGATGAGATTACCAAGAATCCGGGAGATCATCTGATGTCCGGAAGTTTCATTGTGGCAGGAGAATGTCACGCAAGACTGGATGCCGTAGGCGTGGACTCCTACATTTCAAAACTGACACTGGAAGCTAAGGCAATGCAGAAGGGTGAGCAGTCAGAAATGATCCGCTCCCTTGACAAACTGGTAAAATTCGTCGGTATCGCACTGATCCCGATCGGAATTATCCTGTTCGTACAGAGCTTCTTCTTTAACGGAGATCCGTTCCGAAGCAGTATCACTTCCATGGTAGCGGCTGTGATCGGTATGATCCCGGAAGGGTTATACCTTCTTGCAAGTGTGGCAATGGCAGTCAGTGCGATGCGCCTGGCAAAACAGAAGGTATTGCTTCATGACATGAAGAGTATCGAGACACTCGCCAGAGTTAATGTACTTTGCGTGGATAAAACTGGAACCATCACAGAGACAAACATGAGTGTCAAAGATGTGGTTCCAACGTCCAATTATAAAAAAGACGAAATGCCGGAACTTCCGAAGATGCTTGGTGATTTTGCAAAGGCAATGAGCAGTGATAACATCACCATGGAAGCGCTAAAAGAATATTTCAAAGAAGGAACTGGCAAGACGGCTGAGTCCGTGACCCCATTTACATCCGCAACAAAATACAGCGGAGTCACATACAAAGATGAAGTATATGTGCTCGGAGCACCGGAATTCGTACTGAGGGATGATTTTGAAGAATACAAAGAAGAGATAGAAGTCTATGCAGGAAAGGGAAACCGTGTACTGGTATTCGGTTCTTACGACGGGGAACTGGATGGAAAGGCACTGACCGGCAAAGTCATACCGCTTGGTTATGTCCTTCTTGCCAACCCAATCCGAAAAGAAGCACCGGAGACATTTGCCTACTTTGCAGAACAGGGCGTAGAAGTGAAAGTCATATCCGGAGATAATCCACTGACTGTTTCTGAAGTGGCAAAAGAAGCAGGAATTGCAAATGCGGACCGTTATATCGATGCAACAACACTTCATACCGATGCAGAAGTTGCGGACGCAGTTGCCAATTATACTGTATTCGGACGTGTAACACCGGATCAGAAGCGGCAGTTCGTACATGCGCTGAAAGACCAGGGTAAGACAGTAGCGATGACCGGAGACGGTGTCAACGACGTACTTGCACTGAAAGATGCTGACTGTAGTGTTGCCATGGCATCCGGAAGTGATGCGGCAGTACAGGCTTCGCAGGTTGTATTACTGGAATCCAACTTTGCATGTATGCCGTCGGTAGTGATGGAAGGAAGAAGAGTTGTCAATAATATCCAGCGTTCAGCCAGTCTGTTCCTGGTGAAGAATATCTTCTCGTTCCTGTTGTCCTTATTCTCTGTAGTGCTGATGATTACATATCCGTTGGAGCCATCCCAGATATCACTGATCAGTATGTTCACAATCGGAGTACCGGGATTCTTCCTGGCATTCCAGCCGAATAAAGAAAGAATACAAGGACATTTCCTGACTAATGTATTTCTGAAGGCACTGCCTGCAGGTCTGACCGATGTATTGATGGTCGGAGCACTGGTTGTATTCGGTAAGACATTTGGAGTAAATTCTACAGATATCTCGACAGCGGCAACGATGTTACTTTTGATCGTAGGATTCATCATCCTGTTCAATATCTGTAAACCGGTCAATATCTTCCGTGGTGCAGTCTGGGGAGGATGTCTGGTTGGATGTATCTTATGTATCATCTTCCTGCCAAGGCTGTTCGCAATCACAGGAATGTCACAAAAATGTATCATGCTGTTTGTGATCTTTTCGATTGCGACTGAGGCAGTGCTTCGTTATCTGACACTTCTGGTGAAGGGATTGCGGAAAGCGTATCGGAAGATACGGCATAGAGAAGAATAAGTTCTACTTAATTCACTAAACTAGATACCCGGACCGGAATAAAAGTTAGTAATCCTTTCCTGTTCAGGTTTCGTCGGTGGGAAATACTAAAGGGGCAAAATTCTGCTAAAAGCAGGCATTCAAAATTTGAAACTCGCATATGCTCGGACAATCAAATTTTGAATACCTAACGCAGAATTTTGCCCCTTAAGTATTACCAGCACCTCCTACACATTCACAGGAAAGGATTACTAACTTTTATTCCGTGTGTATCTAATGCTATAGTGAATTAATAGAGGAGTCGTAACCGTTGTGAGACCGGAAGTGTATCTATTATATAATCTGTCGCTGGCAGTTTCTTATAAATTAAATGCTTAACAACAGAAAATCCGGAAAATCAAGGCTTCTGCCACAACTTTCCGGCAACACAACGGTTACAGTCCTCTATTAAATTCATTATCATGGACCGGGGTAAGCCACGATGATGAACTAAATAGCAACTACATTCCCCTCAAGATCCTTCCAGGTAAATTCTCCGCCCTCGCAGATCATATATCCGTGAGCAGAACCTTCCTTGGGAATTGATACAGATCCTGGATTCATATAGATAAAATCACCCATATCTTCATTCGCAGGAATATGTGTATGACCATTCAGAAGAATATCTCCCTTTTTCAGCATCGGAGGATTCTTCGGATTATGATGATGTCCGTGGGATGCGAAGATCGTACGTCCATCAATTTCCAGAAAACAGTAGTCCGCCAGGATCGGGAATTCCAGCACCATCTGGTCTACTTCCGTGTCACAGTTACCGCGTACGCAGAGCAGTTCCTGCTTCATAGGATTCAGCATGGCAATAACTTCCTTTGGATTGTAATCCTTTGGCAGGTCATTACGCGGACCGTGATAAAGGATGTCTCCGAGAAGAAGAAGGCGGTCGGCACCTTCACGTTTGTAAGCGTCAAGCATTTTACGGCAGTAGTAAGCAGAGCCGTGGATATCGGATGCGATCATTAATTTCATATGTATGTACCTCACTTTGATATTATATAATTATCTGTTGTCAGAGCATCTAATATCAGAATGAATATCAGAAAATCTGATATCAGAGCATCTAAAAGAATTTTAACATAAATTCAAAGAAAAATATAACAAAATTAAGAACATTATATTGTCGACATTCGCCAATATACATTTGGCGGGAGATGATTTACAATAAGAATGTGAAATGCATGCAGCTCATTGAATATGCGAAGAAAGCAGCCGAGAATGCAGATATCGTTCCGGATGTTGCGCCAATCCGCGGGGGAACAGATGGTGCGAGATTAAGTTTTAAAGGATTTCCTTGTCCGAATCTTGGAACCGGCGGATATGCATTCCATGGGGTATATGAGCACATTACAGTAGAAGGAATGGATAAAGCTGTTGTGATGGTAAAAGATATCATTGGTATGTTTGCGAAATAAACAGGGATTTCTTTGGCAGTTGGTGCTTGTTTGCAATGACGATCTGCTGTATTATGGGGAAGTACAGTAAAGAACCGTTTACACTTGTCAGGCAGGAGCGGAACAAAATGGAAGATGAAGAGGGATATAATGGAAACAAATATCATATCAGAACTGACAACATTTATAGAACACGCACCGACAGCATTTCATGCGGTCGCAGAATTAAAAGAGATCCTAAAACAGGAAGGATTCGCAGAATTAAAAGAGTCAGAAAAGTGGGAGATCAAACCTGGAAAAAGATACTATGTAACAAGAAATAATTCCAGTATCATTGCAGTAAAAGCAGGAAAAGAACTGGACAACTACAGTTTCCATGTGACAGCATCACACAGTGATTCGCCGACTTTTAAACTGAAAGAGAATGCGCAGATCGAGGTCGCAAAGAAATATACGGTACTGAATACCGAAGGTTACGGCGGTATGATCTGCCAGACATGGTTCGACAGACCATTGTCACTGGCCGGAAGAGTTATGGTTAAGAATGGGGAAAGAATCGAAACCAGACTTGTGAAGGTGGACAGAGATCTTCTGATGATTCCGAGTCTTGCGATTCATATGGATCGGAAAGTGAATGAAGGAAGAGCTGTTAATAAACAGATTGATATGTTACCGGTATTATCGGGAAGCGTAAAAGGACAAGGAGAGGTAAGATCCTTAGTTGCAGAAGAATTGGGATTAAAAGATACGGATATCTATGGCATGGATCTGTTCTTGTATAACCGCATGGGAGCGGTCAGATGGGGAAGTGACCGTGAATTTATCGGATGTCCGAGACTGGATGATCTGCAGTGTGCATTTACATCCATGAAGGGATTTCTGGCAGCGGAAAATGAACAGAATATCAATGTCTATGCCTGCTTTGATAACGAAGAAGTAGGCTCAGGAACAAAACAGGGAGCCGCATCTACATTTCTTTATGATGTATTGTGGCGGATGAACAAAGCACTTGGAAAGAACGAAGAGGAATTCTATCGTGCAGTAGCCGGAAGCTTTATGCTTAGCTGTGACAATGCCCATGCGGTCCACCCGAATTACAGACAGAAGACGGATGCGACAAACTGCGTCTATATGAATGACGGAATTGTGATCAAGTCACACGCCGGACAGAAATACACCAGTGATGCAGTCAGTGTGGCAGTATTTCGGATGATCTGTGAAAAAGCGGGCGTACCGTTACAGTATTTCGCCAACCGTTCGGATGAAGCCGGAGGAAGTACATTGGGGAATATTGCGATGACGCAGGTGTCCATGAATACAGTGGATATCGGATTACCGCAGCTTGCCATGCACTCGGCCTATGAGACGGCCGGTGTAAAGGACACGGAGTATATGGTAAAAGCGGTAGAGACATTTTATGCGTCGCATATCCAGGCTGATTCAGATGGGAATTATCAGATATTATAAATTCGTGTACTAAAGAATTCAACGAATGTATCTGTCAGTGAAATATCAGAAGAAGTCGGATTTAACAGTGAAGCAAATTTCATTAAGACATTTCGTGTAAAAAACGGGATGACACCGTCTGCTTTTAGAAATCAGGTGTTAGGACCGGCAGATGTTGAAAATCGAGAAGTATGATTTGAATAATTAAGGCTGCTATATGACCGAATAAAAAAATATGAAAATTGGGAGAAAATATGACAGAATTAGGATACAAGACATTACGTGAAAGTATTGTAGATATTATAAGAAAACGGATTATTAACAGGGTATTGCAGCCGGGACAGAAGATTGTCGAACAGGAACTCGCAAAAGAATTCAAGACCAGCCGTGCACCGATCAGAGAGGCACTGCGCGAACTGGAGAATGAAGGGCTGGTAGAATATGTAAGAAATGCCGGATGTTCCGTGAAAGAGATCACATTCGAAGAATCATTTGAAATCTATCTGATGCGTGCGAATTATGAGATTATGGCAGTGCGTCTTATGGGAGGAAAGATACCGGAAGAAACCCTGCAGGAGATGGAAGAAATCCTGGAACGCATGAAGAATCTGGATGTGGATGAATATGATCAGCTGTTTTCATATGATAACAAGTTACACAGCTGTCTGATCAGAATGACCGGAATGAAAAGTCTGTATAAGGCATGGAAAAGTCTGAATTATGGGAATATCGTAACAGGTTATAATCTGGCATCAGACAAAAAAGCAGTGATCGCACGACAATATCCGATACATAAAGAACTGCTGGAAGTATGCAAAAGCAGAAAGAAAGAAGAGATCTGCAGGGTATTGTCGGATCATTATATGGGTACGATCCACAGACTTTTAAAAGAGCAGGGAATGACGGAAGCAGACACGAAGTTTTCACTGGACTTTCTGATTTCATAAAGAAGTCGCAGAGGAATTTTGGAGAGCATGATTCCGGGAAAATGAATGATGGATGAAAAAGAGAAATGTTGGTGTAATGACACTGGCATTTCTTTTTTATTTACGCGAGCAACGAGCCAAAGTCCGTGCTTGCACGAGACCTTGGCGACTGCCGCGATAACTTGAGAAACTCGCGAAGCGTGTTTCTCATAGTTGCCGTGAGTTGTAAGGATTTTTTAATATACAGTATGTTTTAACATGACAGATGTTGTACATAAAATACAAAAAGAGATATAAAATATAAGTAATATGTTGAAAAATATACAAATATATGGTATATTACATTCGACCTCATTGACGATTGTCGACAATAAAGCATAAAAGAGAGGAAAGAAAAATATATCATCTGAAGCAGTCATCGGAAGGAAGTATGCAAAATGAGTCTTTGGAAATATAAATATTTTTTGGATGTAGTGGAACTTAAGAGCTTTACAAAGGCCGGAGCAAGAAATTATGTAACACAGACGGCAGTAAGCCAGCAGATCGCCTCTTTGGAAAAAATGGCGGGAGGTACCCTGCTGGAGAGGGGCAATGGTGAGATCTGCCTGACAGAATTAGGAGAGATTGTCTATGCGTATGCCAGGGAGATGGTGCAGACGCACGAACAGATGCTGCATGAGATAGAAAGATATAAAGAAAGCAGCGTGGTCCGTATCGGAATCGACAGTTCTATCAACAAATTGTTCTGGGCAAAGATGCAGAAGATGATTAATGATAAGCATTCCGAAGCAGACTTCCGTTTCAGTAAACTGGATTCTTACATAGGCAGCCGGATGCTGAGAGAAAATACATTGGATATTTATATTGGATACGGACTGAATGAGTTGGAGCAGCCGGATGAAATCGGAGAAAAGCCGCTGCTATCCAGCCGGATCGGGGCATATATCGGACTGGAATCATCGATAAATGAGCAGCCGGAGTTTAAAGCAAAGGATCTTGAGCGTTATACCAGATATGGAACAAAGTCATATTTATGCAGTATGATGAATGGACAAAAGAATGATCCACAGTTGCTTACACAAGGAATAGAATTAGTTGATAATGTGGATACCATGAAGTTAAAGGTAGAATTTAACGACGGATATGCACTGGCAGACAGTCAGTATTTCTCCTATAGTGATGGAGATATGCTTTTGCTTCCGGGATATGACGGAGAGTGCGTGATCAAAGCATTCTACAGAAAAAAAAGAAACAAAAAGAAAGTAAAAGAGATTCTGGAAGAAATTGAAAATGTAGTGAACTCATAAGAAAAAATTATCGATTGTGAAAAACGATCGATAATTTTTTGCGATTTTATAAGGAGAAAATACACATTTTATATTTGACAGAACAATAAAAAATATAAGATTTTCTTATAGCACATGCGCTTTTCTTGTTGGATATATTCTGTGAACGGAGATACTATTTTTATAGAAAGACTGCGAAGGAAAAAGGAGGAGCGAAAAAATGCAGCGAAAAAATATGTGGAAAGAATACACAGAAATTCAGCAGAAAGAATTAGAAGAGCTGAGTGTCCGCTATAAAGAGTGTCTGGATATCGGAAAGACAGAGCGTGAATGTGTAAAGCTTGGAAAGAAGATGGCAGATACATGGGGATATAAGAATCTGAAAGATTGTATTTCCGAGGGAACCACTTTAAAAGCCGGGGATAAGGTATATGCAGACTGCATGGGGAAAGCGTTTGTAATGTTCCAGCTCGGTAAGAAACCGTTAGAAGAAGGTATGAATATCCTTGGAGCACATATTGATTCACCAAGAATAGATGTAAAGCAGAATCCATTATATGAAGATAGTGATATGGCATATCTGGATACGCATTACTATGGTGGAATCAAGAAATATCAGTGGGTTACAATTCCGCTTGCAATCCATGGAACGATTGCAAAAAAAGACGGAACAGTGCAGGACATTATTATTGGGGAAAAGGAAGATGATCCGGTACTTGTGATTTCAGATCTTCTGATCCATCTGTCACAGCAGCAAATTGAGAAGAAGGCGGGCGTGGTAGTCGAAGGAGAAGGATTGGATATCCTCGTTGCAACAAAGCCGCTTACAGGCAATGATGAGTTAGAGAAAGAAGAAAAAGAGCTGGTAAAGGCAGCCGTAGTACAGTTCCTGAAGGAGAATCTTGATATGGAAGAGGAAGATTTCCTCTCAGCAGAACTGGAGATCGTGCCGGCAGGAAAGGCAAGAGACTGCGGACTGGACAGAAGTATGGTGCTCGGATATGGACAGGATGACAGAGTCTGTGCCTTTACTTCATTATTTGCAATGCTGGAAACAGAGAATCCGGAAAGAACAACCTGTTGTATTCTGGTAGATAAAGAAGAGATCGGAAGCGTTGGGGCAACAGGTATGCATTCCAGATTCTTTGAAGATTATGTGGCAGAACTGATGGCACTTACCGAAGATGGCAATCCATTAAAAGTCAGAAGAGCTCTGAGAAATTCTTATATGCTTTCTTCTGATGTAAGTGCAGCATTTGATCCATTGTATGCAGATGCATTTGAGAAAAAGAATACAGCATACTTTGGAAGAGGTCTGGTGTTTAATAAATTTACCGGAAGCCGCGGAAAGAATAACAGTAACGATGCCAATGCAGAATATATCGCAAAAGTGCGTCAGGTATTAGACAATAACGAAGTCGGATTCCAGACAGCGGAGATGGGAAGAGTCGATCTTGGGGGCGGCGGAACCATCGCATATATCATGGCAAATTATGGCATGAATGTCATTGACAGCGGTGTTGCTGTGCTTTCTATGCATGCACCGTATGAGGTGACAAGTAAGGCTGATATTTATGAAGCTTACAGAGGATATAAAGCATTCTTGAAAGATATAAAATAAGACAGACAAGGATATATGTACAAAATAAGGAAGAGAAAATAAAAGTACATAAAAGATAAGGACTGAATTTAGAAAAAAGTGGGGAAAAGAATATGGAGACAAAAAAGAAAGGCTTCCCGGCAGCGTTTTGGGTATGTGCCTGTACAGAGATTTTTGAACGTCTGGCATATTATCTGGGACGTTCGCTGATTTTGATTTTTGTAACTGCTTCGGTTGCAACCGGAGGACTCGGACTTTCGGATACAGTGGCTGCCAACATGCAGTCAAACCTGACTGCATTTTCTTATCTGCTTCCACTGTTTGGGGCAGTGATCGTAGATAAGTATATCGGTGCGAGATATACAACACCGGTTGGTATGTTTATTGCTGCGGCAGGATATTTCACCGGAGGAATCGCAAAGAGTTCCGTCGGAGTATATGCGATGATCTTCCTGGTAAGTCTGGGACTTGCATTATTCAAAAATGGTGCGATCATCGGACGTGTTATCACGGACAAATCACAGATGGACCCGGCATTTTCGATGCGTTATACACTGGTAAATGTAGGAGCATTCATCGGAACATTCCTGGTGGGAATCCTGTATAAGGATGTATTTGCAAAAGATGGTGTGCTTGGATTTGCACCATGCTTTAAGATGGCAGCATTGATGATGGTTCTCGGAGGACTCTGGTATATCTTTGTGTGCTGGAGATTCTTAGGTGACCTCGGAAAGCTTCCATTCAAGAAGACTCTGACAGAAGAAGAAAAAGCAGCAGAGGCAAAGAAAAAAGAAGAGACAGGAACAAAGCAGCCGCTTACAACGATCGAGAAGAAACGTATTGGTGCAATCTTTGTAGCTTCGTTATTCTCTATCGTATTCTGGATCTTCTGGTATCTGGGATATATGCCGGTATATTTCTACTGGGCAGAGAATATGGACTGGGTAGTAGCAGGTTATCAGGTACCGTCTACATGGTTTGATGCAGCCAACTCACTGTTCTGTGTTATCCTGGGACCTGTAACAGCAGCATTATGGAAGAAACTGGCGGCAAGACCACAGGGGGATATGAGTCTGTTCAGAAAGACCGGACTTGGAATCGCGATCATCGGTGTCGGATATCTCTTCTACGCAGCAATTGACATCATGCGCGGTGGGGAAAAGGCAAGTGTGTTATGGCTGATCGTATTCGCATTCCTTCTGACAATGGGAGAGATGTTCTTCTCGCCACTGGGACACTCCTTCATCAGTAAATATTCACCGAGCCGTTATCTGGCTGTCATGATGTCGGTATGGGGATTTGCGACATTTATCGCAGCAAAGAGTTATGGCCCGGTATATGGACTGTTGTTTGGCGGGAATCTTGAATTCAAAACAGCATGTATCGGAGTTGCAGTTGTATCATTCGTGGCAGCATTCATCATGATAGCGCTGGACAAGAAATTATCGGCGCTGGTGGACTAACCGCCGGGTGCTGAATAAAACCAATAATAATTGTATAGATATGCCTGAAACAGATTTTGGCATAGACACCCTTCAGAAAAAGATGTACTCCTCTTTCTACAAAAAAGAGGAGTACATCTTTGTGCAGAAATATTGAATTAAGGAAGAATGAAATGAAGATAACAAAAAAAGAATTTATTATGATGCTGGGCGGCATGTTCTTAATGTCGGCAGCTGTATATTATGAAATGATGCCAAATAATCTGGTGCTTGGAAGTCTGTCAGGACTTGTTCTTGTTCTGGTAAAGATCATTCCGTTACCGGTATCGGCAATTACCTTTGCCTTGAATATGATACTGTTGGTCATCGGGTATATTTTTATCGGCAGGGAATTCGGTGTAAAGACCGTTCTTGCATCACTTATGCTTCCGATGTATCTGAGAATTTTTGAAATATTGACTCCGCATGTGGAATCCTTGTCCGGGAATATCGTGATCGATCTGGTATGCTTTATGATCGTGGTTGGTGCCGGACAGGCCGTCTTATTTAACATGAATGCATCCAGCGGAGGAATTGATATTGTTGCGAAGCTGATCAATAAGTATCTGGGATTCAAAATAGGACAGAGCATTACGATCATAGGTGTGCTCATATCTATGACGGCGATCTTTGTATATGATCGGGAGACAATGGTAATAAGTCTTGTCGGTACGTTGATCTATGGACAGGTATTAGACCGGTTCTGTGATGGATTCCATGTGCGTAAGAAAGTATCCATTCTTTCAAAGGAGCATGAAAAAATTCAGAATTATATTGTGAAGGAATTACGCAGAGGTGCGACGATTTACCCGGCATATGGCGGCCTGGATCATGCAGAACATGTAGAAGTTGTAACGATATTAGAAAAGAATGAATATGGAAAATTATTATCTTTCATCCACGAAACAGATGAACATGCATTTGTGACAGTCAGTACCGTAAATGAAGTAGTCGGAGCCTGGAATACAGTGAAAAGCAGATAAAAATACATTCCCGGATAACTGAAAAATCGACGAAAAAAGAGAGATTGGATTTTTACCGGGAATGTATTTTATCTATGTACTATTTAAGGATGGCTGATGTTCATATTATTTCTGCTTATATCCGTCAAGGAATGTTCCCATCCGGCGGATCGCATCACTTAAGACATCTGCCTGCGGAAGCATGACGATACGGAAATGATCTGGATCTTTCCAGTCGAATCCACTTCCAGGAACGAGCAGGATATTGGTAGCATCCAGCAGGTCATGAGCAAACTGTTTGTCATTGGTAATGTTAAATTTCTTCACATCCAGTTTCGGGAAGATATAGAATGCACCGTCATTTTTTACAAATGACAGACCGTCGATCTTCTCAAGTTCCCGAACGGTTGCTTCACGCTGTTCATAGATTCTGCCGCCTGGGCGGACCATAGAAGCAGGTGTCTCCATATCATCAAGAGCTGCCGGGATGACGATCTGCGCCATGGTATTGGCACACAGACGCAGAGAGGTTAACTGGATGATGCCTTGTCTGTAATCTTCGGTCAGTTCTCTTGGGCCACTGATGACCATCCATCCGCAGCGGTATCCGCACAGACAGTGTGACTTGGAGAGTCCATTTAAAGTAATAACCGGAACATCCTCTGTCAGTGAAGCAAGAGAGATGTGCTGTTTGCCATCCATAACGAGACGGTCATAGATCTCATCTGCGAAGATCAGAAGGCCGAATTCTCTTGCAACTTGGATGATCTCGAGAAGGATTTCCTTCGGATAGAGAACACCGGTCGGATTGTTCGGATTGATGATAACGATTGCTTTTGTCTTATCTGTGATTTTGGAACGGATATCCTGAATGTCCGGATACCAGCTGGCCTTTTCGTCACAGGTATAGAAGACTGGTTTACCGTCTTCGAGATATACGGAATTACCCCAGAGGGAGTAACTAGGAGAAGGAACTAAGACTTCATCTCCGTCATTTAATAAAGGTGTTAAAGCGAACGATACAACTTCGCTGACACCATTACCGATAAATACGTCATCCGGCGTGATACCTTTGATTCCTTTACTGGTCTCATAATCACAGATTGCCTGTCTTGCCTGTGGCATTCCCTTGAAGTCACAGTAGCCAACACCGTCCTGCATGTGTTCCATCAACGCATTTTTGATGCTGTCAGGCAGCCCAAATCCAAAGGTTGCAGGATTCCCGGTATTTAATTTTAAGATATCGATTCCCTGTTTCTGTCGTTTCATGGCTTCTACGAATAATGGACCACGGATATCAGAGTGTACTGGTTTCATGCGCTCGGCGCGTACGATTGGTTTCATAATTTTATTCCCCGCTTTTTATTATTTTATCTTTATTATTCCAATAAACCCCAAAATTCATATTGGAATAATTGTTTCGTTGATATAATGATACGTCCGTGTGGACAGAGAATCCAATACTTATAGTGTTATAACAATTATAAGAGTCTGACTATAGCTGTTGTGTGAAAAGGGGAAGCAGATGATAGCAGGATATGAGAGGTTACGTGTATGTTTGTATGGAAAAAATATGTTTATGAAGTATATAAAGAAAGAAGTTTTACCAAAGCGGCGCAGAATCTGTACATCAGTCAGCCGTCTTTGAGTGCAAGGATCAAAAAGATTGAAGAGACTATCGGAGAACCGTTATTTGACAGAAGTACAACACCACTCCAGCTTACAGAGGTTGGAAAAGTATATATCGAGGCAGCGGAGGAGATTACCCAGATCGAACAGCGGGTAGAGAATTACATCAATGACCTGGCGGGGCTGAAGACCGGGAATCTTGCAGTGGGAGCGAGTACGCTGTTTGCCGCATATGTAGTACCGTCTCTGATCACCCAATTTAATCAGAAATTTCCGGATGTACATATTCAGCTGATCGAGGGGAATACAGCCGAGCTGGAAGAAATGCTGGGCAGTAATGCGCTGGATTTTGTCATTGATAATTATCACTATGACAGCATTTTGTATAATAAAGAATTATATTGCGAAGAAAATATATTACTTGCGGTTCCGAAACATTTTTCTGTGAATGAGAAACTGAAAGAATATCAGCTTTCTTATGAGAATATCAAGAGTAAAAAGTATCTGAGTCAGAAGTATCCGGCAGTTCCGCTTGAAAGATTCGCAGAGCTTCCGTTCATTATGCTGACACAGGGAAATGATACCAGAACCAGAGGTGACAGGCTGTGCCGGGAGGTTGGATTCAGGCCAAATATCGTGCTGGAATTCAACCAGCAGTCGACGGCTTATATGGCTTCGTCTACACAGCTTGGAGCAACATTCATCAGTGATATCCTGGTAAGCCAGCTCCCGACATTTGAAAATTTGGTGTATTACAAATTAGATGGGGAAGAAGCAAAGAGAAAAGTATTCTTCTATTACAAGACACACAAATATAAAACACGTGTAATGGAAGAATTCGTACGAATGATGCATGAACAAATTTGGGAAAAAGATAATAATTTGCAAAAATTAATTAAATTGTAACATGATTTCAGAGAATAGTAAAAAGTTTTGTGTTATAATACTGATATATACATTGAGGTTAATCGATCATCGGAAAGTAAATTTCCTGATAAGCAGTGAAAGGGAGGTTTTTGATATGACAGAGAATTTAATTAAAGATGTAAAGAAGATACAGCAGGCACTCATTAATAAGGAATCCATCGGGGATGAATTCGAAGAGAAGATGGAGGCCGTACATAAATTAGAAGAAGTTGCAGATTATCTGAAGGATGCACTTGGAAGAGGCATTGAGTTTTAAAATGGATATAAAAGCATTTATATTTGATATGGATGGCCTGCTATTCGATTCCGAGCGGATCGTACAGCGTTCCTGGGAGATATCCGGTGATGAACTTGGAATCCCACATATGGGGGACGTCATCTATCACACACTTGGAATGAACCGTGCGGGCCGGAATGTATATTTCAAAAAATATATCAGGGAAGATTTTCCATTCGAAGAATTTGGAGAACTGACACGGGATAACTTCTGGAAAATTGTGGATAAAGAAGGCCTTCCTCTGAAAAGAGGTGCAAAGGAACTGCTGGCATACGGAAAAGCACAAGGATATAAGATGGCGGTAGCAACATCTTCCAGCAGAGAGTATGCTATGAAGAATCTGATCCGGGCCGGAATAGATTCGTATTTTGACAATGTGATCTGTGGAGATATGGTTAAGAAAGCGAAGCCGGATCCGGAAATCTATCAGAAGGCGTGTGAAAGTCTTGGAATACCGCCGGTAGATTGTATGGCGTTTGAAGACGCTCCGGGAGGAATCCTGTCGGCACATCAGGCGGGCATGCAGGTAATCATGGTGCCGGATCTTGTGCAGCCGACGGAGGAGATACGGAAGCTTACGTATCGGGTCTGTGATTCGTTGAGTGATATAATTGGAATATTAAATTAAGCCACTGGGATGGAGAAAAAAGAGTGGTATCTATCCCGGTAGCTTGTTTTATGTTGTTGTGAGTTGGGAAGAAGTTTTTTAGAAGTAACATATTTATTCTTTACAGAATAACGAAAAAGGACTAAGATACTTTTGTAAAATAATTTATAAAAGAGGTCTGATATGGCAGGACGAAATGAAAAAAAGAATATTACAAGATCTAAAATTGTAAACTATATCATAAATAATAAAATTACATCAAAGGCAGAGCTGGCGCAGAGTCTGAGCTTAAGCATGCCGACGGTACTTTCTAATGTCAATGAACTGATCGAACGGAACATGGTCATCGAGATAGGAGAATATGAATCTACCGGTGGGCGGAAAGCGAAGCGTATAGGAATTAATCCGGCATATAAGTATGCAGTCGGTGTAGTTATCACAGCAAATCATCTGGGGATCGTATTGCTGAACATGCAGTATGAAATAGAGAAAACGGTCCGGATGCGTTTAAAGTTTTCAACAGAAACATCTTATTGTTTAAAAGTTGCTGAAATGGTGGAGGACTTCCTGAAAGATGTAGAAGACAGAGAAAAGATATTAGGAATCGGAATTTCGATTCCTGGTATTATTGATCAGGAGAACAGATTAGTTGTGAAATCTCATGCATTGCAATTGGAGAATTTCAGTCTGAGCTTTCTGGAACAGGCATTTTCTTATCCGGTGTATTTTGCAAATGATGCAAATGCTGCGATGATGGCAGAAGATATGCATGAATATCAGGATGCAGTGTATCTTTCACTCAACAATACATTAGGCGGTGCTTTCTGCATTAATGGAAAACTTGTGACTGGTCAGAATCAGAAAGCGGGAGAATTCGGACACATGATTCTGGTGCCGGGAGGAAAGAAATGTTATTGCGGAAAAGCAGGGTGTGCAGATGCCTATTGTGCAGCCAGTGCATTGACTGATGAAGAGCAGGAAATGACATTGGAACAATTTATGGAAAAAGTAGAGCAGAAAAATACAAAGACTGTGGAAAAATGGAATCAGTATCTGGATAATCTGGCTATTCTGATTTCTAATCTGCGAATGGCATATGACACGGATATCATACTTGGAGGAGAAGTCGGGGGCTATTTATCAGAGTATATGATGCCACTGGGGGAAAAAGTGATGGCATATAATGGTTTTGAACATGATGTACGTTATTTGAAAAATTGTTCCTACAAGAGAGAAGCATCAGCCGTCGGAGCGGCAAAACATTTCCTCTCTGAATATATACAGCATTTATAAAATTGATATGTTGCAGGAAAAATGAATAAGAATGAAAAACTGAGGTGAAATTCAAGGTTCGTAATGATTACGGACTTTGAATATTTACCTCTTTTTTTGTTGTCAGGTGCTCGGAAGAAGTTGCAATTGGCAGGTAATGTATATCCAGTTGGCAAATATGCACAAAAGAAGCTGACAAAAGTTGTGCAACAAGCAGAAATACACATTCATATATTGACAAAATAGAGCCGATGTACAATAATGTAATTACTTTAATAAAACATTTAATAAAAGACGAAGTAAAAGAATGAAGGAGGAAAACATTATGTTACAGCAGGTAATGACAAAACCAGGAGAGATTATTTTCAGAGAGGTACCAGTTCCGGAGGTAAAAGATGATCAGGTATTGGTAAAGATTATGAATATCGGTATTTGTGGCTCTGATATTCATGTATATCACGGTAAGCATCCATTTACCTCATATCCGGTAACACAGGGACATGAAGTATCCGGCGAAGTTGTAAAACTTGGAAAAGATGTGACAGCATTTCACGAAGGGCAGAAAGTAACAATTGAGCCACAGGTATATTGCGGAGAATGTTATCCATGCAGACACGGAAAATACAATTTGTGTGAGGAATTAAAAGTTATGGGATTCCAGACAACCGGAACAGCATCGGAATATTTTGCAGTAGACGCATCGAAAGTAACACCGATTCCGGAAGAAATGTCATATGAAGAAGGTGCAATGATCGAGCCGCTGGCTGTTGCAGTTCACGGCGTAAAGCAGGTTGGTGATGTGAAAGGAATGAATATTGCCGTACTTGGTGCAGGACCGATCGGTAATCTTGTGGCACAGGCAGCGAAGGGAATGGGAGCAGCAAAAGTAATGATCACGGACGTCAGTGATCTGCGTCTGGATAAGGCAAAAGAATGTGGAATTGATGTCTGTGTGAATACAAAAGAAAAAGACTTTGGTGAAGCAATGGTAGAAGCATTCGGACCAGATAAAGCTGATGTGATTTATGATTGTGCAGGAAATAACATCACAATGGGACAGGCGATCAAGTATGCAAGAAAAGGAAGTATTATCGTATTAGTTGCAGTGTTTGCAGGAATGGCAGAGATTGATCTTGCGGTAGCAAATGATCATGAACTGGATATCAAGAGCACAATGATGTACCGACATGATGACTATGTTGACGGAATCAGACTCGTAAATGAAGAAAAAGTTCATTTAAGACCACTGATCTCAAAAACATTTGCATTTCAGGATTATCTGAAAGCTTATCAGTATATCGATGATAACCGGGAAACAACGATGAAAGTAATCATTAATGTACAGGAATAAAGATTAGATCAGGAGAGAACAGAAGTTTTGTCAGAAACTCTGATAAGGAGGAGCCATGGGAAACGAGGGTAAGAATGGAAAAGTGCCATTGATCAGTAAAATTGCATATGGATTTGGTGATGTCGGATGCAATTTCAGCTGGATGTTTGTAAGTAATTTTTTAATGATATTTTATACAGATGTGTTTGGAATCAGTATGGCGGCTGTTTCAGCATTGATGTTATTTTCAAGATTCTGGGATGCGATCAACGATCCGATTGTCGGAGGATTGACGGATAAGACAAAAACAAGATGGGGACGTTACCGTCCATGGCTGCTTGTTGCTGCACCCATTACTGCAGTACTTTTAATGCTGACATTCTGGGCACATCCGGACTGGCCAGATACTGCAAAGATTATCTATATGATTATTACATATTGTCTGCTTGTACTGGGATACACATGTGTAAATATTCCGTATGGAACACTTTGCGGTGCGATGACGCAGGACATTGATGAACGGGCAAAAATTAATACTTCGCGTTCGGTTGCGGCTATGATTGCAATCGGGATTATCAACATTATTACAGTACCTTTGATTGGAAAGCTGGGAAGCCAGAGTGCGAAGAACGGATATTTATTTGTAGCAATTATCTATGGATGTATATTTGCGGCATGCCATTTCTTCTGCTTTGCAAAGACGAAGGAGCAGGTGACGATTCCGGAAAAGGAAAAAATATCAATTAAAGTACAGTTAAAAGCTGTGATGCATAATAAGCCGTATATACTTGCTTTGATCGGACAGGTTTTATTTGGATTTACATTGTATGGAAGAAATGCTGACATTTTATATTATTTTACATATGTAGAAGGAAATGCATCTTATTATACAACTTATTCTATGTGCATTATTATTCCATCCATTATCGGTGCCGCATGTTTTCAACCGGTATTCCGAAAACTTAACAATAAAGGAAGGACAGCTTCTATATTTGCTCTTTTAACAGGTATCTCAATGCTGGCAATGTACTTCTTTAATGTAAAAGATTCAGCAGCCGTATTCTATATCCTGGCAGGTGTTACACAGTTCTTTTTCTCGGGATTTAATACAGCAATCTATGCGATCATTCCGGACTGCGTGGAATATGGAGAGTGGAAAACAGGACTTCGAAATGATGGATTCCAGTATGCATTCGTTTCTCTTGGAAATAAGATTGGAATGGCGATCGGTACAGCGATGCTTGCGGCATTGCTTGGAAAATATGGATACGTGGCAAATCAGGCACAAAATGATACGGTTATCGGTATTATGAAACATGCATTTACAACCATTCCGGGGATTCTGTGGATTGTAACAGCTGTTGTATTATTTTTCTACCGGTTAAATAAAAAACGGTATAATGAAATCGTGGAGGATCTGAAGAATGGAAAAAGAGGTTGATATTGTTGCGTTAGGCGAACTGCTGATTGATTTTACAGAAGCCGGAAAAAGCAAAGATAACAGAAAATTATTCGAACAGAATCCGGGTGGAGCACCGGCAAATTTATTAACGGTAGCGAGCCATATGGGATATCGGACGGAATTTACAGGTAAAGTGGGAAGAGATATGCATGGAGCATTCCTGAAAAACACTTTGCGTCAGGAAGGAATTGGAACTGCGTATCTGTTGGAAGATGAAAAATATTTTACAACACTTGCTTTTGTAGAAATTGCAGAGAATGGAGAAAGAGAATTTTCATTTTCCAGGAAACCGGGAGCAGATACACAGCTCTTACCGGAAGAAATCGATCATTCGTTAATGGAAAATTGCAGGATTTTTCATTTTGGATCATTATCTCTTACAGATGAGCCGGCAAAAAGTGCGACAGAAGAAGCAGTAGCAGCTGCAAAAAAAGCAGGAGCATTGATTTCATATGATCCAAATTACCGGGAGTCTTTATGGGAGAGCAGGAAATTGGCAGTTGAAAGAATGTGCTCTGTCATAAAAAATGCAGATATAATGAAAGTATCGGATGAAGAAAGTTTATTGCTGACCGGAATGGACACGTATGAACAGGCGGCAGACAAGTTGTTACAAATGGGTCCGTCTCTGGTTGCGGTAACATTGGGTGGTGATGGAGTTCTTATTGCCACCAAAGAGAAGAAAGAAAAAGTTCCTGGATATCGGGTTCAGGCAGTAGATACAACCGGAGCAGGTGATTCATTCTGGGGAGGATTCTTAAGTCATTTCCTTCAGATAAATAAGAATCTGGACGAAATGACATGGGATGAAATTCGGTCATGTGCAGTGTATGGAAATATAACAGCGGCATTATGTGTACAAAAAAGAGGTGGAATTCCGGCAATTCCACGAAAGGAAGAGGTAGAAGAGTTTTATCTGACGCATTAAAAATATAGTGAAAGAAAAATACGGCCATACAAGATTTTATGTATGGCCGTCAATTTTTGTCTTTTTATTGTGCTTCCCATCTCCCGGAAGCCCCACAAGGCAGCACCAGTCCGGAATGCGTAACCGGCAGCCCAATCTCCTGTGAATCCACATGTCCGCCCCATTTCTTAAGCTCCGTTCCAAGCATATAAGTCAGAACAGCCGGTGCCAGTCCGGTTGTGTAAGAGTTGACCAGGAAGAATAACGGGTCATCCGACAGAATCTGTGTGCACAGTTTGATCAGCGGATGAATTGCATCTTCGATCTTCCAGATTTCCCCCTTAGGTCCGCGTCCGTATGACGGTGGATCCATAATGATAGCATCATAGTGATTGCCGCGGCGGATCTCACGCTCTACGAATTTTACACAGTCATCGACCAGCCAGCGGATCGGTCTGTCAGACAATCCGGAAGAAGCTGCATTTTCCTTTGCCCATGCAACCATTCCTTTAGAAGCATCTACATGTGTAACACTTGCTCCGGCAGCAGCGGCTGCGAGAGTAGCACCACCTGTGTAAGCAAAGAGATTCAGTACTTTGATCGGTCTTCCTGCATTTCTGATTTTCTCAGAGAACCAGTCCCAGTTCGTTGCCTGTTCCGGGAAAAGTCCGGTGTGCTTGAAGCTGAAAGGCTTCAAGTTAAATGTAAGTTCTTTATAATGAATCTGCCATTGTTCCGGGAGACTGAAGAATTCCCATTCCCCGCCGCCTTTCTTGCTGCGGTGATAGTGGCCGTTCATATGTTTCCAGCCGCGTTCCGTTTTCGGAGTATCCCAGATTACCTGCGGGTCCGGACGGACCAGAGTGTACTGTCCCCAGCGCTCTAATTTCTCACCTTTACTACAATCGATTACTTCATAATCTTTCCATTGATCTGCAATCCACATAGAATTATAATCCTCTTTCTTCTTTATAATGTAAAATTTCTGTTTATTTTTGTAAATAAGTAACAAAAACATATCCGGAAAAGCATTTCCAGACAGCCCTGTAGAGGAATTATAGCATGAAAAATTAAGAAATTCAATTTGAAAGCACACAGTCATAAAATCCGGCTATGAAAAAAGCGATTTTATATTTCCATACAATTCCTGCATACACTTTACATATATTTAACAATCCACAGATTTTGGATTTAACAAACGTCTATTAATATAGCTATTGTCGAAAACGACAAAGAAAAAATCAGAATGAAAAAAGATGAGAATCTAAGGAGAGTATGATTATGAAGTTGAAAAAGTTTATTGCAATTTTATCGGTAGCAACAATGACAGCAGGACTTGCAGTTGGATGTGGAAGTTCAGACAGTGGATCTTCTGATGATAAGAGCAGCAAGAGTGACTGGGATTCTTCCAATGATATAACAATCGTTTCCAGAGAGGACGGCTCAGGAACAAGAGGAGCATTCATTGAACTTTTCGGAATTGAAGAAAAGAAAGACGGTGAAAAAGTTGATATGACAACAGATGATGCACAGATCACAAACAGCACATCTGTAATGCTTACAACAGTAGCCGGAGATGATTATGCAATCGGTTATGTATCACTCGGATCATTAAATGATACAGTAAAAGCTTTAAAGATTGACGGAGAAGAAGCCACAGAGCAGAACATCAAAGATGGAAAATACAAAATCTGCAGACCATTTAACATTGCAACAAAGAAAGGTGCAGATAACGAAGTAGCAAAAGACTTCATCGCTTATATCATGAGCAAAGAAGGACAGCAGGTGATTTCAGACAACGGATATATCGGAGACGATTCATCAGAAGCTTATGCAGGAAGCAAGCCATCCGGAAAAGCGGTTGTCGGCGGATCATCTTCCGTATCACCGGTTATGGAAAAACTGATCGAGGCATATAAGAAAGTTAATACAGGAGCAGAGATTGAGCTTCAGACTACAGACTCTACAACAGGTATGACATCAGCAATCGACGGAAGTTATGATATCGGAATGGCATCACGTGAATTACAGGATGAAGAAAAAGATAAACTGGACAGCCAGGTAATTGCTACAGACGGTATTGCAGTTATTGTAAATAAAAACAATACAACAGATGAACTCAGCAGTGATCAGGTAAAGACAATTTACACTGGTGATGCAACCACATGGGATGAGGTAGTGAAATAATATGAAATCAAAAGCATGGACAGAGAAATTCATGCAGGGAGTGTTTGCAGTTGCCGCCTGTGCTTCGGTACTGGCGGTTGCACTCATTTGTATTTTCTTGTTTGCAAATGGAATTCCTGCAATGAGTAAGATCGGATTCGGGAAATTCCTGACCGGTGAATTATGGAAACCAAAGAATGACATATACGGAATCTTTCCAATGATCATTGGAAGTCTGTATGTAACGGCCGGTGCAATTATCATCGGTGTACCGATCGGAATCTTGACAGCAGTATTCATGGCATTCTATTGTCCGAAAGTAATCTATAGACCACTGAAGATGGCGACAGAACTTCTGGCAGGAATCCCATCCGTTGTCTATGGATTTTTCGGTCTTGTAGTTCTCGTACCGTGGGTAAGGGAAATCGGAAGAACACTTCACCGGGGCGGTAACGGAAGCAGTATGCTCACGGCATCCATTCTTCTGGGAATGATGATCCTGCCAACGATCATCGGACTTACGGAATCAGCGCTCAGAGCAGTTCCTACACAGTATTATGAAGGTGCGGTAGCACTTGGCGGAACACATGAAAGGGCAATCTTTACCGTTGTTTTACCGGCAGCCAAATCCGGAGTAGTGGCAGCTATTGTCCTGGGAATCGGACGTGCGATCGGAGAGACGATGGCAGTGATCATGGTGGCTGGTAATCAGCCGAGAATGCCGGAAGGAATCTTCAGAGGAGTCAGAACACTGACAGCCAATATCGTAATTGAGATGGGATATGCGTCCGGACTTCACAGAGAAGCACTGATCGCAACCGGCGTAGTTCTCTTCGTATTTATCCTTCTTCTGAACTTCTGTGTAGCACTTTTGAAGAGGGGGAAGAATTATGAGTAGTAATGAAGTAACATGGAAAGATAAGTTAAAAGCATATACCAGAACTCCTGGATCACTGATCGTAATGCTTCTGGTCATGCTTTCTGCGATTATGACATTTGCAGTACTTATATTTCTGATCGTATATGTGCTGGTACATGGTGTTCCGTATTTGAAACCATCCATTTTCTCACTTCACTATACATCGGAAAATGCCTCGCTGATGCCGGCATTGATTAACACAGTGATCATGACCCTGTTATCACTTCTGATCGCAGTCCCATTTGGAATCTTCGCAGCAATCTTCCTTGTGGAATATGCAAAACGTGGTAATAAATTTGTAGAAGTGATCAGACTTACAACAGAGACGCTTCAGGGAATTCCATCTATCGTATATGGACTGTTTGGTATGCTGTTCTTTGTAAATACCTGTAAATGGGGATTTTCGATTCTGGCAGGAGCTTTTACGCTTGCGATCATGGTATTACCGCTGATCATGAGAAGTACAGAGGAAGCATTGAAATCCGTACCGGATTCTTACAGAGAAGGAAGTTTTGGACTGGGAGCAGGAAAATTACGTACAGTATTCCGGATCGTACTTCCATCGGCAATACCTGGAATCCTTGCCGGTGTGATCCTGGCGATCGGACGAATCGTCGGAGAGACGGCAGCATTGATCTATACAGCAGGTACTGTTGCAAAGGTGCCAAAGAATGTATTGAGTTCAGGAAGAACACTGGCAGTGCATATGTATAATCTGTCAAGTGAAGGTCTTTATATGAATCAGGCTTATGCGACGGCTGTAGTACTGCTGGTGCTGGTAGTTGTGATCAATACCCTGTCTGGCATGATCGCCAAACGGATTACAAAAGCATAGCAGATGTGCAGAGATAAATCAGAAAAAACAGGAAGGAATCATACATGAGTAAAATAAGTATCAAGAACATGGAACTGCATTACGGTGATTTCCATGCTCTGAAAAATGTGAATCTTGAGATAGAAGCGAATAAGATCACAGCATTCATCGGACCATCCGGATGTGGAAAGTCTACATTATTAAAATCAATCAACCGTATGAATGATCTGGTAGAGGGATGTAAGATTGACGGAGAGATTCTTCTGGATGGCAAGGATATTTTCCGTGATATCGATGTGAATTTATTAAGAAAGAGAGTTGGAATGGTGTTCCAGAAACCGAATCCGTTTCCAATGAGTATCTATGATAATATTGCGTATGGGCCAAGAACCCATGGAATACGTTCAAAAGCAAAACTGGATGACCTGGTAGAAAAATCTTTAAGAGATGCGGCAATCTGGAATGAATGCAAGGACAGATTAAAGACCAGCGCACTTGGAATGTCAGGCGGCCAGCAGCAGAGACTCTGTATTGCAAGAGCACTGGCGGTGCAGCCGGAAGTTCTCCTTATGGATGAACCGACATCGGCACTGGATCCTATCTCGACATCTAAGATAGAAGACCTTGCGATGGAATTGAAAAAAGATTATACTATCGTTATGGTAACACATAATATGCAGCAGGCTGTACGTGTATCAGATAACACAGCATTCTTCCTGTTGGGAGAAGTGATCGAGTATAATGAGACAGAAAAATTATTCTCCATTCCGGCGGATAAAAGAACAGAAGATTATATCACAGGGAGGTTTGGTTAAGATATGCGTAATCGGTTTGATCAGCAGCTGGAGTTACTTAATGAGCAGCTTACACGTATGGGAGAGTTATGTGAAGTTGCAATCGGAAAAGCAACAACAGCACTAAAAGAAGGAAGTATGGAACAGGCACAGAAGGTGATCGAGGCAGATGAAGAGATCGATCAGGCAGAGACAGATATTGAAAGACTCTGTTTGAAACTGCTTCTCCAGCAGCAGCCTGTGGCAAGAGATTTGAGACAGATTTCAGCGGCACTGAAAATGATCACAGATATGGAACGTATCGGCGATCAGGCTTCGGATATTGCAGAGATCATCATTACAGAGGAGAAGTCGGAAGCGCAGGACATTCCAAAGATCATCAAAATGTCCGAAGCAGCCGGAAAGATGGTGCGTGACAGCGTCAATGCATATGTGGAAAAAGACCTTGAACTTTCAAGAAAAGTCATAAAAGATGATGATATCGTGGATGAACTTTTTGAAGAAGTGAAGACAACACTGATCGACTTTATTGCGGAAAATAAAGGAGAGCAGGGTGTAGAGGCGATTGACCTGATCATGGTTGCCAAATATCTGGAACGTATCGCAGACCATGCAACGAATATCGCAGAGTGGGTGGAATTCTCTATCACAGGGATCCACAAAGCTTCTGTAGTATAAAGAAGGAGAATGAGGAATGATTTTTTGTGTAGAAGATGACGGTAATATACGGGAACTGGTGGTGTATACCCTGGAAAGTACAGGGTTTCAGGCACGCGGATTCGAAGATGGAAGTTCATTCCTTGAAGCTCTGGCATTAGAAACGCCAGAGCTTGTTCTGCTTGATATCATGCTGCCGGGAGAAGACGGGATGGAGCTTTTGAGAAAGTTAAAAGCATCAAAGAAAACGAAAGACATTCCGGTTATTATGGTTACGGCAAAAGGTGCAGAATATGACAAAGTAAAAGGACTGGATGCCGGGGCCGATGATTATGTGACGAAACCATTCGGAATGATGGAGCTGATCTCACGTATCAAGGCAGTATTAAGACGCAGCGCGAAGGGAAGCGTATCCAGTGAAGACACATTTGAGATCGGAGAGATCCGGTTAGATCCAAAGAAGCATGAAGTGACAGTTCATGGAGAAGTAGTGAATCTTACCTTGAAAGAATATGAATTACTGAAGCGCCTGATGAAGAATTCGAACATTGTGCTTACCAGAGACCAGCTTCTGGAAGATATCTGGGGATATGATTTCGACGGAGAGACGAGAACTGTGGATGTGCATGTCAGAACATTAAGACAGAAGCTCGGGGATGCAGGTGAGCAGATTGAGACGGTCCGCGGAGTCGGATACCGTATGAGCCGCTAGAACCAGAAAATGCGGCAGGCGAATAAGAGGAAACAGAGAATAAAGAATATGAAACAAAGTATGAGAAAAAAGATCCAGAGCAGTATGATCCTTGTCATAGCCCTGACACTGATCATAGCCTATGCGATCACCACGCTGGTCGTATACCGCCAGACGATCCATATCATGGAAGGCGAAGTCAGACAGGAAGCGGATTATATCAATGTAGCAATCGACACCTCAGGAGAATCTTATCTGAAAACAATGGATAATGTGCATAAGGATACGAGAATTACACTGATCGATCCATACGGAAACGTAAAATATGATTCCAAAGAAGATGAAGTAACCTTTCAGAATCATAAGAACCGCCCGGAAGTAAAAGAAGCATTAAAAACAGGAAGCGGACAGGACATTCGAGAGTCCAATACGCTGAATAAAGAGATGTTCTATTATGCAGTGAAATTGGAAAATGGAGATATCCTGCGTGTATCAAAGACGGTAGATACCGCATTCCGGACAGCGATGAAGGTATTTCCAGTGATGGGACTGATCGCAGTGATCATGCTTGCATTTGCAGGTGTACTTGTAAAATGGCAGGTAACGAGACTGATCCGTCCGATCAACAGGCTGGATCTAGAGAATCCATTGGAGAATGACGTGTACGAAGAATTAACACCACTTTTACAGAGTATCGATAAGCAGAATAAAGAAAAAGATGCGGTTGCCAATATGAGAAAAGAATTTTCGGCAAATGTATCGCATGAGCTGAAGACACCGCTTACGTCAATTTCAGGTTACGCAGAAATCATGAAAAGCGGACTGGTAAAGCCGGAAGATATGAAAGGTTTTGCGGAAAGAATCTATAATGAAGCAAGGCGTCTGATCACTTTGGTAGAAGATATCATCAAGTTATCAAAACTGGATGAGGGCAATGTGCAGCTGGAAAAAGAAGAGGTAGATCTCTATAAGCTGACAAGAGAGATCCTGACCAGACTTTCGCCACAGGCAGCGAAGAGAAAAGTACATGTAGAGGTGACGGGAGAGCCAGTAGAATACGTGGGAATCCGCCAGATTCTGGATGAGATGATCTACAATATCTGTGAAAATGCGATTAAGTATAACAAAGAAGGCGGGAAGTTAACCGTCTGGGTAGGTAATACCCTGCAAGGCAAGAAGGTCTGTGTCACAGATACCGGAATCGGAATTCCGGAAAATGAGACGGACCGCATCTTCGAACGTTTCTATCGCGTAGATAAAAGCCATTCCAAAGAAACCGGCGGAACCGGTCTTGGACTGTCAATCGTAAAACACGGAGCCATGCTTCACGGAGCCAAGATCCATGTAGACAGTAAACTGGGCGAAGGAACGAAGATAGAACTCATATTTTAATTGAAAAACTATAGACAGGTTATGAAATAAGAAGTAAAAAGATAGAATATAGCAGATAACGCGGATTCCAGGCACAGCGCACGGAATCCGCTTTTTAAAAACTATATAGCATGATAAGAATAGGATCGGGAAAGATATTATGTTCAATAAGATGACTTTGAACAAAAAAATTTGGATATAATATCTTTTCTGTCAGTCCTTGCTTTATACAACATAGTTTTGGAAAAATATAGAAGTTTTTTAAGAAATCTTAAGAATTATTTGCGTATGTCTTTAAGAAATCAAGCCTACAATAACCACAAGAAAAAGGTAAGGAGGCTTATAGTTATGGACAAGATCAGTATTATCATTCCGTGTTTTAATGAAGAAGAAGCATTGCCGATCTATTATACCGAAATGAAAAAAGTCATGGACAACATGAAGAAACAGACCGATTTCGAATTGATATTCGTAGATGACGGATCATCCGATAGAACATATGAGATTATGAAAGAATTACACAGAAAGGACGGAAGATGCCAGTATCTTTCCTTTTCCAGAAACTTTGGAAAAGAAGCTGCAATCTATGCAGGACTTCAGAATGCAGGCGGCAATTATGCTGCGATCATGGATGTAGATCTTCAAGATCCGCCGTCACTTCTGCCGGAAATGTATCGGATATTGAGGGAAGAACCGTATGATAGTGTAGCTACCAGACGTTCGACCAGAAAAGGTGAACCGAAGATCCGTTCATTCTTATCCAAAGAGTTTTACAATGTGATCAATAAAATCTCCAAGACAGAGATTGTAAGCGGTGCCAGAGATTACCGCCTGATGAACCGTAAGATGGTAGATGCGGTACTGGAAATGAGTGAGTACAACCGCTTTTCAAAAGGAATTTTCGGCTGGGTCGGTTTCCGTACGAAATGGCTGGAGTATGAGAACATCGAAAGATCTGCCGGAGAAACAAAATGGAATGTAAAGAAATTATTTATTTACTCGCTGGAAGGAATTACGGGATTCTCTGTTGTGCCATTGTCCATCGCCTCCTATATGGGAGTACTTTTTTGTGGACTGTCATTCCTTATGATCGTTGCGATTGTGATTCGTACACTGATCTGGGGAGATCCGGTGGCCGGATGGCCGTCGCTGGTCTGTATCCTGTTCGGTGTGGGCGGTGTACAGCTTCTGTGTACCGGAATTCTGGGACAGTATCTTGCCAAGACATACCTGGAAGTAAAGAACCGTCCGGTATACCTGTTAAAGGATTCGAGTAAAGAAGAACAGCGGATCATGATGATGCCATTATCACAGAACATGCGGAGGAAGAGTTATGGGAAAGGAAAAGAAGTGCACTCTGTATAAGAAACATATTTCATATAAGAAATGCATTCCGTATCTGGTACTTTCCGGACTTACATTATTTTTCTGTTGGTGGTTTGTGGGAAGACATGGAATCTTTGGAGCAAAAGTAGACTGGATCAGCCAGCATAGTGTGCTGCCGGATTATTTCCGGCAGCAGTTTTATGCAACGGGAAAGTTGTTTCCTGAATTTGCGGCGAATCTGGGCGGAGGACAGAACATCTATCATTTTGCCTATTACGGGCTTTACAGCCCGCTGATCTTACCATCTTACCTACTTCCATTTGTGAAAATGACGGATTACATTATGATGATTAGTATAGTGGGTCTGACTGCTTCAGTATTGCTCTTTTATCATTGGCTGAAAAGCAGGGTGATGGATAAGGATATCGCTTTTATGGCAGCAGTAATGTTCCTTCTGGCAGGTCCGATGATCGGACAGTACAGTGGTCAGATCATGTTTGTGGATTATATGCCGTTCTTGTGTCTGGCACTGATGGGGGTGGACCGGTATTTTGAAAAAGAAAGGAGCGGTCTTTTTACAGTCAGTGTATTCCTGATGATCATGACCAGTTTTTATTTCAGCATTGGCGGAATGCTTGCACTGGTCCTTTATGGACTGCATCGTTACTTTGAACAAAGAGAAGGATGCAGGATTACAGTCATGGCATTTTTGAAGGATGGACTGCATTTTGTATATCCGATGATTATGGCGGTACTGATGAGTTGTTTCTTTCTGGTGCCGACGGCACTTGCATTGACGGGAGGGAGAAGCAAAGGACAGAATATATCGCTTGCTACCCTTTTTGTCCCGCAGATTACGGTAGAACGATTCGCATACAGTATCTATGGAATCGGACTTACAACATTGGTGATCACAGTCCTGATCACGGGATTATTGTATCGGAAAACTTATGAAAAAGTGCTCACATATGGCTGCGTGATCATACTTGTGGTTCCGGTCTTTGCTTACTTATTGAATGGCGGCCTCTATATAAGGGATAAAGTCTTTATTCCATTTCTTCCGCTATTGTGTTACCTGATTGCAATTTATCTGAAAAAATGCAGAGATGGAGAGATCGCGCCTGTAACAGGAATGATTTTCTACATGATTACAACGGTTTTCGTTTATATAGCAAGAGATCAGTTTACCAAAGGCGGCATAGTAGAAGGCATATGGAAAGCACTGCTTGCGGAAAGTATTCTGTTCCTGAGCTGTTATCTGCTTTATTGTGCAATGAAGAAATACCGGAAAGAAACGAAAGAGATTCTGATGCTGGCATTGCCGTCAGTGATCTGTCTGGCAGTTACAATGAACACTTTTTATCAGATGAAGCCGGACCGGTATGTCAGCCGGAAACTGTACCAAGAGGTAACAGGAGAGCACAACGGACAGGCAGTAAAACAGGTGCTGAAGAATGATGAAGGATATTACCGCACAGAACAGCTTGGAAATGATGATAAAAATGCAGCAGATTTAAACCGGATCTGGGATGTGGACCAGAATATTACTTCAATCTATTCCTCTGCATACAATACGGAGTATCAGACATTCCGCCAGAAGATATTCGGGCTGGAAGAGCCGTTCCGTAATGGGATGATGCAGTCGATATCGAAGAATCCAGTATTCCGGCGGCTGATGGGAGTGCGCTATATCGTGTCAGATTCCAATGTGCCGGGATATTCGCTTGTTAAGAAGTGTGGAAAAAACGGGAAAACAGGGATATATCAGAATCGAGACGCAGCACCAGTTATGTATGCAACAGACCAGGTGATGACGGAAGAAGAATATAAAAAACTTGCATTTCCATATAATCAGACAGTATTCCTGGAATATGCAATTGTGGGAGAACATACGGAATCGCAGGATCAGAATGGAATGACGGGCTATGAGCAGGTGAGTCTGAAAAAGACTGATGATCATAAAGATCCAGTGAGTCTGAAAAAAGCCGGCAATCATAAAGTGCAAAATGAAACTGACAATAGAACTACAGATATGTGGAAGAAAAATGGAAATGAAAGAAAAGCCGGAACGTGGATCCGTGAAACGAAAGATGGATGGAAGATCCACGTGAAGAAGACGAAAAAGACAACATTTTCTATCCAACAGATAAATCAAACGCTGATACAGCAACAGAATGAGCAGGATGATACGGCAGCAACAGCGCAGAGTGAAAAGACGCAGACGGGACAAGAAAAAAATCAAGTTCTCTTCCTGCAGTTTCAGGTAGACAATTTGCATCCGAATAAGGACGTAGCAGTCTGGATCAACGGAATCCGCAACAAACTAAGCGCAAAAGATCATGTATATTATAATGAAAACAAAACATTTACTTATGCAGTGCCGCTGAAGGACGGAGAAGATACGATTTCGGTGACATTTGGTAAAGGGAAATATAAATTAAGCCATGTGCAGGCATATTTCGGAAGTCTGCCGGAACGGTCAAATACCCTGTATCAGTCAGAAGTTCAGGTGGATAGAAAGCAGACAAAAGATAATGTAATACAGGGAACGATACAGGTTAAGAATGACGGCTGGTTCGTTACATCTGTCCCGTATGATACACATTTTAAAATCTACATCGATGGAAAAGAGACAAAGATCCGTAAGGTAAATACAGCATTTCTCGGATGTAAGATTGAAAGTGGAGAGCATGAAGTGAAGATTGTTTATCATGCGCCTGGGGCAACAGCAGGCAAAGTAGTGTCGCTGATTGGAATAGCAGGATTCGTGTTATTAATCATCGGTGAAAAAAGAAAGAAGAAAACAACATAAGGAAATATACGCGGGTATCTATATACAGCAGCAGATTTATGGAAAATCGCTGCTGTATATTTGCATTTTAGAAAAAAGAAGCGTATGATGTTAAATGTTTTTATACTTGAACAGGTAGGAAAATCTACGGGACAAAGCATCTGTCAAAGTACCTGTATAGATGAAAAATAACCGGTAGATGTAAAATGTAAACAGACAACAGGGCAAGACGAGGATGAGAACATGAAGATTATAGAAACATATGGAAACTATATAGAAAAATGGAGTAATGAGAATCCGGACAGAGCAAGATGGCTTTTGAAGACCGGATGGAAGGCGCAGAATCTGAAGTTCCGGTTCGCACCGGACAAAAGACTGATGCCGGCAGACCAGTATCTGGCAAGGCTTATGATGGACACGATGATCAGACCGCTGGAACGGCCGGAAGAAAGTGCGATCGTCAGCATCTTTACTCCTTGTGAACTTTTACAGGAGGCAGGGATCCATCCGTATAATGTGGAAGGATTTTCCTGCTATCTTTCTGCATCGAAGGCAGAGAGAGCATTTTTACAGCAGGCGGAGAATACGGGCATATCCGAGACACTTTGCAGCTATCACAAGACATTTATCGGAGCGGCGCAGAAGAAAGTGCTTCCGAAACCAAAGTGCATTGTATACACGAACCTGACCTGTGATGCGAACCTTCTGACATTTAAGAAGCTGGCGAAAATGTACGAAGTGCCGATCTTTGCGATAGATGTTCCGATGCAGCAGAATGAAGACAATGTACAGTATGTGGCAGACCAGCTTCGGAAGCTGAAAGATTTTATAGAAGAATGTACCGGCAAAAAGATTGCAGATGAGGCATTAACAGAACGACTGAGAAGAAGTAAGCTGACACTGGAAAAGTTTGCACAGTATGAAAAGGAAAGTGCAGACAGATACATTCCGGCAGATCTTGTAACCCCGCTCTATGCAGGTATGACGAATAATCTGTTGCTTGGAACAGAAGAAGAGGAAAAATATGTGGACCAGCTTCTGAATGATGTAAAAAATGCATCGGCGAAAAAGGGCAAGAAGATCTACTGGATGCATACCATTCCGTTCTGGTCAGATGCGGTGAAGAATGAACTTTACTTTCAGGAAAAAGCACAGATCGTCGGCTGTGAACTGAGCCGTGTCTGTGAACCGGATTTTGATCCGGAGAAGCCTTATGAAGCAATGGCGAGACGTATGGTGTACCATGCATTAAATGGAAGCGCAATCAGAAGAATCGAAGCAGGAATCCGCCATGCAAAGGAGACGGGGGCAGATGGTGTTGTATGGTTTGGCCACTGGGGATGCAAGCATACTCTTGGTGCGGCACAGCTTGCCAAGCGCAAATTCGAAGAGCAGGGAATCCCGCTTCTGATCCTGGATGGTGACGGATGCGACAGAAGCCACGGTGGTGAAGGCCAGACGTCTACGAGACTCGGGGCATTCCTGGAGATGCTGAATGCAGAAACCGGTGACAATGCAGAAATAAATAACAATCTGGAAACAGGTGATAATTTGGAGAAGCCGGGACGTATGGAGAAGAAGGAAGATATGAACAGACAGGAGGAAAGTCAGCATGAATAAAACATATTATGTCTGTAAATACACCCCGATCGAACTGTTAGAAGCATTCGGCGGGGAATGTCAGAATCTGAACGAAATGCCGCAGGGATTCGATCACGCAGATCAGATCGCACATCCGAATATCTGTGGATTCGGAAAAGCGCTTCTGGAAGCCGTTATGAATGGCAAGGTAAAAGAACTGGTACTGGTCAACTGCTGTGATACGATCCGGAGTGTCTATGATATTCTGGAAGACAGCGGAAAATTGGATTTCTTATATATAATTGATGTACTTCACTGTGACGCAGAATGCAGCAGGGAACGTACGGCGGTGCAGTTAAAAGGTCTTGCGAAAGCATATGGAGAATATAAAGGCACAACATTTGATGAAGAAAAGTTCCGTCAGGCATTCAAGAAGCCGGAACGCATCGTAAAGCCGCATATCAGTGTGCTGGGTGCACGTATGGGAAATGAGCTTTTTGATATGGTGCAGAAGAGCATGCCGTATCCGGTGGAAAATGATACCTGTGTCAACAACCGTTCGGTGGGCGAGACAGAAACGCCGAAAGATCTGGAATTTGATGAACTGATGGCATGGTATGCGAAAGAACTTCTTGGACAGATCCCGTGTATGCGTATGATGGATCACAGTGGAAGAAAGAGATTATATAACGATCCGGGATTAAAGGGAATTATTTATCATACCGTCAAATTCTGTGATTTTTATAGTTTTGAATATGCACAGATCAAGCAGAATGTGACCGTACCGCTTCTGAAGATCGAATCGGATTATACGGTACAGAGCAGTGGACAGCTTCTGACAAGACTGGAAGCATTTGCGGAGAGTATGAATATGGAACAACTGGAAGGGAAGGAACGGAAGATGGGAAAAGGATATTTTGCCGGAATAGACAGCGGATCAACGAGTACAGATGTGGTAATTCTTGATAAAGACCAGAATATCGTGACAGGGATCATCCTGCCGACAGGTGCGGGTGCAGCGATCGGAGCAGAGCGTGCACTGGAGGAAGCATTAAAAGATGCGGGACTTCAGAGGGAAGATATCGATGCAATGGTTACAACCGGATATGGAAGAACGGCCATTTCGGACGGAGATAAGAGTATTACAGAGATTACCTGTCATGCAAGAGGGGCACATTTCCTGAATCCGGAAGTCCGTACCGTTATTGATATCGGCGGACAGGACAGCAAGGTCATCCGCCTGGATGAAAATGGAGCTGTTGCCAACTTTGTCATGAATGATAAATGTGCAGCCGGAACCGGAAGATTCCTGGAGATGATGGCAAGAACAATGGAAATGAGCCTGGACGACATGGGAAAGGCTGGTCTTTCATATAAGGAAGACATTACGATTTCCAGCATGTGTACTGTATTTGCGGAATCCGAAGTGGTATCACTGATCGCACAGAATAAGGCGACTGATGATATCGTTCACGGACTGAATAAAGCGGTTGCGTCCAAGACAGCAGCACTTGCAAAACGTGTCGGCGGCGAGGAACGTTATATGATGACCGGAGGAGTGTCCAAGAACCAGGGACTGGTAAAGACACTGGAAGAGAAGCTTGGAACGACACTGGTGATCAGCGATAAGGCACAGCTTTGCGGAGCACTGGGGGCTGCGTTATTTGCAAAAGACATGGTTACAGAGTAAGCATTCTTAGCAAGATTTTAACAGTAGAAAAATAGATAGGATTAGAATTTTGTGATAATATAATAAATATATTGAATAGTCAGAAAATTGTAGGAAAATTAACACAGAAAGGCATGAATATTTATTGAAATTATATTGGACAAAATTAATGGAGAAATTAAAAGAGTCATTGGAAGCGGTGGTGCCGATCATTGTGATCGTATTGATTTTAAGCTTTACGATCGCACCGGTGCCGCCGGGCATTCTGATGGCTTTTATTATTGGAGCAATCCTTCTGATAGTAGGAATGATGTTCTTTACACTGGGCGCAGAGATGTCGATGACGCCGATGGGAGAGCGGATCGGAACCCGGATCGCACAGTCGAAAAGGCTGCCGGTGATTATTGGGCTGTGTTTTATACTTGGATTTATCATCACGATATCGGAACCGGATCTGCAGGTACTGGCCGGACAGGTACCTTCGGTATCAAATATGACACTGATCCTGGCGGTTGCCGTGGGAGTCGGAATTTTTCTGGTGGCCGCTGTATTGCGTATGTTATTTTCAAAACCGTTGTCCTATATGTTGCTGATCTTTTATCCGGTGGTGTTCATCCTGACTTTTTTTGTATCGAAGGATTTTCTGGCAATCGCATTTGATTCGGGTGGTGTGACAACCGGACCGATGACGGTGCCGTTCATCATGGCTCTGGGAATCGGATTTTCTGCAGTGCGAAGTGATAAGTATGCGGAAACAGACAGCTTTGGTCTGGTATCGTTGTGCTCAATCGGGCCGGTACTGGCAGTACTGCTTCTCGGTATTATCTATCATCCACAGGGCGGCAGTTATTCCGAGACTGTGATCCCGGATGCAGAGACGTCGGTAGCATTGTGGAAATTATTCGAGTCCGGAATTCCACATTATATGAAGGAAATCGGTGGTTCACTGCTTCCAATTATTCTGTTCTTTGTATTCTTTCAGGTAGTGTCACTGAAACTGAAAAAGAAGACACTGATCAAGATTTTTGTCGGTATCCTGTATACATACATTGGACTGGTATTATTCCTGACAGGGGTAAATGTAGGATTTATGCCGGTAGGTAATTATCTGGGACAGGTGATCGCAGGGCTTCCTTACCGCTGGGTGATCATCCCAATCGGAATGCTGATCGGTTACTTTATCGTAAAGGCAGAGCCGGCGGTATATGTGCTGATGGAGCAGGTGGAAGAACTGACATCAGGAGCGATACCGGGAAAAGCAATGGGACTCAGTCTGTCACTTGGCGTTGCATTTTCCCTTGGACTTGCGATGATACGTGTACTGACAGGTATCTCGATCCTGTGGTTTCTGGTGCCGGGATATGCACTGGCACTGATCCTGACATTATTCGTGCCGAAGATATTTACGGCAATCGCATTTGACTCAGGTGGTGTTGCATCTGGACCGATGACAGCAACGTTCTTACTTCCATTTGCACAGGGAGCATGTGAAGCAGTTGGCGGAAATGTAGTGACCGATGCATTCGGAGTCGTGGCAATGGTAGCAATGACACCGCTTATCACGATACAGATACTGGGTGTGGTGTATCAGTATCAGGAGCATAAGAAAGACAAAGAAGAGATGTTCGCAGAGCCGGTCAAAGTACTGCCGTTGGAGGCATATGGGGATGCGGATATCATAGAGCTGTAAGGGAGAATTCATGAGTAAGGTATATATGATGGTAACCATCACGAACAGAAATAAACGAAAAGACTTCCGGACATTTTTTAAAGAATACGGACTTCCCGTATTCCTGGAAACGACCGGGAGAGGAACTGCACAAAGCGAAGTGCTGGATTATTTCGGCCTGGAAGAATCGGAAAAGTTATTATTTCTTGCAATTGTTACAGGAGAGACATGGAAAAAGCTGCGCCGGGGACTGATCACGAAGATGCTGATTGATGTACCGGGGACGGGGGTATCGTTCATTGTACCGCTTAGCAGCGTTGGTGGAAGGAAGACACTGCAGTTTCTTGTAAATGAACAGGAATTTGAAAAAGAGGAGGAGACAGCGATGAAGGATACAGATTATGAACTTCTGGTAGCAATCGCAAATCAGGGATATATCGACACGGTCATGGATGCGGCAAGGACAGCAAAGGCCGGAGGCGGAACTGTGATCCATGCAAAAGGAACTGGGATGGAACTTGCAAAGAAGTATCTCGGGGTGTCACTGGTGGAAGAAAAAGAAGTCATTCTGATCGTAACAAAGAGCAGGGAGAAGAACCAGATCATGAAAGCAATCATGGAACAGGCCGGTCTCGACAGCAAAGAACGTACGATTGTGTTCTCGCTGCCGGTGACCAGTGTTGCGGGGATACGGATGCTTGAGGAAGATATTCAGGATGATTTATTATAGGTTGTCCGGAACTTTATGGAATCCAGTATTTTGTACAAATCCTTTTTTAATATATCTTTTTCAATATCCTGTACTGCATTGAAACTTTGGACGCCTACGCCAATAATATAATCCCCATTCTGAATATATGCCTGTTCAAATGCAATCGTTTTTTGCTCCTTTTTGAATCCAAGAGCATGTAAAAGATATGATACAGGATTCTGGGATGAAGAAATGAATGGATCATATGGCCAGTACTCGGTAACTTCATTGCAAGTATGTCCATCTACTGTAAATGTGTCGTTTAAGGTTACTTTTTCAAGCGCAGAATCTTGGGGAACATTCAACAGATAGTCCATGTCAATATCGCAATCGTCAGTGATTGCTACGCCCTGCTTTTTATAAGATATAATCTCAAGCGTAAATACTTCTTCATCTAAGTCATCAGAGGATAAAACAATTGTGTATGAAGCTTCGTTTTTATCTCTACAATTGTCTGTATCGATATGGTATCCATCTGGAACAGTATAGGTCAGAAGCTGATTGATATTTTCACCGGTGTAATTTACCGGCGTTTCCTGTGAGGTTTTGTCGGTTTTGGAACTGCCACAAGAGGTTGAGACTATCATGATAAGCAAAATCATAATGAAACTTGTAAAAAGATATTTTCCTTTCATAGTAACCACCGCTTTCTTTGAAACATTCTTTTTGGGGAACGAGAGAAAATGATAAGCTATATAAGGGTTTTGTTGATAATTTATTATAGCATATAACTTTTAAACAAGCATCAAATTTTGCTGAAAAAAGAAACGACGAACGCCACAAACCTTCCGGCCTGTGGCGTTCGTTGTCGTTATAGTTATCTAAAGGAATGAGAGTAAAGTGTTGCACCGGATTCCCGGTGTGCTACTTTATGAGGGGGAGATAGTTGATTTTGTCTCTCTCAACTATCTGAATTTATTATAGAAAATAAATATGTCCAAAGTATGTTAAAACCCTTAAAGAAATCGGAAAAATCTTAAGAAGAACTTAAGAGGTTATAAAGAGAATGAAAACCGGAAAAAGCAGTTGACTTTTTCCTTGAAATCGAATATTATATATAAAATCTCTTTGCACTGAATATATCCAATAAGGATAAGGGATAGCAGTACAAACTGATCAGGCTACATTCATTTTCAGAAGAATGATATGAAGAAAATGATGTGCATGCCGGGCCGGTCGATTACCGGCAGCAGATGAGACGATATATCATACATCTGTGGGACAGTAAGTAGAAAGTTCCACAGGTGTATTTTTTTGCATAAAAGGAACAGCGTTCTCACCTCAGGTGCCATAGGAGACATGACATTATTCAAAAATGGAGGTTATCTTATGACAAATCAAAAACAAAAATTAAACGAACAGAAACTGATCAATCATTTATCAACGGTAGGGATTCTGGGAAATGTACTTCTGACAGCATTCAAATTGCTGGCCGGGATCATCGGACATTCCGGCGCCATGATATCCGATGCGGTGCATTCATTATCGGATGTATTCGCAACATTCATTGCATTCCTTGGTGTGAAATTATCTAAGAAATCAGAAGACAGTGAACACCCATACGGCCACGACAGACTGGAATGTGTTGCATCGATGGCATTGGCAGTGATTCTTCTGGCAACGGGTATTGGAATCGGTATGAGTGGTGTGAAGACGATCATCGCCGGAGATTACAGTCACTTGAAAGCACCGGGAATGATCGCACTTGTGGCAGCTATTGTATCAATTCTGACGAAAGAAGCAATGTTCTGGTATACCAGACATTACGCAAAGATTCTTGATTCCGCAGCGTTTATGGCAGATGCATGGCATCACAGATCGGATGCGTTTTCTTCGATTGGTTCGCTGATTGGTATCGGCGGTGCGATGCTTGGTTTTCCGGTGTTAGATCCGTTGGCAAGTGTAGTTATCTGCATTTTTATCTTGAAAGTAGCATTTGATATTTTCAAGGATGCGTTGGATAAGATGCTGGATACTTCATGCGGTGAAGAATACGAAGAAAAATTGGCAGACTATATCAGAAAGAGCCGGGGAGTTGAAAGACTGGATCTGTTAAGAACGAGAATGTTTGGCAACAAAGTGTATATCGATGCAGAGATTGCAGTAGATGGAACGCTTTCACTGAAAGATGCACATGCGATCGCAGAAGAGGTACATGATAATGTAGAGAGAACATTTGCAAATACAAAGCATATTATGATTCATGTGAATCCGGCATAATGGAAGAAAGAATTGAGGCACTATATGCCGGAGATTCGTTTGGATAATATATAGAATAATAGAGAATATAGATGTAATAATATAATAATACCGCAGCTTTTAAATCAGAAAAAGCTGCGGTATTGTTATCGTTATGCGTTCGTAAGGAGCTGCCAGTGGCAGGTCCTGTATATATGAAGAATATGTTTTCTACCTACTGAAGATCCTCAGTCACAGATTTCAGATTCAGGAAATTAGTCAGATAATCTCTGGTTCCTGTCTTGGCATCTGTTCCGGACATATTGAATCCGCCGAATGGATGCTGCAGAACAACGGCAGCAGTTGATTTACGGTTGAAGTAAAGGTTCCCTACCTGGAACTGTACTTTTGCTTTCTGGATATTTTCTCTTGTTTCACTGTATACAGATCCTGTCAGACCATATTCTGTCTGGTTGGCAATGTCCAGTGCTTCATCGAAAGAATTTACCTTGATGACTGCAAGAACCGGTCCGAAGATTTCTTCGTTAGCAATTCTTGCATCGCGGGTAACATTGGTTACGATTGTCGGATCAATGTAGTAACCAACGGCATCACTGTAAGTTCCGCCGTATACGATGTCGCCTTCTTCTTTTGCAACGTCGATATATCCTGTGATCCGTTTGTATGCAGCAGCGTTGATCACAGGTCCCATTGCCATGTTGTCACGGCCGCTTCCCTGTTTTTCCTTCAGTGCTTTTGCACATTTGATCACTTCTTCTACGAGTTCATCGTATTTGTCTGCCATAACGATCGCGCGGGAGCATGCAGAGCATTTCTGTCCCTGGAAGGTAAATGCCGAGCTTGCAATTCCTTCTGCCGCTTTCTTGATATCTGCGGAAGAATCTACGATGATCGCATTTTTTCCACCCATTTCAGCTACGACACGTTTGATCCATTTCTGACCTTTGGAAATCTTGGCAGCATGTTCGTTGATGCGGCAGCCGACTTCCTTTGATCCGGTAAAGTTCACGAATCTGGTCAGTGGATGTTCTACAATGTAATCTCCGATATCGGAACCAGATCCCGGAATGTAGTTGACAACTCCGGCAGGAAATCCGGCCTTTTCGCAGAGTTCTACGAACTTGTAAGCAACGATCGGTGTATCAGAGGATGGTTTGCATACGATGGTGTTACCTGTAACAACAGCAGCTGCAACCATACCGCCGAGTAAAGATAATGGGAAGTTCCATGGCGGAACAGCGACGCCTACACCAATCGGGATGTAGATACATTTTGTATATTCATCGGTAGGAACAAGTTCCAGACCTTTATCAAGGTCAGCCATATGCATTGCATAAGAATTAAAGAAATCCAGTGCTTCACACAGTTCTCCGTCTGCTTCGCCCCAGTTCTTACCGCTTTCTTCTACATTCCATGCGTCGATGATATAACGATTCTCATCTAACAGAGCGGCAAGTCTGCGCAGGCAGCGGATACGCTCTTCGGCAGGGGTAACACTCCATGTTTTAAATGCTTCATTTGCAGTTTCAATTGCTTTTTTTGCCAGGTCCTGACTGCAGGAGCATGCATATCCTAATACTTCTTTTGTGGCCGGTGAAAGAGAAGTGATCTTTTTCTCTGTCTGAATACGCTCACCGCCGATGATCAGTGGATAAGTACTTCCTTTCTCTTTATCGACTTGCTGGAAAGCTTCCAATATTTTCTCTTTGTTGGTGTTGTCCGAAAAATCCAATTCTGCGGCATTTTTGAATCCTTTTAACATTTTGTGATACCTCCTACTTGTACTTTAGTTTGAACTATGGTCTATATTGTAGCAGTTAAAGTTCGACGCGTCAATACGATAAAGTATTAAAAATGCAAGATTTATAAGAAAATCTTGCATTTTTGTATCTATGAGTCATATCCTTTTACATATACAAAACGGTCTGCATCATTGTCACGCTGCATAGTATAGTGGTGATTGAGCATGGCTTCGATCAGATCCTGTCCCTGACTTTCAACAGCGATAAGTTTCATGTCTAATGCATTTTCCAGATCCTGTACCGTCATATCATCCAAAAATACCTGTTCCCCGCTTCTTAACATGTTACATGTAATAAGAAGCGTATCACCAAGGTCAATGCCGGAAGCTTTCTTTTCCAGAAGCTGGTCCCGAAGATCCTGACCGGTGATCAGTCCGGATACGGTGACGGTCTCGCCGAAGAAATCATTACGGATCGCAAATACATTGATCTTAATATGTGGGAATGCTTTCATGATCTCCGTTGCAAATCCGGCAAGTGTACTGTAAGCGAGCTTTCCGGTTGCAATTGTAAGCGTACGGTGAGTCTCAGATTTCCATGTCTCATATTCGTCATTCTGTTTCAGCGCTTCCAGAGCATCCTGAAATTCGGTCTTTAACAGACGCATCATGCCGACACCATTTTCCAGCTGGATATAGCCGTCGTAGCGTTCTTCTTCCGGAAAATCACGTTCCGCAAGAATGTACCATTCATCACTCGCCTGTATGAAATGCAGACCATATTCTTTGTAGAATTTTGGCTGGTAGCTTTCGATCATATCGATGACTTCACCAGCTTCTTCCTTCGTAAAGAGTTCCAGCGGATAGAGGCCCTCGCGGTATTTGGTCAGTCCAGCAGGTACGACGGATACACTTCTCATAAAAGGAAGGTAATGGGAAAGATCCTCAATGGAACGTTTTAATTCATCCTTGTCATTTACGCCCTTACATAATACGATCTGTCCGTTCATCTCGATGTGTGCCTCGTACAGATCCTGTAAGAATTTCAGCTTCTCTCCGGCAAAGCGGTTGTGCAGCATCTTACACCGGAGTTCCGGATTGGTGGTCTGTACGGAAATGTTGATCGGTGCGAGCTGCATGTGGATGATGCGGTCGATATCTGCCTGCTTCATATTCGTCATGGTGATATAATTGCCCTGCAGGAAAGAAAGACGGGAGTCATCATCTTTGAAATACAGTGTCTCACGCATGCCCGGGGGCATCTGGTCGATGAAACAGAACATACATTTATTACTGCAGGAACGGTATTCGCTCATCAGTCCGTTCTCGAATTCTACCCCAAGTTCGTCGTCGTAGTCTTTGTCGATCTCAAGAAGCCATTCTTCCCCGGAAGGCTTGCGGATCAGGACTTCGACATATTCATCCTTCATCAGATAACGGTAGTCAAAGACATCTTCAATTTTCTGCCCATTTATTTTTAACAGCACGTCGCCAGGTTCGATTTCTAGCTCTTCGGCAATGGAACCGGGATAGACCGTCTGTATCAGGTGTTCCTGTTCTTTTCTACTCACAAAAATAATCCTCCGTTTAAACATTTACCCATATAGACAAAATGATAGCTTATTCTAAGGCTGAGCGCAAGGTAAGAATGATAAAATCAGGACGTAATTTTTGGATAAATTGATGAAAAAATAGGAATTGACGGGAATCATTTTTCTACGTGATGTGAAAAAATGTGATTTCTGACAAATATACGATTGTAATCAAACGTTTAACGTGACATAATAAAAAAGAAAAGGTTAAGAATATTTTAAAAGAATGTTAAGTAAGCGTAAAATAAGCTGACAACAAAGGAGAAAATTATGGAAATATTTTCTATGGTATTGTCATTGTTAAGTGGAGTTGCTTTGTTTCTGTTCGGAATGTCCCTTATGGGAGATGGGCTGAAACAGGTTGCCGGTAATAAACTGGAAGCATTCCTTTACAAAATGACAAACACACCGCTCAAAGGAGTAGCACTTGGAACAGGAGTGACCAGTGTCATTCAGTCATCTTCCGCAACAACAGTTATGGTCATCGGTTTTGTTAACTCTGGTATGATGAAGCTGAAACAGGCGATCGGTATCATCATGGGAGCCAATATCGGTACCAGTATTACCGGATGGATCTTATGTCTTTCCTATATTGACGGATCAAATGGTATTGCGAAGGTTTTATCTTCGGCAACGATAGCGGCTGTCGTTGCAGTGATCGGTACGATCATGAGGATGATTTGTAAAAGAACGACACACAAGAACATCGGTAATATCATGCTTGGTTTTGCAATTCTGATGACAGGAATGCAGACAATGAGTGGTGCGGTTACACCATTAAGAGAAAGTAAAGTATTTATTGATATGCTGACGATGTTCTCGAATCCAATCGCAGGTATCTTAGTAGGTATTGCGTTTACAGCCGTACTGCAGAGCGCATCTGCTACCGTTGGTGTATTGCAGGCTTTATCGGTAACAGGAATCCTTACGTTTTCCAGCGCATTCCCGATCATCCTTGGTATCGGTGTCGGTGCATCCTGTCCGGTACTGGTCTCAGCGATCGGAGCAAATAAGAATGGTAAGAGAACCGCACTTGTGTACTTATTAAATGATACCTTTGGAATGTTGATCTGGTCGATCGGATTTTATACGATCAATGCATTTGTCCATTTTGATTTTCTGGACAATATTATGTCGCCGGTATCGATTGCCCTGTTGAACACAGTGTTCCGTCTGGTAACGGTATGTGTTCTGTTCCCGTTTATTAATAAACTTGAGAAGCTGGTATGCTGGCTGGTAAAAGACAGCGCAGAAGAACTGGAAGATGAAGCAGACTTTGATCTTTTGGAAGAGCGTCTTCTTGCGTATCCTGCACTTGCGATCGGACAGTGCCACAGAGCAATGAGTGGTATGGCAAAGAAGCTTCGTAAGAATGTCAACCGTGCAATGAACCTGTTGAATGAGTATCAGCAGAGCAAGTTCGACAAGGTTCAGAGAAAAGAAGACCTGATCGATAAGTATGAAAGCCGTCTGGGTGATTATCTGATCAAGCTGACAAAGCATGAGATGAATACAGCACAGACAAGACAGGTATCACTTTACCTGCATACGATCAATGACTTTGAACGTATCGGAGATCATGCTTCCTATATTGCATATATGTCCAGTGAAATGCATGAGAATAAGACACAGTTTTCAGAAGATGCATGGGATGAACTGAATGTTGTTATGGAAGCGGTACGTGAGGAAATCAATCTTACATGCAAAGCATTTCTTGAGAATGATAAAGAGATGGCACAGAGAGTAGCACCGCTTGGTATGGTCATCACAACACTCTGTGATGAACTGAAGATGCGTCATGTGGAACGTATGAGCAGTGGTGGATGCGGTCTGGAAGAAGGAACAGTATTTACAGATATCCTGAACAGCTTTAACCGTATTGCAGCGCACTGTGCAAGCGCGATGGTTGCACTTATGAACAGTGATAAAGAGAATATGGATACACATATCCATGATTCGAAGGTATATCCTTCTGACAGCGCTGAATATAAGACTTATCTGAATGAATATAATCAGAAATATGAGATCAAAAAAGACGGGGAACATATGAGAAGTATGGAACCGGAAGAGGTTGAGTAGGATTTTTGAAGAAGTTCTCTTTTATAATTGATGCATAAAATTAGATAAATGAAACAAAAGAACGGAATCTGAGATAGTAACATATTTCAGATTCCGTTTTTTATCACCATGCGTTCGAAAGAAACTGCCAGTGGCAGACCCTGTAGATGCCATAGATTCATCAGACCGGTTTAACGATTGCGATATTCCCGCGGCGACATCTGGTATTCTTTTTTGAACAGCCGGTTAAAATAAGACAGATTGTTGAATCCTGTGCGTTCCGAGATCGACAGGATACTGTCATCCTCCGTGAGCAGAAGTCTGGCGGCGATGGTGAGCCGGTAACCATTCAGGTAACTGGTGAATGTTGTATGCAGATGCTGCTTAAAGAATTTCATAAAATGAGATTCGGAAAATCCCATGTAATCTGCTGCGCTCTGAACAGTGATTGGTTCTGTGTAATGCGATTCAATATAGGAGACAATCTGTTTTACCTTATCCAGAGATTTGTTCCGATTGAAGGTGACCGGTGCGCCCTGAGAGGAGAATAAAAGGAAAAAGAAGTGAAACAGATGTCCTTTTACCGACAGTTCGTAATAGTCCGGTCTTTTACTGCAAAGCTCATCGATTGCATCGATACAGGAAGCAAGTGCATCATGGCAGGTACAGGAATCATCGAAGAGCCATGGAAGTTCATATTCCAGTGAAAAATATGGCTGGAAATATCCAATTGTCCGGGAGTCTGAACCGGCAGAGTAAAGAAGATCTGTCTGGAACAGGATATTTTCATATTCCATGCTGTCTTTCTCGTGCTGTGAGATAGAGTGGAGCTGACCCGGACGGACCAGGATGATGTCACCGGCCTTTACCGTTCTGGGCTCGGTATCAACGGAAATGATACCGCAGCCTTTTTTTATTACAATGATCTCCACGTCATTATGCCAGTGAAGCGGAACCTGTGTGAAGTCCAGTGGAATGGAACACAGGTACGTGTTGTATGGGAACTGGATGCTGACGTGTTTTTTTACTTCGTGAAGGTTTTCGTAGGTAAGTGTGTTCATAATCAGATGACGGAGTCCTTTCTACTGTCAAAAAGTTGTATATTTGATAGTATTGTATTACTTTTTACTACTATGATGCAAGAGATAATGGTTATAATCTGATTATAATATCAGTGTAAAGCAAACGGAAACTGATAAACAAAGAACTTATAGAAATGAATCAGACACAGATTCAGAATAATGATGCGGCAGCGCAGATTCAGGAGGTTTAATTATGAATTTCTCAGAAAAATTACAGCAGACACTTGGTAAATCAATCAAAGATGCGGCAAATGAAGAGATTTACGCAGCACTTCTTTCTACAGTAAAAGAAGCTGCGGCAGATAAGGGAAGAAATGTTTCAGAAAAAGGAAGAAAAGTATATTATATATCAGCAGAATTCCTGATCGGAAAACTGTTATCCAACAACCTGATCAACCTTGGTGTATACGATGAAGTCAGAGAACTTCTTGCAGCAAATGGAAAAGACATCTGCGAGATCGAAGAAGTAGAACCGGAACCGTCACTTGGTAACGGTGGACTTGGAAGACTGGCAGCCTGCTTCTTAGATTCCATCGCATCACTCGGTCTGGAAGGAGACGGAATCGGACTGAACTATCACCTCGGACTGTTCAAACAGGTATTCGAAAATCACAAACAGAAAGAGACTCCAAACCCATGGATCCAGAATACAAGCTGGCTTACCGATACAGGAATCGGATTTGACGTACCATTCAAAGATTTCAGCCTGCATTCGAAATTATATGATATCGATGTAACAGGATATGAAAATGGAACCAATAAACTTCACTTATTCGACATCGAATCCGTAAATGAAAATATCGTAGGGGACGGAATCTCATTTGACAAAAATGATATCCGTGAGAATCTGACACTGTTCCTCTATCCGGATGACAGTGACAAACAGGGTGAGCTGCTTCGTATCTACCAGCAGTACTTCATGGTAAGCAACGGTGCACAGTTCATTTTGAAAGAATGTGAAGAAAAAGGATATGCACTGGAAGAACTCGATAAGCACGTAGTGATCCAGATCAACGATACACATCCGTCTATGGTAATTCCGGAGCTGATCCGTCTTCTGACAGCGAGAGGAATCTCTATGGATAAGGCAATTGAGATTGTGACAAATACCTGTGCATATACCAACCATACTATCCTTGCAGAAGCACTGGAGAAATGGCCAGTCGACTATCTTGAGGCAGTTGTTCCACACTTAATGCCAATCATCCGTGAACTGGCAGCGAGAGTAGCAGCAAAGTATGATAACAAAGATGTGCAGATCATCGACGAGTGGAACCGTGTACACATGGCAAGAATGGATATGCATTATGGATTTAGTGTCAACGGTGTTGCAGCACTGCATACAGAGATCCTGAAAGACGTAGAATTAAAGCCATTCTATGACATTTACCCGGAGAAATTCAATAATAAGACAAATGGTATCACGTTCAGAAGATGGCTGATGCACTGTGACAAGAAGCTGGTAGAATGGATGGATAAATATGGAGTCGGTGAATTCCGTAAAGATGCTTCAAAGCTGGAAGGACTTCTTGCACAGATCGACAATGAAGAAGCCCTGAATGCACTTCTGGATGTTAAACAGCAGAATAAGACTGCATTAAAAGAATATCTGGAAAAAGAATCAGGAGTAGTATTGAATGATAATGCAATCTTTGATATCCAGATCAAACGTCTTCACGAGTACAAGAGACAGCAGATGAACGTCCTGTATATTATTTACAAATATCTGGATATTAAAGCCGGAAATAAACCAAAGAGACCAATCACAATGATCTTCGGAGCAAAAGCTGCACCGGCATACATTATTGCAAAAGACATCATTCATGTGATCCTGTGTCTGCAGGAACTGATCAAGAATGATCCAGAAGTGGCACCATATCTGCAGGTTGTGATGGTAGAAAACTACAATGTAACAATGGCAGAGAAACTGATCCCTGCATGTGAAGTATCGGAACAGATCTCACTGGCATCAAAGGAAGCAAGTGGAACAGGTAACATGAAGTTCATGTTGAACGGTGCTGTAACACTTGGAACAGAGGACGGAGCAAACGTAGAGATCCATCAGCTTGTCGGAGATGAGAACATCTACATTTTCGGTGAGAGCAGTGATCAGGTAATCGAGCACTATGCAAAAGCAGACTATGTGGCAGCAGATTACTATATCAATGACGAAGACATCCGCAAGTGGGTAGATTTCATCATCAGTCCTGAGATGCTCAAGATCGGTGATGTACGTACACTCCTTGAGATCCATGCAGAACTGATTCAGAAAGACTGGTTTATGACACTTTTGGATGTAAAGGATTATGTTCAGACAAAAGAAAGAGTATTTGCAGATTATGAAGACCGTATGGCATGGGCAAAGAAGATGATCGTGAACATTGCAAAAGCAGGATTCTTCTCATCAGACCGTACAATTGCCGAGTATAACAGAGATATCTGGCATGTATAAAATATGTTAATTGTTTGACAAGTGCAAAAAGGGACAGGGCTTTTCGAAAAAGGGACAGGACTGTTTTCGTTTGGGACGGAGGATTTCCAGAAATCCTCCGTCCCAAACTGGTTTTGAGTAACAAAAAAGGATGCATGGACGTGCATCCTTTTCTTGAGAGAATAATGAATGAGGCTTTTCTTTTACGATATGCCACTTCGTTATCATAATAACATATTCTATCTGAAAGTACAGACCTGCCAGGGTTCCTTAACACCTTCTTAACAGACGGATATTCCGGTTTAGACTTCGTTTTCGTCTTCACACATCCGGTAGCCGACACCGACCTCGGTGAATAAGAACTGCGGCTGTGACGGATTGCGTTCGATCTTACGTCGGATATTTGCCATGTTGACACGCAAGATGCGGTTATTATTATCGGTAAATGGTCCCCATACATTTTCCATGACAGAGGCATAAGTCATAACCTTTCCAGAATTCTTTGCCAGATAGGCAACAATTTTGTATTCCACCGGTGTGAGATGTATCTCTGTCCCGTCCAGTGTGACCATCCTCTTTTCAAAGTCCAGGATCAGGCCCTGACACTTATATGGCCGGATAAATAATGGCGAATTTGAAGCCATGCGGTTCCCATGTCGCAGGGAAGTCCGGATCCGTGCAAGCAGTTCAGATGTTCCGAATGGTTTGGTGATGTAATCATCCGCACCAAGATCCAGAGCTTCTACTTTGTCATGCTCTCCGGTTCTTGCAGAAATGACGATGATCGGACAGCTCGTCCATTTACGGACAGAAGAGATGATATCATTTCCATCCATATCCGGAAGTCCCAGATCCAGAAGAACAAGGTCCGGACACTGTGAATTAATAATGGAAAGCCCTGCTTTTCCTGTATCTGCGGTCGTTACTTTATATCCATTTGATTTTAAGGTACGGGATATTAATCCCAGAATGTTTTTTTCATCTTCTATGATCAGAATAGAATAACTGTCGTTCATGTTTCTATATCCTCCTTTGGTAATGTAAATGCAAATTCTGCACCATCATCATGGTTGTGGGCAGAGATATGTCCTCCATGTGCCTGGACAATGGTATTGCAGATGGAAAGCCCGATTCCCATACCTCTGTGTGTGTCGGAAGTATGAGGAGTAGTGTATTCCCCCTTAAGAATGAGAGGAATGGTCTGTTCATCAATTCCTTTTCCATAATCGATGACATGGAATGTGATGGTATCTGCTTCTTCTGTGATATGTAAATCAACAGGCTTTGTACTCTCCGAATGTACATAAGCATTTTCCATCAGATTCATCAGAACCTGTTCGATCAGGAGAGGATCCATCGGGATCATCAGGACATCTTCCGGTGCACTGACGCAGATCTGGATTTCAGGAATCCGCTTTTTCAAACGTACAATTGCTTCAGATACGACTTCTTCCACAATCTCTTCTTCCTTTTTGACTTTTCCTGTTTTATCCTGAATACGTGTGACAGAAAGCAGGTTTTCGACCATATTCAAAAGCCAGTGGGAATCTTCGTTAATAGAAGAAATCAGAGCCAGCTTTTCAGAATCTGTCAGTGAATTATAATTTTCAATAAAAGAATCCGAAGATCCGATGATCGTTGTAAGCGGCGTGCGCAGATCATGAGAGATTGCCCGCAGGAGATTGGCGCGGATCCGCTCTTTTTCCACTTCGTTGATTTCACGTTCCCTTTCCAGGATCAGCCGATCCTGCCGGATGAGCTGGGAAGTCAGCGTAGATACGATCAGTGAGATAGATAAAAGGAAAAAAAATGTGACCGGATATCCACTGAGTGAAAAATTTACTTTAAAATAAGGATAAGTAAAACACCAGTTGATAAAAATCACGCAAAATATGGAAGATATGATCCCGAAGATATATCCGGTTGTAATACGTGCAATGATGATCAGCGCAAGGATATAGATTAATGCTATATTGGCAGGATCACTTCTGGTAATGTGGAAAAAAGAAAAAGCCAGGATTGTCGCAAGTGCAAGTATGGCGATGGTAGCAAGAATACTGTGGCGTAAAGTCTTAGGGGCAAATGTTTTTGAGGTTTCGTTGTATTTCAATATTCATCCTTTCCCCGGCAAAAGCCAGTTGTATGATTGCTATATTATAACACCAAAACAGGAAAACTGGAATGTCGGAAAGAGGATGAAAAGATAAATGCAAAAGATTTTCCATTCATGTTATACTGAAAAATAAAAGAAAATATCGGCGTTTATGAAATTGTATGAAATTTAATGCGTAAATTCAAAAAGTTTGTGCGTTAATGTGCTAAAAAATATGATATTATGTGATAAGAAGAAGTCTGAAAACAGATAAAATTATTCATAATAAAAATAGTAAAAAGAGAACAGAGAATTTTAGGAGGAATGAATCATGCAGTGTACAAGAAATGTAACCGATCATGTCATCTGGGTAGGAGCCAATGACAGAAGATTAAATTTATTTGAGAACTTATTTCCGATTCCACGAGGAGTATCTTACAATGCATATCTGATCAAGGATGAAAAGAATACTCTGATGGATACAGTTGATGCATCTGCATCTGAGCAGTTTATCGAAAATGTGGCTTATGCATTAAATGGAGAAACATTAGATTATCTGGTTGTACAGCACATGGAGCCGGATCACTGCGCCAATATCCAGAGAATCCTGGACTTATATCCGGAGGCAAAAGTAGTCGGCAATGCGAAGACCATGCAGATGATCGGTCAGTTCTTTGATGCAGATCTGGAAGGCAGACAAGTTGTGGTAAAAGAAGGAGATACACTGGAACTTGGAAGCCACACACTTCATTTTGTGATGGCGCCGATGGTGCACTGGCCGGAAGTTATGGTCTCTTATGAAGATTCAGAGAAGATACTGTTCTCTGCAGACGCATTCGGAACATTCGGGGCACTGAACGGCAATCTGTTCAATGACGATGTAGATTTCGAAAAAGACTGGATCGATGATGCAAGAAGATATTTCACCAATATTGTTGGAAAATATGGCATGCAGGTACAGGCACTGCTGAAGAAAGCAGCCGGACTGGATATTCAGATGATCTGTTCACTTCACGGACCGGTATGGAGAAGCAATCTGAATTACTTCATTGAGAAACATGACAAGTGGAGCAAATACGAACCGGAAGACCAGGCAGTTGCCATCATCTATGGTTCGATTTATGGAAATACAGAGCAGGCAGCCGATGCACTGGCAGCAAAGCTTGGTGCAAAAGGCGTGAAGAATATTGCAGTTTATGATGCATCGAAGACGGATGTGTCAGAACTGATCGCAGAGATCTTTCGTGTAAGCCATGTGGTGATTGCATGCCCGACATACAACGGAGGCATCTATCCGCCAATCGAAAATCTGCTTGCACACATGAAAGCCCTGGCTGTACAGAACAGAACGGTAGCAGTTATGGACAACGGAACCTGGGCTGCAACAGCAGGAAAACAGATCGTAAAACAGTTAGAAGAGATGAAAAATATGACAGTGCTCGATCAGAAACTGTCCATCAAGTCGAAATTAAAAGCAGATCAGGAAGACAGCTTAGATGCATTCGTACAGCAGATTGTTGATGCAATGTAAACCTTCTGGATGTCTGGAAAAAGCTGCAGGGAGACTGTAGGAAAATGTAAAAAAATTGCCGGAAGACTGTAAAGAACAGCAAGAAGCTGACGAAAAATGTCAGAAGTCATGAAAAAAGATGTATATCGAGTGGAGGTCGGTAAAATGAACAATTACACAAGAGAAGATATATTAAGAATGGTAGAAGAAGAGGATGTAGGATTTATCCGCTTACAGTTTACAGACATTTTCGGAACCATGAAAAACATCGCGATTACCACAAGCCAGTTGGACAAAGCACTGAATAATGAGATCATGTTTGACGGTTCATCGATCGAAGGATTTGCAAGAGTAGAGGAATCCGATATGTACCTGTATCCGAATCTGAATACATTTGAGATCTTCCCATGGAGACCACAGCAGGGAAAGGTTGCAAGACTGATCTGCGACGTCTATAAACCGGACGGAACACCATATGAAAGTGATCCGAGATATATTCTGAAAAAGGTCATGGATGAAGCCAAAGAGATGGGATATGAATTCAATGTAGGTCCGGAGCTGGAATTCTTCTTATTTCATACGGATGATGACGGACTTCCGACTACACTTTCCCACGAAAGTGCCGGATACTTCGATCTAGGACCTTTAGATCTGGGTGAAAATGCGAGACGTGATATGGTACTGACTCTGGAAGATATGGGATTTGAGATTGAATCTTCACATCATGAGGCAGCACCAGCACAGCATGAGATTGATTTTCGTTATGATGAGGCGCTGACAACGGCAGATAACATTATGACGTTCAAGCTGGTCGTGAAGACGATCGCCAAGCGTCATGGATTACATGCAACATTTATGCCAAAGCCGAAATTCGGCATAAATGGTTCCGGCATGCATCTGAATATGTCAATCAGCAGGGATGGAATCAATGTATTCCAGGATGCAAAGGATGAGTATGGACTCAGCAAAGAAGCTTACTGCTTTATCGGCGGAATCATGAAGCACATGAAAGCACTGACATTTATCACGAACCCAAGTGTCAATTCCTACAAGCGTCTGATCCCTGGATATGAGGCACCGGTATATATCGCATGGTCTGCAAAGAACCGTACACCGCTGATCCGTATCCCGGGAACACGTGGAGAATATACAAGAGTAGAGCTTCGTAACCCGGATCCGTCGGCAAACCCTTATCTGGCACTGGCTGTATGCCTTGCAGCAGGTCTTGACGGCATCAAACAGGGCACGATGCCTCCGAAAGCAGTCAACCGTAATGTATACGAGATGACGGACGAAGAACGTAAGATATTTGGAATCGAGAAGCTGCCGGGAAGCTTAAGAGAGGCGGCAAAAGAATTCCAGAAAGATACATTTATCCAGGAGATCTTAGGAGAAGATCTTTCCAGAAAATATATCGAAGCAAAGACCAGCGAGTATCAGGATTACAGAATCCAGGTTACAGACTGGGAGCTTGAAAGATACCTGCACTTACTGTAATACGGATTTTGCACTTAAAAAGAATGCGCAAAAGAGTATCTGACAGGAGGTGGCGTAAGTGACAGGGATTATTGTTGTATTCCCAAATAAAGATAATGCAACAAATATCAGGAATCTGCTTGCCAGAGGCGGCATGGATGTGATCGGTGTGTGTACCACCGGGGCACAGGTCATGCACTATGCAGATACCGTGGATGACGGAATCGTGGTCTGCGGTTACCGCATGAAGGATATGATGTATACACAGCTGCGGGAATATTTGCCAGATTCGTTTGAAATGCTTCTGGTTGCGTCGCAGGATAAATGGAGCAACGGGGATGTAGAGGGAATTGTAGGGCTTTCTACTCCAATCAAGGTATACGATCTATTGAATACCATGAATATGATGCTGCAGTCCATGGACAGAAAACGAAAGAAACGGAAGAAAGAATCAAAGAACCGTGATCCAAAACAGCAGGAGACGATCCGCCGGGCCAAAGAGCTTCTGATGGAACGTAATAACATGTCCGAAGGAGAAGCACATCGGTATCTTCAGAAGAGCAGTATGGATAGCGGAACGAACATGGTAGAGACAGCAGAGATGGTACTGAGCATTATGGCAGAGTAAGGAATGAAGGATCAGGAAGATACAGATAAATACAAAAAGTATACAGAAATAAACCGAAACATACATGAATATTACAGGAAAATAAGACTGACACAAAGAAAGGCAGGGAGATAACAGAGATGAATTTTACAAAAATGCACGGACTGGGCAATGATTATGTCTATGTCAACTGTTTCGAAGAAAAGATTGATAATCCACCGGCAGTGGCGAGATTCGTCAGTGACAGACATTTCGGGATTGGTTCTGACGGACTGATCATGATCAATCCGTCCAAAGTGGCTGATTTTGAGATGGAGATGTATAATGCGGACGGTTCCCGCGGTGAGATGTGCGGCAATGGAATCCGTTGCGTGGCAAAATATGTCTATGATTACGGACTGACAGATAAGACACAGATATCTGTGGAGACACTTGGAGGAATCAAATATCTGGATCTTACCGTAGAAGACGGAAAAGTTGCACTGGTCAGGGTTGACATGGGAAAACCGGAGCTTCAGGCAGACCTGATTCCGATCGTATCAGAGAATGAACAGGTCATTGACGAACCAATTGAAGTAGACGGAAAAGAATACCGCATGACAGGAGTATCCATGGGAAATCCGCATACGGTCATCTATGTGGACGATGTAAAGAACCTGGATCTGGAAAAGATCGGACCGAAATTCGAGAATCATGAAAGATTCCCGAAACGTATCAATACCGAGTTCGTACGCTGTATCGACAGACATACCGTAGAGATGCGTGTATGGGAACGCGGCTCGGGCGAGACCCTTGCATGCGGAACCGGAGCATGTGCCGTGGCAGTATCCAGTATATTAAATGACTTGACAGATACACGAGTTACGGTAAAATTATTAGGTGGAGACTTGCAGATCGAATGGGACAGAGAAAAGGACCGTGTATTTATGACAGGACCTGCAACAGTTGTATTCGACGGCGTGATAGACATTACAGAGATAAAGGAGTAAGAAGATGTTTAAAGTAAACCAGGATTATTTGAAGTTACCAGGAAGCTATCTGTTCTCAACAGTGGCAAGAAAACAGCGTGAATATCAGGCAGCACATCCGGAAGCCGAGATTATTAAATTAAGTATCGGTGATGTAACACAGCCTCTGGCACCGGCAATCGTTGAAGCTCTTCACGGAGCAGTTGACGAGATGGCACATGCAGAGACATTCCACGGATATGCACCGGATCTGGGATATGAGTTCTTAAGAAGTGCAATGGCTAAGAACGACTATCAGGCAAAAGGATGCGACATCAATGCAGATGAGATCTTCATTTCCGACGGAGCAAAAGAAGATTGCGGTAATATCCAAGAGATTTTCTCAAAAGACAGCAAGATCGCTGTGTGTGACCCAGTATATCCGGTTTATGTAGATACAAATGTTATGGCAGGACGTACAGGTACATACGATGCTGCAACAGGAACATGGAGCAATGTTATCTATATGCCTTGTACAAAAGAGACGAACTTCGCACCGGAGATTCCGGAAGAGACACCGGATATCATTTACCTGTGCTTCCCGAACAACCCGACAGGATCTACTGTAACAAAAGAACAGCTTCAGACATGGGTTGATTATGCGAATAAAGTAGGTGCAGTGATCATTTACGATGCTGCTTACGAGGCATACATTTCAGAAAAAGAAGTACCACATTCTATCTATGAGTGTGAAGGAGCAAGAACATGTGCGATCGAGATCAGAAGTTTCTCTAAGAACGCAGGATTTACAGGAGTACGTCTGAGTGCTACAGTCATTCCAAAAGACATCAAATCCGGAGATGTAATGTTACACTCTCTGTGGGCAAGACGTCACGGAACAAAATTCAACGGAACATCTTACATCATCCAGAAAGCAGGAGAGGCTGTATATTCTGACGCCGGAAAAGAGCAGTTAAGCGCGCAGGTTGCTTATTACATGAACAATGCAAAAGTCATCAAAGAAGGACTGAAAGATGCCGGATACAACGTATCAGGCGGTGTCAACGCACCATATATCTGGCTTGAGACACCAAAGGGAATGACATCATGGGATTTCTTCGATTACCTGCTTGATAAAGCCAATGTAGTAGGTACTCCGGGATCAGGATTCGGACCAAGCGGGGAAGGATACTTCCGTCTGACTGCATTCGGAACATATGAGAATACGGTTGCAGCAATCGAAAGAATTAAGAAGATGTAATAATTCGAAGAATTAAGAGAATACATCTTTGATAACAGCCACATACGAAGAATAAAAAAGAAAAAGCCGGCCGGTATTCATATGCGGAAAGACAGCGTATATGAATACCGGCCGTTTTTCGGGTTAGTTTTTGGGAAGCACTCTCAGCTGGAGTTCTGTAATATGTTCTGAAATATCCGCAGACTGATGATTATCCACCCAGATCAGCTCGAGAAGGGGACTGTCCGGAATAAAGCCGTGATCTGCGGCATAGTTTAAAAGGTCAGGAATGTAAGTAACATTCTGCCGGTAGTCTCCGGCATAAGTAAAGGTGAGATAAGTGCCGCCCTCCAGACGGTAATTTCCTGAATTGTCAATGATAAATACACCTGAATAATTCTCATAGCATCCTTTTCCGATTTCTTCCAATGGAAGAAAAGACCCGATATTATGATTACTGATGATATAGAGATGTTCTGTGTTTTGGCTTAACAATTGTTTTACCAGAAAATCCATCTCCTCATCTGTATGGTAAGGAGTATCTAATGTATGGCAATAACGGTCTGGAAAAGTTTGCAGACGGATCTTACATAGTGTCTGGTCTTTTGCCCCTGATAATGTCTGTAACCGTTCTTCTACGCTTTTTTGAAGCTTTTGTAATTCCTGAATCTGCAGGTGAATGGCATCTAATTCTTCTTCCAGAAGCTTTTGTGTATTTTCTACGTTCCGGTTGTTGATATATTCATGTATTTTTTCCATGGGAAATCCAAGCCGTCTCAGATCGCGGATAATGTTCAGCCGCCAGAGATCGTCCAGGGTATAGAGACGGTAATTATTTTGTCCGCGCTTTGGAGTCAGAAGCCCCAGTTTTTCATAATAACGCAGGGAATCCGGACCGATATGGTATAGTTTGGATATTTCGTTAATTTTGTAAAATTGTTTCATATGTTTTACCTGATGAAGTTTGACAAAAAAATTTGATAAAAAATATAGTGCTTGACCTTAGTATTATACCAGGGTTTAGAGTATAAATGAAAGAAAAACTGGGAAAAAGAAATAAGCAAAAAGAAATGAGCAAAAAGAAATGAGGTTTTATTCATGAGACTTGAGGGAAAGTCTTTAAAAAGTGATTTTTTACGTTTTATCATCCCATCGATCATCGCACAGTGGGTATTCTCACTCTATACGATGGTAGATGGTATCTTCGTGGCCAGAGGTGTATCGGAGGTAGCGCTGACAGCAGTGAACATCTCCATGCCGTTTACGACAGGACTGTTTTCTATCTCGATTCTGTTTGCAGTGGGAAATTCGACGATCGTGGCAATTCTTCTGGGACAGGGAGAGAAAAAAAGAGCAAATGAAGTATTTACCCAGAATGTTGTTCTCCTATGTATCTTGTCGGTTCTGATCACAATTTTGGTCACGCTGTTTCTGGAACCATTTGCAAGATTTTTAGGAGCTACGGATAACATTCTTCCGTATGCAAAAACCTATATCGGAACGATTGCACCGTTTTCACTGGCATACATCCTGTCATATTCATTTGAGACCTTGATCAAGACAGATGGTTATCCCAAGCTTGCAACGATCTATGTGACTTCGGGAGCAGTCCTAAATTGTATTCTGGATTATATTCTGGTCATGGTATTGCATAAAGGGGTCTGGGGAGCTGCATTTGCGACGGGAATTTCGCAGGCTGCAGTGATCATCTTGTATCTGTGGCATTTTCTTGGTCCGAAAGGAACGATAAGATTCGCGAAATTCCATCTGATGCCATCGGAAATCCTGCGTCAGATCCGTAATGGAATGTCGTCTGGTGTGACGGAATTCTCAAGTGGTATAATTATCTTCTTTTTTAATCAGGCAATTCTGAAATATATCGGGGAATATGCGCTGGTAAGCTACACGATCATCTCGTATGTGAATACAATTGTTGTCATGTCCATGGCTGGTATTGCGCAGGGATCGCAGCCATTGATCAGCTACTATTACGGGAAAAATGAACCGGTAAAATATAAGAAGCTTTTGAAATACGGAATCACGGCGGCGCTGGTGGGTTCCGTAGGAGCACTGATCGTATGTTATGCGGGAGCGGGAGGCATTGTAAGATTGTTTTTGAAAGAGAGTGAAGCATCTCTGATCACATATTCAGTGAAGGTATTCCGCATTTTTATCCTTTCTTTCCTGCTTGCGGGACTTAATGTGGTTCTGGGAGGATATTTTACTTCTGTGGAAAGGGCAGGCTTTGCAACGATGATCTCGCTTACAAGAAGTCTGGTTGCGCTGGTGATCAGTCTGGTGTTCCTTACGGCGGTATTTGGCGGTGAGGCAATCTGGTGGGCACCGGTGATTGCTGAGAGCTGCTGTCTGGTGTTGGCATTGGGATTTTATCGGCGGTACAGAAAAAAGGAAAATAAGCAGGGGTTTTGAAAAATCCAAATTGAAAAAATTTGAAAGAATAAAAAATACCTATTGACTTTTCTTTGTAAACGAGTATAATAAATATTCGTTGGACAACTTAAGACCAACAGAGAAAAGTCACATTGATGCGGATTGGTGTAATGGCAGCACAGCAGACTCTGACTCTGTTAGTAGAGGTTCGAGTCCTCTATCCGTAGTTATCGGAGTGTGGCTCAGCTTGGTAGAGCGCTACGTTCGGGACGTAGAGGCCGCAGGTTCAAATCCTGTCACTCCGATTTTATCCTCCATGTTACGGAGGATTTTTTTATAAGATAAAATTCAGACGGTTCCGGGTCAGGATTATCCGTACATATCAGATTTGGTGATGTGTAACGGATAATCTTTTTTGTTTAAAAAGAGAGGTTGTTTTGACTTCCATTGATTCCAGTCTTTGATTGAATATTTTGCAAAATGGAATTATACTGTGAATAACGGGAGTGAAACAACTTCTAAATTGAAAAGGAAAGACAGGAAAAAGAAAATGAGAGAGAAAAAGGATATATCTTATACCATCCGCAGATCGGCCGATTTTCCGGTAATTATGATCGGAGAAGGGATCCTGGTAGGATGTTTCGCCGGAGGCGTGGTGCTTTTGTACCGGATTTGCCTGAACTATGCGGCTTCGTGGATGCAGGAGATTTTGGGACTTTGCCAAGGACATCCGGGAAGAACAGCGCTCTGGATGGGAGCGCTTTTTCTGATGGCGGTAATTACTGGACTCCTTGTAAAGTGGGAGCCGATGATCTCTGGTAGTGGGATCCCACAGTTGAAAGGGGAGATGGAAGGAAAACTGCATCAGAACTGGCGCCGGATTCTACCGGCGAAGTTTCTGGGGGGATTTCTGGGGCTGTTCGGAGGATTGGCACTTGGACGGGAGGGCCCGTCCATCCAGCTCGGGGCTATGGCAGGAAAAGGCGTCTCAAGAGTGCTGAAGAGGGGGAAGACGGAGGAGAAATTTCTTCTGACCTGTGGTGCGAGTGCAGGGATGGCTGCCGCGTTCCAGGCGCCGCTTGCGGGTGTGATGTTTACTATGGAAGAAATTCATAAAAACTTTACAGCGGCGGTATTTGTGTCTGCGATGACATCAGCGGTAGTGGCGGACTATATGACGACCAGGGTGCTCGGTATGGATCCGATTTTTCAGTTTGAAATTGTGGGTAACCTGCCCCAGGGATATTATGGACTGTTGATTTTGATGGGTGTTCTGTTGGGATTTTTTGGCGTCTTTTATAACTGGTTTACTTTGAAAGTTCAGACTTTCTACCAGAAGATTTTTGCCTTTAGACCGGCAGGCAAAGCGGTGATCCCGTTTCTTGCGGCGGGGATTCTGGGAATCTTCGCTCCGGAAGTGCTGGGAAACGGACACAGTTTGATTGAGACAATGACACACGAGCGAATGATCATTCAGACATTGTTGATTTTGTTTGCCCTGCGGTTTGTATTTTCAGCAGTGAGCTTCGGAGCAGGAGTACCGGGTGGCATTTTCTTTCCGATGCTGGTGTTGGGCGCCTTCGCGGGCTGTGTTTTCGGTACGGTGTGCAGTGAGTTGTTTGGTATTCCC